>NZ_CP083956.1:2221883-2916267 GCF_006442795.2 Mesorhizobium sp. B1-1-8
AGTGCCGGAACGCAGACGACGTCATCGAGCTCAAGGCCGGCCAGAGAAGCCTGGACGACGGCCTCCGGCTCCATGATCGGCACGTTCGGCCGCAGGACCGGCTTGCCGTCGACGTCGTGGAATTCGGTGCGGACGACACCCGGGCACAGGGCTTGCACCTTCACTCCGGTCCCGGCGAGTTCGCTGGCAAGGGTCTCGCTGAAGGCATTGACGAACGCCTTCGTCGCCGCATAGACGGCCCGTTTGGGCAGAAACGCGTTGTCCAGCCCAGCACTGAATGCCAGCATCGAGGACACGTTGATGATCGCGCCCGACCGGCGCCCAAGCATCGCCGGCAGGACCGCCCGGCTGAGGCGCATGACGGCTGTCACCTGAACCGAGATTTCGGCCTCACCGACAGCCGGATCCAGCTCGACGAAGGGCATATAGGTCTGGAATCCGGCGTTGTTGACCAGCATCTCCACGTCGCCCACCCGTGCTCGCCTTTCGACCTCGCTCAAGCCCTCTGGTTTGGACAGGTCCGCCACGAGGATCTCGCAGTCCGCGCCGAGCGCCTCGAGTTCTTCGGCGAGACCACGCAGCCGCTCCTCCCGGCGGGCAACGAGGACCAGATCGTAGCCATCGGCCGCAAGCCGTTTTGCGAAGGTCCGCCCGATGCCCGAGGAAGCTCCCGTTACCAGCGCGCGTGCGCGCGTCACCCGATCCGTCGACACCATGGATGGCTCTCCCGACAGAAATCTCGAGGCGGCACTATGATCGGGGCTGCGAGGACAATCAAGCCGCAGTCCGAATCTCGGATGCTTGATTCCAATGTGTTGATGACCTTGCCGACATTCGGAGGCTCATCCGTAGGCGATCGGTTTCGCGCCTGATGTCGACCGTTCCGAGGCTTCCGGCTGTTCCCTGAACCAGACATCGGGTGTGCCGCGCTGTGGCCTGCTGTAGTGATCCAAAACGCTCCCATCTGCAGCCGCCGACGCTCTTGTGAATAATGAACAAGGCCTCCTTGCCGGAAAGCTGCGCGCCCCGCCCCGGAGCGCTGCCTCCAGTGCCGTCAATCAGATTGGTCCAATACGGTGAACGGGCGCTTGCTATCTACAGCCGAGCCAATTGTCTTGCGGCCAACAGCCCGCCTCGGCTTGACCGCCGGGCAACTCGCCCGACGGTCCGTGTTCATGCCGATCGTCACCTCAGCCTTCAACATAGACGATGCGGCGCGTTGATGGCTCAACCAGCACCGGGCGGTTGTTCACGTACACATATCGATACCGGTAGTTCGGGATCTTCTGTAGGGCCACCGTGTCAGGCAGCGTCGCGCCGGTCACAACCTTACCTTGAAGGTAAACAGGCTTGACCCGATGCGCACTGATGTAAGTGCGCACCTGTTCGGGCGGATTGATCACGGTGCCGGCTGCGCCGCCGCCGACGACCCCCGCCGCGCCGCCCACAGCAGCGCCAACCGGCCCTCCGATAATGGCGCCGGCGATCGCTCCGGTAGCGCCGCCGGCGACGGCTCCGGCATTGCCGCCTTGATTGCGAGGAGGTTTCACGACCGCGATGCCGGAATCGGCCGGCCGCTCGGTTAGGATCACCCGATTGCCGCCGAATTCTGCGGTGACGTAGTCGGAATAGACCCAGCCTTGGCCACCGGCCTCGGCGATGGTGCACCATTTGGAGTTTTGCAGGCAGCCGTTCAGTGTGGCCGTCTGGCCCGCCCGCAGCACGCCAATGACCGGATACTGTGAGCCCGGACCGGCGCGAACGTTAAGGTTTGTAGCGGCGGATACGGGAGTGTCAGCAAAAGCTGCGCCAGACAGCGCGACAAGCGCGCCTGTTACAACGGGTAACAAAAGCCTTTTCATCGTTCTCTCTCCGTTTCATGGTTCCCTCAGAGCCAAAAACGAGGAACAACCATGTGCGTTCCGGCTAAAATTCCGCGTGCTTGTATTAAGGCATGCATTCGCGACGACATAGGCTGAACATCGCAGCCTAAAATTTGAGTAATTCCGATGCAGTGTTGACGCCTCAACGCGTCCGGCATTTTACGCCGCCTTTTTTTAGCGCTCAAACCACCCAAGAAATCGCATTGACGGGAAGGCAAATGAGCGTTATTGAACAGGATTATACAAGTATATTGGACAGGTTCACATATGGCTCGATCTCCATTTCCCCTGTCGCCTGGCGTTGCGAAGCCGGAGAAGATCGCGACCGTTCTCGAAAAGGAAATTCGCTCCGGCGTTCTGGGCTTTGGCGACCGTCTGCAGAGCGAGAACGAGCTGGTGCAGCGCTTCTCCGTCAGCCGCAACACGGTGCGCAAGGGATTGGAGGAGCTTTCCAATCGCGGCCTCATCACGACCCGCGTCGGCATCGGCTCATTCGTCACCTTCGACGGAAAGAGGGTTGACGATTCTATCGGCTGGTCAAGGGCGTTGGCCAATGCCGGAGCGAACGCCGAGACGCGCACGCTACGACTGGAGGTCATCGAGGATGCTGAATTGGCTGCGAAGCTGGGTATAAACAACCCAGCTTTCATCGCTGTCGACCGCGTGCGCAGCAATGCCGCTGACGGTCATGCAATCTCTATAGAACGCAGCCGCATGCCTCTGTCCCCGGAGTTGGAGGAAGTCCCGCTCAAGGGTCTGCGCGAGGGCTCTCTTCACCAGACACTGCGCAGCGCTGGTCTGGTGCCCGATCACGGCGAGGAGTGGGTCGATATCGAGATGTTGAGCGGTGAGGACGCCGCGGTCCTCAATTGTCCACCGGGCACGCCGTTCCTTCGTGGCCGGCGACTAACGCGGGCCGCCGACGGCCGGCCGATCGAATATGTCGTCAGCCTACTCAATCCCCAGCACTTCGCCCTGCATCTGGAGTTTTGAGCGATGACGGAGAGGAACAGGGAGGTGGTGGTTGATCGGGCGATGGGCGCGCTGCTGGGCGGCGCGCTTGGCGATGCTCTGGGCATGCCGACGCAGCTTCTGTCGCCAATCGAGATCAGGTCGGCATATGGCTTTGTCGACAGGTTCGTCGCGCCGGTGCCGGATCATCCGGTCTCGCGCGGCCTGCCGGCAGGCGCCATCACCGACGATACGGAACAGACCCTGTTGCTCGGCCGCATCCTATTGGAATCGCGGCCCGCCTTCGACCATCGCCGCTGGGTGAACGCGCTGCTCGACTGGGAGCGCGACGTCAAGGCTCGCGGCTCCTACGACCTGCTCGGGCCCTCAACCAAGCGCGCCATAGACGCCATCAATGACGGGATCGAGCCCGAGGAAGCCGGGCGCAGCGGCGACACCAACGGAGCGGCGATGCGGATCGCCCCGGTCGGCATCTTAATGCCGCCGGGATCCCTGGATGCATTGGTCGCCAAAGTGGACGAGACATGCCGCGCAACCCACAACACCTCCATTGCCATCGCGGCCGCGGCGGCTGTTGCGGCCGCAGTCAGTTGGGGCGTATCCGGCGCGAGCTGGCGAGAAGCGTCCGGCCATGCTGCCGAGGCGGCCAGGCGTGGTGCGGCTCTCGGGCGTTGGACCACAGGCGGCAACATAGCTGCGCGCATCGACTGGGCGCGGGCGCTTGTGCGTGGCAAGCCGTATGACGAGGCCATAGCGCTGATTGTCGATCTGGTCGGCACCGGCGTCATCAGCCAGGAGTCGATACCCGCCGCTTTCGCGGTTTTGGAAGTAGCCCGGGGCGATCCGTGGCAGGCGGCCGTCATCGCCGCCAACCTCGGCGGCGATACCGACACGATCGGAGCAATCGCTGCTGGCATGGCTGGCGCATGCGCTGGATTTTCCACGCTGCCGGGGGACAGGATTGCCGAGTTGAAGGGTCTCGATCTGGACGAGGTACGCCGGCTCGCCGGCGATCTCGTTTCGGCACGTTTGGCGCAAGGCGGTGGGAAGGCGGCAGTATGAGCGGGCGTCTCGTCCATATCGGCAGCGCGGTGGTCGATTACGTCTACCGCATCGACGCCTTGCCGGCGTCCGGGACGGAGAAGACTGCTTCGAGCTATGCGCAGGTCGCCGGCGGCGGTTTCAACATGATGGTCGCGGCCAGCCGCACCGGCATGAAGGTGGTATTCGCAGGCCAGCTCGGCAGCGGACCTAACGGCGACTTCCTGCGCACCGCCTTCGCCGAGGCGGGGATCGAAACGCTGACGCCGCCATCGCCTGTCATGGACAGCGGCAATTGCGTCGCCATGATCTCGGACGATGCCGAGCGCACCTTCGTGTCGTGGCCGGGTGCCGAAAGCGTGCTGAGCCTCGACATGATGGCGCCGGTGATGGTTGCGCCGGGGGACTGGGTGTTCACTTCAGGCTATACGCTGAGCTACCCTGGGAGCCGCGACGCCCTGACCGACTGGATCGAGGCGCTTCCGGCCGGATCACGTTTCGTCTTCGACCCGACGCCGGTCATTTCAGACATTCCGCGCTCCATCCTGTCGCGGGTGCTTGCCCGTGTCACCTGGTTGAGCTGCAACGCCACCGAAGCGGCCGAGATTGCCGGTCCGGGCGATGTGGGAGCACTCGCGGCGCGGCTTCTCGCCGACCATTGCCCACAGGCGGCCGGCGTCATCATCCGCTCTGGCGCGAAGGGCTGCCATGTGCGGCTGGCAGACGGCTCCGCCCGGACCATTCCCGGTTTCAAGGTTCCGGCCATCGACACCAACGGCGCCGGCGACACCCATATCGGCGCTTTCGTCAGCGCGTTGGCGCGCGACACGCGCCCCTTCGAGGCGGCGCACTACGCCAATGCGGCGGCGGCCATTTCGGTTACCCGTCACGGCGGTTCATCGGCGCCAACCGAGGAGGAAATACAGACTTTCCTGAGCCATGCGGGCGGTCCTTCGACCGGTGCGCCAGGCCAGACCCAGAAGGCCCACAAGACAGCCTGAAAAGCCCGGGAAGCGGGCGTACACAGAGAGGAGCAAACCATGCGCATGCCTGACTTGACTGCCCTGCTGACGGCCACCGCCGTCTTCACCTCCGCGCTCGCCTTTGCGGCCAAGGCCGACGAAGTGCATGTGCTCAACTGGAAGGGCTATGGCGCCGACGAACCCTGGGCCATTGCAGCCTTCGAGAAGGCGACCGGCAACAAGGTCGTCAACGACTTCTTCAATTCCGAACAGGAAATGCTGACCAAGATCCGGACCAATCCCGGGCTCTACGACGTCGTCATGATCAACGCCGCCTTCAATGACCAGGCGATGGCGGAAAAGCTGATCCAGCCTATCGACACCTCCAAGTTGCCGAACTATGCCGACATCAGCAGGGACAAGGCTAGTTCGCCGATGCTCGACCATGACGGCAAGGTCTATGGCGTGCCGTGGGTCTGGGGCCTGACGGCGCTCGCCATCAACGACAAATCCTTCGACAAGCCGCCGACGTCCATCGCCGAGATGTGGAATCCCGCCCACAAGGGCCGCGTCATCATCCGCGACGACGCCGTCGAAGCGGTCCAGTTCGGCGCTATCGCCACCGGCCAGAACATCAACGACATCAAGGATATGGGTGCGGTCAAGGCGAAGCTCACCTCGCTGATGCCGCAGATCAAGACCTTCTGGAGCTCGGAGAACGACTGGAACCAGATGGTCGCCTCCAACCAGATCGACATCGGAACCTATTGGAGCGGCTCGGCCGACCGCGCCAAGACCCACTTCAAGCTGCCGGTCTCGCTGGTCATCCCTCAGGAAGGCGCGGTCGCCTGGCTTGACGCCTTTTCAATTCCGGTCGGTTCCAAGAACGTCGCCGGCGCCGAGGCCTTCATCAACTACATGATCGACCCGAAATTCTATGTCGAATGGGTCACCAAGGTTGGCGCTCCGGTTTCGGCTAACACCAAGGCGGTGGGAGCGTTGCCCGAAGATGCCTTCAACCGCAAGGTGATGGGCAGCCCCGAGGTGGCCAAGCGCATCCAGTTCCAGGCACCGATCACCGATGCCCAGCGAAAAGCCTATCTGGCGCTGTGGCAGCAGCTGAAGGTCGACGTGAAGTAACCAGACGCTGAGATCAGCCGACCATCAGGTTGGCTGATCCTTCCTATCCTAGGAGGAAGGTATCATGACAGCACAGGCTGCGACGGCGTCACGCAGCGGGCTGAGATCGGCTCTGCCGCTGCTGGCGCCCGCCTATCTGTGGCTGACGCTGGCGATCTTCCTGCCGCTGTCGGCCATGGCGTTCTTCTCCTTCATGACCGACCTGCCGCTGTCGGGAAAGCCGTGGGCGTTCACGCTCGGCAATTATGCCGCCTTCTTCTCGCAAAGCCTTTACCTGACGTTGCTGCTGGCCTCGCTGCGCCTCGGCCTCGAGGTGACACTGTGGTGCGTCCTCATCGGCTACCCGGCGGCCTATGTCCTGGCCAAGGTGCTGAAAGGGCGCAGCCGCGAGGCGATCTTCCTGCTCGTCATCCTGCCCTTCTGGTCGAACGGGCTGGTGCGCATCTTTTCCTGGGCGATGGTTTTGCGCGAAGGCGGCATTCTCGATACAACGCTAAACGCGGTGCTGCCGTTCAAGATCAATATCGACCTTATGTATTCCTATCCGGCCGTCGTCATCGGGCTGGTGCACTCCTACGTGCCCTATATGGTGCTGACCTGCTATCTCACCCTGCAGGCGATCGACGACTCTCTCATTGAGGCCGGGCGCTCGCTTGGCGCTTCGCGGCTGCAGGTTCTGTGGCGAGTGATCATCCCGCTGTCGATGCCGGGGCTGGTGGCGGGCGCCGCGCTCATTTTCGTTCCCGTCGTCGGCTCCTTCATGGAACCGCGCATCCTTGGCGGGCGCACCGGCACGTTCTACGGCACGCTAATCGAGGACCAGTTCGTCGCCGTGTTCAACTGGCCGCTGGGAGCGGCACTCTCCTTCATTCTGCTCGCCGTCGTGCTGGTTATCTTGGCGATTGCCTCTCCGGTGCTGCGGAGGGCTGCCGCTTGATGGCGACGATGCGTATCCTGGAATGGCTGGGCCGGGTCTACATCTTAATGCTGCTCGCCTTCCTCTATCTGCCGATCATCATCATGGCGCTGATGTCGTTCAACGTCTCGCCCTTCTACCAGCTGCCGTTCGAATGGACGACGGAGTGGTACGCTTCGCTGTGGCAGAACGACCAGCTGATCGCGGCCACCCGGAACAGCATCGAGATCGCCGTTATCACGACCATCATCTCGACCGTGCTCGGCTCGGCGGCGTCGCTGGCGCTTTACCGCTACGAATTCCGCGGCAAGAAATTCCTGCAGGCGCTGCTCTTCCCGCCGATCGCCATTCCATGGCTGATCACCGGCACGGCGATGTTGATCTTCTTCTTCGGCATCGGCATCGGGCGCGGCCTGTTCGCCATCCTGCTCGGCCATGTCGCACTGGCGCTGCCCTATGTCATCGTCGTCGTCTCGGCCCGGTTGCAAACCTTCGCGCCGGAGCTGGAAGAGGCGGCGCGCTCGCTTGGCGCCAACCAGTGGCAGGTGACGATGCGCATCACGCTGCCCTGGATCATGCCCGGCGTCATTGCCGGTGGGCTGTTTGCCTTTGCCGTGTCGTTCGACCAATTCGTGGTGTCCTACTTCCTGGCGACACCCGGCCAGACGACACTGCCGGTCGAAATTTACGCCGCGATCCGCAAGGGGTTCACGCCCGAGATCAACGCGGTATCGACAATCATCATCGTCGTGTCGATGGCGCTGATGCTGCTTACGGCGCGCTTCTTCAGGTTCGGCGGAGAGAAGTAATGGCCGAGGTGCAAGTCCGGAACGTCTCGCGCAGCTTCGGCGCTATGAAGGCACTGGATGACGTGTCGATCGACTTTCCCGACGGCGGCTTCTATGCGCTGCTCGGGCCATCGGGCAGCGGCAAGACCACGCTCCTGAGGCAGATCGCCGGTTTCGATTTCCCCGACAGTGGCCGTATTGCCATCGGCGGCGACAACGTCGAGCAGGTCCCGGTCGAGAAGCGGCGCATCGGCATGGTGTTCCAGAATTATGCGCTGTTCCCCAACATGAGCGTCGCCGACAACGTCGCTTTCGGACTATCGGTGCGCGGCGAGGCGAGGGCCACCGTTCAGGCCGAGGTTCAGCGTGCGTTAGACTTGGTTCAATTAGCCAAGCTCGGCGGCCGGCGTCCGCATCAGCTTTCCGGGGGCCAGCGTCAGCGCGTTGCGTTGGCCCGCGCCATAGTGACGAAGCCTCGCGTGCTCTTGCTCGACGAACCGCTCTCGGCGCTCGACAAGGCGCTCCGCGTCGACATGCAGGTGGAATTGAAGCGTATCCAACGCGAGGTCGGCATCACCACCATTTTCGTCACCCACGACCAGGAAGAAGCGCTGACCATGGCCGACCGAATCGGCATCCTGCGCGATGGCCGTCTGGTGCAGGAAGGCCCGCCAGAGGACATTTACGATCAGCCGAAGAGCGAGTTCGCGGCCATCTTCCTCGGCGATGCCAACATCCTGCGCGGCGAAGCAACCGGGACCGGCATCAGGTTGGCCGACGGCACAGCAATCGCCACAGCAGCCGATATGCACGCAGTCGCAGGCGGCGAGGCAAGTTGCGCGGTGCGGCCAGAGCGCATCCAGATCGTTCCCGCCTCAGCGGGCACGGGCTTGGCCGGCAACATATTGAGCGGCCGCGTCTCGAAGCGCATCTTCGCCGGCAATTCCAGCACCTACTTCGTCGACCGCGCTGGCGACACGATCAAGGTGTTAGTCAAGAATGACGGTTCCCAGAAGCTCGTGGAAGGACAAGATGTGCTGTTGCGTTGGTCGGCTGAAAGCACGGTCATGATCCAGCGACGATAATTGCCCACTGTCGTCAGTAATGCGCCGCATCTCGGTTATTGTGCCGCTCCTGGCCTCCCTCCAAAAGCGCACATCGCAACGCCATCGGCTTGGTTGCGCCACTTTGGATGTTCTTCACGCAGCGCCTTGTTTGGGTCGTCGCTGCACGATCCGGTCGATGATCATGGCGCAAACCTGGGGCAAGGCCCGCGAGCAGCCTTTCCTGTGTGCTTTCCGTTGTAGCGATTCTGGCTGGGCGCTTCCGCTACGTCGAATATCTCATTCCAAGCGGCCATAAGCCTCCAGCCAGCCTGTCGAGGAAGAAACGGCGGAGACCATCGAAGACAGGCGGGCCGCGTGGGCGGGGCCCCACCTGAGACAGAACATTCGAACGTGCATGTTGTAAAAGTTGCGGCTGGGCTGTGATCGACTGTGCGGTACGAACAAAGCAGGTTCGGAATTTGATGGACTGTTAAACCGGTGGCGCTGCTGCGCAAAGCACATCGAAACCCACGCGGCAATCGACGTGATTGACCGCAAGTGGAAGGATCCCGCCAAGAAGATCACGATCAATCGCGCGAGAAAAGCCAATATTTTCGGTCGCCGCTCGACTAGCTGGCCCCAGCGCGGATGTGAAAGCCCGTTCACCGACAATTAGTAGATCTCAATTACCTTGCACGGGACCTTTGTTCGTTCTCGGCCAGTTTTATTTACTCAGCAGGTCGAACCGGAGGAACTCTGTTTGGCTACGAAATCATCCAGGCGCGCCGCCAAGCCGATGGACCAAGCCGGACTGGCCACGCTGTCGAAATTGGCCCTTGCCTACTATGAGAATCTGGAGAACGAGCTGCGGGCCACGAAAGCGACGCTCGAAGCACAGTCACGGCGCTTCGAGACGGTGATCGACAACATCTCGCAAGGCATCTGTTTTTTCGACGCCGACGAACAGCTGATCTTGTGCAATCGCCGCTACGCGGAAATCTATCGCATCGCGCCCGAGAAACTGGATGCCGGCGTGAAGCTCAGCGAAATCCTCGAGCTGAGGCTCGCCGCCGAAACGTCGCCGATGGCCGGCGAGGCCTATCTCGCTTTCGCTCGCTCGATCAATGCGAGCAGCGGTTCGAAAACCTGGACCGCCGAACTTAAGGACGGCCGCACGATTCAAGTGTGTCATCAGCCGATGCCCGACGGCGGATGGGTGGCGACGCATGAGGACATCACCGAACTCGCCGCCAGCCGCCTAGTCGCCAACGAACGCGTTTCACTGCAAGCGCTGATTGACTGGGTTCCTGATTATCTGTGGGTCAAGGATGCCGAAAGCCGTTTCGTCGTGGTCAACCGGGCGCTTGCCGCGGACAGCGGCCGGCAGACCGGCGAAATGATCGGTCTGACCGATTTCGACCTGCATGCGCCTGAACTCGCCCGACAGTTTCGAGCCTGCGAGCAGGATCTTTTGCGCCGCGGCCAGCCGATGGTCGACGAGGAAGAATTCATTGTCGATGCCTCAGGCGGCGGCAAGTGGCTGTCGTCGACCAAGGTGCCCTTGCGCAATGCACAGAACGAGATCTTCGGCCTGGTCGGCATAGCCCGCGACATCAGCCAGCGCAAGCGGGCGGACGACCTACTGAACGGTCAGGCGCAGATCCTGGAAATGATTGCGGCAAGTGCTCCGCTCGAGAACGTGCTCGACCGCCTCATGCGCCTCATGGAAACGCAGTTGAATGGCATATTCGGCTCCGTGCTGCTGCTCGACAAGGATGGCAGCCACTTGCGGCATGGAGCGGCACCCAGCCTGGCAAAGGACTACACAAGCGCCATCGACGGCATCCAGATCGGTCCCAAGGTCGGCTCCTGCGGCACTGCCGCCTATCGCCGCGAGCCCGTCATCGTGACCGATGTGATGAGTGATCCACTCTGGGAGGATTATCGCGGCATCGTGGAACCGTATGGCTATCGCTCGTGCTGGTCGACGCCGATCCTGGCGCATACCGGCGCAGTGCTGGGCGTCTTTGCGATGTATTCGAAAACGGTGCGCGGGCCGGTCGATGCCGAGATCAGTCTTATTGACTTCACGACCCGCATCGCTGGCATTGCGATCGAGCGCAAACTTGCCGAAGACCGCATCAATTTCATGGCCAACCACGACACGCTGACCGGGCTTCCCAATCGCGCCCTGCTTGGGGACCGGCTTTCGCAAGCGATCCTGTATGCGCAGCGCTATCACCGCTGGGTAAGCGTGGTGTTCATCGATGTCGACAATTTCAAGCTGGTCAATGACACGCTCGGGCACAATGCCGGAGACATGCTGCTGAAGACTATTGCCGGCCGGATGGTCGAATGCGTGCGGGCGACCGACACCGTTGTGCGGCTCGGCGGCGATGAATTCGTCATTGTGCTTTTTGACCAGGCTCCGGATGCTGACCTTATTGCCGCGACCGTGCAGAAGATCCGTGCGGCGATCGCAGAGCCGGTTCAGCTGGGCGAACATCGTCTCAGGATGACAGCCAGCATGGGCGTGGCGAACTACCCCAAGGACGGGGCGAATGCCGACGCCCTGCTGGCCAATGCGGATGTAGCCATGTACCGGGCCAAGGAGCTCGGCCGCGACAATTTCCTGTTCTACGCGCCCGAGTTCAACGCGACGGTCCACGAAAAATTCCTGTTGCAGGAGGAATTGCGAAACGCCCTCGCGCGCGCGGAGTTCACGCTTTTCTATCAGCCGCAGGTCGACCTTCGCTCCGGTCAGGTCTTCGCGGTCGAGGCGCTGATCCGTTGGAAGCATCCGACGCTGGGCCTGATCTCGCCGATGAAGTTCATCCCGATGGCCGAGGAGACGGGCCTGATCGTCCCAATCGGCGACTGGGTGCTGCATGAAGCCTGCCGCCAGAACAAGGCCTGGCAGGATAACGGCCTGCCACCGATGATGGTCTGCGTGAACGTCTCGGCAAGGCAGTTCAAGGAACCCAACCTGATCAGCCGAGTCGTCAACGCGCTCAAGGACAGCGGTCTTGAAGCGCAATATCTCGAGCTTGAACTAACCGAGAGCCTGATCATGCAAAATGTCGAGATGGCGGTTGCGACGATGAATCAACTGCAGAGCCTCGGCGTGCAGATTTCGATCGACGATTTCGGAACAGGCTATTCCAGCCTTAGCGCACTCAAGACCTTCCCGGTGGCAAGGCTGAAAATCGACAAGTCGTTCATCAACGACCTCGCCACCGACAAGGACGACCAGGCCGTCGCCAGTGCTGTGATTTCGCTCGGCCAGAAGCTGAACCTCAGGGTCATTGCCGAAGGAGTTGAAACGGACGAGCAAATAGCGTTCCTGCGCAAGAACAACTGCGACGAAATGCAAGGGTATCATTTCAGCAAGCCGGTCTCTGCCCAGGATATCATGACATTGCTCAATCGAGATCGAGGCGGTCCCACCTCACCTGAACTGGGTCGCCACCGCTAGAAGGACCTGCGGCGTGTTAATTTGCGGCATTGGTCGCCGTTCGGCGCGCCACGGACAGCAGCTACACCGAAATCAAAAGATCCGGTCAACGATCTGCTAAGGGGCAGTTCGCGTCGAAGGAGTGCCTGAAAGTCTGGTCTTGACTATCAGCGCCGAAAAGCTGCCCATCAGCTTGCGGTCCCGAAGCGGCAGCACTGAGCCTCGTTGCTCCTTGAGATCGGGCCTTCCTCCGATTGACTCCGATAGCACGCGAAGCCTCGAAAAAATTTCGCCGAAAATTTCCCTTTAAAACCAAGACCGTAAGCTTTTGGCGGTCCGTGCGACGGAAATTTGAGTGAAAACAAAGAAAAAAACACAGCTAGATCAATAGCCTAGCAGGGTCATAAATAATGCCTCGTCTATCATACCAGATGACACTGCAGGCCATTGATGCTCCCATCTCTTTCGCCAGCAGAGCATCAAAGCCAACGCTTGGCGGCCATAGCGGCGGCCATCGCGCTTTTGGCCCCCTTTGCGGACGAACAAAGCCTCCATGCTGCCCGCTCGGCCACGGATTATGGGCGCGGGCTACGTGGTCATCAGGGGATGGACACTTGGGCAAAAGTTTGAGGCAATGACGGCGAGCCACCGCTACATGGCGGTGGCTTTCTATGCGCCCTCCGGGCTCAGAGAACCGATATACGATGGTATTGTGCCGCCGTTCTGCGGTGGCAAACGGACTTCCAACCTCGTCCAGCGGTTCCGCCCGGCGTCGACAAGCTCATGCTCGTCTGTCAGGCCATTCATAAACAACTGAAGCAGGTGTGAGGCTACGCGCTGCGCCTCTCCTGATTGAAGTGAAACGCCGTTTTCTTTGCAGACGGTTCGGCACACGCGAGACAGCAAATCGATCTCGCACGGCTCAAGGGACCGACCAGGATACAACATGGACTTTCCTCCTCGAAAGCTACGAAGCGCGAACAGTGCGACAAGCGTGTGAATTCTGTAATCAATTTTGACGTGATCGGCGGACGAAGCGGGACGGAAGCGGCTTAGCCCGGAGGAGTTGCCGGCCGTGATCGTCCCTGCCGGATCGAAGACCGGTTTCAATCGGCCTAGCCCTTCGATGGTGGTCGCGGATTGGGATGTTCGTCGCGGTCGACGACGACATTGCCTCGCGTACTCTTTGCCGAGACAGGGGCGATCTCGTCGTCGAACCGTCCCGCCCGGATCGCGGCATACGCCTTCTCCTGCGAGCGCAGCGCGAAGCGGTCCTGTTCCTCGCGGGTGATCTGGTAGCGCGGCGCCAGCGAATCGGCATCTCGCCCATTTGCGATATGTGGAAGGCATCCCAGCCCATCGGCGGCCAAGCAATCCCTGGCGGTCTGGTCGCCCACGCGCACGCCATCGAGTATTTCGGAGATGAAATGGGGCGGCGACATCATTGAATTCTGACGTCGATAGAATCTAGCCATCAAGCTTCTCTCGCGAGGTGCGGAACGCCTGTGTTCTAGGCGCTTGTTGATGTAATGACGTGCAGGCTTCTCGACGAAAAAGTAACTCAACACCGACAGTGCAATGGCCGCTCCGAGTCCAAGCGCCCTTCCGAGTTTCCCAGGGAGTTGGGCAAAGGGCCGCTGCCACAGGTAAATCGAGAAGGAGAGAACGCCTATCGCAGCGAGCGGCTTCGATCCTAACACGCGAAGAACGGAGGCGGGCGCCTGCCCAATGAAGATCAGAGCCAATGCAAGGAGGGCAGTTCCCAACCCGTACTTGAGCGGATCGGGAACTTGTTCGAAATTGAAAATTATTGCAGCCACCCCAAGTGTAATTGGCATCCACGTTGGGACTTTATGAGAACGAAGTAGAAGGTAAACGCCCGCACCCATCAGGATCGAGGCGGCACGTACATCAG
The DNA here is from genome assembly GCF_006442795.2 of Mesorhizobium sp. B1-1-8. NCBI lineage: Bacteria > Pseudomonadati > Pseudomonadota > Alphaproteobacteria > Hyphomicrobiales > Phyllobacteriaceae > Mesorhizobium > Mesorhizobium sp. B1-1-8. The sequence goes on from NZ_CP083956.1 coordinate 2,236,001, forward strand.
TGCGCCAGTAGACGGTATAGTAATCTCCACCATGCTGTGTTTGGATGGCGCCGTTGCCCCAGGCGAGCGCCGCAAGCGACAAGCACACGATGCCGCCAGTTTCCTGAGATCGCCGACTGACTACTGCAATGACAGCTAGCACGACGTAGGTGTGTTCCTCAACACAGAGAGTCCATATGTGGTCGATGAACTCGCTTCGTCCGGCTTCGATCTGATAGTAGTTATAGGTGAACGTGAATGCGCTGACCATTTCTAGCCAGCCCACGCGCCAAAGCCCGATGGCGGCGGCCACAATCATCGCGGACAAGAACACAAAGAGCGCGGGGTAAACGCGCGCTATCCGCCGACCGAAGAATTTCGATAGGGACATCTGTCTCACAAACAGGATGTCTGCCATTAGCAACCCGCTGAGGACGAAGAACATCTCGACGCCAAAGCGGCCGAGATTGATGATCCGAGTTGTGAGATAGTGATCGACCAGAACGCCTATGATGGCAAAGGCGCGCCAACCGTCGAGATAAGCCAGGTGCGGCAGGCGTGCTGAAGGATCGTTGTCGGACACAGCCCAGGTTCCTTCCCGCATGGAACATGATCGCGCAGGCGATGCGTTCGCAAGTTGGACGCAGGACCTAAGTTGAAATCAACACAAGTAGTGGGAAGCGTTGGACTTCGGTCGAGGAGAAGTTCGAACGTTCGGCCACTTTTCGTGACGATCTTGTATTGAAGCCCGCGCCAGCGCGGCACAGCCGGACCTGTCTGGCGATGAAGTAATCGTCCACTTCCTGGATCTGCTGTTTGCCAGTCCCACGGCAATTATTGCTGCGTGTCGATGGGGCCCGTCCGTTGAAGTTCATACCGTCCCAAGCTCGGAGGCCCCAGGCGGCATGGGCGAGGCCGGAACCTCGGCTATCGTGCCGGCCGCGACCAACGCGATCTTCGCAGCCACGGGAAAGCGGATGCGCAAGCTGCCGGTGGACCAAGAGGAGTTGAAGCAGTCAGGTTGATCCGGAGTGAAGTGATGCTTGCGGTCTCGGCACGACGTATGGAAGGGCGCTTTGGGTCTGGAGCTTTGGTGGGACAGACATATCGAAAAATATGCGCAAGGATTCGAATGGTTTACTGTCCAACTCAATCATAACTGATCGATTTTGCGGCATTTACAAAGTCCCTCCGGGTTCGCTAAATTTATTATATATCAATGGCTTACGATCAGCTCTTCGAAGTTAAATTGAACGTTGTCGGATAAAGTCACCGAGTTTGAAGGAAATGATTTTGGACCTGTTCGTCCATTTTCTGCTTCTCGTTAATGACACCTGTCACACGTAGCTCAAGACCGCCAGTCTCGAAAGACCTTGCTACGATCCGTGATTGGCGGCAACGACGTGCGAAAGGTATGGTTTGTCGCTTGCTCAGAGGCGTTCAAATCGCGCACCCAACGTCTCAAAGGGCTCGCGACGCGGACATTCAGTCCGAGTCCGTTCTGCTTCCGGAACTGCGATTGTGAGAGAGGACTGCCTGTGCGACACCGATCGCCGACAGTGCCTGCTATAGATGACCACGACGGCCGCCTTTGACTTTACCGAGCGCGCACTTTCACTTGCGCCGAAGCGGAATGCGCAAAAGGTCAGCCAAGCGTAGGGGCAGTTGCGGCGATGCGTGCAACTCGGCGCAGCTCCGTTGCCATAGCTGAAGATATTCGTCGGCTGGAACGCCGCTGCGCCCTGGCCAGCGGTTGAGCGCGCCGAGCGCCTCGATGCAACCTGGCGCCCGCTCATATTCCGCCAGAATGGTCCCCGACATTGCTTGTGCGAAGGGATTGAGACTTGGAATTTCGATTTCGCTTCGGTGACCGGCGAACCACGCCGCGGCATCCCGGGTGAGCCCCTGGCTGTCAGCGAGCGAGGCATAGCGCTTGACTATGTTCTCGCGATAGGCGGCAATCGCATCGCCAAAGGCGTTGTCGCCGGCGAAGGGCGGGTCCTCCTTCCAGTCTTTCGCCAGGCGACCCAGGCCGCGCAGCGAAAAGGCCTCCACCATCGCTTCCTCAAGCCATTGGCAAGGTGCCGCGGGCTTGGCGTCCGCCTGCCAGCTGTTGGCAAGCACATGGCCCAGCTCATGGCCGAACTGGTAGGCAAGCTTCGACCAGTCGCGTTCACCGATGTCGATGATGATCCACGCCATGCTGCTGCCGTCCGGGTGCAGCCAGACGGCCGGTGGACCGGATCTGTGCTCATCGACGCGAAGCCGCGCGGGCTGGCGATCGGAGACGAGGCGGACATCATCCAGGCAGGCCTGGCGCATGCGTTCCACGACCAGATCCGCGGAATGGGCAAGCATACGGCCCCAATCACCGGCGAGCTCGATGGGGGCGGTCAGGAGGGTGGTGGGAGAAGAGATCGAAGAAGCGCGCTTCGGCATGGTGAGAAAGCCTTTGTCCAAACCAACCCAACGCAAAGGCGATGAAAAGGTTGGACCTGCTGCCACCACACAGCATGCCGATAGGATGAACCTGCGTCGGTGCACTACTCTTCCGCTAGCTGCTTGCACGGGATTGAGCTATCATTTCGGCACGCGGGTCTCAAAGAGAAAAAAAGAAATGAGCACCGCTCGCAAGTCACTAGGGGGGCCGGACAGTGACAGGAGCGATTTATTCCAGGACCTTTGTTGGTGACAGCCTGTCAACTTGGCAGGTGGCCCACGAGATGTCGGTTCGAATCGAGGACGGATCATTCGTGGTCTCGGATTCAGACCGACCAAGCTATCACCTCCTGAGATTGCATGGTCCGGAATTCGTCTTTCGAATAGTTACGATTAGATGCCTCGTTAAGTTTCGTCCGACCGCCTCGACGAACTTTTATATCCACCATTTCGGCAACTTGAACGTCGCGGAAATAGATGCACGAGGAACCGTGGTTGACCAAGGAATCAGCCGCAAAATATCCGTCCACACCCGCGAGAGTGGCTTGCTCGACATTGAGGTCACATTCCTCAACTGCCACCCTACAATCTCTATAGGCTGTTCCGATAGCGGCCACCCTGTCTATGCGGGAACCGGGCACGACCAATTCGCTCTGGCGAGTATCACCGTCGAAACCTTTGATGCGACTGCTGAGTTGTCGCAGATATCGCCGGAGGACCGCATCACGCTTGTCGATGTCGGAGGGCAGGGCGGCTTGCAGACGAAGTGGATGCTGAAGGCCGATCAGATTACACCGATCGTATTTGAGCCGATAGCTTCCGAAGCGGCAGCGGTTAGGGAAACCCTCTGCAGGATCCCTGGCGCGAAGGTCGTAGAGAAAGCCTTGGCCGACATTTCCAGTAAGCGGAAATTGCACGTTGCCGCCGCATCCGATTGCTCGTCCCTGCGGGAACCCAATTTAGAAATCTTGCAGCACTATTCGATAGGCCCCTTATTCAACACGATCATGACCGAGGAGGTTGAGTGCGTTCGATATGATGAATTATTCCGCATCGACAGTGTTCCCAAGCCGGATTTCATAAAAATAGATGTCCAAGGTCTCGAGTACGAAGTCCTGATCGGTATGGGGTCTCTTCTGGAAGGGTGCCTGGCGATAGAACTTGAGACCCATTTCGTTCCGATATATCGCGGCCAAAGGCTAATTGGCGATATCGTCGGTTTGTTGTGGGATTGGGGCTTCGTGTTGCGAAATATCGGGCAGGTTCCACACTTTGACGGCGATGCCGTCGAATTTGACGCGCTCTTTTTAAAACGACGAGACAAACTAGTCGCATTGTCGGAGAAGGCTAAGAGAAAGCTATCGGCAATTTGTGGTGTTCTGGAAGTTAATCCATACAAATGACCGGATATCCATTCGAAACAAATTGGGAATATTGCTCCTGTTTTGCAAAAACGAAGCGCGGTCGTCTTTAGATACGGCTTCTCACAAGATCACTGCCGATTAGTACATAGTCACGATGAGTGATCTGCTATAACCCGATCAGATGGTTGTGTATCGTCTGGGATAACGAGCGGTGGAACGCAAACAAAAGCTTGCATTGAGCTGTACGCCGCACACATCGCGCAGTCGATGCCGGTGTCTTCTAGAACCACACCAGTTCCGGGAAATGGGATTAGCCTCTTCTGCAATGGCAAACACTTCTCAAGCAGTATTCGTGCTCCGCGAGGCGTTATCGTGTATGCCTGAAGACCAAATGAATGAGCTATCCTGAAAAGTGATCTAGAATAGGAGTCAGTTTGAAACTGCCGCGGATGTTTGCTAGCTTGGCGTTCATAAAACTCTAGTTTCGCCTTAGAGAAGCCCATATCCAGCCAGAGGAATAAAGGATCGAATATAAATCCCCATTTTATTAGATCCCAGTCAGCAGGTGCCTTAGAAGTTAAAAGCGCGGATTCTCTAAAAAAGTCAACTGAGGCGTAAACATCGTCTTCGAAAATTGTTATCGGCCTATTCTCAGATATAGCGAATTTCCACAAGCTTATATGCGACAGTGCACATCCCAATGAACCAGGCCGATAAGTGCAGTCTTCGGCGATGGTTCCGTCCCTGACCAACTTTGATCTATCAACGGAGGCACCTTCAATTGCAGAAACTCTTACAGTACCGTTAGAAAGGTGTGGATTATTTTCCATATAGTGAGAAAGGCGACCGATGCTCTTATCTAGGTTTATGAGGTAAATTTTCGGCGGCTCGACAGTGCGATCGGCTTGGGCGGACTCGGGTTTCGGGCGAATGGTCCCAAAAATTCCACGCTCAAACCAACGATTGTCAAAGTCCGCTGAATGCCCGGATTGTCCGGGTTGCTCTATCAGTTGTATCCAATCATCGATAAAGTAGCTCCAGTCGAATTTGAGTGCGGCCTCTCTCGTTGCTCGACACTTATCGACGAAAGCCGCGGGGTTATCCCTATAATAACGTAGGACATAGCTGGCGAAAGCGACGAATTTTTTGGGCTCTATCGGCGCGACGAGTCCCGCGCCGTGATAGGCCTTCAAGGGGAAATGGCCTACAGGCGTTCCTATCACGAGCCTTCCTGCGGCTGCTCCTTCAAGCACCGATAGCGGGCCGGATTCATTAACGGAAGATGACAGCACCGCGTCGACGCCTCGGTAGAAATCCGGCATGTCGTGGAATGAGATCTGATTGGCCGTGGAGCCGGCTACCTTGAATACTAAACCGGCTTCTCTTACAGCCGTTTCGGCGAGCTCACCGCGCTTCCACTCGACGCCATAAGTCGTCACAGACAGGGAGGTCGTATAGCCGACTGTCGCCAAGCGCTCGGGTAAGGTTGAAAAAAAGGAGAGGGAGTCAACACCGAGCGGTGCTACCATCGGAGATCGAGCAATGCCGCGCATCGCTGATGCCGAGTAAAGAGATTCACTCACCACACCGTAATTGGCGAATCTTTCGAAGACTTCGATGCCCTTCTGCTCGATCAGCATCCGCATGTCGAATTCGTGATGCGAAATGGCTATGATTTTATCGAAGGGCACGTCGTACGTGTCCACCAGTGTGGAGATTCCGTCCAGGGCTGAGATGACGAAGTCGTAGTACGGAAACAGCTCTCGGGCATATTCGACGTGATTCTGCTGCCAATCGAGTATGTCGACTAGGTAGCCTCGATCATGCAGATGCCTGCACAGATCGTAGTAGACGCGGCCGTGCGACCACTTGGTGTAGCCGTAGATCAAGATCTTCTTGGCCTGCGGCTGGCGAACTGATTTCATCCGGGTCAAGGGATCAACGATGTGCCTCGCGATATTGCCTTTGTTGAAAGCAGCCTCGTCGCGGCGCCAGGCGCCATTCAGCGCAAGCCCGAGGCTGTTGGTGCACCAGCTTTCGGATGCAATGAACAATTCCCATGTGCTGCAAATGGAAGCCCGGTGCATCACCCTGCCATCCGGTATCGCGGACAGGAAAAGGTCGCCGGATTTCAGTGTAAGCAGGCCACGTTCAAGAGGGATCAATTCTAGAGTCGTGGCGCCATCCGATCGATCTTGATGCCGCGACTGCGAGGTCGTCAGGCAAATGTCGGGGTAGCAATGGATCGGCTCGGGCGAGCCGTCGGCGACATAGACCAACCGGCCCTGCCTATAGCCGCCAGCGGAACCATCTTCGGATTCGAAATATGCGTTCGCTGGACTGACCTCGACGGCACCGTGCCGCAACTCGCCGGTGGCGGGATCGACAAAGAATACCGTGCCGAAGGCCGTAAACAGTCGTGCGCGCAAAAACTTGGGGAACTCGGTCATTTTTGCAGCCGCACCTCTTCCCGCCGCCGAACGAAGAAATCCAGATTGTCCTTGAGGCGCTGGTTGTTTTGGTCCAGCTCGAGCGCCTTCTGTCCCCACTCCACCGCTCGGTCCATGGCGTTCAGATGCCAAGATGCAATCGCCCCGAGATCATACAGCCGGAAACCCCAGCAGCTCAAATCGTCGAGGTAGCTGTTGGTGCGGCGTGTTTTCTCGATTCCATTGCCGGCGGCCCAGAACAGGTTGAGCCAGTCGGCCTTGCCGTGGAACTCCTCGGCAAGGTCGAGCCAGATCTCCCTGCGATGGGGCGCTTCGATCCTCGCTTTGTCGAGCCAGAGCAATTTGTCCTGCGGTTGCATTCGGGCGATGTAGCGCAGGGCTTCGGAACGTTCCTCGCCCCAGGCGCTCGTGGGCAGCGAAAGATAGTGCTTGAGCAGCTCTACAGCCCGCTCGTGCTGATCGGCCCACATCAGGTCCCGCGCGAGCCAGAAGCAGATTTGCCCGTCGTCAGGGTCTTCCCGGTTAGCTACTTCCATCAGGGGCAGATAGCTGCTTCGCGTGGGCTTGGAATGATCCTGTACTTCGTACATGACGATATCGTCGCGGCTGGCGGCCACCTCCCTTTCTCCGCTGAACAACAGAGCCTCGTGGACGGGCCGACGGAACCGGTATCCCCACCGGTGATGAAAGTTCTTGGCTTGCCAGCCGCGCAACTCGACGGGGTGGTCGACGCTCGACCGATAGGATACGCGGCAAAAAAGCGCTGTCGTGTCAGCGCCCCAGGCCGTTTCGAGCTTGGCGCGCCAGCCTGGTTCGAGAAACCGGTCCATGTCCATGGTGCAGCAGACATCGACGTCGGGCGGGATCAACGCCATTGCGGCATTGCGAGCGGTGTCGAAACGCCACGGACGGACCGCGATCTGGTGCACGATGACACCAGCCGCGATCAGCCGCTCCACCGTATCATCCGTGCTACCGGTATCGGCTACGATGCGGTAGTCGGCATCGGCGGCCGAACTGGCCCAGCGCTCGGCGTTGGCAGCTTCGTTCAAGGCGATGGTGTAGACTGCAACCTTCAAGACGGCTTCCTCGCCCGGTGAAGTCCTATCCCGACACGCCTGATCTGACGCGCTTGCGAATGGCCACCAATCCACCGAGCAACCTTGCCCGGTTGAGCTCATAATGGCTGTCGAAGAACAGGATTTCGGCGAACTGTTCCGCGAGCGCGCCGACACCGAGCGGATCGATCGAGCTCGCCGCCCCGTGGTCCTTGATCTGGCGCAACAATGTCTTGGTCAGCGTGATCTTGGCGGCATCCTCGCCGGGCGGCTGCCAGTCGAGATCCTCGATGAAGTACCATCCGCCGTCGGCCAGCAGCGGGAAGAACTCCCGCAATGTGAGTTGCTCGTCGAAGGATGCGTGACTGCCATCGTCGATGATGATATCGAGCGAGCCCGGTTCGATCGTCGCCACGACCCGGCGGAGATCCTCCACCTTGGACTGGTCGCAGACGAAGGACTTGAACCGGTCGTTATTGAGCCGCGAAAAATCCGTCAGGTCGACGCCGATCACCTGGCAGAACGGGAAATAGCTCCGCCATAGCGAGACGGATGGTGTCTCGGCCTGATTGCCTTCCGCCAATCCGCGGCAAAGGCCGATCTCCATCAAACGCCGCATGGACAACCGTCGCGCCGACAGCAGCCGATCGTAGATCCTGGCATAGCAATGGCGGTTGCCGGTGTGCCGGTTCTTGTCGGTGTTGAACCGGTCGGCAAGGCTCGTGAGGGCGGGAAAGCCCTCCAGCGGGCTGATTAATTGCGAGATGAAAGGAGCGTTTTTTTCGTCGGGGCTGGCTGCATTACGCGCCGTCCACAGATGAACGCCGAACGCGCGCTCGTCGTTCAGGTAGTCGGCCAATTCCGTTATCGGCTTTTCAAACCTGTCGATTTCCATCCAGTCGATCGCGTTGAAGAACATCGGGCTGAAGACCTGATCGCGCAATTCGGCGCCGGCGTCCGATGCGATATAGTCGGACAGAAGCTTGGGACCGACATCGCCGAAATCCTTGCCATGGCCGGCATGGAAACGCTCGATCGACATTTCGTAGAGGGCTCGCATGTGCCGGCTGTAAGGCTTGGCATGAATGACGTTGCCGCAGATGAAATGGCCCTTGTGCGATCCGCGCCATTGCAGGTTGAAGAAATGATCGCCCCGGAACGGGAAGGGCCGCAGCAGGATGATGTCGGTATCCATCCATAGCCCGCCATGCTCATAAAGCACCGCGTAGCGGAAGACGTCGCTGAAGTAGCGGATCTCGGAGCCGGCCACGATCCGCTCGAACAAGGGCCGCGGCATGACGTCCTCGGCGTTTCGAACGTCGATGCCATGTTGGAGCAGAAATTCGAGCTTCTTCGGCGCATAGCTCCAAATACGTACCGGATGGCCCGCGGCCCGCATCGATGTCACGGCTGCAATCAAGGTCCGGTGCTCGGCCTTTTCCGACGTAACTTCATAAAAGCAATTGATCTGCGCAAGCGTGGCATCGTCGGTGTCCAGCAAAGTCGTGATCCGCGCATCGAATTCCCGGGATTCATCGCGGCGCTGTCGCGGCGAGGAGACGTCGCGCAGGAATGGCGCCATCTCGTGAAAGATCTCATCCGTCGATTTCCCGTTGGCAGAACCCGAGGATTGTCGGATCGGTACCTCGCGCTTGTCGGCGGCCGCCGGGTTGCCGGCACGATTGGGCATGCCAGCTTGCCCCGGGGGGACTTTGGACGCCGCGGTCGCTGGCCTCAAATCAGTGCCCACCTCCGGCAGGCCGGATTGCAGCCGATCCACATCTTCCAGCAAGGCCTCGACGTCCGCCGCGTCGACGGTCGCGAGCCAGGATTCGCAGTCGGCAACGCTGTAGGAAATCAGCAGTCGCCGTTCATCGGGGTGCCAGGCCAAGCCTGCGGCGAATTCGACGCCTTTTTTGGTGAAGAAGAAGGGGCGACTTACTTTGCGAAGCGAATTCTGCTCGTCGAACCAGACGAACCGATGCAGGTAGTAGCGCCGGCTTTCCGCGGCCCTCCATTGCACCTCATGGATCAAGGCGAGCCGCCCATCGGCGAATTCGATCGCTTGGCTGCCGCCCCGGAATCGTTGGGCGGCAATCGCGGGCGTGGTTTCGCTGAGGGTGCCGGCCTGTTCGTCCAGTATCCTTGTGGGATCGCAAAGGTAGACGAACTGCAGCGTTTCGTCCGCCGTCGCCGCGCCGGGCTTCACCAACGGCATCCAGTTCTTTTCATGCACGCGCGGTCCGGTCGGACGAAGCACGCGCCAGTCGGTCAGCCGGCAGGGGCCGCCTTCGTCGATGCGGGCGATAATCTGCTCGCACCAACCTTCCGGCGTGAGCTCTCGCATGCAAGAGACGCCCCAAAGCTGATCGCGCCAGACGAACGGGCGCATGTCCTCGAACCCAAGCACGCGATCGTTGGACGGTGCCGGCAAATCGAGTGGCGGTAAAATCTCGCTGGCGGACTGGACACCCAGGTCATCGTCCAATCGGAGCAGGAAGTTGCGCGTATGGACGGATGCCTCGCCCGGCGTATGGTATTGGAGGTTGTCCTCGGCGAGCGAGTAGTTCACCGCCCGCTGGAGGAGAATGATCTGATCGTTCCGACGAGCCACCGATGGGTTCGACGGCCGGTAGCCATCCGGCGCCGTGAATTCGACTGGGCGGGCGCTGAAGGACGGCATCATCGTCTTGGCCGGCTGGACATAATAGAACAGGTTTGACCAGGCCAGGTCCCTCGGGCCGTCGCCGATGTCGCGGTTGAGCGCCAGCCAGTTGCAGGCGGCGAAGCCGCGGTCCTTGCGCGCGGGATCGGGGGCGTAGTTTGCCGCGATCGCAAATTCCTCGCGCAGGCCCGAGGTGTAGATCTGGTCCTCGATGAACAGGATATCCTGCTCCGGCCGCTTGTTTGAAAGCCCCAGCTCCGAAAACAGGATGCTCGCCTCGTTCATGCCTTTCTCACGATAGTAACGAGCAAGGTCATAGAGCGGCTCGGCGCGCTGCGGGCGCTGGTTGAAGGCCGCCAGCGCCTGGCAGATGAAGCCTTCCTCGTCGCCGAGTTTGCGTAGGCAGCGCGCCTGCTGCAGGCGGGCGTTCCATGCCTCTTCGTCCCATCCACCCATGGCGGCGCGCTTGGCATAGGCGACCGCTGCTTCCGCCGTCCGTCCGGCGTCCCGGTAGGACTGCGCCAGGTAGAACCAGGAGCGGTGATTGTCGGGGTCCTTTTCCAGCGCCTCCAGGAGGAGCCTCGCGTCGCGCTCGAACTTGTCGGCGCGGTTGGAGCCGCTGGCATGGTCCTTGTACCAGATGCCGGCGAGTTCGCTGACGCCGCCCGGAACGTCGAGATATTCGTGGGTCACGCCGTGATAGCGCGCCCCGGCGTCGCGCCTTACCAGGCGCGTGTTCCAATAGGCGAGGACCGAACTGCGCTGCAGCAACCTGTAACCCGGCGCCGTCAGCCCTTCGCGGAAGCTCTTGTCCTCGACCACCAGTTCCATGTCGGCATCGTCGAAGAGCAGGTAGTCGAAGTCGAGCGGCGAGGCGTAGGCGCGGTCGAGCGCCTCGTTGCGCGCCTGCTCGAAATTGTGGAACGGGAACTCGTGCAGCTCGCCCTGCAAATTGCGGGCCGAGAAGAACGATCGGATGAAATCCTGGGTACCGTCGGTCGACCCGGTATCACCGATGACCCAGCAGTCGATATGGTCGGCGACTGCTCCGAGACAGCGCTGCAGGTTCGCCATCTCGTTCTTGACGATCATGTTGAGACAGACGCGCTTGCCATATCTCATGGGCCGGCCGTTTGCTCCCCGGATGATTGCGTGCGGTCGTGATGGCGCTGCCCTGGCTCCTGGAAGCGCAACAGGCCCGAAGGAAGAGTCATCAGCCGCCATGCCCTTGCGCGCTCCGCCATGCTGGCTGGTTGCCTGGTCCCGCGCAAGATGGTCTGGCTTTCTCGCGTTGGTTCCAGCATCGCTGCGCGCAGAATGCCTTGGCTTCACTCATGATAGCCAGCGCCTGCTTGACCGCAAGGGCGCGGAACTTCGGCCGCACAGCCTGAACTGCCTATCAAACCCCGGCCGCATCGCAAAAATTTTCGTGATGATCCATTTCAACCTTAAGCCCCGAATTTACAAAGACATTCGGACAGAAGCCAGTCGTGTCTCTGCCAACTCACGAGCTCATCAACAACGGTTCCAATTCATAAATTGTTAACTAACCCATTTACAAGTCTATAATTTTCGAATTTACTAATAGCTAATGCAACTGAGGGTGGACGCAGATCGAGCGAAGGGCCGCTGTTTGCGGATGTCTGCGAACTAGGAGAGGATCGGGGACGCAAGCCACTTTCGTGCTTGAGGGCGTAGTGTTCTGGTGGCGTGCCAGTGTGCTGTCGTTTGACATCGGCCTTTTGAACAAAAGGCCGATGGTTCCTGATTTGTTTTTTCCTCGCAAGTAGTCGGTTCCCTCGTTGGTCGTCGCCGAGAAGTCGCGACAGGCGTGATGGAGTCGACAGTGGTTCGAGTGTTGCTGCCTTCAGAGCAGGGTAGAACCCACGGAGTTCCCCGCTCCGACTTATCCCTCGCTTGTCCGAATATTTTTGCTCGCAAAGGCCGCATGGCGGCCGATGCCGTTCATGCCGCGGCGCGGCCCTGGGATCGCGACGCTTTCTTGCTGGAATTCGACGATTCCCAATGCCTGCCGCCGCGGCCCGCCTGGTCCGGTCGCGGGCGTTCGGCCCTGACTGAAACCTGAAAGCACCAGACGAGAGAGGCAGCGGCGCAGCCGCCGCCGATTGGAGGACATGATGAGCTACACTGCGGGATTTGCGGTTATGGAAGTCACGGTCAGGGGCGTTTTGCCCATCGGTGACGCGTCTGAAAATGTAACTTACTTCATTCTGGACACGTCAAAGAGCTCGATCGTTGGTCAGGTCGTTCTTCCTAAAGCCGTCAAACGAAGCCTCGCTGTCGCTCTCACGGTCAAGGTCCCAAGCACCGCCGGCTCATATGCGATTGGCACGTTTGACGATGGCGGGAATTTCCAGGCCGCCAGCTTCCTCCGCGTAGAGATCCCAACAGTTGACAGTCCCGACGGCGCCGTCGGGCCGTCGGGAAGATGATCCCTCCCCAACTTGCTTGCCCCGTCGCTCATCGGCCAGGCCGGTAGGCGATTTGCCGTTGAATTGAATTCGAAGCCAACAGGAGCCAGTCATGGCCCGTGCCTCTGAAATTCTCTTTGTGGATTCTTCAGTCTCCAACCTTGAGACGGTTCTTGGCAACCTGAGGCCCGAAGTGCGGGCATTCGTGCTGGATGACCGCCGACCGGCGGCGCAGCAGATCGCTGCCGCGCTCACAGGGCACAGAGGCCTCGACGCGGTGCACATTATCGCGCACGGCGCAGCGGGTCGGGTTCAATTTGCAGCAGGAGAGTGGTCAGCCGCCACTTTGAAAGAGACGGCCGAGGATTTCGCCGCGATCGGCAGGGCGCTTGCCTTGGATGGCGGGCTGCGGCTGTGGAGCTGCCAGACGGCGTCGGGCAATGCTGGCGAAGCTTTCATAGACGCGCTGGAAAAAGTGGTGGGCGCGGACGTCTGCGCGTCTCGGTCGCTTGTTGGCGCAGCCGCCCTGGGCGGCGCGTGGGAGATATCTGCTCGCGCGTCCACACCCTTGCCGCCGCTGACCACAGATGGGGTGGCGAGTTACACCGGCGTGCTTGCAGCGGGTGATCTGACACTTACTGGCACTGTAGATTCTGGTTCAAGTAATAATATTAACACATACTACCTGGTCGATACGAATGGTACGGTTCCCACCACTGACGACACACTCGTTGGTAGCTTTCAACTTCCATCAGCGGCCAATAGTGCCGCTCCGAAATTCTCGATAACTGTAACAGTTCCAGATACTACTCACACTTACCTCATTTACGACTCTGGCTTCCACTTATACGGGACGCTTACTCCTGTTGTTCCTGCTACTAATCCTCCGACTTATAATTTCACAACCACGCCTATCAATAGCGTCGGCGGCTCGGGCAATGATGGCGATCACTTTACTGGCGGCCTTGTAAGCGTTGCGAGTGCCGGGACCCCGGGCCCAACCGGCCCAACAGGTGCGACCGGAGCCACCGGCGCGACAGGTGCCACGGGCGCGTCTGGTGGGACCGGTGCCACAGGTGCAACGGGCGCTTCCGGTGGGACGGGCGCCACAGGTGCTACGGGCGCCACGGGTACAACCGGAGCCACCGGTGCGACAGGCGCTACGGGCGCTTCTGGTGGGACCGGTGCTACGGGGGCAACCGGAGCCACGGGTGCGACCGGCGATACCGGAGCAACGGGCTCCACCGGCGCCACGGGTGACACTGGAGCGACTGGATCAACTGGTTCTACCGGCTCAACCGGAACAACAGGCGGTACCGGGGCTACGGGTGCGACCGGCTCAACTGGAGCGACCGGAGCCACGGGTGCGACGGGCGACACGGGCGCAACTGGCTCGACCGGCGCAACGGGCGATACCGGTGCGACGGGTTCCATAGGCGCGACGGGTGCTACCGGGGCCACAGGCTCGACTGGAGCCACCGGCTCAACCGGCGCCACCGGCTCAACCGGCGCCACAGGTGCAACCGGGGATACTGGAGCCACCGGCTCAACCGGCGCCACCGGCTCAACCGGCGCCACAGGTGCAACCGGGGATACCGGAGCGACAGGCTCGACCGGAGCAACTGGTGCGACCGGTGCTACCGGATCCACAGGCGCGACGGGCGATACCGGGGCGACTGGTTCGACTGGCGCCACTGGCTCGACAGGTGCAACTGGCTCGACCGGAGCCACCGGAGCCACGGGTGCGACCGGTGATACAGGAGCCACAGGTTCGACTGGTGCGACTGGCGCGACAGGCGCCACAGGTGCGACCGGTGCTACGGGATCCACAGGCGCGACGGGCGATACCGGGGCGACTGGCTCGACTGGCGCCACTGGCTCGACAGGTGCAACTGGCTCGACCGGAGCCACCGGAGCCACGGGTGCGACCGGTGATACAGGAGCCACAGGTTCGACTGGCTCGACCGGAGCAACGGGTGCGACTGGCGCGACAGGCGCCACAGGTGCGACCGGTGATACAGGAGCCACAGGTTCGACTGGTGCGACTGGCTCGACCGGTGCAACCGGTTCGACTGGTGCGACCGGCGCAACCGGCGCGACCGGGGCCACAGGTGCCACTGGAGATACTGGTGCAACGGGCTCGACTGGCGCGACCGGAGCCACAGGTGCTACCGGGGCCACCGGAGCCACGGGTGCGACCGGTGATACAGGAGCCACAGGTTCGACTGGCTCGACCGGAGCAACGGGTGCGACTGGCGCGACAGGCGCCACAGGTGCGACCGGTGATACAGGAGCCACAGGTTCGACTGGTGCGACTGGCTCGACCGGTGCAACCGGTTCGACTGGTGCGACCGGCGCAACCGGCGCGACCGGGGCCACAGGTGCCACTGGAGATACTGGCGCAACGGGCTCGACTGGCGCGACCGGAGCCACTGGTGCTACTGGCGCAACCGGAGCCACAGGCGCGACCGGTGATACAGGAGCCACAGGTTCGACTGGTGCGACTGGCTCGACCGGAGCAACCGGTTCGACTGGTGCGACCGGCGCAACCGGCGCGACCGGGGCCACAGGTGCCACTGGAGATACTGGCGCAACGGGCTCGACTGGCGCGACCGGAGCCACTGGTGCTACTGGCGCAACCGGAGCCACAGGCGCGACCGGTGATACAGGAGCCACAGGTTCGACTGGTGCGACTGGCTCGACCGGTGCAACCGGTTCGACTGGTGCGACCGGCGCAACCGGCGCGACCGGGGCCACAGGTGCCACTGGAGATACTGGTGCAACGGGCTCGACTGGCGCGACCGGAGCCACAGGTGCTACCGGGGCGACCGGAGCCACAGGTGCGACCGGTGATACTGGTGCAACTGGCGCCACAGGTGCGACTGGCTCGACCGGCGCAACCGGCTCGACTGGTGCCACAGGTGCGACCGGTGATACAGGAGCCACAGGTTCGACTGGTGCGACTGGCTCGACCGGAGCAACGGGCTCGACTGGCGCCACCGGAGCAACAGGTGCGACTGGCGCCACTGGAGCAACAGGTGCAACCGGCGCGACTGGAACCACGGGTGCGACCGGTGATACAGGAGCCACGGGTTCGACTGGCTCGACCGGTGCGACGGGCTCGACTGGTGCTACTGGCGCAACCGGAGCCACAGGCGCGACCGGTGATACAGGAGCCACAGGTTCGACTGGTGCGACTGGCTCGACCGGAGCAACGGGTGCGACTGGCGCGACCGGAGCTACAGGTTCGACCGGGGCGACCGGCTCGACCGGGGCGACTGGCGCGACCGGTGCAACGGGCGCAACCGGAGCCACAGGCGCGACCGGTGATACAGGAGCCACAGGTTCGACTGGTGCCACAGGCGCGACCGGTGCAACTGGCGCGACCGGAGCAACCGGCTCGACTGGCGCCACAGGTGCGACTGGCGCCACAGGTGCGACTGGCTCGACCGGCACAACCGGCTCGACTGGTGCTACCGGAGCCACAGGTGCGACCGGTGATACAGGAGCCACAGGTTCGACTGGTGCGACTGGCTCGACCGGAGCAACGGGTTCGACTGGTGCGACAGGCGCGACCGGAGCAACAGGTGCGACCGGAGCTACAGGTTCGACCGGGGCGACCGGCTCGACCGGGGCGACTGGCGCGACCGGAGCCACAGGCGCGACCGGTGCAACCGGCGCGACAGGCGCCACCGGAGCAACAGGCGCGACCGGAACCACGGGTGCGACCGGTGATACAGGAGCCACGGGTTCGACTGGCTCGACCGGTGCAACGGGCTCGACCGGCGCGACTGGCGCAACCGGAGCCACAGGCGCGACCGGTGCAACTGGCGCGACGGGTGACACCGGCGCAACGGGTTCGACTGGGGCAACGGGAGCGACCGGTGCCACTGGCGCCACGGGCTCAACTGGAGCAACCGGAGCTACAGGTGCGACCGGTGGTACAGGAGCCACAGGTTCGACTGGCGCGACTGGCTCGACCGGAGCAACGGGCTCGACTGGCGCAACCGGAGCAACTGGAGCCACTGGTGCGACAGGCGCCACCGGAGCAACAGGTGCAACCGGAGCTACAGGTTCGACCGGGGCGACTGGCTCGACCGGGGCGACTGGCTCGACCGGGGCGACTGGCGCAACCGGAGCCACGGGCGCGACCGGTGGTACAGGAGCCACAGGTTCGACTGGTGCGACTGGCTCGACCGGGGCAACGGGCTCGACCGGCGCGACTGGTGCTACCGGGGCAACCGGAGCCACAGGTGCGACCGGCGATACAGGGGCCACAGGTTCGACTGGTGCGACTGGCTCGACTGGCGCCACGGGCTCGACTGGCGCGACGGGTGCAACGGGTGCGACCGGCTCTACCGGGGCAACCGGATCTACGGGTGCAACTGGTTCGACCGGAGCGACAGGTGGCACCGGTGCGACAGGCTCGCCGGGTCCGACGGGGCCGACGGGAGGAACTGGTTCAGGCGGTGAAACCGGTAGCCATGCCAACAATGGCCACGGCAACGGGGAACAGCCTGCACCGGGTAATTCCGGCGACCATAACAATGGCGATAACGGAATCCACCAGGGACAGGGTAACTCCGCCGGTGGTCAGGGCAACGGAAACGGAGGCGGTAACAACGCCACCGTCACCGCCAGTTCGCTGGGACTCAAGGACACCACGCAGTTCCTGCAATCGGCTTCGTCCGGCGGTGGCAATGACGGCCATGGCTCGTTCCGCCAGCTCGTCAACCTGGCGGTCGGTTCGGCGACGACCGATCTCTTGAACATTCTCAGTTCGGTCAAGGGTGTGGGTCAGACCCAGAACAAGCCGTCCGGTGCCGCCTCCGACCTGACTGCGGACAAGGGTAAGCAGGGCGCCGGATACAGCCAGACCGACGATACGTTGAAGAATGCCTTGAAGAATATCCTGAAGCCGCACGATTGAGCGGACGGCGGCCCTTTAGGGTCCGCTGGAAGGCGGGGAAAGGGCGCGGGGCCTTGCGGAAACGCAGGGTCCCGCGCCTTGGTCGTTTCCGCACGGGACGGAAGCGGCGAGCGCTTTGGCGACCCGGATGCTCGCCGTTCACGGCGGGCGAGGGGCTGTCGGGCAAGGGGCTCGCACGGCCGGACCGTCCGGGGTATAGTGCAGCTTGCCGGAGGAGGTGGGGGATCGGCCCGTTTCGGCAGTTTCGAACGCTCGCCTTCGCGACGGAAGAAAAGTAGATGGCTAGTGTACCTGTGAACGCCGAAGGCCAGTTGATCGCGATCCAGGCCGGCACGGAAGCGGATGCAACCGGGACGGTCGCGCGAGAGAGCGACGCGGCGCGGATTCCGGGTGGGCCAGCCGAGTTCGACCAGCTTGCGCCGCGCCTCAAGGCGATGCTGCGGGTCGCCCGTTATCACGGCGTCGAGCTCGACCCCAACGAATTAAGGGCCGCGAGCGCCGGCCCGGTTCCGAACGCCGCCGATCTTTCCCAATGGGCGCAGGACGGCGGCATGTGGGCGCGCGCGGTCCGCATCCGCTGGTCGCATCTCCTGCGCTTCGAGCAGACGGGGCCGGTCGTTCTTTTGTTCAGCGACGGCGGCGCGGCCCTGCTTACGGGAGCCAGCGCCGAGCGGAACATCGTCTTCCTCAAGAGTGTCGACGCGCCGGACGATGCGCAAGGCGTGCCCATCGACGAGCTCCGTCTGCTACAGGTGTGGTCGGGCGAGGCCGTGCTGTTGCGGCCGACGCGGTCCTACATCGCGGCGGACGCGCCCTTCACCTTCCGCTGGCTGGTCGATCTCGTGCGGATCGAGAGCCGGCCGCTGCGCGACATCGGCACCGCCTCGTTCACGCTCAGCATCCTGACCATTCTGCCGCCCCTCATCGTCATGACGGTGGTCAACAAGGTGCTCCAATTCAACAGCACCTCGACCCTGGCGCTGCTGGCCGCGGTGATCGCCGTCGTCTTCGTCTACGAGACGCTGCTCGGCCACGCGCGGCGTATGATCATCAACGTCGTCGGCGCCCGCCTGGACACCAAGCTGCACCTGCACATCTTCAGCCGGCTGCTGCGCCTGCCGCTCGACTATTTCGAGCGCCATCCGGCCGGCGAGACCATGTACCACCTCGCGCAGGTCTACCGCATCCGCGAGTTCCTCACCGGCAAGCTGCTGAGCACGTTGCTGGACCTGATCACGCTGTGCGTGCTCGTACCGGTGATGTTCTACATCAACACCACGTTGGCCTGGATGGTGCTTTTCTGCGCCGGCGTGATCATGGCCATCATCTTCACCTTTCTTGCGCCGCTGCGTCAAAGATACCAGCGCGTGGTCGATGCGGAGACCTGGAAGGCGGCCGCGCTCGGCGAGACCGTCGTCGGCATCAAGACCGTCAAGGCGCTCGGTCTCGAACCGCAACGCAAGGCGCTGTGGGACGAGCGGGTGGCAGAAGCCGGCAAGGCACGGCTCTCCTTCGGACAACTGGCGAATTGGCCGCAGACCCTCGTCACGCCAATCGAGCGTGTCATGGTGCTGGGCACCATGCTGATCGGCGCCTATCTCGCGATGAACGACCGATCGGGCTACATGGTCGGCAGCCTGTTCGCCTTCATGATGATCGCGCAACGCGTCGCCCAGCCGCTGGTCGGCCTGGCAAGGCTGGTCGAGGACTACGAGGAGGTCGGGGCGGCGATCGGCGAGGCCGCCTCGGTCCTCAACCGACCGCTGGAAAGCGCGTCCAATTCCGCGGGCTTGCGGCCAAGACTTGTCGGCCATATCGCCTTCAGCGATCTGACCTTCAGCTATATCGGTACCAAGACTCCGGCGCTCGACCGCGTCAGCTTCGAGGTCCCGGCAGGCTCGATGTTCGGCATCGTCGGGCGCAGCGGTTCGGGCAAATCGACGATTGCGCGCCTTTTGCAGGGGATCAATCGCGACTACAGCGGATTCCTCAAGCTCGACGGCGTCGACCTCAAGGAAATCAACCTTCGTCACCTTCGCCAGGGGCTTGGCGTCGTCCTGCAGGACAATTTCCTCTTCCGCGGCTCGATCCGCGACAACATCATCGCCGGGCGGCCCGGCCTGACGCTGTCCGACGCCATGCGCGCCGCCCACCTTGCCGGCGCGGCGGAATTCATTGAACGCATGCCGAATGGCTACGACACATACATCGAAGAAGGGTCGCCCAACCTTTCGGGCGGCCAAAAGCAGCGCCTGGCGATCGCGCGGGCGCTGATCCACGATCCGACCATCCTGATCCTCGACGAGGCGACCAGCGCGCTCGACCCGGAAAGCGAGGCAGTAGTCAGCGCCAACCTGATGCGGATCGCCAGCGGCCGCACCATGGTCATCGTTTCGCACCGGCTGGCCTCGCTCACCGAATGCGATCAGATCCTGGTCATGGACCAGGGCAAGGTTCTCGATGTCGCGCCGCACTCCATCCTGCTCGAGCGGTGCGGGCTGTACCGTCAGCTGTGGTTCCAGCAGAACCGCCATCTCGATGGGCGACATGGCCGCCTGGCGGCCGTGCCGCCTCGCGTCGTTTGAGTTCGGGGCGGCCATGAGCAGCACCACCTTCTCCAACCTCCCTGTCCGCCGGCGCCGCGTGGAAGCGAGCGATCCGACGGCGCCTGCCATTCTCGAATTCCAATGGCCGTCGACGGCAGTCGCGAATGCGCCCATTCCCCGGGTTGCGCGCAGCATTGTCTGGATCATCTCGAGCCTGGTCGTTGCCCTGATCACCCTCGCGGCGCTGATACCGGTTGACCAAGTCGTCACGACGAGAGGCCTGGTGGTCTCGCAATCGCCCAACATCATCGTCCAACCGCTGGAGACGGCGATCGTCCGCTCGATCGAGGTGCGCGAAGGGCAGCAGGTGAAAGCCGGTCAGTTGCTGGCCCGTCTCGACGCCACCTTTGCCTCGGCCGATCTCACGGCATTGGCTACCCAGGTCGCGACGCTGGAAGCCGAGGTGGCGCGCCTGAAGGCCGAGTCCGACGGAAAGCCCTTCAGCTATGACGGACTGGACCCCAGCTGGACGCTGCAGTCCTCGATCTTCGACCGCCGCAAGGCGGTCTATGACGCCAAGCTGGAAAGCTTTGACCGGCAGAGCGACGAGCTCAGTTCCGTTATCTCCCGCTCCCAGTCCGACGCCGACGGCTACCGGGCGCGGCTGGCCGTCGCGGGATCGATCCAGCAGATGCGCAAGCAGCTCGAAGAAAGACAGGTTGGAAGCCGTCTCAACACGCTCATTGCCGAGGACAATTCGGCGGAAATGTTGCGCTCGCTCACCAACGCCGATCAGACGACGGAGGCCGCCAAGCGCCAGCAGGCGGCGGTCGCGGCCGAGCGTGACGGCTACATCCAGAGCTGGCGTGCCGAGGTTTCGCAGAGCCTGTCGGATGCCAACTCGCGCATGTCCGACGCCCGCGAACTGCTCAACAAGGCGAAGCTGCGCAAGCAACTGGTGGAACTGAGGAGCGAAGCCGACGCCACCGTCCAGTCTGTGGCAAAGGTCTCCGTTGGCTCGGTCCTGCAGTCCGGGGAGCGGTTGATCACGCTGGTGCCCGCCGACGCGGTGCTCGAGATCGAAACGAACATAATCGGTCGCAGCAGCGGGTTCGTCCATGTCGGCGATCCCGTGGCGATCAAGTTCGATACGTTTCCTTATTCGCAGTATGGGTTGGCGCACGGAACGGTTCGCACGGTCAGCCCGGACTCCTTCTCGGCCAGGGAACAGGCGCGCGACCCCAACAGCTCTTTGGCCATGCTGCCCTCGGATGCAGACCTGTTCTATCGCACGCAGATTTCGATCGACGACATCGCCCTGCATGGCGTGCCCGCGGGCTTCGCGATCAGTACCGGCATGCCGGTCACCGCGGATGTGAAGGTAGGGCGCCGCACGGTCCTCAAATACATTCTCGGTGCGATGCTGCCGATAGGCCAGGAAGCGATGCGGGAGCCGTGAGATGGCGATCCTGGATCGGCTGACCGGATTGCGTCCAGCGCTGGCGCTGCGCAGGGCGGTCCAGCTTGCCGAAGCTGGAAAGGCCGCGCAAGCTTTCCACCTTATGGCGACCGCTGCTCGCGCCGACATCCCGGAAGCGGAGTACCGCGTCGCCCGCTGCTATCTCGAAGGTTCGGGCGTACCGCCGAGCCTATCGGAGGGCGCGCGCTGGCTGCGGCGGGCAGCCGATCACGGAAACGCCGACGCACAGGCGCTTCTCGCCGCCCTGTTCGTGGCCGGGCTGGCAGGCCAGGAAGACGACGCGAAGGGCAAAAGTTCGCAGAGTCTGTTCCAGCAGGAATCCTCACAGGCGCCGGATTTCTCGATGGCACTCCTCTTCGCCCGCAAGGCGGCCGAAGCAGGGTCGGCAACCGGGCAGGCGGTTCTAGGCTACGTCCTGAGCAAAGGTCCCGCGGACCTGCGTGATCTTGATGAAGCCCATGTCTGGTATGAGAAGTCTGCGGCCGCGGGCTGTCCGGAGGGATGTCTTGGCTTTGCCCTCTCGCTCGCCAGGCGCAAGCGGCCCGAGGATAGGGGCAGGATTGCCGCCGAGGTGCGGCGCGCGGCGGATGCGGGCTTGCCGACGGCAATGTATCTTCTGGCAGCGCTCACCGAGCACGGCGTGGGCGTACCGGTCGATCACGACGCCGCCAGGCAGCTCTATCAGCTCGCGGCGGAGCGGGGTCTGGCATCGGCCCAGCTCCGGCTTGGGTTGGGGCTGGTCGACGGCAGCCTGGCGGTTCAGGATCCCGTTGCCGGCGAGGCATGGATGCGCCGCGCCGCGCTGGCCGGAAATCTCGACGCGGCCTATCGCCTTGGCGAACGGCATGTGAAGGGCCCTCAGCTTGACTACGCTGAAGCCGCGACGTGGTACCGGCGGGCCGCGGAAGCCGGTCATCAGGCGGCCGCGCGCGCCTTGAGCTCGCTTTATCTGTCGGGAAATGGGGTGGCTCAGGACGCCGAGGAAGGAAAGCGCTGGCTGCGCGCCGCTGCGAAAGGGGGCAACCGGGAATCGCAAGTCGACCTCGCCAACCTCGTCCTCGAAGGTGCCGGTAAGCTCGACGACGGTACCGATGTTGCCGGCTGGTTCGAGGTGGCGGCCTTGTCCGGCGATTTGATAGCGGCCTTCAACCTCGGCCTCTGCTTCAACGAAGGGGTCGGAGTGGGCAAGGACCAGGAGCGAGCGGCGCAATGGATGAGGCGCGCGGCCGAGGGCGTCACCCAGGCGCAGTATATGTACGCACGCATGCTTCAGGACGGGCGCGGTGTGCCCAGCGATCTCGCGCAAGCCCGCTTGTGGTTCAAGCGAGCGGCCGATGCCGGCATGGCGGACGCGCAGGCGGCTCTGGCGGAAATGCTGCTGAACGGGCGCGGCGGCGAAAGTTCTTCGGTACCTGCGGCGCACCTTTTCAAGCAGGCCGCGGCCGCCGGTCACGTCGGCGCCATGTTCGCAATCGGTGCATTGTTCGAGGCTGGCCAGGGCCTATCACTCGATCACAAAGCCGCGCAGAAATGGTTCGCCGCCGCCGCCGAGCGAGGACATGCGCCGGCCCAACTCATGCTCGGCCGATATCTCATCAAAGGTGTCGCCGGGGAGCACGACCCAGTCGCCGGCCGTGTTTGGCTTGAGCGAGCAGCAGCGCAAGGTGTCATTGAAGCCGCCGACGAACTCGCCGATTTCGCGCTGAGTTAAGCCCACCGACGCGACCGCATTGTGTCGTCATTCCCAATCAGTCGACTCGCGCGGCGAGAATTCTGATCAAAATAAACTCGACATCATAGTTGAGTAATTGCTAAATTAGCATTTTGTTAACCTTCTGCTTCCGGTATTCAACCCGATGTATTTTCCGCAGTTTCTGATTGGGATGCTCACGACGTCGGGCATCGTTGCGTTCTGGAGCTACATGGCCACAGGGTCGATCTGGCAGGCTTTGGGCTGGACTATCGTGGCCGCGGTTTTGTTGCAGGTCGCATACTTCGTGCTGACAACTTGGCTTGTTTCCAAACGGCGCGATTTGGAAAAGACAGGTGCAGACAAGGATACAGCCCGAGTGCCCCCCAGCCCGATTCGGCCGACGCGTAATAGGGATGGTCGCACGCACTAGGCGCGATAGACGCTACTTTGGAACTGAAATGCGACCCCTTACCTAATTCCGCGAGACTACGCGTGGGCAATATGATGACTGAGAAACTGGACCAGTGCTCTTCCCCGTATAGTGGAGTGGCCCAACCCGCGATGTCACTGGACGTCGGTCTTGATGAAACATCGGCGACTGCAGGTCATGGCCTATTTTCGTAGCCCGGCCAAGTGTCAGCAGAATTGGGCAACGGCTCGCCTTCTGGCGAAGAGAAAGCAGCACGACGCGGTCGAGTTCGCCGCTCATCGCGATTGCTCCACTTATCGACAACAAAGGCTTTCTTCTCTTCAGCCGTTCCGGTCGCCTTTGTAGGTTTCATATCCCCTGCGTGGCGACCAAAATGGCGACCCGGTTGCACTCGGGGCTCGCGGGGTGCGGGGAGAAATGCAACCGGGCCATGCCGGAAGTCCTCCCGGCGATTTAAGAATGACTTTTATTTTGATAAAATACAAGAGATTGCTAATATATCCAGCTGGGACTCCAATGAGCATCTTGGCCGCTTCGAGGAGCGGGAGTGCTTTAGCGTAGAATGGCGTGCACAAGGGCGGGTCTGCTTCGCGCCAGCAACTCAGACGTAGAGCCCGCCTTTGCGACATCCCATAAGCGGACACGTGCGCGCGGTATGAGGTGGCATACTGCCAGAACCGGAGACCGACGCCATCGAAGCTCTCCACGCAAGCTGGACGCATGGCCACAGCGAGTATACGACCTTCTATGCCGGGAGCCCGGTTGGATCCGCGATCGGCGGAAAGCTTTCCACGTCGGCTCCGCGAGCGCCGCGCTCGACTTCGGCGCCGTCCTACTCCTGGTTTGCCCAGCCATTCTGTGGGTATTCCACCGTATCGTCGCTGGCCAGAATCGGCCGGCTATTCCATCGATGTAAAAACTCGCAAGCAAGCCTTATGTGACATCCCGGGGCATGGTGTGGTGCCTAGCGCGGTGGTCATCGACGCTTTACTGTAGGTGTTAGTGTCTGTCCCAAATCTTAATGAGCCGGCAGAATCGGTTAGTGGATTTCGGTTTGCGCGGCTAGGCATCCCCCCTCACACACTCTCGCCGATTGGGTATGTCTCCATGACGAATATGAACACGAGGCTTCGAAGCATGAGCGTCCTGCCGAGGATGCAGGATGTTGCCACTAGCAAGCGGCGATAGCGTTTCAGCCGCTGGCCCGGGCCGCGAAGGAGTAAGGATAGCTTCTGTGGTTCTCTTTCATTCGGTTCTTGGCTTGCGGCCAGTGGAGTTGGCCGCCGCGGAGATGATCCGTGCGGCGGGACACAGCGCCAGACCTCTATGGCGGCGCGATCGCTGATACGGTCGAGCAAGGCATGAAGTTGAAGGACGATATAGGCTGGCTCCGCATTTGCGAGCGGGCGAAGTCCGCTTTGGCGGACCTGCCCGCATCAACGATCCTGGCCGGCTTCTCCATGGGGTGTGGCGTGGTAGCGTCCGTCTGGCCGAGCCGCCCCGAAACCAAGGGCATCTTGTTGCTGCACGCGTTGGCAGAGATACCGAGCGCAATGGACCTTGCCGGCTTACGAGTGCAGTTGCGTGTGGGCGAGTACGATGACTTCTGGCCTGCAGAGGAGCTCGCGAATTGGCAAGCCGAAGCGAAGCGAGCGAAGATTGCCGCCGAGCTGTTCGTATACAGCGACGCCGGCCACTTTTACACCGATGGAAGCGCTGCGGAGCATCAAACTACGGCGGCCGACCAGACATGGGAACGGGTGCTACGGTTCCTTGACGAGGTTTAGCCAAGCCTTGCGAGCAGACATGCTCTTCGGTTGCCGCCCATCACTTTTAGGAGAGGTGCCATGTGGACCGTTGTGCTCAGGGGCAAGAAATATGCGAAGCGCGAAGACGCAGACGGGTTCTGGGAAGTTTTTTGACGTCGCAACCGGCGAGGTAGCGAAGTTTGGTGGCCTGATTCTGTCGCATCTTGACCTAGAGATGGCGACTGGTGCGCTCGATATGTTGCAAAATCAGGTTCTGCGAGAGAACGGCCAGGATCGTGTCCCGCGGCGTGGTGTAGTTGGCGGCCGTGGTCGCCGTGCTCTCCGGCATGGGCCGGGCTGATCAGCGCGCCACGGCTGGCAGGCTGATCAGGGGATCATCGCTCATCTGGCTGATCGTTTCTAGCGTCATGTATCTGGCCCGCTGCACGGCCCATTCGTCGTTCTGTTCGAGCAGGATTGCGCCGACCAGGCGCACGATCGCATCGTCGTTCGGGAAGATTCCGACGACCTCGGTGCGCCGCTTGATCTCGCCGTTGAGACGCTCGATCGGATTCGTCGAGTGCAGCTTAGCGCGATGTTCCTTCGGGAAGGTCATGTAGGCCAGCACGTCGGGCTCGGCGTCGTCCATGATTGTCGCCAGCTTCGGCACCTTCGGCCGGATCTGGTCTGCGACGGCGCGCCATTGTACGGACGCGGCCTCGGGCGTCTCCTGGGCGAACGCGGTGGCGATGAAGGCTGAGACGACCCTGCGACCGCTCTTGCCGGCGTGGGCCAAGACGTTGCGCATGAAGTGGACGCGGCAGCGCTGCCATGTCGCCGACAGAACCTTGGTGACGGCGCTCTTGAGGCCCTCGTGGGCATCGGAGACAACGAGCTTGACGCCTCGCAGGCCGCGACGGGTCAGCTTGCGCAGGAACTCCGTCCAGATCGGCTCGGCCTCCGACGTGCCAATCTCCATGCCCAGGACCTCGCGCCGGCCGTCCGCGTTGACGCCGACGGCGATGATGACTGCGACCGAGACGATCCGCCCACCGCGGCGGACCTTCAGGTAAGTGGCGTCGATCCACAGATAGGGCCAATCGCCCTCGATCGGTCTTTCGAGGAAGGCCTTGACCTTGCCGTCGATCTCCTCGCACAGCCGCGAGACCTGGCTCTTGGAGATGCCGCTCATCCCCATGGCCTTGACCAGATCGTCGACCGACCGTGTCGAGATGCCTTGCACGTAGGCTTCCTGGATGACGGCGGTCAGCGCCTTTTCGGCCATGCGGCGCGGTTCGAGGAAGCCCGGGAAGTAGCTTCCCTTCCTCAGCTTCGGGATGCGCAGCTCGACCGTGCCGGCCCGCGTCTCCCAGTCCCGGTCGCGGTAGCCGTTGCGCTGGGCTGTCCGCAGCGGGGTCTTTTCGCCATAGCCGGCGCCGGTGGCCGCGCCCACCTCCATTTCCATTACCGCTCGGCTGCAAAGCCGATCATCTCGCGCAGCAGATCGGCATCCGGGGTCTTCTCCACGAGCGTGCGCAGGTTCATCATGTCGTCGGTCATCGGTAGTCCTTCCGAACTGGTTTGGCGTCAACAACCAAACCCTACCGGAAAGCGCCGATGACCACCGACAAGCCGCTCACTCGCTACAGCGCTACTAACGGCGCGCTCGCGAGCGGCTTCATAACCGCCGAGCTACACCACCCGATGGGACACGACCACGGCCAGCCCCCCAGAAACCGGTAGCATCTAACCTCCGACGATTTTGGGAACCCATCCCAGCTCCATGGATTACTCCTCTGTGGGTTGGTTCCCATAAAGAGCCGTCTTGCGCAACAAGCCCGATGTCAGTCCCTTGTCTGCGTCGGGCTTTTGTCATTAGTCCACTTGGACGATACAACAAATCTCCTTGGGGCGGCGGTAGAGAACCCCGCTGTCGCATCCGCTACTGCCTTTCTCTATTCTTATCGGAAAGCACGGAGGAGATTTTGCGATGAGACTTGGCGCTCAACAAGCCTGAGGATGCCGCGACCGCCTTTGCCGATGCCTGGAATTGGCATGAATGGGCGATTTCGCAGCGCTGTTCGCCGACGATGCAAATTTCGTCAATGTCGTACGCGTGAGGTGGAAGAACCGCACCGAAGGGTCCCTTGCTCTACTGATTGTTGAAGCCAAAGAAGGCAAAATATTCCGGCCAACTATTCGCGCCGAAAGCCAGGGATGTTGCGGCGTGAGTCACGAATGCCGGTTTTAAGCAGATACAACATCTCGCGTGGGTAGCCTCGTCAACGACCCGAGGGCAAGGTGATTCCAATCGGAATCCCTGTCAGAGCCAGCACGACCCCATTCGAAGGCATCGTCAAGGACATCCGTGGCGGCCCCGGTTGAGACCACTGGCACAAAGTCCAGACTCTGTGCTGCCATGCGGCCGATGGTTGCCGGAAAGCGAGTTGGAAGAAATCGATGAACCGGTCAACCAGCCACACGCCGCTGGCGACGAGGTTTATTGCTTCCCCCAAAAATGCACGGTGATTGGCTTCAAGGAAGCGGGCGCTACCTATGATCCCTCGGCGAACTTGCCCTGCCGAGCGGAGGACGTATTTTCCCACTAAAGGGTAGTAGGCCTCACCCGCCGAAACCCACTTCCCCTTCGCCGTCTCCTCCATCGCCTACGAGCTTGCGTCGTCTGTTTCCTCTTTTCGCTGATCCAGCGCCTCTAGCAATTCAGTGAAGGACGCCGGCAGCCTCGGTTCGACACCCAAGCCTAGCCGCCTGCGCAAAATCCGACGGTAGTCTTCTGAAGTGATCAGCTGCCGGAAGGCTTGGCCAGACTCCCGCTCTGCATTGTTAAGCGTGGACATTAATCGGGCATCCAAACGGGACCCTCAACGGCGGAACTCACCCGTGAGGGAATCGTTCCCCACATGGAATCGCCCATAAGGCGTGCACTTGCTCGTATTCCCGTGTGAGCGGACCGAATTTGGATGGAAGCATGCCGTCACCGGGGCATTGGTCGAACTCTTATCCACTGGCGCGATTGGATTGAGCGAGAAAACGTCGGAAGGCCGCCCAAGCTGTGATTACCGAGTATTACTGGTAGGCCGAATGTCTGCCATATTTGGGGTAGAGGCTGCGGCATTCGGGAGAAATTCAATGCCGGCACTCACCCTGGCAGTCGAGATTGCAGACGCGATAGCCGCAGCAAAGAAGCGGCGGCAACCTTCCTTTGATGTGAAATCCAAGGCACGGGAACTGGCAAAGGCTCACCCCAAGGCGGGGGCCAGCGTCGGTGATGTCACAGATATTCTCGAAGAGGAAAGCTTGGCTGCTGGCATCATACCGATATCTGAGCCGGGCCATTAGGCTGCGATCAATCGAGCAGCATGCCTTCTTCATTGGCGGCAGTCTCGAAAGCGGTGCGGACATCGTCGGGAGACAAATCGCCGGCTAATGCGGCTAGGCAAGCTTGTACGGCCTTGTTCCAATGACGACCACGCCTGGGCCACTCAAGTAGGTTCTCGGCAGCTGCCTGGACGTTGTTGACCTCATAGCGGGCGCCCGGCTGCCTGGTCTTCACCGAGACCGGCGTCGAAAACCATAGGACGCCATGGATGCGCATCTATTCGTGTATGTCGAAGGCGACGAAACGGCCAAGGAATATCGCCTCGAGCATGATGAGTTTGGTGAGTTGGCAATCGCTCTCACTGAGTTCGGGGCCGAGTTCACGGACCGCCGCGATAGTTTCTTTGATCGAGACCGTTTCGCCAAACGGCGCGTTTAGGAGCGCTGCATGAACAAGCTCTTTGGCGGTGCCTGCCGGCCTATGATCGACTTTAACGTCCACCAGCCCAACTCCACCCAAAAACCCGAGTGCCCATCGTTGAGGCAAGGCTTACAGAAATCAATCAAAATCTGCGTGAAAAAGAAGAGGACCAGTCTACCCGGCTGGCCCTCTAAGCCCGCAGCCCGTTCCAAGGAGGGGACTCCCAGACTGGCGGGCTGGTGGAGAGGATAGCGGCATTGTGTTTGCAAAAGGAAGAGGGTCAACCCAGACGCTTATGCCCTGCGGCGCTTCGAAAGCGCTCGCAATAGGTCGGCTTCGTCGGTGGTGCCGTCATCGAAAAGTTGGAACAGTTCCTTAACCAGATATTCCCGCTGCTCCCGGTCTTTTTTGGCTAGGCGACGCTCATCGCACAAGCGGTCAAACATCCCTGGAGCAAAACCAAATCAGCAGGCCAATAGATACCACTGCGACGCTACAGACATGGCCGCCGCCCTCAGCGCGGCTTATGCAGACTATCTCATAGCCAGGTTCGGGCGCGAAGAAAAATGTCCCATTTTGGAACGAATTCAAGGCTTGGTGAGTTACAAGCTAAGCGGTCGATCCCTCCGGGTGCAGCCGCTTCCAATCGCAGGAAGCCCGTCGCCAACGCTCATTAGCTGCGACGGGCTTTTCTCTTGGAACAAATTCGTTGGCGCCGAGTTCCGGCTGACTAGGGGACTTTCCTATGGCCGAGAACAAACAAGAACGCGCCGAGCGCGTGCAGGCGGAGAAGGACTTTCGGGTGCAGTTTCTCATGGGGGAAACCGGCATTGCCGAAGCTCAAGCGCGTGATCTTATCAAGATGCACGGCGACAATCCGAACTCGCTTCTTCGCGAGGCGCGTTTGCTGGCAAAAAATTAGCAGATAGCCCGCTTAGGCGAGCAGGGTTTTGGAGTGGCGAGGGCCAGGCTCAATCACCGTCAAGCAACATACCTTCTTCTCTTGCTGCAACCTCGAATGCGACGCGTACGTCATCGGCGGATAGATAACCGGCGAGAGCGGCTAGGCAAGCCTGGGTCGACCGGCGGCGAGAACCATAAGACGCCATGGGCGCGCATCACTCATGCAGATCGAAGGCGATGAACCGGCCAAGGAATATCGCCTCGAGCATGATGATTTAGTGAGTTCGCAATCCGTCTCGGTGAGCTCAGGACCGAGTTCCGCCGAGCGGCGCGCTCAAGAGCACTGCATGGACGAGCTCTTTGCCGGGGCTTGCCTGCCTATGATCGATAGCTGTTGCCAGATGGATGGAGTCTGTCACGCCGCGCGCTAACATGCCCTGCCTCCTGGTATCGGGGGCGAAAGCATGGTAGCTGCTTCCAAGCATCCGCGTGCCTCTACTCGGTACGGGGCGACGTGAAGACGATAAGCCCAAAAAAGTCAGAAACGGACTGAGGTCTGACAGACGAAGCCAGCCGCCCTGCTGCACCAGGCACCCGTTGGGCCTACGAAAGCAAAAGTCCGGCGACGAGCACGGTCAGGATAAGCGACGCGGGCACGGCAAGAAGCCAACGAGCTTCCAGAACGCTGTTCCGATGGTCTTCCATACCCGTCACTCCTACCCAGCTTTGAGACGGCTCCAGCGCATGCCTCCGCTTAAGCGCTGGAGCCTCTGCTCGCGCTCAACCGTCGCAGCGGGAGCTTTCGGCGTTTGGTCAACGGAAGATCTGTGCGTTCGTTCCGAGCGCCGGCACCTAGTCAGCTACAGGTTCCGACTGAAGTCGCACCTCAAAGTGCATAGGTCCCAAGGATGAAACATATAGCCCGCTATCTCGTTGGCTCCACGACTGTCGATTGTGAGTCCCTTTATCGTCAGTCGTGTTGCCACAATTAACACCCGCTGCTCCTGCGATGCAGCGGGTGTTTTTGCCTGCAGGGCTAGAAAGCTATGGACGCATCCAGCCTGGCGCGATCGGTTTGCGCCGCCGCCACATCGCGGTCCGCATACTCCTATGCTTTTGTAAGCCGCCAGATCATCGCCCGACGTATTGGCTTCGTCTCAGGCACTGCCCCTCTGGCGGATTATCACCGGATCGAACCGCATCAGAATATCAGCGTGGGGAGCAATACGGTGAATGATCTCGTGGGGTCGGTCGTCGGATGGGCTCAGCGGAATGTCTGATGACTTCACGCATATGCAGTTTCAGGGCTTCCTGAAATGTCGGCGGATCAATCCATTGATCGAAGAGAGCCGTCGGAAATTCCTCGATGGCGCGAGGCTTCATCCCGGGCTTTTGTCGATTGGCTTTTTGTGAGGCCGATTCCTTGGGCAACTCGCTAGGCTGACCAATTGATCGCTCGCCTGATGATCGTTTGCCCCGATGGCTTCGAGCCTCGCCGGGTGGATCTGGCAGGCGCAGCCGCGGCGCGCGAAGTGCAGGCTTTGCTGCATCTTTCAGGGCGCGCGCAATAGCGTCGAGCCCCGCTCGATAGCTTTCCGTGCGCGGGCCAATGCATCTGTTTCGACTGCGCAGTGACAGGCGGGGCGGCTGCCGACGCTGTGCAATCAGATCCAGCATATACTGCCGAATGCGCTCAGCCTCATGGGGCGGCAGAACGCTGGAGATACGGAGACGACAGAAATCGGATATTTTGCGGGAAAGCAGTTTCATATCGAAATTTCAGGCACTGATAGCGGCATTGGGAGATGCGGGGCGGCCAATAGCCGATTCTTTCGGTTTGGCGTCGTCAAAATTTGCCAGGCAACGTCCTGTGGACGAAGCCGTTTCCAGCGGCTTTCGCTAAGAACGATTTCTTGACTAATGATCATTGTTAGTAAAGAGATTGTACCCAATGCATCAGGCAAGGAACATGACCATGCCTTGTGCTTCCGGATCGTTTCTTCATAGGGTTGCGTGATGCCGACGCGTAAGACGGGTCGATATGAAAGCGTCATTGTCGGCGGGGAGAAGGTCGCTGCCTTTGTTCCCTTCGACCTGCCGCCCGCGCGCCCGGCGCTGGTCATCGACGACAAGCTCGAACATCGTCTCCGCGAAGCCGAGCAGGCGCTCGTTCGGCTCGATCTCGCAGGCGAGATGGTGCCCTCACTCGATTGGTTCATCTATGCCTTCGTTCGCAAGGAAGCAGTGATTTCGTCACAGATCGAAGGCACGCAGGCATCGTTAGTCGACCTCCTCGCCTTTGAGGCCGAGGAACATCCCGCAGCCAATGCGGACATCGAGGAGGTCACGAACTATCTCGACGCTCTGGCCTACGCGCGTGGCCAACTGGCAGCGAAGCGTGGCCTTCCACTTTCGATGCGGCTCCTCAACGAGGCTCACAAGCGGCTGATGCGTGGCGGGCGGGGATCGAACAAGCAGCCTGGGGAGATTCGCCGCAGCCAAAATTGGATCGGAGGAAGTCGGCCGGGGAATGCGACGTATGTGCCGCCGGTGCCCGACAAACTTCCTCAGCTGCTCAGCGAACTCGAGAAGTACATGCATATTGAGGGGAAACTGCCCGCGCTAGTGCGTGCGGGGCTGTTGCATGTCCAATTCGAAACCATCCATCCTTATCTCGACGGCAACGGTCGGATCGGACGATTGTTGATCGTGCTGCTGCTGGAGCACTGGAAACTATTGAACGCTCCGCTTCTCTATCTCAGCCTATTCTTCAAGCGTCACCGCGAGGAATATTATCGGCGGCTCAACAATGTGCGGCTGGAAGGGGATTGGGAGGGCTGGACAGACTTCTTTCTGGATGGTGTCGCCACGATTGCCGATGAAGCAGTCGCCTCGGCGCGCGAGTTGTTCAATCTCGTCAGTACGGACCGAGCCCGGCTGTTGAGTGCAGACTCCGCTTCCGTCTCGGCATTGCGGCTATTCGAGCAGCTTCCCCGACATCCAATCGTGACGGTCGTCTCTGCTATGAAGATGATTGATGCCAGTAAGCCAACGGCAACCCGTGCGATCGAAGCATTGGCTGAAGCTGGCATTCTCGTCGAAACAACCGGCAAGAAACGTGACCGCAGCTTTGCCTACCGAACCTATATGGAGCGTCTGCGGACAGGGACGGACTTGCCTGAACGCAGATGACACGAACGGGCCAGGGCTGGCGAGTGGGACCTCACATTGCGTAACTTTGCAGCATGCATTGCTACAATCATCAATTACTTCGACGCGCAAGAAGCGGACGTTTGCGCCACCCTAATCAGAGAATGTCCGCTTCGCGCCTTCATCTCGGTCATTCTGTCGCGACAACGCGCATCTCGAGAGCTGACATTGACGACGCTGGCTATCTCCTGAGTCCTTCCATCAGCCGCCGATGGTTGAGTGCAGGCGACAGCTTACAACCGGAAGACTCAAAGAGGTCCGCTTTGACCATAACAGGTTATTCGGCTCAGTCGATTGGGCGCCTTGCGCTCATATTGGCTGTGAGGTCCGCGTGTCCATCGCATAAGAACTCCTTGTCGTGCTGGCGGCGTTCCAGTCGGGCTGCAAGAGGCACACGGGGTCAATGCCCCGATCTATGACGCAATGAGGGGAATTCGCCGCCGCGCGAGAAAGGGCGATCATAAGTGAAATATCAATATTGCCTTGATAGGCCGGCACTTCGTTGGACTCGCGAAACGTGCTGTACGGAGTATACTTTGCCTCGAGCGGGGAATGGTTTTCGCCCCCGCCGTGCGTTGGGGGAACGATGGCGAAAAACGGACTATCTGCGCTCGACGCCGACATCCTGCGGACGACCTTCCATAAGGCAGTTACGGAAGAGAATATTCCAAAGAGTAAGTGGCGAGAATTTGCCGCGCAGCTGATAGCGACATACACCGGCTCTCCGACCATTCATCCCAAATTGGTGGAGTGGATTGTGCGGAGTGAAGGCCCCGGCAGCTGATCCGTGGCATCTCACCCTATGCCTTGATAAGCAGCTTGGCCTCTCTGACTAGAGACGACCAATTCAGGCCTATTAGGATGATCAGTTCAATGGCTTGCGCTTCGGTGACGCCCGTCTCTTTGACAAGCTTCCGAACAGCGCTGTCTCGTGTCGAATCGAACGCCATGTGCAGTTCCCCACGAACTGCAACGCTAACATATGTTAATTGTTCCCATATGAAGGAAGATTTCCCTCACCGGATTTTTTTTCATTTCAGTTTTTTCGGATTCGGTTTTTCGGCCGAAGTAGCCTCGAATTTGCACGTCGCCTCCGCAAACGCCGGAGTTGCGGGTGGAGCGTGTTGGGCTTGATCATCCAAAGCCGTTCTTCGACCGACAGCAGAACTGACGTCGCCGCTTGCATCGTCGGCGGCGAAACGCTGTTGATCAGCCAGCGAAGTGCGAACTACGAGCCTGCAGGACGCGCTCGAAGTGGTCGCGCCATATTGTCGATCTTCGAGCTAATGATCCCTATCAGGTTCGCCAGACCATACGAGATGATAGGAAGGATATGGGGTGGCTAACTATCCGCTAAACCATTGACCTTGTTGACGAATATCACATCCTCGGCGACTAAGGTAATCTTTATGAATCAATCCTTGCGAAGCAGTTCGCCAAAGTCGATTCAAGGAACGGATCCCCGCTCGGCGGTCGCATTGTCTTCTGGCGGACACCTGGGATTTCGCGGGCAGTTCCCTCAACCGGACACAAGGCCTGTCACCCTACATGACCCCAGGATCGGAAGATTAGGTACCTCAAATCTCCGGAATGCTCTCGCGAAAGATCACTTGCAACCGCGGTTGATGCACATCGTAAGGCAACCCCTTCACAGCGTGGGAAAGGATGTTGAGCGCCTCTCTCGCCTCGACGCGCGGGTTTTGATCGATCACAGCATCAAGCGTGCCGTCCAGCAGCAGCTCTTTTGTGCCGTCTGTCACCTCGTGGCCGAGGAACAGGATACCTCGCGAACGCCCTCGTTCTTTGAGCGCGCGAGCGATGCCAGTGTTGCCGGCGCCGACGTTGTAAATCGCAGCGAGGTCGGGATGGCGTTGCAGTAGGGCGGAGGCCTCTGAATAAGCCTTCTCTCGGTCGTCGAGCATTTCGCGCATCTCTACGATTTCGAGGTTGGGTGACTCCTCCGCGAGTATATGGCGAAAACCCATCTCTCTTTCCTCGTGGCCGCGATAAGCGAGCGAGCCGGCGAAAAGCGCGACCTTGCCAGGTCGCCCGGCACCCATGAAGCGGTTGAGGAGATAGCCGGCGAGACGGCCCGCGGCGCGGTTGTCGATGCCGATATAGGCGACGCGCGGCACATGCAGGATGTCGGAGGCGATGGTGACCACCTTGACGTCGCTGGCGGACAGTGAGCGGATGGCCTCGCGCACCGTCGGGTGGTCGAGCGCGATAACGCCGACGCCTTGCGTCTGGCCATGCAAGTCCTGCAGCAGGCGCGCGAGCCGGTCGGGGTTGAAGCCTTCGATGGTCGTCACGCGGACGTCGAGATCGGGCCGCGCCAATGCCTGCGCTTCGATGTGCCGATGCAGCAGCTTTATGAAGGAGTTGGTGCCGGCCGGCAGCGCGAAGTCGAGCCTGATCGTCTGCCCCGGTACGGCTCTCTGTGGCACGCCATTCGGCGTTTCGGCGATGTAGCCAAGCCGCTGCGCCATCTCGATGACGATCTCGCGCGTACGCGCCCGCACGCCCGGCCGGTTGTTGAGCACACGGTCGACCGTGGCCGGAGAAACGCCGGCTTCCCGGGCTATGTCTGTCAGGGTTGGCCGCACGTCGAGCACCTCATCGCAAGCATCAAAATCACGCAGCTTCCACTCAGTTCCGGAAAACGCCTCAGCAGCGACCGCGATTCTGATGTGAAATGATGTAACCGCCCTTGGCTTGCGCGCAAGCCGGCGCGGTGCATAAGGCGGCGAAGGTCCGGCCACGCCGGTCGGATCGAGACCAAAGCCCCTCAAATCCAAGCAATGGGTGCGACCTGATGGGTTCGGCGGACTGCATTCTTTCCCTCATTTGCGATCTTATGACGTATTTTGAGGATTTATGATGTTGACAGGCTTCATGTACTGTCGTCAATATCCCTCACGCGGGCCATGGAGGAACAGGCCCCGAGGGAGGAATTCGATGTCTCAATTGATCCGCATGTCGCGGCGCCGCCTGTTGGCGTCCGGAGGAAAGGCGGCTGTGTTCGTCGCCGCGACTGGTATTGCACCACAGTTCATTCGCCCCGGCCGCGCCTTCGCCGCTGACGCGCTGGCGCCCGGCATGATCGGCGGGCCGACCGGCTTCGACGGCGCCGAGCGCTATCAGTACGGTCCCGACACGCCGGAAGGACGCGCCGTCGAGGCGGCCAAGGCGCTGAAGGCGGCCGGCAAGGCGCCGGCAAAGATCGTGCTCGGCCTGTCGGACGGCTCGATCGGCCAGCTGACCAAGCCTTTCCCGGCCGGCGCGCCGTCGATCAAGGACCTGTGGGAAAAGGAAACCGGCATCCAGATCGAGATCGTCGGCCTGCCGAACGGCCAGGAATTCACCAAGACGATGCAGGACATCTCCACCAAGGGTGGGGCCTACGACATCTACTCGACCGAATGGAACCGCCTTGGCGATCTCGCCGAGACCGGCGGTATCGCCAAGCTCGACGACTTCGTCGCCAAGCACAAGCCGGAATGGGACGACCCGAAGCAGGGTTACGTCAACGGGGCCAAGGGCGTGTCGCTGCTCAACCAGTATCGCGGCTCGACCTATGGCGTGTCGCTCGACGGGGACTTCCAGACCTGGGTCTATCGCACCGACTTGTTCGGCGATGCCGCCGAACAGAAGGCGTTCAAGGACAAGTATGGCTACGACCTTGCCCCGCCCAAGACCTGGAAGCAGCACAGCGACGTCGCGGCCTTCTTCCAGCGGCCGGACAAGGGCCTGTTCGGCTCGACCGACCTGCGCAACCAGGGCTGGGGGTACACCAATTGGTACCAGCGCTACGTCTCGACGGCCTCGCCCAACCAGTTCCTGTTCGGCGACGACGGCAAGCCGCTGATCAATTCCGAGCAAGGCATCGCCGCCAGCAAGGAATATGTGGAGTCGCTGGCGCATCATTCACCCGACGCGATCTCGTGGGGCTGGCCGGAGCAGTATGGCAACTTCGCCAAGGGGGGTGCTGCGATGACCTGCGCCTTCTCCAACCTGCCGAAATTCCTCGACAATGCCGGCAACAAGGATTCGGCCGTCACCGGCAAGATCGGCTCGATGCTGCCGCCGGGACGCGAGATCGACGGCAAGCTGATCAGCCGCTCGGTGCTGTGGTTCTCGCTAACCGGCATGGTCTCGTCGCAGTCGAAGAATCCGGAGGCCGCCTACCTTCTGCTGCAGTGGCTGGGTTCTGCCCGCATCTATGCGTGGATGAGCGCCAATCCCGGCGGCTATCTCGATCCGTTCCGGCTCTCGGACTTCTCCGATCCGCTCGTACGCCAGACCTATCACGCTTACCACATGGACGTAGTGCGCGAGACGGTGGCGCGCACGGTGCCGACCATCAACTATCCAGGCGCCACGGCTTTCCACAACGCGCTCGACGAGAATCTTGTGGCCTCGCTGACCAAGGCCAAGACGCCGGAGCAGGCGATGGCCGACACCGAGCGGGAGTGGAAGAAGATCGCGCGCCGCATCGGCGAGGACAAGCTCCTCGAAGCCATCAAGACCAACAAGGAGGCCTGGCCCACGGTTCTCGATCCGATCAGCTGATCCACCTCCCTGGATCAGAGCCGGAGGGGAGGGGCGTCAGCTCTTCCCCTCCTTCCTTAA
Organism: Mesorhizobium sp. B1-1-8; assembly: GCF_006442795.2. Lineage (NCBI taxonomy): Bacteria > Pseudomonadati > Pseudomonadota > Alphaproteobacteria > Hyphomicrobiales > Phyllobacteriaceae > Mesorhizobium > Mesorhizobium sp. B1-1-8. The sequence goes on from NZ_CP083956.1 coordinate 2,273,720, forward strand.
CGCCGCCAGCAAAGCAGCCAGATGAAGCGTTCCGTTCCCTTCGAGATATTCCGCTACGCCGCGATCCTCGCAGCGATGGCGGTGACGCTGGTGCCTATCCTGTGGATGGTGTCGATGGCCTTCAAGCCGATCGGCGAGTGGTCGGCGACCGGCGCCGACCTCACCTGGTGGCCGAAGCAGCCGACGCTCAGCAATTTCCGCTTCGTCTTCGGCGAATCCGACAACGACCTGATCGTCGCGCTCGACCATACGGCGCTGAAGCCGATCCTGTCGTCGCTGCTCTCGGCGGTGTTCGGGACCGCGATCGCCATGTCGGCGGGCACCGCCGCCGCCTACGGCCTTTCGCGCTTCGGCTCCGGCCAGAACCTTCCACTGGCGCTGATCCAGCTCAGGCTGTTTCCGCCGATGGCAGTGATGATCCCGGTGATGATCATGTGGGCTTTCCTCAACCTCAACGACACGTGGTTGGGGTTGGCGCTGATCTATGGCATCGTCACGCTGCCCTTCGCCTTCTGGCTGATGAAGACCTTCTTCGACGACATGCCGCGCGAGATCGAGGAGGCCGCACTGGTCGAGGGCTGCTCGCGGCTGCGCGTCTTCACCCGCATCACGCTGCCGATGATGCGAGCGCCGCTGGCGAGTGCCGCGCTCTTCGTCTTCATCCTCAACTGGTCGGATTATCTCATCGCGCTGCTGCTCACCACGCGCGAATGGGTGACGATCCCTGTCTACATGGCGTCATTGTCGTCCTCAATGACCGGGCAGCTCTACGGCGCCAAGGCCGCGCTCGGCCTGATCGCGGCGGTGCCTCCCGTCATCATCGGCATCGCCATCCAACGCCACTTGGTGCGCGGGCTGACCTTCGGAGCGCTCAAGCAATGAGCGCGGTGACGGCGACGATTTCGGAGGACAAGATGGGCGCGCGGACAAAGCCCGCCACGCCTGACGAGGGCGCGCGGCTGGGTTTCCGCCTGACGTTGCCAGCGCAGATCCTGGTGCTGTTCATCTCGGCCTTTCCGCTTTTGATGCAGCTCTACATCAGCGTCACCGACTGGTCGCCGCTCTCCGGCATCGGCTGGTGGAACGCCTGGGAGATGTGGAACAGCTTCGCCAACTACACCGACCTTGCGGCCGATGCCCGCTTCTGGAGCGCCTTGCAGCGCACGGCGATCGTCATGCTCGTCTGTGTGCCAGCCGAGTTCCTGCTGGGTCTCGCGCTGGCGACGCTGTTTGCCGACGACTTTCCGGGCAAGCGCATCTTCTATTCGATCCTTTTGATGCCGATGATGGTCGTGCCTGCGGTCGCCGGCTACATGTTCTTCATGCTATTCCAGTCGGGCGGCCCGGTGAACGACATCCTTTCGCGGATCGTCGGCACGCCGGTCACGATCGCTTGGCTGTCCGATCCGAACCTGGCTTTGATCGCGGTCATGATCGCAGACATCTGGCAGTGGACGCCGCTGATGTTCCTTATCCTGCTCGCCGGCCTGGTCGGCGTGCCGGAGGACCAGATGAAGGCGGCGACGCTGCTCGGCGCCAATGCCTGGCAGCGCTTCATCACCATCGTGCTGCCGAAGATGAAGACGATCATCATCATCGCGCTGGCGATCCGGGTGATCGAGAACTTCAAGATCTTCGACACGCTCTACATCATGACCGGCGGCGGCCCCGGCGTCGCCACCGAGACGATCTCCGTCTACATCTACAAGGTCACCACGCAAGACCTGATCTGGGGTTATGTGGCGGCCATCGCTTTAGCCATCCTGATCGTGCTTTCGATCGTCGCGGTCTACGCCATGAAGCGCATGACCAAGGCACGGGAGGTGCCGGCATGAGCGCGATCCAGCTCCAGAACCTGGTCAAAAAATTCGGCGACTTCACCGCGCTGAAGACGATGGATCTCGAAATCGCCGATGGCGAGTTCATGGCGCTGCTCGGGCCTTCGGGCTGCGGCAAGTCGACGACGATGAACATGATCGCCGGCATGGAGGAACCGACCAGCGGCAAGATCCTGTTCGGCGAGCGTGACATGGCCGGCGTGCCGATGGGGGGGCGCGGCGTCGGCTTCGTGTTCCAGAACTACGCCATCTTCACCCATATGACGGTGCGCCAGAACCTGGCCTATGGGCCGAAGATGCGCGGCGCCGCCAAGGCCGAGATCGACCGCCGCGTCGGCGCCATCGCCGAGATGCTGCAGCTTTCGCCATTGCTCGACCGCAAGGCGGACCGGCTTTCGGTCAACATCCTGCAGCGCGTGGCGATCGGCCGCTCGGCGATCATGGAGCCGGCGATTTTCCTGCTCGACGAGCCGCTCTCCAATGTCGACGCGGCGTTTCGGGCGGTGATGCGCACCGAGCTCAAGCAGCTGCAGCGCCAATTCAGGCAGACGATGGTCTATGTCACGCATGACCAGCTCGAAGCCATGACCATGGCCGACCGCATCGCGGTGATGGACCATGGCGTGCTGCAGCAGGTCGGCACGCCACTCGAAGTCTATAACAATCCGGCCAATGTCTTCGTTGCGCGCTTCATCGGAGCCCCGGGCATGAACCTGCTCAAGGGCAGGCCGGCGACAAGCGATCGCGGGCTGGTGATCGATCTAGGGCCACTCGGCGTCACGCCGCCTTTACCGGATGAACTCGCTTCGGCTGTGCGCGCAGTACCCGGCGACGTGCTCTACGGCTTCCGGCCGGAGCAGGTGACGCTTGCCGAGCGCGGGCTGTCGATGCCGGCGAGCTTCGTCGAGCGGATCGGCGCGCGCACCATCGTCCATCTCGGCGAAGGCGAGAGCGCGGTGAAGGCGGTGTTCGAGAATGATGTCGGGCTGTCGGTCGGGCAGACGGCGATCGTCGCGCCGCCGGCCTCCTCGGTACGCGTCTTCGACGCCGCGACCGGCCTTGCAGTGAGGGCGGGCTGAGTCATGGCCGATATCGTTTTTCGCAATGTCACGAAGCGCTACGGCGCCACGCTTGCCGTCGACGACGCTTCCTTCACCGTCAACGACAACGAGTTCTTCTGCTTCTTCGGTCCGCCGCTGTCGGGCAAGTCGACGATCCTGCGCCTTGTGCTCGGCTTGGAAATGCCGGATCAGGGCGAGATTCTGATCGGCGGCAAGCCGGTCAACAGCGTCTCGCCGGCCGAGCGCAACGTCGCCATGGTGTTCCAGAACCTGGCGCTGTTCCCGCATATGAGCGCGCGCGACAATATCCGCTTCCCGCTGGTCGAGCGGAAGGTCGCGGAAGCCGAGATCGAGAAGCGCCTCGCCGACATCGCGATCAAGCTGCATATCGGCCATATCCTGCACAAGCCGCCGGCACAGCTTTCCGGCGGCGAGCGGCAGCGCGTGGCGATCGCGCGGGCCCTGGTGCGCGACCCGGCCGCCTATCTGATGGACGATCCGATCTCGGCGCTCGATGCGCGGCTGCGCGAGGAGACGCGCGTCGAGCTGAAGCGCATCCAGCGCGAGCTCGGCAAGACGCTGATCTACGTCACGCACGACCAGGAAGAGGCGATGTCGGTCGCCGACCGTATGGCGATCCTGGAGAACGGCCGGATCAGGCAGATCGGCGCGCCGGCCGAGATCTACGATCGTCCGGCAAGCGCCTATGTGGCGCGCATGCTCGGCTCTCCGATGATGAACATCCTGCTCTCGGTGCGTGCTGCGGGCGGCGTCGAGGCGGCCGAAGGAACAATCCGCATAGCCGACGCGAAGGCACCGGCCGAGGCGATCGAGATCGGGCTGCGGCCCGAAGACATAAAGGTCCGGCCATGGACGGACAGCGGGACGGCGGAAGGCCGCCCGGCGCGGGTGTTCGAGGTCGAGCCGCTCGGCGGCTACACCGTGGTGACACTTGCCGCCGGACAGGCGCGCGTGAGGGCGTTGCTGCGCGGCCAGCCTGACATCAGGCCGGATGCCATGGTGGCGATATCCTGCGAGCCAGCCCGCGTGCATTATTTCGGTCAGGACGGAGGCGCGTTGTGACGGCAGCCGCGAGGACAGAATTTCGGGAGGAAGACATGGTACGCAAAGGCTTCGAGCCGGACGTTAAGGTTCGCGCCAGGGAATACCGGATCGGCTGCGTCGGCGCCGGCATGATCATGGCGGAGTGCCATCTGGCGGCCTACAAGGAGGCCGGCTTTCCGGTGGTGACGATCGCTTCGCGCACCAAGGCCAATGCCGAGAAGGTCGCTGCCCGCTGGGGCATCCCAACCGTGCACGACACGCCGGAGCAGCTGATCGAGGACACCGATGTCGAGATCGTCGATGTGGCCTTCCCGCCGGACCGGCAGCCGGCGCTGATCCGCCACGCGCTGAAGCAGAAGCACATCAAGGCGATCCTGGCGCAGAAGCCGCTGGCGCTGTCGGTCGAAGAAGCGATCAAGCTGCGCGACGAGGCGGCTGCATCGGGAAAGATCCTCTCGGTCAACCAGAACATGCGCTACGACCAGTCGATGCGGGTGCTGAAGCAGATCCTCGACAGCGGCGCGCTCGGCGACATCATCTTTGCGCAGATCGACATGCATGCGATCCCGCACTGGCAGACCTTCCTTGCCGATTACGACCGGCTGACGCTTGCCAATATGAGCGTGCATCATCTCGACGTGCTGCGCTTCCTGTTCGGCGATCCGGACGAGATCACCACGCTGACGCGCAAGGACCCGCGCACGAAATTCGAGCATTCCGATGGCATCACGGTGTCGACGCTGCGTTTCCCCTCCGGCGTGCTTGCGGTGTCGCTGGAGGACGTGTGGTCCGGTCCGCGCCAGGAAGGCTATCACGACGACCAGCACATCGCCTGGCGCGTCGACGGCACCAAGGGCGTGGCCAAGGGCATGATCGGCTGGCCGAAGGGTGTGGCTTCGACGCTGACCTTCGCCTCGACCGAAACGACTGATGGAAAGTGGGTCAGCCCGAGCTGGGAAACGATGTGGTTTCCGCACGCCTTCATCGGCGTGATGGAACAGCTGCAGCACGCCGTGAAGACAGGCACGCCGCCGGCGCTCTCCGTCGCCGACAACGTCAAGACTATGGCGCTGGTCGAGGCCGGCTACCGCTCGATGGCAGCGGGCCGGACGGTCAAGCTCTCCGAAATCCCGATCACCTGAAAACACTGGCAACTGAATCAGCCCAATCAACTGAAATCACTGGCAACTGAATCGCTTACAGGGAGGAATTCAAGATCATGATGCAGGCAGGTATTTTCACGGGTTATTTCCCGTACGGTCTCGAGGGGACGGCGCAAAAGATCCGCAGCCTCGGTTTCAACACGGTGCAGCTCGACCTGCATTTCAAGGATATTGACCTGTCGGCCGGGCAGATCACCAAGGACAAGGCGAAAAAGGTGCGCGACACCTTCCGCGACCATAACCTGCCGATCTGCTGCGTGTCGGGCTATACCAACATCATCCATCCGGATAAGGGGGAGCGCGAGAAGCGCGTAGACTATCTCAAGGAAATCATCCGCAATGCGCGTGACTTCGGCTCGCCTTACGTGATCTCGGAGACCGGCACCTACAACACCGAGTCCGACTGGGTGCATCACCCGAAGAACAAGACCGAGGAAGGCTTCGAGGAGTGCCGCAAGGTGATCGCCGACCTTGCCCAGACAGCTTACGACCACGGCGCGGTCTTCCTGCTCGAAACCTATGTCAACAACGTCGTCGGCTCGGTCGAAGAGACGGTGAAGATGTTCGCGCAGGTCGACCATCCCGGCCTCGGCCTGCTGATGGACCCAACCAATTATTTCGAGACCCACAACATCGACCGGATGGACCAGATCCTGAACCAGGTCTTCGACACGCTGACCGACAAGATCAGGATCGCGCATGCCAAGGACGTGAAGCGCTCGGGCGACGACAAGTCGGAGAAGCATGCCGATATCGGCGATGCGGACGCGAAGGAAAGCCACACCTTCCGCGGTGTCGGCGAGATCGAGCTGCCGGCGCCGGGCCTGGGTTCGCTGAACTACGACCTCTACCTCAAGCGTCTCGCCCAGAAGCATCCGAACATTCCGATAATCATCGAGCATCTGTCGGAAGACGACGTTCCGCGCGCCAAGAAATTCCTCGACGGGAAGCTACGCGCCAACGGCCTCTAAGGGTCGCGCCGGCGCCGTCGCTCGGACGGCGCCCGCGGCTTGCACGAACACAAGGTGGAGGAAACGAGATGTTGAAATTCGGATTGAAACTGGCGGCCGCGGCGACCGTATTCGCCGGCGTTGCGTTCGGCTCGGCCGCGCAGGCCGCAGATGGCCAGAAGACATTCTATCTCCTGTCGCATGGCGGCCCGTCCGACGCGTTCTGGATCGACTGGAACGCCGGCGCCACCAAGGCCTGCGACCAGCTCAAGGTGACCTGCAAGATCTCGTTCAGCGGCGGCGACATGGCGGCGCAGAAGGAGGCCTTCAACTCCGCGCTCGCCGCCAAGCCGGACGGTATCGCCACCACCTCGGCGCAGCCAGGTCTGTGGACAGAGGAAGTGAAGGCTGCCAAAGCCGCCGGCATTCCAATCGTGTTCTTCAACACGGACGATCCGGCCACCGGCCGCCAGGCCTATGTCGGCGCCGACCTCAAGGAAGCCGGCGCCATCTGGGCGAAGTATCTCGTCGACCACAAGATGGTGAAGCAGGGCGACAAGGTCTTCCTGCCGGTCGAGGTGCCCGGCGCCAGCTACCAGCAGCTCGAGACGGAAGGCATCGCCGGCGTCTTCGATCCGCTCGGCATCAAATATGATGTGGTCGACTGCGGCACCGATCCGGCCGGCATCATCGCCAAGATGACCGACTATATGGTCGCCAACAGTCCGCCGGCGATCATCGCGCTCGGCGATTCCGTGGCGGCCAGCGTCAAGCGGGTGTTCGACGGCGCCGGCATTCCGGCCGGCAAGATCCCGGTCGTCGGCTGGGGCAATTCCAAGGAGACGGCCCAGGCGGTCAAGGACGGTTTCGTCAATGCCGCCGCCTGGCAGTATCCTTCGGCACAAGGCTTCATGCCGGTCGCGTTGCTCGGTCTCGCCGCCTCTGGCGAGCCGATCGGTTATGACATCCACACCTTCGGCCTCTACGACGCCTCCAGCGTCGAGCCGATCCTGAAGCTCTACGACAAGAAGTAAGGAAATCGGCGCCCGCCGTTCCAACGGCGGGCGCCATGCACAAGTATGGTTCAGCAAGTCATGGTTCAGCAAGTCGGGGCAGTCACCTCGGAAAACAGCGTTGGGCGCGCGAAAGGCAGGTCGAGCCTGATGCGCTCGCCGCAATTCTCCTCCTTCGTCATCCTCATCGTGCTCCTGGTGGTGTTCGCGCTCGCCGACGGCAATTTCCTGTCGCCGCTCAACATCTCCAACATGATGGCGTTCCTGCCGGAGCTCGGCATCATCGCGCTCGGCATGACGCTGCTTCTGACCGCCGGCGAATTCGACCTGTCGGTCGGCGCAGTCTTCGCGCTCGCCCCGGTGGTGGTGATGCTGCTGGTGCAGAATGCCGGTATCGACATCGGCGTCGCGCTGCTCGCCGGACTTCTGCTGTGCATCGCGATCGGCGCGATCAACGGCGTGATTGTCACTAAGATCGGCATCTCGTCCTTTTTGGTGACGCTGTCGATGCTGCTTATCGTGCGGGGTGCGGCGCTCTACATCACGCAGGGCTTTCCGCTGAAGTCCTGGGATCAGCCGGGCTTCTTCGTCACGCTGCTGGCCGGCAGCTTCAACATCGGCGCGTTCCGCTTCTACACCTCGCTCTGGTGGTTCATTGGGCTGTCGCTGCTTGCGGTCTATGTGTTGCGCTACGCCAAGCTCGGCAACTGGATCAGCGCCATCGGCTCCAACCGCAACGCGGCGGTGGCGCGCGGCGTGCCGGCCGACGCGGTCAAGATCTGGCTGTTCATCCTGACCTCGGTGCTCGCCGGGCTCGCCGGCATGATCAGCGCTTTCCGCATCTCGGCGGCTTCGCCGGTCGCGGGCACGGGCTACGAGCTGGAGGTGATCGCCATGGTCGTGGTCGGCGGCACGGCCCTGACGGGCGGCCGCGGCACGATCCTCGGTACCATCGTTGGCGCGCTGATGCTGCGGGCGATCCGCAACGGCATCGTGCTCGTCGGCGTGCCGGGGCTGGCCTACAACATCTTCGTCGGCGTCATCATCCTCGCCATGCTCATCCTGCACGCGCTGCTGCAGAAAAACGCCGCAAGGAGCTGACGATGATGCAGGAAGTGCTCCGGCTGCAGAATCTGCAAAAATCCTTCGGCAGCGTGCGCGCGCTGAAGAACGCCTCGCTGACGCTCAAGGAAGGCGAGGTGGTGGCACTGCTCGGCGATAACGGGGCGGGCAAATCGACGCTGATCAAGGCGATCTCCGGCGTCTTCCCGGTCGATCGTGGCGATATCTATGTGCGCGGCGAGAAGGTCTCGATCCGCTCGACGCGCGAGGCGATGGACCTTGGCATCGAGACCATCCATCAGGACACCTCGCTTGCGCCCGACCTCAGCATCGCGCGCAACCTGTTCCTCGGCCGCGAGCCGGTCAAGCTCAAATGGCTCGGCGTCTTCGCGCCGCTCGACCTCGCCAAATTGCGCGATGCGGCTTCAGCGCTGCTCAAGCGTGTAGGCATCTCGAAGAAGCTCGACGCCAATGCACTAGTCTCGACGCTTTCCGGCGGCGAGCGGCAGTCGATCGCGATCTCGCGCGCCATGCAGTTCGCCGCCAAGGTGATCATCCTTGACGAGCCGACCAATAATCTCGGCGTCGAGGAAACGCATGGCGTGCTGCGCTTCGTGAAAGAGATGCGCGCGGCCGGGCATTCGGTGCTCCTGATCACCCACAACATCCACCATGTGTTCGAGGTTGCCGACCGCATCATCGTCATGCGCCGCGGCGAGATCGTAGCCGAGCAGACGGTCGCCGACACCGATCTCCTGACCGTGGAAAGCCTGATAACCGGCGCCGATCTGTTGGCCCTGATGAAAAGGGCGCACTGACGGCATGGTGAAGCTCTATGGCCAGACGCTTTCGCGCCGGCAGGTCGCCGAACGCTCCGGCATGCTGTCGCAATTCGCCGGCGTGCGGCTGATGACGCTCGGCGACGGCGTCGAGCGCGGCATCCGCATGCTCGAATTCCGCACCGGTTCCGGCCTGCGCTTCACCGCGCTCATCGACCGCGCGCTCGACATCGCCGATTGCGAGTACAAGGGCCAGGCGATCGGCTGGCACTCGCCGAGCGGTTTTCGCAACCCCGGCCTGCACGACTATGAAGGCGAGGACGGCTTTGCCTGGGGCCGGTCCTTTTCCGGACTGCTGGTCACCTGCGGCCTCGACCACATTCTCGGCCGCAGCGAGGTGCCTGCCGAAAACTATTATTATCCTGGACGCAAGACGGTGACGCATTCGCTGCATGGCCGCGTCGGCACCATTCCGGCGCGGCTTACCGGCTATGGCGAAAGCTGGGAGGGCGACCGCTGCATTTTGTGGGCTGAAGGCATCGTCCAGCAGGCCAGCGTATTCGGCGAGGATCTGCATCTCATCCGCCGCATCGAGGCCGATGTCGGCGGCAGCGAGATCCGGCTCTCGGACCGCGTCGTCAACCACGGCTTCCACCGCACGCCGCATATGTATTTCTACCACATCAATCTCGGGCATCCGCTGCTCGACGAAGGCTCGCGCTACCTGGCGCCGATCCGCGACGTGGTCTGGGCCGCGCATGAAGGCGAGCGCTACGAAGCGCAGAAGGTCGGCTATCGCACAGTGCCAGCACCGCAGCCTGGCTTCAGCGAGCAGGTCTGGCAGCATGAGCTTGGCGCCGACACCAATGGCGAGGTGCCGGTCGCCGTCGTCAACGACCGGCTTGGCCTCGGCTTCGACGTCGTCACCCGCAAGGACCAGCTGCCTTGTTGCTATGAGTGGCAGAATTTCCAGGCCGGGCAGTATGCGCTTGGCATCGAGCCCTCGACGCACCATGTGCTCGGCAATCTTGCCGCGCGCGAGCGTGGCGAGATGATCTGGCTGGAGCACGGCGAAGCCAGAGCCTATGACGCCGTGTTTCGCGTCCTCGACGGCAAGGATGCGATTGCCGACGCAGAAGGCAGGATCATGGCCGTCGCCCGCCAGCCCGAGCAGGATTATCCTCGGCCTTCCAGCAATTTCCCAAGACTGGCGGGCAGGGGATGAGCGCGACATTTATCCACAGCAAGCCCTCCGGCCGGCGGACCGGATTTCCAGCGCTCAGTGAAGATTGGAGGCCCATGTGACGATGGCAAAGAAGCGCGACTACAGCCTTGTCGGCGAGAGCACCAGGCTGGCGATCGAGACCGGGCTTGCCTCGGCCGAGTGGTACCATACCGATGTGCCGCGCAAGGTGATGAAGGAATTGATGCAGCGCTCCGACGGGCCGGCGCTTCGCGACACCATCATCTGGATCGCCGCGATCCTGGGATCTGCCGCCGGCATCATCTGGTTCTGGGGCACGTGGTGGGTGGTGCCGTTCCTGTTCGTCTACGGCGTGCTCTATGGCTCGTCGAGCGACTCGCGCTGGCACGAATGCGGCCACGGCACGGCGTTCCGCACGCGCTGGATGAACGACGTCGTCTATCACATCGCCTCGTTCATGCTGATGCGCAACCCGGTCCAGTGGCGCTGGAGCCATGCCCGCCACCACACCGACACCGTCATCGTCGGCCGCGACGCCGAGATCGCCGTCATGCGGCCGCCCGACCTGCTGAAGGCGGCGCTCGCCTTCATCGGCATCCTCGACTTCCGCTATTCGCTGCCGACGCTGGTGCGCCAGGCGTTCGGCAAACTGTCGGACGACGAGACAAGCTACGTTCCGGAGACGGAGCAGCATAAGGCCGTGATCGCGGCGCGCTGGCATATCGCGGTCTACATCGCGACGATCGCTCTCGCGATCGCGCTTGGGTCATGGCTGCCGCTGGTGCTGATCGGCCTGCCGCGCCTTTACGGCATGTGGCACATGGTGATGACCGGACTGCTGCAGCATATCGGACTCGCCGACAACGTCACCGATCACCGGCTGAACACGCGCACCGTCTACATGAACCCGATCAGCCGCTTCATCTACTGGAACATGAACTACCATGTCGAGCATCACATGTTCCCGATGGTGCCCTATCACGCGCTGCCGAAGCTGCATGAATTGATCAAGCACGATTTGCCGGCGCCGAACCCGTCGATCTGGCATGCCTATCGCGAGGTCTGGCCGGTGCTGCTCAGGCAGCTGAAATACGAGGACTATTACCTCAAGCGCGAATTGCCGCCGACGGCCAGGCCCTATCGCGGCGAGTTTCATGAGATCGATATGTCGGCGGCGGCCGAATAGCCGGACGGGACTGCAGGAGGCGGAAATGGCCGATTGGGTTGAGGCATGCGCCGTGGACGACGTCGAGGAAGAGGATGTGATCCGCTTCGACCATGGCGGCCGCAGCTTCGCGATCTACCGCTCGCCGGACGACGAGTTCTTCGCCACCGACGGGTTTTGCACGCATGAGAAGGCGCATCTGGCCGACGGGCTGGTGATGGACGACATCATCGAATGCCCCAAGCACAATGGCCGCTTCAACTACAAGACCGGCCAGGCCAAGGGAGCGCCGGTCTGCGTCAACCTCAAGATCTATCCGGTCAAGGTCGAGGCCGGTAAGGTGATGATCGAGATCGATTGATCGCCCGCCCAAGCCACAAGGATCCAGATACGATGAGCCGAAAGAGACCGACCGTCGCCGACCTGCGCGCCATGAAAGGCAAGCGCCAGCTGACCATGCTGCGCGTGCTGACGATGGACGAGGCGGAGGCCGCCGAACGGGCAGGGGTCGACATCGTCTCGGTGCCGCCGGAGCTGGTGCTCAATCCACAATATCGCGATGCCGCGCCCAGCCTGTTCACCATGCCGGGCGAGAATTTCTTCGAGATCGGCACGGCGGACGATTTCCTGCGCTGGGCCTTCCGCCTCTACAAGGCCAGCGCCGATGCGGTCTATTGCAGCGCCGGATACGCGACCATCAAGCGGATGGCGGACGACGCGATCCCGGTAATCGGCCATGTTGGCCTGATCCCGTCGCGCGCGACCTGGACTGGCGGCTTCAAGGCCGTCGGCAAGACCGCCGACACGGCCATGCAGGTGTTCGAGGCGGTGAAGCAATTGGAGGCGGCCGGCGCGGTCGGCGCCGAGATCGAGGTGGTGCCGGTCGAGGTGGCCAAGGCCATCTCCGAGCGCACTTCGCTGATCATGCTGTCGATGGGGGCGGGCACCGGCTGCGATGCGCAATATCTGTTTGCCGACGACATTCTCGGCCAGAACAGGGGCCACATGCCCCGTCATTCCAAGGTCTATCGCAACTTCGCCGCCGAATATGATCGGCTGCAGGCGGAGCGGGTGGCGGCATTTTCCGAATATGTCGCCGACGTCAACAGCGGCGCCTATCCGGAAGACAGGCATATCGTGCGCATGGACCCGAATGAGCTCAGCCTCTTCATGAAGAAGATTCATCGCAGCTAGCGACGCTTTCGGCCCCAAATCGGCCGCGCGTACATCGTTATAACAGGTTCACCAGACCATACGAGATGATACGAAGAATATGGGTTGGCTAACCATCCCGTAAGCCATTGGATTTGTTTGGAAGACTCACATCCTCCGGGCCCACCAAAAATATCACTGTAACATATTGATATCCTTATGCTTTTTCGATATGGCCCAAAACGTGGACTCGAACCCCCTCGATCGCCCTTCGGAAGTGTGGTCGGCACAGCACCTTTCGAGACAATAGGCTGTTTCGATCTTGCCAGCGAATTTCGAGGAGCTGATGTTGAAGCGCGACCTGTCACGAGCGCCTTGATAGTCAATTGGTCTTCAATTGACCGACACGGTTCTCCGCAATCCAGCGGGCAGCCAGCACCAGCGCGCCCATGCTGAAATCCTTGCCGTGCCTGGCGACCATTTCTTCCGACAGTTTGGCGAGTTTTTCGAAAAATACGTCCTTGCTCTTGTCCTCAGTGGTGGGTTCGGTCTGCATTTTTTCCTCCAGTTTCATCGGGGTTGCTTTCGTTATTTGAACATCTGCGCGGGAAAGGTGACGATCGCGGCGGTGCCGTCGACGGAACCTACTGCCAGGTGCCGTCCATCGCCCGACCAAGCAAGCGCGGTGATCGCACCGCCCAGGGGTCTGACGAGCAGTTCGTCCGGCGCGCCGATCTGGGCAATGGTGATGCGGCCACTGGCATAACCGGCCGCGATGAGTCTCTTGTCCGGATGGGCAGCCAGCGTCTCGACCGGAACCAGCCCTATGCGGCCCGTTTCGAGAGCGCCGGAGGTTTCACCGTCGAGCGGCGGGGCGGTCATGGACCAGCCGGCGATCCGGAAGGCGCCCGAAGCAAACAGCGCATTCCCCGGCGGGCTCCAGCATACCGTCCGCACCGGCGACGGAAATCCAGCGACGGCGCCTACGCGGCCATCAGCCACGCTGACCAGCGCGAAGCCTCCGGTTTGGAGTCCGCAGGCCAGCCAGATGCCGTCGCCACTCCAGCGAACCGTTGTCGGGCGCGCTGAAAGCGAAAACTCGGCTATGGGACCAATGTCGGTGTCGGTCGCCCAGATCCCCAGTCCGGTTTCGCCGCCACAGGCGAGGTGCCGTCCATTCGGCGAGAACGCGAGCGTGTGGGCGGGCGATGCTGTTCCGCGTGGCAATCGTGACGCGTTGCCTTGTCCGTGCGACAGGAAGACATCCAACCCGTTGCTGACGGCCGTCATGGCCGCCCGGGGACTGTAATCCATGGCGACGATTGGTCCATCGACCTTGACCGGCGTCTCCGCAATGTCACCTAGCGCCGTCAGATGCACTGCCTCGCCAGCCGCCGTGCCGACGAGGAAGCCAGAGTGATGGTATCTGGCCAGCGGGACATCGCCGTCTGCCAGGGCTCCGGTGGCGATCAATGGCGGCGATGGCTTTTCCCTGGGGCGGATCGTGGTCTGGCCAAGATCACCGCTTACCCTGATACGCGACTCCGGCGGCTCCGGGTCCGCGACCGCAGCAATCGCGACCGTTCCATCCACGCTTGAGAACGCGACGGCCGAGTCGTCCGCGCTGAAGCGCAGATCGGCGATCGCCGACGGACGACGCCAGCTGCGCCCCAGCACGTCGAACAGGGTCAGGTTCTGTAATGCGTGCTGGTTCATGGCCATTCCCTTCGTCAGTTGCCGTTCTTCGCCAGGCCGCGGTCGACCTCCTCGATGCCGGCTTCAGCGGCGACGATGCCTTCCTCGCACGTCTTGTATGCCTGCCTGATTGCCGCGGCGCCTTCTTCGGCGTCATGCAAATCCTGCACCAGTTGCTCGGTGGCGCCGCTCCTGCCGATCTCGAGTTCCAGGCGCAGCGCATCCATCTCGATGCCGGCGAGCTTCTGGTTGAGCCGCAGCGCCTCGGCGGTGAGCGCCGAGACCTGGGCGACAAGATCGAGCCGGCGAACGAGCAACGCGTCACGCGCAGCGGCTTGGTCCATCGGATCCTCCGTCATGTTTCGCGCCGAACAATCGGGCCGGGCGGCTTTTCGAAAGCCGAAAGCATTTTTGGCAATGTGCCGGCTTGTGACTGGAACTGCTTTTCGGCCGTCTCGATGTGACTCTTGAGCTGGTCCCAGATGTCGACGCGCATCATCGCAGTCGTGTCCCCGGTGAGACGCTCGATTTCTTCGACGCGGAACTGGCGCGACAGCGAAACGCGGGAAAATACGAAGTCGCGCAGCAGGATGGCATGGCTCTCGATGAACAGATGGATCATCGGATGCGTTTCCGCGGTGACGCCGCCGGCCGCAAGTTCGGCCCGGATGAAGTCCTGGAAGTGGCTTTGCAGGCGCAATTGGCTCTCGCCCGTGAAGCGCATGACAAACACCAGGTCACGGGGCATCAGCCTGACCAGATCGCCGGCAACGGCATTGGACAAATCGGATGGCGGCGGCGGTCGGCTCCGGTTGTCCCTGTCGTTCGGCATAGCCTCTCTCCTGCTGAGCCGCATGAGCGTCGCGCTGAAATAATAGAGAGAGCGGAAGAATTGAATAGATGGCGTGTACTTTTCTGTATGCTGCAGGTGCTAAGTAAATATATTGCGATTGCGAATAGAAGAAAACCATTACAGCCGTAAGTTACAATTGTAAAATAACGTTACAGTTGATGGCGATCTCTGCCGTCGAAATGCGCGTGGGTTGTTTCCAGCGGCCGGATGCGCCCTTATTTCCAAACTGGCACGGCGCTTGCTTTGTCTGTTTCCATAAGAAGCCCATCGCGCTCTCGTCGCGGTGCTAAAAGAACGAAGGAACGGAGGAAGCAGGTCCGCTTCGATACGCCCATCGCAAGTGCGGTTGGCGTAGCGAGCCGCGCCAGACCCCTCACAAACCTTTGCCGCGATCCACTTGAACAGCCCGGCCCTCGGTCGCGCCTGAATGCGCAACCCTTTGTCGTGCCGTTCGCACTCTCACTGGCGGCGCTGTTTGCCGTCTCACGTCCGGATCAAGGGATCCGCGGCTCAAACCTGGTGGAGGCTTATGACGATGTCGTCTTTGACGCTCAACAAGATTACCTCGCAACGCGGCATTTCCGTAGGCGAGGCGACGAAGAAGATTTCCGACCTCGGTTGGAACCCGACCTATGTCCAGGAAGCGATGACGTTTCCGACCGACTACAAGATCGCCAAGGCGCCGCGCGATCCGATGAAGCAGGTGCTGCGCTCCTATTTCCCGATGCAGGAGGAGAAGGACAATCGCGTCTATGGCGCGCTCGATGCCGCTCTTCGCGGCGACATGTTCCGCAATGTCGAGCCGCGCTGGGTGGAATGGATGAAGCTCTTCCTCGCCATCATTCCCTTCCCGGAAATCTCCGCCGCCCGTTCGATGGCGATGGTGGCGCGGCTGGCGCCCGGCGAGGATCTCAGGACCGGCTTCACCATGCAGATGGTCGACGAGTTCCGCCACTCCACGATCCAGATGAACCTGAAGAAGTGGTACATGGAGAACTACATCGACCCGGCGGGCTTCGACATCACCGAGGAAGCCTTCGGCAAGTGCTATGCGACGACCATCGGCCGCCAGTTCGGCGAAGGCTTCATCACCGGCGACACGATGACGGCCGCGTGCATGTACCTGACCGTCGTCGCCGAGACGGCATTCACCAACACGCTCTTCGTCGCCATGCCCTCCGAGGCGGCGCGCAACGGCGACTACGCGCTGCCGACCGTCTTCCTGTCCGTGCAGTCCGACGAGAGCCGGCACATCGGCAACGGCCACTCGCTGCTGATGGCTGCGCTGAAGGAGCCTGAGAACCACCTGCTGCTCGAGCGCGACATGCGCTACGCCTTCTGGCAGAACCACGCCATCGTCGACGCCGCCATCGGCACCTTCATCGAATACGGCACCACCAATCGCGACAAGAACAAGGAATCCTACGCGGAGATGTGGCACCGCTGGATCTACGAAGACTACTATCGCACCTACATGCTGCCGCTCGAGAAGTACGGCATCAAGATCCACCATGACGATGTCCAGGCAGCCTGGGAGCGCATTACCAAGAAGAACTACGTCCACAAGGTCGGCCAGTTCTTCGCGGTCGGCTGGCCGGTGAACTTCTGGCGCATCGAGGCCCAGACCGACAAGGACTTCGAGTGGTTCGAGCACAAATATCCGGGCTGGTACGCCGAGTTCGGCGACTTCTGGAAATGGTACGCCAAGCTCAGCCACAAGGGCGAGAAGGTGCTCTTGTTCAACAGCGATGTCGGCTACGTCTATCCGCACCGCTGCTGGTCCTGCTTGGTGCCTTGCCTGATCCGCGAGGACATCGTGGTCGACGAGATCGACGGGCAGCTGCACACCTTCGCCCACGAACTCGACCGCTGGACCGCCGTCGAAGCCTTCGCCGATGAGTATCAGGGCCGTCCGACGCCCGCGATGGGCCGCTTCAGCGGCAAGCGCGAGTGGGAGACGCTCTATGACGGCTGGGATCTCGCCGACGCAATCAAGGATCTCAACTTCGTCCGTTCAGACGGCAAGACGCTGATCCCGCAGCCGCATTTGCGTTTTGGCGCCGACGAGCAGTGGACGCTCGACGATGTGCGCGGCAACGTCCTCGGATCGCCGTTAAAGGCGCTTCGCGGCATGTCGCCGGCCGATCGTGAAAAGCACCTGGCCGAGTATCGGGCCGGCTTCACCATCACGTCCTTCAACTGACCATACGAGCGCGGGGGCCGGGTTCCGGCCCCCGCGACATTCCAAAGGAAGGCCATCTCCTGTCCTGCGGACGGGCCGGAGAGGAATTGGGAGGTTATCGATGACTGGTGCTCACACCGTGCGCCTGGAGCCGGTCGGCGTCGAGTTCGAGGTCGAAAACGGCGAGACGGTCCTGAACGCGGCATTCCGCCAGGGGATTGCGCTGCCGCATGGCTGCAAGGAAGGGCAATGCTCGGCCTGCAAATGCGTGCTGCTCGAAGGCGAGGTCGACATGCTGAAATACTCGACCTTCGCCCTCAACGACACCGAGAAGGATGCCGGGCACATCCTGTTGTGCCGGTCCATCGCCTATTCCGACATGCATGTCGAGCTTCTCAACTACGACGAGGAGGTGCTGGCGAAATCAATCGCGGTGAAGACGTTCAAAGGCCGGATCTCGAAATTCGAACATCTGACCCATGACATCCGCGGCATCGAGATCGAGCTCGGCTCGCCGATAAAATTCTGGGCTGGGCAATATGTCGACATCACGGTCACCACGCAAAAAGGGGAGACGATTACGCGCTCGTTCTCCATGGCAAATACGCCGGACCAAACCCAAAAACTTTCCTTCATCATCAAGAAATATCCCGAAGGAAAGTTCTCCGGAGAGCTTGATTCCGGAGGCATCCGCGTCGGAGCCGAAGTCACTGTCGCCGGACCCTATGGAACCTGCTTCCGGCGGGAGGAACGGCAAGGTCCCCTGATCCTGGTCGGCGCGGGCTCCGGCATATCGCCGGTTTGGTCGATCCTCAACGATCACCTGAACAGCGGCGAGAAGCGGGACGTGTTCTTCTTCTACGGCGCGCGGACCCCCACCGACCTGTTCTATCTCGACAGGATCGCCGAGCTTGCCGGCCGCCACCCGGAGCTGAACTTCATCCCGGTGCTGTCGCATGTGAATGGCGAGGCTTGGGACGGCGAGCGCGGCTTCGTCCACCAGAGCGTCGACGCCAAGCTCAAGGAACTGGCGGTCGACGGGCAGGGCGACGTCTATGCCTGCGGTCCGCCGCCCATGATCGATGCGCTGCAGCCGGTCCTGTTCATGAACGGCTTCGAGACCGAACGCATCTTCTTCGACCGGTTCACCACGTCGTCCAGCGCCACCCCGGGCCATTGAGACGGCCCGGAGCCAACGACACCAAAGCAACTGCAACAAGGGAGTGAAGACAATGGTAGCAACGTCGAGTTCAGTCGGATCGGGAGCCGCGGGAGCCGCGATCTTCGCCGATTCCGACAGCCGCAAATATCGGTATTTCGATCCGAAAGGCCAGCGCGCCACCCATTACGAGGATGTCACGGTCGACGTGCAGCCCGATCCCGAGCGCTACCTGATCCAGGACTGGATCATTTCCTTCTCGAACGGCAAGGGCGCCTACATCAAGGACAATACCGCCGCCAGGAGCTCGAACTGGCATGCCTTCCGGGCTCCCGACCAGGAGTGGGAGCGCACGCATTATCAGCGCCAGTCGAAGATCGAGACGATGGTGCAGAGCGTCATCACCAATGCCCGCCGCGCCGGCGCGCCGAAGACCTTCGACAAGGTCTGGGCCAAGCTCCTGCAGGCGCATCTTGGAGCATGGAAACATGCCGAGTTCGGCCTCGGCACTTCGCTGATGCAGGCGCAGCGCTACGGCTACACGCAGATGATCAACAACGCCACGCTGACCAATTCGTCCTACAAGCTGAGGCTCGCCCAGGACATCACGCTTTATCTCGCCGAGATCGGCATGGATATCGCCGGCTGGGACGACGAGCTCGGCAAGAAGCACTGGCTGGAGGACGGTGTCTGGCAGGGCACCCGCGAGGCGGTCGAAACCATCATGGGCACGACCGACTATCTGGAACAGTACTTCGCCATCAACATAGTGTTCGAGCCGCTGGTTGGCGAACTGTTCCGCTCCGGCTTCCTAATGCAGGCGGCAGCGGCCAACCACGACTTCATCACACCGCCGGTGATCTCGGCGGCCGAAGCCGACTACGAGCGCAACCTCGCCAACACCATCGACCTGATCTACCTGCTTGCCAATGACGAGAAGCATGGCGCGGCGAACAGGAAGCTCTTCCAGGGCTGGGTGAATAAGCACGGCGTGCTTGCCGACAAAGCAGCCACCGGCCTTCAGCCGATCTGGTCGATGCCGCATTCCAAGCCGATTTCCTTCACCGACGTTCGCGCCCAATCCGAGGAACGGATCGGCCAGATTCTCGGCGAACTCGGCCTCAAGCGCTGAACAGGGAGAAGACTAACATGTCAGTAGCAGCACGCGACGCCTCGCAGTCCAACATCTTCAAGTCGATGAAGGACATCACCTTCGAACAGACGATTTCGCACCAGTGCGGCGTCACCATGAACGACTCGGTCGAGGCCCGCGCCATCGCCGAATTCATGGGCAAGAAGCCGGGGGTCATCGTCACCTACCAGCCGGCCATGATCCGCATCGACGGCGACGGCAAGCTCATCTTCAAGATGGACGAGATCAGCGAATATCTCGGACGCGACATGACCGCGGAGATCTTCGAGGTCAACACCTCCACCCATTACGGCCGCATGGTGCGCGTCGACGACAACACCGTGATCCTGTTCGGGAACATGGACGAAGTCTTCGAATACATCTGACGAAGCCGGGCACCGGCGCGCCTCGCGGACGCGGCGCGCCGACTCAATCAACACGACGGCATCAACGCGACGATTGCGGAGGCAAAAATGTACAGGACACCTGAAGGCAAGGACATCTTCGTGGTCGATGGCCACACTCATTTCTGGGACGGCAGCCCCGAGAACCAGAGGAACATCCACGGCAAGCAGTTCATCGAGTGCTTCTACGCCTATCATACCGGGCTGAGCCCGAAGGAGCAGCTGTGGGAGAAAAGCAAGTTCGAGAAATACAGCGCCGACGATCTCTATCGCGACCTGTTCATCGACGGTCCCGACGACGTGGCGATCGTCCAGTCCACCTATCTGAAGGATTTCTACAAGAACGGCTTCAACACGATCGAGCGCAACGCGGCCGTCGCCAAGCGCTATCCGGAGCGCTTCGTCGTCAACGGCGCCTTCGATCCGCGCGATGGTGAGAAGGCGCTGGAATACATCCACTTCATGAAGGAGACTTACGACATCAAGGGCGTGAAGATGTACACGGCCGAGTGGAACGGCGCCTCCAAAGGCTGGAAGCTCACCGATCCCGATGCCTACAAGTGCTTTGAGCTGTGCGACAAGCTGGGCATCAGGAACATCCACGTCCACAAGGGCCCGACGATCATCCCGCTCAGCAAGGACGCGTTCGACGTGCATGACGTCGACCATGCGGCGACGGATTTCCAGGGCCTCAACTGGATCATCGAGCATTGCGGGCTGCCGCGCCTCGACGATTTCTGCTGGATCGCGACGCAGGAAACCAATGTCTATGGCGGCCTTGCGGTGGCGCTGCCCTTCATCCATTCGCGCCCGCGCTATTTCGGCGAGGTCATCGGCGAACTGCTGTTCTGGATCGGGCCGGAGAAGATCCTGTTCGGCTCCGACTACGCGATCTGGACGCCGCGCTGGCTCGTCGAGAAATTCTGGGCGTATCAGATCCCCGAGGACATCGCTGCGGAACGCGGCGTGCAGCTGACCGACGAGATCAAGGAGAAGATCCTCGGCCTCAATGCCGCGCGCCTCTACAACATCGACATCGAAGCAAAGAAGAAGGCGCTCGCGAGTTCGCCCTTCAGCATCGCGGCGGAGTAGGGGCCATGGCAACCGCCAGCGTTTCCGACAGCCGCGAGAAGGAACTCTGGCGGCGCCTAGGCGAGGTAAACGATCCCGAACTCGACGAACCGATCACCGAGATGGGCTTCGTCGAGCGGGCCGGGATGACGGGAGATGGCAGCGTGGAGGTCGACTTCCGCCTGCCGACCTACTGGTGCTCGCCCAACTTCGCCTTTCTCATGCTTGACGGCATACGCAAGGCGCTCGAGCAGCTCTCCTGGTCGCCGGCCTATCGCGTGAAACTGCACGATCACATGTTCGCGGAGGAGGTTAATGGCGGCATTGAAGCCGGCAAGGCATTCGGCGAGATATTCGCCGAGCTTGCAGGAGATACGGATCTCGGGGCCGTGCGCGAAACCTTCAGGATGAAGGCTTTCAAACGGCGCCAGGAGGCGGTCCTGCGCGGCCTTCGGCAGCACGGCCTGACGGATGTCGAAATCCTCGGCATGGATCTGCCGGCATATGATGCGGCCAGCTTCGAGCCGGGCGAGGCGGCCATGCAGAAGCCACGGTACCGGGCAGCGCTGCTGGAGCGGTTTCCCGATCGCCGCATGGACGATCCCGTCTTCATGACCTGGGAGGGGCGGCAAATTCCGCCGGCCGCGCTCAGCGCCCATCTCGCCGAATTGCGCGGGGTGCGCGTCAACATGGAGTTCAATGGCGCGCTTTGCCGCGGGCTCAAGCAGACAAGGTACAAGGAACTCGGTGTGGTCGATGGCGAGCCGACGCTGGTCGATTTCATCATGGATCGCGTGCCGGCGCGAAACGCGCCGGCCGTCTAAGCAACGCCGAAAGCAACGGCCTCCCTTCGCACGAGGCCCCCAACCAACAACCCGCCCGTAAGGCGGAAGGAGGAATCATGCCTAAAATTATGCTTCACAATTCCGAGGCCCGCCGGGCCCTTGCCCGTGGCGTCTTCAGGCTGGCTGCGGCAGTCGAGCCGACGCTCGGTCCCAAGGGCATGAACGCCATGATCGACCGGCCGATCGGAACGCCGATGGTGACCCGCGACGGCGTCAGCATCGCTTCCGAAATCGAGCTGCATGACCGTTTCGAGAACATGGGCGCGCAGGTCGTCCGCGAAGTGTCGATGCAGACCAACGAGGTCGCCGGCGACGGCACGACGACCGCCATCGTGCTCGCCAACGCGCTGATCCAGGGCGGCATCGAGGCCAATGAGCGCGGCGCCAAATCAGTCGATCTCTGCAAGGGCATCAACCTTGCCGTGGCCGCTGTGGTAACAGCCCTCAAGGCATCGGCCAAGCCCGCCAAGGGCAACGGCATCCTCGCCTCGGTTGCCAACATCGCCGCGACCGATGCCAAGCTTGGCGCGCTGGTGGCGCAAGCGCATGAGCGCGTCGGCGCGGAAGGAGTCATCACCACCGATTTCAGCGTGACCACCGAGACCACGCTTGACGTGGTCGAGGGCATGTCCTTCGACCGCGGCTACCTCTCGCATCACATGGTGACGGACCAGGAGAAGATGGAGGCCGTGCTCGAGCGGCCCTTCATCCTGATGACCGATCTCAAGATCAAGGAGCCCACGGCGCTCGAGACTGCACGCCGTATCGCCGACGAGGCGGGGCGCCCGTTGCTGATCGTGTCCGAGGAAGTGTCGCCGGAAGTTGTGGTCACGCTGCTCGGCAAGCAGGGGCCAGGCAAATACCTCGTCGTCCATCCGCCGGAATATGGCCATTGGCGCAAGGCCATGATGGAGGACCTGGCGATCATTACCGGCGGTAGGGTGATAGCCCGCGACCTCGGCGGCCGGCTGGAGGACATCACGTTCGACGATCTTGGGACCGCCGACCGGGTGAAGACCAGCTCATCCTACACCTCGATCATTCGCGGCGGCGGCGACCATGACGCGATCGCGGCGCGCCGCGCCCAGGTGCAGCGGCAGTATGAGGCCGCGCCGCCGAACATCGAGCAGGACAAGCTGCGCGAGCGCCTGGCCAAGCTCTCCGGCGGTACCGCGATCCTCTATGCCGGCGGCGTCACGCCGGTCGAGCAGAAGCGGACCATCCAGTTGATCGAGGATTCGCTGAATGCGGTGCGCGCGGCGTCCGAGGAGGGCGTGGTTGCCGGCGGCGGCTCGGCGTTGGCCCAGATCGCGCCGCTGCTCGACAAGGTGGCGACCGGTGTCGACGGCGATGTCGCCGAAGGCGTGGTCCTGGTCCGGTCGGTGCTGACACGGCCGCTCTGGCGCATCGCCGCCAATGCCGGCGCCGATCCCGAAGCCGTGGTGGCCGAGGTGACGCGCATCAACGGCGGCTACGGCTATAACGCATCCGCCGGCAGCTACCAGAACATGTTCGAAGCCGGGATCATCGATCCTGTCCGCGTCACCTACACCGCGCTGGCCAATGCTGCCTCCGTGGCGACGCTGATCCTGACCACCGAGACACTGATCGGCGATCTTGCCGAGGATGAGGACCCGACGGCCGGGCCGGCGCTCGGCGGCGGCGCGGAAAAGCTTGGCCGCGCCTGACGTGGCATTCCACTGGAACGATTTCGAAAGGACACGACGATGAAAGCCGCAAGACTTTACGAATACGACCCGCACATGAACGTCAAGCTCAAGATCGAGGAGGTCAAGGCGCCGACGATCACGGCCCCGGACGAGGTGATCGTGCGGGTGGGTGCTGCCGGCCTCTGCCGCACCGACCTCCACATCATCGAAGGCGTTTGGAAACCGACCATGGACCCCGACGGCAGCCTTCTGCCCTACATCATGGGCCACGAGAATGCCGGCTGGGTCGAGGAGGTCGGCAGCGGGGTAAGGTCGGTCAAGCGTGGCGATGCTGTGATCTGCCATCCGTTCCGCTCGTGCGGCATCTGCCTCAACTGCCGGCACGGCGAGGATATGTACTGCGACAATGGCCAGTTCCCCGGGCTCGGCATGAATGGCGGCTTCGCCGAATATTTCATCACCAGCGAGCGCTCGCTGATCAAGCTAAACGCCAATGTCACGCCGATCGAAGTGGCGCCGCTGGCCGATGCCGGCATCACCGCCTACCGCGCCGCCAAGCGGGCCGCGAAGCTGTTGCGGCCGGGAAGCTACTGCGTCCTGCTCGGCATCGGCGGGCTTGGCCACATAGCGTTGCAGTCGCTGCACGCGATTTCGGGCTGTCGGATCATCGCCGTCGATCGCGAGCCGGCGGCGCGCGTGCTGGCCAAGGATCTTGGCGCCGACTTCGTCCTCGATGGCGGGCCGAACGTCGTCGAGGAGGTAAAGGCGATCACCGGCGGCGGTGCCCATGTCGTCATCGATTTCGTCGGCGAGCTCGGCGTGGAAAACATCTGCTGGAAGATGGTGCGCAAGGGCGGCCAGCTGTTCGTGGTCGGTTACGGCGGCGCCGTCAACGTGCCGACCGCGCATCTGGTCATCGAGGAAATCAACATCGGCGGCAGCCTGGTCGGCAATTTCACCGAGCTTGTCGAGCTGATGGAGCTCAATGCCGACGGCAAGGTGAAGATGCACTACACCGAGTACAACCTTGCCAGCATCAACACCGCGCTCGACGACTTCAAGAACCGGCGCTTCACCGGCCGCGGCGTCATCGTTCCCTGAAAGCCTTGGGCCCGAATGGCGCGCGGAAAGCCGCGGTATCCGGTCCAGGCGTCACAATCCGAGAGGAAAAAATGAACAAATACATCTGTGAATTCATCGGAACCTTCGCGCTGGTTTTCTTCGGCTGCGCGACGGTTCTGTTCATGCGTTCCGAGGTCGGGTTGCTCGGTGTCGCAATGGCCTTCGGCCTGTCGGTGATTGCGATGGCCTATTCGATCGGGCCGATTTCCGGCGCGCATCTCAACCCGGCCGTGAGCCTTGGCGTCTTCGTTTCCGGCCGGATGAAGGCCAATGATCTCGCCGGCTACGTGGTCGCGCAATGTCTGGGGGCGATCGCCGCCTCGGCGGTACTCTACGTGATGGCGCAAGGCAAAGGCGGCGGCTATGACGTCGCCGCGAATGGTTTTGCCCAGAACGGCTGGTCGGCCTATTCGGCGACTTCGGCGTTCTTGTTCGAGGCCGTCGCCACATTCCTCTTTCTGCTCGTCATCTTGCGTGCCACGGCGGAGGACGGCGCGGGTGCTCTGGCCGGCCTGGCGATCGGTTTGACGCTGGTCATGATCCACCTCGCCGGCATTGCCGTGTCAGGATCTTCGGTCAATCCGGCCCGCTCGCTAGGGCCTGCGTTGTTTGCCGGCGGAAGCGCGCTGTCGCAGCTCTGGCTCTATATCGTGGCGCCTTGCCTTGGCGCTGCCGCGGCCGGACTGGTGCTGCGCACCGGCATGATCGGCGCCGGCGAACCAGCACCGCAGCTCGCCTGATCGGCCGCTGCCTTTTTGTTGGTAAGATTCCCAAACCCATGGCGCGAACGCCATGGGTTTCTTTTTTGCTGCGTGTTCAGACGAAGCCGCGCCGGATGCCATATTGCTCGAGCTTGCGGTAGAGCGTTGGCCTGGAGATGCCGAGCCGCTGCGCCACCCGGCTGAGATTGCCGCCCTCCGCGGTCAGCGCATTCTTCAACGCCTGGTGTTCCGCCTCGGCTAGCGTGCCAGCAGGCTCTTCGGGGGAGACGGCCGTGTTGCTGCCCGGCTGCGGCTCGGAACCGCGATCCGTGATTTCCTCGGGAAGGTCGTGCACTCCGATGCCGCGGCCGCGCGCCAGGACGTGCAGCCGTCCGACGAGATTCTTCAGCTCACGCACATTGCCCGGCCACCGATAGGCGAGCAATGCAGCGACAGCTTCCGGCGAGAATTCCAGCGGCTCGTCGCCTGATGCAGCGCCGATCTTTCGGTTGAAATGTTCGATCAGCAGCAGCACGTCCTCGCCGCGATCGCGCAGCGGCGGCACTGTTATCGAGACGGCGCCGATCCGATAATAGAGGTCGCGGCGGAAACGACCCACAGCGACCTCCTGCTTGAGGTCGCGATTGGTCGAAGCGACGAGCCGAACGTCGACTGGCCGGCCTCGGTTGTCGCCGATGCGGTGGACCACGCGCTCTTCCAGGACACGCAGCAGAAATGGCTGGATTTCGAGCGGCATCTCGCCGATCTCGTCGAGGCTGAGCACACCGCCATTGGCAAGCTCGAAAACACCCGGTTTGCCGTCGCGCGATGCGCCGGTGAAGGCGCCGGCGACATGGCCGAACAGCTCGCTGCCGAACAAGTCCTTTGTGATGGCGCCGCAATTCATCGCGATGAACGGGTCGTTTTCCGTACGCCGACTGCCGGCATGGACAAGCCGCGCGAACAGCTCCTTGCCAACGCCGGTCTCGCCTTCGACCAGCAGCGACGCGACGCTTTTCGATCGCGCGACGCGGCAGGCGATATCGACCGCGGCAAGCAGTGCCTCGCTGTCGCCGACGATCATTGCGGCTGCGTCTTGAAGATGCTTGTCCGCCTCCCGGTTGATCACGGTCGGGCTCGAAACCGTCGGCGCTGACGGGAACACCAGCGCTGCGCCGCGCAAGTCGCCATCGAGCTTGAGCGGTGTGATGTGGCAGGAGCGCAGATGAGCCGGCAGGGCCCTGGCGATATCGGCCTCCGAACCGGACGACGGAAGGTTCATCAGCCAGCGGCCGCGGCCCGCGTCTATCGGGCCGCTGGTCATTTCGGCGACTTCGCCGTCGGGCACGTTGTTTCGGTAGATCGCGCGACCGCGATGATCGAGGATCACCAGTCCATCTTTTCGGCGATAGCCGGGAGCCGAGGAAATGAAAGCTTCGAGCAGGCGTGTGCGCTGCTCCTGCTGCTGCTCTGCCAATGCTTTTTCGATCTGGCGGGCCGTGGCGGCGACAAGCGCGGTGTTGTGCGGTCGGAAGATCGGCGAATAGCCTGACAGGTCGACGACCCCGACTATCTTGCCGTCCAGCGGGTCGCGGATCGGCGCGCCGGCGCAGGTCCAGGACTTGATGCCGGCGCAGAAGTGCTCCGCCGCATGGACGAAAGTCGGTTCCCCGGTCCACAGGGCCGTGCCGATGCCGTTGGTTCCGACGGCGCCTTCATTCCACTTGCCGCCGATGGCCAGATGAATATCCATGCCGTCATGCAGGGTCTTCTTGTCGCCGATGGCATCAATCAGCACGCCGTCGCTGTCGGCAAGAACCAGCATCGCGCCGGTGCCCTCCAGCAACTGACCGATGGAGGCGAAGGATCGGCGCGCCGCCGCGAGCAGTTCGGCATTGGCCCGGGTC
Source organism: Mesorhizobium sp. B1-1-8 (assembly GCF_006442795.2). Lineage (NCBI taxonomy): Bacteria > Pseudomonadati > Pseudomonadota > Alphaproteobacteria > Hyphomicrobiales > Phyllobacteriaceae > Mesorhizobium > Mesorhizobium sp. B1-1-8. Next base: position 2,300,913 of record NZ_CP083956.1, read on the forward strand.
AGGTACTCGATCTCGTCGCGATCGCTGCTCAGCGGCGCTTCGATCCCCTGAGCGTTGATGCCGCCGGTGGCGCTGCGATACCAGGAGTCATGAATGAGGGAGCGGACGTGGCTTGGGCGGATCGGATCGCGGACACATTTGGGTTCGTCCGCCAGAAAATCTTCCCAAGCGCGCATAGTGGCGCGCTCGTCATAGTCGATGCTGCCCAGAGCGATTTGATTGCTGGCCAACGACGCACGCGTCGGAACAGCATCGATCTTCATCTGATTAGGCCCAGGATCGCGTTTCATTCAGTCGTTACGGAACCTTCGAGGCATGCCAATGCTGCATTCTGTCTTGGATCTGACGTGCCGAAGCCGGTCCAATCGCTTGCCGGTCAATTGATGCCTAGTTTCGCGCCGATGTCGGTGGCGAGCTGTTCTTCGGAGTAGGTGGCGGTGAGGCGACGTCCGTCCATGTCGGCAAGCTTCGCGGCGACGGCTTCGTCGACCGGCGCGAAGTAGCGGTTCTGCTTGGTGGCCAATACGAAAATGTGCTCGCCGCCGCGATCACGGATATCGCCAATATGATGAAGCTGACGGCCTGTGTTTTGATCCTTCGAGATCACACGCCCATTGATGCTGACATGCACGGACGGGTTGGCCTCGGCCACAGATCCGGTTGCGCCGCCAACATGAAAGATAAGGCCTTGAGCCTTCGGTTTCTGACGTGGCTGTTTCGAAGCTGAATAACCTCCGGCGCTGAGCTGGTCGGCAAGGCGCACGATGGTTGAGCGGTTCTGCTCAATCAGCCCTTTGACTTGAGCATCCTCGCGCCGCGGGCCATCCCGCTTGGAGATGATCTCGACCATGAATCCTCCCAGATTCGTCGGCAGTGCCGGTATGGCAATTTTTCTTGCTTGCAGCGGACCTTACACTGCCGCAGTCGGGTCCGCCATTCATATTAGTTAGCGCCGAAATGGGTGTCGTTGGTAGCAGGTGGCTGCTACACCGGGGGTATTCGTACGTTGAGCAATGCCCGTGTCATGCCGCCTTGCTCTTCGATTCCGAGGGTTCGCTGTTGAATGGGTGCCTGTCGCGCAGGTAGAGCGCGCACGTGGTGCGCAGCATCGAGGCAAAGTTCGGGATATGGCCGTTGATCTCGATCGCTTCATCGTAAAGCGTCGAGAGGAATTTCGGTGCCGTCATCCCCTGTCCATGGGCGATCTCGTCCAATAGCGTCCAAAAAGCGCCTTCGAGCTGGATGCTCGTCGAATGGCCGCCTATTCGAACTGAGCGATTGATTAATCGATACCCTTCCGGAGCCTGCCCGGCAAAGACCCTACACATGCGAAGACCTCCCGTTTGATGTCGCTTTTGGGCGAAGACCTTCCGCGTCCATTCTCCGGGACGATACCGACCCGGTCGCGCATTTTCCCCTCAATTTGCGGTGACTGCAATCGGATCTTGGTGCGTGAGCCAGCCCACTCCTCTCGACGTGGTAACCGGCTGCTACCCGTTTTGTAACGGTGGGCGGTATCCCAGACCACATGCAGCGCGGGAGGTTTCTTTGGCGAAAGCAATACATTCGATGATCCGGGTGGTCGACGAGAACCTGTCGGTCAGCTTCTACAAAAGCGCATTTGGGTTCAATGTTGCGGACCGGTTGGATTTCGACACGTTCACATTGGTTTATCTGCGTGGTGCAGAATCCGATTTCGAGCTTGAATTGACGATCAACAAGGGCAAGAGAGAGCCCTATGCGCTTGGCGAAGGCTATGGCCACTTGGCCTTTTGCGTCGACGATCTCGATGCCGAATACAAGCGCTTGGCTGCAGCAGGCTTCAATCCGCGAAAAATTGTCGAGTTCAAGCGCGAAGAAGCGCTGCTCGCGCGGTTCTTTTTCGTGGCCGACCCAGATGGCTACCAGATCGAAGTGCTGCAGTGTCACGGGCGCTACAAATAGGAGCGTTCGATGGGGGCGCGCCCGTTACTTGCAAAACCGCGACTTCTTGAACACCGGCATGATTGCTCAGGAGATAGCCCATCGGCCACGAGATGGCAGTGCCCCCGGCAATTCGTATGCGAAGAGGATGACTTCGACGCCGTCCGGGACTGCGCTGTGGTCACTGAGAACGGATCCAGCCTTACAGGGCGTGTTGAAGCTGGCTGAGCCCGCCATCGACGACAAGGCATGCGGCATTCATGAAGGGGCATTCGTCGGAAATCATAAACACCGCTGCAAGGGCGATCTCGCGGACCGAAGCGATGCCACCGCCGGGATGCAACGCCATTGTTTTGGCCCGTGCTGCGGCCGGATCGGGAAAGCTGTTCCAGTAGTCGATCACCTTTCGCGTCTCCACATAGCCAGGCGCCAGCGCATTCACCCTTATACCCCGAGCGGCGTATTCGAGAGCCAGCGATCTCGTTAGGCCGAGCAGCGCATGTTTGGCGACCGGGTAGGGGAAGGTATGCGGGATGATCGTGAAGCTGTGGGTCGAAGCGATGTTGAGGATGGTGCCGCCACCGTTTTCAATCATTCCCGGAAGTGCCGCCTTGCTGCAGTTCCAGGCCCCTTTGACGTTGACATCGAAATTGCGGTTCCACTCTTCTTCGGTCGCCTCCAGCGGTGTTGAAAACACGTTCATTCCCGCATTGTTGATCAGCGCGTTGATAGGGCCGATTTCCCCCTCGGCCCTCGTGACGGCATCGGCGATAGCGGCCCCGTCACTGACATCCGCGGTGGTATGTCCGATATGACCTTGCGGCGCGGACAGGCCGGCGACGGTCCGGTCGAGCAGGTCCCCATCGCGGTCGACCAAGAACAGCCTTGCCCCTTCGGCAAGGCACGCCTCGGCTATGGCCAATCCGATGCCTTGCGCGGCGCCCGTCAGGAAGATGCGTTTGCCGAACAGCCGATCAACCATGGTTGTTACTCCAGTCGAAGACAGTCATTGCGAATTCCGCGCTGAAAATGCCGCCGGGAGCAAGCATTACAAGTCCCATTGGGTCGGTCTCTAAATGCTTCAGCGCATTAGGGGCGTGGCTCATCGGCTCCAGACAGAAGAAGCTGCGGTCGCTGTCCGGCGCATAGAGCATGTAGCGGCGGAGTGCCGGGCTTGCCTCGATTTCAAGTCCCAGCCTTTGTTCCGGCCAAGCGATCCGCGCCTGTCCGCTCCAGCCTTCGAAACAATTGTTCAGCCAACGGTTGGGCAGTCGGCGCGGCGTGGAGAAATCGACGTCGTCCGCCAGCGCAACCCGCTCCGCCGGCAGATGCCCTGCGCGTTCGGTCCACCAGTCGCTGGCAGGCGCGAAAAGGGTGGTCAGCGGCGTTCGTGGAAAGAAGGGATGAAAGCCGAGGCCGAAGGGAAGGGCGATTTCGCCGGTGTTGGTGACCGAGATCTGGAGCGCCAGGCGCGCGCACGCAAGGCTGAACGACTGCCGCGCGTGATAGGCATGAGGCGAACCGAAACCCTCCGGCTTGTCAAAGCACAGCTCGACATGATCGGCTCGGCGCTCGGTCACCTCCCAGGCCTCGAGCCATCCATCTCCATGGATGAATAGAGGATCGGCCGCATTGGGCGCCAATCGGAACGTCCGGCCGCCGCAGGAGAAAGAGTTGCCTTCAACGCGATTGCCGATCGGCACCAGCGGAAAGCAGGCGCAATCCGCAATGTCGAATTCGGCCTCACCTTTGTAGGGGCGCAGGAATGGCACCCCTTCGGCCGTATGCCCGTCGACGACAGCGCCTCCCTGCGGGCTGATCCGGACACTCAGCCGATCGTTCTCGATGAGTGTCCAGGGTGACATGCGATCGCCCGGCTCAGCGCCTTCCGAATGCCGACGAGCGGAGATTGTCGAGCAGCACCGCGAGCAACAGGATCACTCCGCGCACGATGTATTGGTAGAAAGCCGCGATGTTGAGCAGGTTCATCACGTTCTCGGCGATACCCATGATCAGCACGCCAACGATGACGCCCGACATGGCGGCGCGACCGCCGGCCAGCGAGACGCCCCCGAGGACGCAAGCCGAGATAACGGAGAGCTCCAGGCCAACCGCCGCGTTGGGCTGGCCCGAAGTGATGCGCGAGGCCAAAAGGATGCCCGCGATGCCGCAGACGAGGCCCTGCAGCGCGAAAATCCAGATGCGCGTCCTGTCGACATTGACGCCGGCCAGCCGCGAGGCTTCCGGATTGCCGCCGATGGCCAGCGTGTTCTTGCCGAAGACGGTTCGGTTGAGCACGAAGCCGAAGATCCCGAACAGTATCGCCAGCACCCAGATCGGCGTCGGTATGCCGAGCAGTTTCGACAGTGCCAGCTGGTAGAAATCCGGGCTGTTGATGCCAACGGCGCGGCCGTCGGACGAAATCAACGCGAGGCCGCGCACGATCTGCATTGTGGCCAGCGTCGTGATCAGCGCGTTGATGCGGAATTTGGCGATGACGACGCCGTTGATGAAGCCGACAAAGGTGCCGCAGGCGATTGCAGCGAGAAGCCCGAGCAGGATCGAGCCCGACGCGTTCGATGCCATCACCGCGACCATACCGGCGAAGGCGACGATCGAGCCGACCGACAGATCGAAGTCGCGCGCGGCAAGGCAGAACATCATGGTGCAGGCGACGATACCGACGGTGACCACCGATTGCAGCAGGCCAAGCATGTTGCGGTCAGTCAGGAAGTTCGGCACCAGCAGCGAGACCAGCGCGAAGGCAACGACGAAGATGACGACGAGCCCCTGTTCGCCGAGCACGATCTTCTTCAACTGACCGGTCATGGCAGATGTCCTCAGGATGCGATCGCGTCGGGGGTTTTCTTGTCGGGAAGAGCTGCGGCCAGGATTGCCCTCTCGGCGAACTGGCCGCGGGTGAGTTCGGCGCTGATGCGCCCGCCGCACATCACCAGGATGCGGTCGCAAATGCCCATCGCTTCCGGCAGTTCGGACGAGACGACGACGATCGCCATGCCGTCTTCGGCAAGCTGGTAGAGCAGTTCGTAAATTTCCGATTTGGCGCCGACATCGATGCCGCGCGTCGGCTCGTCGACGATCAGCACGCGTATGTCCTGTTCGGACAGCCAGCGGCCGAGGATGACCTTCTGCTGGTTGCCGCCGGACAAGTTGACGATATCCTGCTTGCGCGAAGGCGTGCGCACCTTGAGCTTCTTGATGAAGGTTTCGGCTGTCGCGATCTCGCTGGCACGGTTCAAAATGCCGAAGCGCGTGTGATGGCGCCTGGACGAGATGTTGATGTTCTCCTCGATCGAGCGCCCCTGGACGATGCCGTCATACTTGCGGTCTTCCGAGCACAGCACGATACCGGCCCTGATCGCATCATGCGGACTGGCGGCGGCAATTGTCTTGCTGTCTACGGCGATTGTGCCGCCCGAGCGTGGATCGGCGCCAAAAACGAGCCGCATCAGTTCCGAGCGCCCGGCCCCGATCAGGCCGAAGAAGCCGACGATCTCGCCGGCGCGGGCTTCGAAGCTTGCCGGCGTCCGCAGCCTGGCGCCGCTCAGGCCATCGACCTTCAGCCGGACCCCGCCGGTCTTGCGCGGACGAAAACCCCAGATGTCGGAAATCTCGCGGCCGACCATTTCGGCGACGACCTGGTCGCGTGTGATACCCCTGAGCGTAGCGTGGTGTGCCGCGAGCCTGCCGTCGCGCAACACGGTCAGGCCGTCGCAGAGCCGGAACACTTCATCGAGCCGGTGCGACACATAGATGATCACCTTGCCTTCGCCACGCAGCCGGTCGATCAGGGCGAACAGGATTTCGCTTTCACGTGAGGACAAGGAAGAGGTCGGCTCGTCCAGCGCGATGACGCGCGCATCGAGCATGATCGCCTTGGCGATCTCGACCATCTGGCGTTCGCCGATCGACAGCGTCTTGATCTTGCGGCGCATGTCGATGTCGATGCCGGCCGATTTCAACTTGGCGCCGACATCCTCCAGCATCCTGCCGCGCGCGATGACGCCGGCGCTGGCGGGAAAGCGCCCGAGGCTGAGATTCTCGGCGACGGTGAGTTCCGGAACAAGCTGCAATTCCTGATGGATGACGATGACGCCATTGTCGAAGGCGTCGCGGGTCGAGGCATAGGCCTGGACCTTGCCGTCGATGGTTATTTCGCCGGCATCGGCATGCTGGTCGCCGGACAGGATCTTGATCAGAGTTGATTTGCCAGCGCCATTCTCGCCCATCAGCCCGTGCACGGCGCCCCTTTCGACGCCGAACGTCACGTCGGACAAAGCCGTGACGCCCGGGTAGGTCTTGGTGATGTTCGAGAAGTCGAGAAATGACACGGGCTCCGATCCTTCTGCGCATCCTTGCCGAGTCATGTCAAACTGGCGGCGGCATCAAGCCGCCGCCTGTTTGTACAGGAAGGATTATTCGATGCCGAGGTCCTTGCGCACCTTCTGGTAATCGTCGCGCTTTGCCAGCGCGCCGGAGGTCAACGTAAGCTTCGCCGGCTCCTTGTTGTTGGCGATCCAGTTATACATGTTGAGCGCGGTCTCATAGCCATGCCGCTTCGGCGAGATGATCACGGTGCCGACGAAGCCGGTCGCGGCGGGCTTCTTGAACTCGTTGATCGCCGATTCCGCGCCGCCGATGCCGACGCCGATCATGCCGTCGGCGGGAATGCCGACACTTTCGGATGCGCGAACGGCGCCCAGCACGGCCTCGTCGTTGAGGCCGAAGGCAATCCACTTCTTGATGTCGGCATGGGCATTGAGCACCACAGTCGCGGCGTTGAGGGCCGCTTCCGTGTCGGTCTTGGCTTGCGGGGCGTCGAAGATGTTCTGGGTCTTGAAGCCGGCGGCTTTCAGCACCGAAATCGCGCCTTCAACACGGTCGACGGCTGTCGGCAGCTGATCGTATGAAACGCGGATCGCGCCGACCTCGTCCATCTTCCAGCCGCGCGCCTTCATCTCGTCGACGATGGCCTGACCAACCGCCTCGCCGATCTTGGTGGCCGAGATGCCCATATGCGGCACGTCTTCCAGCGGCTTGCCGTCGGCGCCGACGAGGCGGTCGTCCACCGTCATCAGCTTGAGATTGTTGGCGGCGGCCTTGGCGACGATGCCTGGGCCGAGTTTCACGTCCGGCGTGCAGACGACGAAGCCCTGAGCGCCCTGTGCACCGAGATTGTCGATCGCCGACATCAGCTTCTCGCCGTCTTCGGCGCCGATCTTGACGAGGGTGAAACCCTTTTCCTTGGCGGCCTGGTCGGCGAATTTCCATTCGTCCTGGAACCACGGCTCCTCCGGCTGTTTGACGATGAAGCCGATCTTGGTGTCCTGAGCATAGGCAGCGATGGTCGTGACGGACAGCACGGCAAGCGCGCCCGCGACGAGCGCGGTCTTCAAAAGTCGCATGATTACCTCCCAGCGATGGCCGGGCGCTTGAGCCCGGGTGCCGGAGTTTCTAGTTGTTTTTATCATACTCGTCAATTGATCTGGTATGATAATTAAGATACATGCTCTGACCAGGGATCGCTGGCGCAATTGACCCGCATCCGGTAAGGCCGGTTGTGCGAAACCGACAGGTTCGCCGCCTTGGAGGAGGGCTGAGGTGACCGAAACTTCGAAGAAGGCACAAGGCGACACCGCTACCCGCCGGCCGCGCGTGATGCCCGATGTAACGAAGGCGCTTGCCTCGGACATTTTTTCCGGGCGCTATCCGGCAGGCTCCTCCCTGCCGACCGAAAATGATCTCGGCGTCGAATACGGCGTCAGCCGCACCGTCATCCGCGAGGCTCTCAAAGTGCTGGCCGCCAAGGGACTGGTGCTGTCGCGGCCACGCATCGGCACGGTCGTATGTGAACAGGACAACTGGAACATTATCGATCCGCAGGTGCTGGCCTGGCACGCGCCGCATGCGCTCGACGACAAGCTATTCGACGCCATCCTTGAAACGCGCCGCGCCATCGAACCACTGGTTGCCGAACTCGCCGCCACGCGTGCGACGCTGCAGGAAGTTGCCGACCTCGAGGCGGCGTGGCGCGGCATGGCCGGCGCAGGCGAGGACCTCGCCGCCTTCTCGCGCAGCGACATTGCCTTCCACCAGATCGTCTATGCCGCAAGCCACAACCCGATCTTCCGGCAGATCGGCAATCTGATCGACACCGGGCTGAAGTTCTCGCTGGAAGCCTCAGCGACGATCTCGCTGGAAAGGCGCATGGAAGCGGTGGCGGCGCACCGCGAGGTGGTGGAGGCGCTGCGCATGCGCGATGCGACCGCGGCGCGGTGCGCGGCGAGCAATATCCTCGACCTTGCGGCGCGCGATCTGCTCAGCGCCAAAAAACTCAAGAACAACTGAGACGGATCGCATGAAAATCACCTCGCTCACCACCTACATCGTGCCGCCGCGCTGGCTGTTCCTGAAGATCGAGACCGATGCCGGCGTCACCGGCTGGGGCGAGCCCGTCATCGAAGGCCGGGCGCTGACCGTCGAGGCGGCGGTCAAGGAATTCGCCGACTACCTCATCGGCAAGGATCCTCGCCTGATTGAGGATCACTGGACGGTGATGCATCGCGGCGGCTTCTACCGCGGCGGGCCGATCCTGATGAGCGCCATCGCCGGCATCGACCAGGCGCTGTGGGACATCAAGGGCAAGGCGCTCGGGGTACCCGTGCACGAACTGCTCGGCGGCAGACTGCGCGACACCATCAAGGTCTATTCCTGGATCGGCGGCGACCGGCCGGCGGAGGTCGCGGCGGGCGCCAGGGAAGTGGTGGCACGCGGCTTCCATGCGCTCAAGATGAACGGCACCGAGGAACTGCAGATCGTCGACAGCCACGATAAGATCGACGCCGTGGTCGAGCGCGTCGCCATGGTGCGCGAGGCCGTCGGCCCGAATATCGGCATTGCCGTCGATTTCCATGGCCGCGTGCACCGGCCGATGGCGCGCATCCTGGTCAAGGAGCTTGAACTCTACAGGCTGATGTTCATCGAGGAACCGGTACTGAGCGAAAACCGCGAGGCGCTGAAGGAGATCGCCGCGCTCGGCTCGACACCGATCGCGCTCGGCGAACGGCTCTACAGCCGCTGGGACTTCAAATCCGTATTCGAGGAAGGCGTCGTCGACATCATCCAGCCCGACCTGTCGCATGCCGGTGGCATCACCGAATGCCGCAAGATCGCGGCGATGGCGGAAGCCTATGACGTGGCGGTGGCGCCGCACTGCCCGTTGGGACCGATCGCGCTCGCCGCCTGCCTGCAGCTCGACGCAGTCAGCTACAATTGCTTCATCCAGGAGCAGAGCCTGGGCATCCACTACAACGCCGGCAACGACCTGCTCGACTATGCCGCCAACAAGGACGTCTTTCGCTATGAGGATGGCTACGTCGCCATTCCCGACGGCCCGGGCCTGGGTGTCGTGATCGACGAGGACTATGTCAAGGAGCGCGCCAGGGAAGGCCACAACTGGCGCAACCCGATCTGGCGCCACAAAGACGGCTCCTTTGCCGAGTGGTGAACGGCACGGTCGCCGGCCGGCTTGACCCAGTATCGCCTACCACGCCTCAGTTCCCTGCTGGTTTCCCCCGATGTTCGACACCGGCGACAGCAGGAGATGCCGGGTCGCTCAGTCCTCGACCACGATGGCAGGTTGGCCGCGCTTGACATATCCGATCATCGCTGCCGACGGATAGCCGCTTGCGACAATTCTCCCGACCAATGCACCGGCACGGTCAGGATCGCAGGCTATCAGCAGCCCACCTGAAGTCTGTGGATCGGCAAGAAGATGGCGCCGCCACTCCGGCATATCCGACGGCAGGAGCACCGCATCGCCATAGCTCGACCAGTTGCGCCGCGATGCGCCGGTGACGAAACCTCGCTCCGCGAGCGCTGCCGCTTGTTCAAAGACGGGAACGTCGTGGTCGCAAATGACGAGCGCGCAGTCGGAGCCGCGCGCCATCTCAAGAGCATGTCCGATCAAGCCGAACCCGGTCACATCGGTGATCGCATGCACGCTTGCGTCCTCGGCGAGCTCCGCTCCAATCCGGTTGAGAAGGGTCGTCGAGGCGATCATCTCTTCGTAGCAGCCGGGCGGCAACGCCTGCTTTTTAATGGCCGCGGAATAGATTCCAACACCGAGACCTTTCGTCAGGATCAATGCATCGCCGGGCCTGGCTCCTGAATTGCGCCGGACGTCCGCTGGCCGGCAGGTGCCGATTACGGCAAGCCCGTAGATCGGTTCCGGCGAGTCAATCGAATGGCCGCCGGCGATGGGTATCCCGGCTGTGGCGCAAATGTCGTGGCCGCCCTTCAAGATTTCCTGGATGATGTCCGTCGGCAGTTTCTCGATCGGCATTCCAAGGATGACCAGGGCCATGATTGGCCGCCCGCCCATTGCATAGACGTCAGAAAGTGCATTGGTCGCCGCAATCCGGCCGAAGTCGTACGGATCATCCACCATCGGCATGAAAAAATCGGTGGTCGCAATCACGCAGGTCGTGTCGTCGATCTGCCAGACCGCGGCATCATCTCCGGTTTCGGTGCCGACAAGGAGTTGCCGAAAGGGATTGGGTTCCGTCTGCTTGGCAAGTAGTTGCTGCAGGACCGAGGGCGCCAGCTTACAACCGCAACCGCCGCCATGAGCAAGGCTGGTAAGGCGCAAAGGCGCTTCGGTGATATCGCCCCGCAACGCGGAAGCCGGTTCCAACACCACGCCATACAGTAGGGTCACATTCCGAAAAGCGTCAATCACATTTTCTTGCGCAGAACATTTGCCAGCTCCGATCCGCGCCCTAGGTCTTCGTTAGTTTGACATTGCGCCAATTCGGCTCAAAGCGGCGTCCTTATTCCTTGGTTCTGGATGCCCATGGGCGTGGAATTCGGGAGGAATCCAGATGGACGTTGAACTCTCACGGCGCGCGTTCCTGCAGTCGGCAGGCGCGGGTCTCGCCGGCACGACCTTAGGGGCTCTTGGTTTCGCCGACGTCGAGGCCACGCATGCGGCGGCGATACGGCCCTTCAAGCTCGCGACCATGGTCGAGACGCGCAACACCTGCCCCTACTGCTCGGTGGCCTGCGGCATCATCATGTATTCGAAAGGCGACCTCAGGAAGGGCGAAAAGGCCGAGATCACCCATATCGAGGGCGATACCGACCATCCGACCAATCGCGGCACCTTGTGCCCCAAGGGATCGGCTCTGCTCGGCTTCGTGAAATCTCCGACCCGGCTGCAGCATCCAATGATCCGCAAGCCCGGGTCCGACAAGTTCGAGCCGATAGGTTGGGAGGAAGCGCTGGACCGCATCGCCCGCCTGATGAAGGACGATCGCGACAAGAACTTCGTCGCCAGGAACAATGACGGCGTGACGGTCAACCGGTGGCTCACCACAGGCTTCCTCGCCGCCTCGGCTTCGACCAATGAAACCGCGTTCGCGACCTACAAGGTAGTCCGCAGCACGGGCATACTGGCGTTCGACAACCAGGCACGTGTCTGACACGGCCCGACGGTGGCGAGTCTCGCCCCAACATTCGGCCGTGGCGCAATGACCAATTCCTGGACCGACATCAGGAACACGGATCTTGTTGTGATCATGGGCGGCAATGCCGCCGAAGCCCATCCGTGTGGCTTCAAATGGGTTACGGAAGCCAAGGCCAACCGCGGCGCCAAGCTCATCGTCATCGATCCGCGCTTCACGCGCTCAGCCTCGGTGTCAGACGTCTATGCGCCGATCCGCCAGGGGACGGACATCGCCTTCCTGCTCGGGCTCATCAACTACTGTATCCAAAACAACAAGGTGCAGTGGGATTATGTGAAGGCCTTCACCAACGCGTCCTATGTCGTCAAGCAGGGCTTCACTTACAAGGACGGCCTGTTCTCCGGCTATGACGAGGCGAAGCGCGACTACGACAAGTCGACCTGGGATTACGACATCGGCCCCGACGGCTTCGCCGTTGTCGACGAAACCCTGGCCAATCCACGTTGCGTCTGGAACCTGCTCAAGAACCACGTCGCGGTCTATACGCCCGAGATGGTCGAACGCATCTGCGGCACGCCGAAGCAGAAGTTCCTGCAGGTCGCCAAGATGATTGCGGAAACGTCCGCGCCGAACAAGGCGATGACGTCGATGTATGCGCTCGGCTGGACGCAGCACTCGAAGGGCTCGCAAAACATCCGCGCCATGGCGATGCTGCAGCTTGTGCTCGGCAATATCGGCATTCGCGGCGGCGGCATGAACGCGCTCCGCGGCCATTCCAACATCCAGGGGCTGACCGACCTCGGACTGATGTCGAACCTGCTGCCGGGTTATCTCACGGTGCCGACGCAGAAGGAGCCGGACCTCGCGACCTACATGTCGACGCGCGGCTTCAAGCCGCTGCGGCCGAACCAGATGAGCTACTGGCAGAACTACAAGAAGTTCTTCGTCAGCTTCCAGAAGTCGATGTGGGGCGATGCGGCAACGCCGCAGAACGACTTCGCCTATGACTATCTGCCGAAGCTCGACGTGCCGGGCTACGACCTGCTGCGTACTTTCGAGCTGATGCACCAGGGCAAGATGAACGGCTATTTCTGCCAGGGCTTCAACCCGCTGCAGGCGGCACCAAACAAGAAGAAGGTGATCGAGTCGCTCTCGAAGCTCAAATTCCTCGTCATCATGGATCCGCTGGACACGGAGACGGGGCGGTTCTGGGAGAACCATGGGGCATACAACGATGTCGATCCGACGAAGATTCAGACCGAGGTCTACCAGCTGCCCTCGACCTGCTTTGCGGAGGACGACGGCTCGCTGGTCAATTCAGGGCGCTGGCTGCAATGGCATTGGGCCGGCGGCACGCCCCCCGGGGAGGCCAAGCGCGACACGTGGATCATGGCGCAGCTCTACCTGCGCCTGAAGGAGCTCTACACCAAGGAAGGCGGCGCCTTCCCCGATCCGATCGTCAAGCTCACCTGGCCTTACGCCGATCCCGGCGATCCGAAAGCCGAAGAGCTTGCCCAGGAGATCAACGGCAGGGCGCTCGCCAGGGTGACCGACACGGCCGACCCGACGAAGGTGCTGGCCGAGGCCGGCAAGCTGCTGCCGGCCTTTGCCGCGCTGCGCGACGATGGCTCGACCGCCTGCGGCTGCTGGATCTATTCCGGCTGCTTCAACGAGAACGGCAACAACATGGCAAGGCGGGATACGAGTGATCCGGACGACGCCGGCTTCTATTCGAAATGGGCGTTCTCATGGCCCGCTAACCGCCGCATACTCTACAACAGGGCGTCGGCTGATCTCACCGGAAAACCCTGGGATCCGAGCCGCAAAGTCATCGAATGGGATGGCACGAAGTGGTCGGGCTACGACGTGCCCGACATTCTGCCCACTGCCAAACCCGATCAGGTCGGCCCGTTCATCATGAACCCGGAAGGCGTCTCGCGCTTCTTTACCCGAACCATGATGCGCGACGGACCGTTCCCTGCGCATTACGAGCCGTTCGAGTCGCCGATCGTCAATCCGGTGGCACCCAAGGTCCGCGGCAATCCCGCGGCGCGGGTGTTCCAGGGCGATATGGCCCAGTTCGCCGAAGCGGCCTCGCCGGAGTTCCCCTATGCGGCGACCTCCTACCGGCTGACCGAGCATTTCCACTTCTGGACCAAGCACGTCATCGTCAATGCGGTGATCCAGCCGGAATTCTTCGTGGAGATTTCGGAACAGCTGGCGGCCGAGAAGGGCATCACCAAGGGCGGCTGGGTCCGCGTCTGGTCGAAGCGCGGTTCGGTTGTGGCGAAGGCCATGGTCACCAAGCGGATCAGGCCGCTTACCTGCGACGGCAAGACCATTCACATCGTCGGCATACCCCTGCACTGGGGCTTCACGGGAGCGGCGAAGAAAGGCTTCGGCCCGAACATGCTCACGCCCTTTGTCGGCGACGCCAATATCGAGACGCCCGAGTACAAGGCGTTCCTGGTCAATATCGAGCCCGCGCCGGGCCCGGTGGCATAGGAGGGGCAAGCGATGTTTCCTCCCATTCCCAACCCTTCGACGGCGCAGACGGCCCCGCGTCTCTCCGAGAAGGACCTCATCCGCCGCTCTGCGTCGACCGTGCCTGCCCCGGAAAAGCAGCTGACGGAAGTCGCCAAGCTTATCGATGTCTCGAAATGCATCGGCTGCAAGGCCTGCCAGACGGCCTGCATCGAGTGGAACGACACGCATCCGGAGGTCGGCGTCTTCGCCGGCGCTTTCGAGAATCCGCCCGATCTGACGCCGGACATGTTCACGCTGATGCGCTACAGCGAATGGGACAACCCCGAGACCAGTGAGCTCGAATGGCTGATCCGCAAGGACGGCTGCATGCACTGCGCCGATCCCGGCTGCCTCAAGGCCTGCCCGGCGCCGGGCGCGATCGTGCAATATTCGAACGGCATCGTCGATTTCGTCCATGAGAACTGCATCGGCTGCGGCTACTGCATCAAAGGCTGCCCGTTCAACATCCCGCGCATCTCCAAGGTCGACCACACGGCCTACAAATGCACGCTCTGCTCCGACCGCGTCGCGGTCGGCCAAGGCCCAGCCTGCGCCAAGGCCTGCCCGACCCAAGCGATCGTGTTCGGTACGAAGGAGGAGATGAAACAGCATGCCGACGGCCGCATCAAGGACCTCAAGTCGCGCGGCTTCGTCAATGCCGGCCTCTATGATCCGCCGGGCGTCGGCGGGACACATGTGATGTATGTGCTGCATCATGCCGACAAGCCGGAGATCTATAGCGGCCTGCCCAAGGATCCGAAGATCAGTCCATTGGTCGAGGCTTGGAAAGGTGTGACCAAATATGCAGGCCTCACGATCATGGGTGTGGCGGCCGGTGTCGGCTTGCTCCATCATTTGATCATGGGACCGAACAGGGTAACCGAGGCGGATGAGGAGCACGCCGAACAGCTGACGGAAGGCGACAGCCATGGCCGGGGATGACCTCAAGCCGAACGAACAGGTCCATCCCGGCAAGCCGGTGATCGTGGACCGCTACACGGTGGGGGCACGGATCAACCACTGGATCACGGCGGCGAGCCTGGTCCTACTCGCCCTGTCCGGCCTTGCGATGTTCCACCCGAGCCTGTTCTTCCTGTCCGGCCTCTTCGGCGGGGGCCAGTTCACGCGCTTCATTCATCCCTGGATCGGCGTCGTGCTCTTCTTCAGCTTCCTTGGACTTTTCCTTCGATTCTGGAAGGCCAATCTGTGGAGACGCGAGGACGGGACGTGGCTCGGCCGTTTCCGCGACGTGCTGGCCAACCATGAGGATAATGTTCCCGAGGTCGGCAAATACAATGCCGGCCAAAAACTCGTCTTCTGGTCAATGTCGGTGCTGATTGTGATCCTCATCTCCAGTGGACTGGTGGCATGGGATCAGTATTTCTCCCAGTATACGACAATCGATCAGAAGCGTGTGGCCATACTTGTCCATTCCATAGCGGCGGTGGCGATCATCGGCGTCTGGATCGTCCATTTCTACTCGGCCATCTGGGTGCGCGGTACCATTCCGGCCATGACACGTGGGCGGGTGACCGGCGGCTGGGCCTGGCGGCATCACCGCAAATGGCTGCGGGAGCTCGTCACCAAATCGAGCAAGGAAACAGGATCATCGGGATCAAACCCCGCCGAATAGAGCGGGTGCTGGTCGGATGACTTTCCCGCCCTAGTTTTGTGTTTGCACATGATTTTTGCCGGTCAGGCAACCACGTGACCCGTGCGGTTCGTGAGGCTCGAATGCCAAGACAGATAATTCCGGCCGGTTCCGACCCCACCGCCATAGGCGAGGTCTCCGCCCCTCCCTTTGCCCGCCTTCCAGAGCCCGCAAGTCTGTTTTCTCGTCGTGCGCAGCGGTGGAACGCGCTGGCTGCAGGCCATGAGCTGCGTCCCTATCTTGGCTTTCTTGCCGCTCTCGCCGATGTGCAGCACCGCATCCAGGAGGGCCTGGCGGAGCCAGAGATACCTGACGGCGCGGCGCGCGAGCGCGCGCGCAGTTTTGGAATGCCGCCGCTCGACCGCAACAGCCTCGCGCTCGGCATGGCCGCAGAGACGCTCGACCGCCTGGTCGCCGCGGCATTGGAGATCGAGAAGCCAGGCGCCGCGGCCGATGCGCTGGACCGTTTGAGGCAGGCCACTCCCGCGAAGCGTGTCGGCATGATGCGCAATGTGCTCGCCGGTGCGATCCCGATGGAGGCGCTCGCCGAGCACGTCTATGCCGCGGCCGCGCTGCAGGTTCACTTCGCCCGTCTCGCCGCCCGACTGGACGCCCATGCGCTGGTGCCGGTGGGCGAAGGCGCATGCCCCGCCTGCGGATCCCCGCCGGCATCCTCGATCATAGTCGGCTGGCAGGGGGCCCATGGGTCGCGCTTCTGCGCATGCTCGCTGTGCGGCACATTGTGGAACTATGTGCGCATCAAATGCATGTTGTGCGGCTCCACCAAGGGCATCGGCTATCAGGAGATCGAGGGCGGGCCGGGAACGGTGAAGGCAGAGACCTGCGATTCCTGCGGCTGCTACGTGAAGATCCTGCATCAGCACAAGGATCCCGATCTCGACCCGATCGCCGACGACGTGGCGACGCTTGGCCTCGACATGCTCGTGCGCGAAACGGGCTATCGCCGCGGATCGTTCAACCCGTTCCTGATCGGCTACTGAGGGTGCGATGTCCGGTCTTCCCGCAAGCCGCCTGCGCGATCTCCCTTCAGTCGATCGCGTGCTGAAGACGCCACTCGCGGCTGCGGCGGTCGAGCGCTTCGGGCAGCAGTCCACGACGCGGGCCATCCGCGATGCGCTCGAAGAAGTGCGGGCGGCGTGCCGCAACGGGGCCGCCGTGCCTGATCCGTGCGATCTAGCCGCCGACGCGCTTGTCCGGCTCAAGGCCGCCGAGCACCCATCGTTGCGCCCGGTTTTCAACCTGACCGGCACTGTGCTGCACACCAATCTCGGCCGCGCGCTGATTGCGGGCGAAGCCGCCGAGGCGATGCGCGCCGTCATGCGCGAGGCAGTGGCGCTCGAGTTCGATATCGGGACGGGCAGACGCGGCGAACGTGACGATCATCTGCGCACGCTCATATGCGAGCTCACGGGGGCGGAGGACGCGACCATCGTCAACAACAACGCGGCTGCGGTCCTGCTCGTCCTCAACACGCTCTCGCTCGGCCGCGAGGCGATCGTGTCGCGTGGCGAGCTGATCGAGATCGGCGGCGCTTTCCGCATGCCGGACATTATGGTCCGCGCGGGTGCGAAACTCGTTGAGGTCGGGACCACCAACCGGACGCATCCCCGGGACTATCTGTCGGCCATCGGTCCGGCGACCGGGCTGGTGTTCAAGGTGCATACGTCCAACTATCGGATCGAGGGGTTCACGGCGGAGGTCCCGGCGCGCGAGCTTTCGGCAATCGCCAGGGAGCGCGGCGTGCCTCTCGTCCACGATCTCGGCTCGGGCACGCTCATCGATCTTACCCAATATGGCCTCAGGCACGAGCCGACCGTGGGCGAGGCGATCGCGGACGGCGCCGATCTCGTCACCTTCTCGGGCGACAAGCTGCTCGGAGGGCCGCAGGCAGGTTTCATCGTCGGCAGGAAGGATCTTGTTGCCAAGGTCAACCGAAACCCGATGAAGAGGGCGCTTCGCATCGACAAGCTCCGGCTGGCGGCGCTGGAGGCGACGCTGAAGCTCTATCGCAACCCGGATCGCCTGGCCGAGCGTTTGCCGACTCTGAGGCTGCTCGCGCGCCCCGCCGTCGATATTGCCGCGCAGGCCCAGCGTCTGGCTCCCCTGCTTTCCCAGATGTTGGGAGGTCAATTTTCAGTGCAGGTGATGGAGTGCCGCAGCCAGGTCGGATCGGGCGCAATGCCGCTCGATACTTTGCCGAGCGCCGGGCTTGCCCTCAGCCCCCATTCGGGAAGCGGTCAGGCTCTGGAAGCGCTTGCAGCCGCGTTGCGGGCGCTGCCTGTTCCGGTGATCGGACGGGTCGAAAAGCGGGCGCTCGTGCTTGATCTGCGTTGCCTTGAAGACGAAGCCGGCTTTGTGGCCAATCTCGCGAACTTCACTCCGGGAGGAGATGGTGGTGCGGTGGCTTGATCATCTCGCGCGCAAGCCCGCCCGGACACCTGTGGCCGTCCAGTTGGCGGCTGCCCTCGACGCCGCCAAACGGGGCGACTATGCCACAGCTCTCTGCATTTGGGAGCCGCTGGCGCGGTCCGGATCGGCTCGCGCCCCAAAACAATATCGGCGCCTGCTTCGCCGAGGGACTCGGCGTCGAGCGTGACCGAAGTCTTGCCGTCCGCTGGCTGGCGCTCGCCGCCGACGCCGGCGATCCGGTCGGGCAGCGGAACCTCGCCTCGCTCTGTTTCCGTGGCGAAGGGGTCGAACAGAACTACCGCCGCGCGGCCGAGCTCTATCGGGCAGCGGCCGAGCAGGGCGACGGACCGGCGCAGGACATGCTGAGTTGGATGCTGCTCGAGGGTGAGGTGATCGAGCCAGACATTGCCGAGGCGCGGCGCTGGGCGCTGGCAGACGCCGGGCGAGGGATCGCATCGGCAATGACCCGTGTCGGCATGCTCTATCACGATGCGCTCGGCGTGCCGCGCGATCCTGCGGAAGCGGTCCGCTGGTGGCGCAAGGCGGCATTGCGCGGCGACGCGGACGGTCAGGCCATGCTCGGCGCCGCCTGCCATCTCGGGGCCGGTGTTCCCGCCGACGCTGTCGAAGCCTATGCCTGGCTGCTGCGTGCGCGCGAAGGCGGCAGTGCTCTCGCAGGCCGATACATGGACGCGGCGCGCGCCGCGCTCACCGCGGACGATATCGCCGAGGCCGAGCGCCGCGCCGCGCTGCCGCTCGAGGAGCCCGCGCCATGATCGTCGGCACGGCGGGACATGTCGACCACGGCAAGACGGCACTGGTGCAAGCACTGACCGGCGTCGACACGGACCGGCTCCAGGAAGAGAAGGCGCGCGGCATGACGATCGATCTCGGCTTCGCCTATCTTCCGACGCCGGGCGGGGACATCATCGGGTTCATAGACGTTCCGGGTCACGAGCGCTTCGTGCACACCATGGTCGCCGGCGCCAGCGGCATCGATTTCGTGCTGTTGGTCGTGGCGGCCGACGACGGGGTCATGCCGCAGACGCGTGAACACCTGGCTATCATCGATCTCCTTGGCGTCAGGCGCGGGCTGGTCGTGCTTTCGAAATGCGATTTTGCCGACCCGGCGCGACGCGCAGCCGTTGCCGCTGACGTCAGAGCCGCCCTCGTCGGCACCGCCTTGGAAGAGGCTGAGGTCATCCCGGCCTCTACCGTTACCGGGGAAGGCATCGATGACCTTCGACGCCTGCTGTCCGAAGAGGCATCGCGCTTCGCCAGGCGCTCAGCCGCGGGGCGCTTTCGATTGGCGGTCGACCGCTGCTTCACCCTCAATGGCATCGGTACTGTCGCGACCGGCACCGTCCTCTCAGGTTGCATTGATGTCGGCGACAGCGTGGTGGTAAGCCCGCCAGGGCTTGCCGCGCGCATTCGCTCGATCCACGCTCAGGACCGCGCGGTGGAGCGCGGCCGAGCCGGAGACCGCTGCGCGCTCTGTCTGACAGGCGACGGCGTCAGCAAGGAGGCGATCCGACGCGGAGACGTGATCCTCGATCCCGCGCTTCACGCGCCGGCGGATAGGATCGACGCCGAGTTGCGCCTGCTGCCCCGCGAGCCAAGGCCGATCGGGCAGTGGTTCCCGGTGCGGCTCCATCACGCCGCGGCCCAGGTCGGGGCGAGGATCGTGCTCCTCGGCGACGAGCCTATAGCGCCGGGCGGCACGGCCAAGGTCCAGATCGTTTTGGAGAGCCCGATCGCCGCTGCGGCCGGCGACGCCTATGTGATGCGCGACACCTCCGCCCAGCGAACCATAGGCGGGGGGCGCTTCATCGACCTCAGGGCCCCGAGCCGGAAACGCCGCTCACCGGATCGGCTGACCATGCTCGAAGCATTCGCCATTCCGGCTCCGGAAAAGGCCGTCTCTGCGCTGCTCGACACGCCGCCCCGCTATCTGAACCTCGCAGCCTTCGCACGCGATCGGGCGCTCGGCGCCGGCGAGATCGCCAGCCTGATCGACCGCCTTGGCCTTGTCACGATTCCCGTCGGGGAGACGCAGTTCGTGGTCTCGTCGACGCGTTGGACCCGGTTCACGCGCGACCTGACCGCAATCCTGGAAACTTTCCATGCCGACAGCCCGGATTTGCCGGGCATCGGAATGGAAAAGCTGCGACTTCAGCTTGATCCCTGCCTTCCTGCGCCGGCCTTCGCTGCTGCAATGCGAAGCCTCGTCCGCGCCGGGCAGATTGAACTTTACGGCGCCTGGATACGGCTTCCGGGCCATCAGGTCCGTCTGGCGCCCAGGGAGGAGGCTCTCTGGCGTGAGATCGAGCCGTTGATAGCCGGCTCGGAGCGATTCCATCCCCCAAGAGTGCGCGACATCGCAGAGGAGCTTGCCAGGCCGGAAGCCGAAATCCGCAAGCTTCTGAAGCTTACTGGACGGATCGGCACGGTGCATGAGGTCGCGCATGATCACTTCTTTCTTCGCTTGGCGCTGGCCGAGATCGTCGAGATTGTCTGCAAACTGGCGGCCGAGCATGACGGGCAGTTCAGCGCCGCACAGTTTCGCGATCGTGCGGGCAGCGGGCGCAAGGTCGCTGTCCACATCCTCGAATTCCTCGACCGGCACGGCGTCACCTTGCGGCGTGGTGACCGGCGGCGCGTCAACAGGCAGCGGCTGGACCTGTTTCGCCACCAGGATGACAAAGCGCCAAAGGCCGAAGATTCTGGAGGAGCATCGTCCCCGGTGGGGCGTCCGGACTTCAAATCCGGGAAGGGCCGCGAGCCGGTCCTTGGTGGGTTCGACTCCCACTCTCTTCCGCCGTCCTGAAAATCTATCGGACCTTTCCGAGGAGATGAAGCGATGCCAGCATCCTTTCTGCTCGAACTGAGAACTTCGGCCGAAGCCGCCAAGGCTGCGGAGACGAGTTTCAGACACGAGGCCGCAAGGCAGATCGCAGCGCTGGAGCAAGAGCGCGCATTCGCCTTCAGGCGGCTTAACCTGATGCAGCTACTCGGCGATGCAATAGCCCCGGCGGAAAGCGAGGATATCGCCGTGGCGAGCGCCTTCGCCGCCTTGCGCACGCGCCTCGGCTGGAATGCAGACAGCGAGGCGCGCTCGGAAGTGATCTCGCATTTTGGCCCGGTTGCGCTGGCAATGTTCCGGGATTCGAGCGGGGACCAATCCGCCGACACCCATGCCGCCCTTGCGGATTTCGAGCACTGGTATTCCGAAACCCGGGGCTCACCGTTCTGGACCCTATTCGAGCAACAGATGCCGGACACGCCTGTCGTCGATTTTTGAAGAACGCAAATCCACGGAAACCGACGGCTGCCTTCGAGGCGCATGCCAATAGGCGTGTTCCGCGCACGTCCTCAATTTGAGCGCTGTCGGCGATCTCTTCGTCATCCTGCCGGAGCTCGAAAAGGCAATCCAACAATAGCGCACATTCCGCGGTGTCCTGATCTGCTATTCCCGATAGTGCGCGCGGTGGCGCGACGGCGTCTTTGATACAGTCAATTTCCCACGCGCGCGGTAGCCGGAACAATACGGAACGACATGGGGTGATATCTTGTTTTGGCCCACGAAAAGAACAATGAAATCAATAACATTGAGACACCCTCCCGGGCCCACCAAACCATCTGCATAAGCCACTGGCATTAAGCTTTTCGAGAATGGACCGACAGTGCAAATCAAGCCGTTGGTTCAGCATGATAGCGGTTCGCTACCCGCAGGCTAGTCGGACAATTTGACCTCGCCTCTCAACTGAAACGGCTAGCGCGGAAGGCTGCAAGCATCGGGTGCGGTTTGCCCGAGACGATTTCGTTGGCAAGCAACTCACCGACGATCAGCCCAAGCGTCGCGCCGCTGTGGCTGAAGGCAACGTGGACACCACCGACAGCCTCGACAAAGCCCAGCACCGGCTCGCCGTCGCCCGGGATCGGCTTCGGGCCAACGCCATAGCTGGCGAGTTGGAGCTGCGGATTGCCATCAAGCACGGCACTCGCTTCGTCGAGGAGTCCCCGGACGGTCTTATCGTGCACAGTGTAGCTGCCATCCGCGTTGGCCACGACTTCTTCCTCCGACCATGCCGAATCCAAGACAAGTGCGCCATCCGGCGTCGGACGCACCGCCACGCGCGGCGTGTTCAGCACGGCACGAAGGTTGGTTTTGATCGATTGGGTCTTCAAAAGGAGTGAAATCGGCGTGGCGTCGGGCACATGAACGCCGATCTCGGCGAGCATGGCAGGCGTGGCCGGTCCAACGGCAAGCAACACCGCATCCGCCTCGATCGGCGCATCGCCGGCAATGACGACGCCACGTGCGCGGCTGCCTGCAGTATCTATCCGCACACGTCCCGCATCCTGAACAAGCTTGCCCCCACGAGCGCGAAATTCGTTGAGCAGAAGATCGATCAGGGACGGCAGGTCGACCCATCCCTCGCCAGGATTGAAGATGGCGCCCTGCGGACTGATCGCACCGGCATTGACGCCCGGCGTCGCGGCACCGACTTCAGCAGGGCTGAGCAACAGGGCGTCATAGCCGATATCCTGCTCCAACCGGCAGATCGAGGCGATCTGGTTTGTGTCCTCGTCCGCATCCCAGGTGAGGCCGCCGTCAAAGCGCAGCCAAGATGCCGTTTCCGGCTTGGTGGCGGCCAAGGTGCGATAGCGATCGATACCGGCCAGCCTCAAGCGGTGATAGGCGGTGTCTGCCCGTCGCGCCGAGTTCAGCCAGGAAAGCGAACGGCCGGACGCGCCATTGGCCGGTGCGCCATTGTTGACGATGGTGACATCGACGCCATGACGGGCGAGGTGCAATGCGGACGAGACGCCAAAGATGCCGGCACCGACGACGATGACATGGCGCGGCTTTTGCGAGACGGACATGGGGAAAATCTTTCGACCAGTTGATGGGCAGGGCGGTTAAAAATGTTGCTGATCTAGTAGTCCGTCAGCTTCTTCATGTAACGCCGCCCATCGAGCATCGGCCGACCACGTAGATCTGCCAACCTGTAGGCAAAACGCCATAGAGTGTCGAAGAACACCAAGGGCGCGAGGTAGGGCTTGATGCGATCAGCCATGCCGGTGAGGTCGAGTTCCGCTCCGTCGAGAACGAGGATGTTCTCACGAGTGCCGTATTTGAAAAGGAAGTCGCGGGCGCGTTCGGCAAGCCGCCGCGTCTCGTCCAGGCCCAACATCACGATGAAGGCGGCATCCTTGTCCACCACCTCAAAGGGACCGTGGAAGAATTCGTTGGCATGTATAGGCTGCGAATCGTATCGCTGCATCTCCATCAACACGCAAATGGCGTACGAATAGGCAGCGCCATAGCTGGCGCCGCTGGCGAGTGTGTAGATTGCATCGCGCCGCGCGAAACCGGGGACAAAGGCTTGAAACCGGCTTTCATAGGTCCGGTGCGCGCGATCGATCGCCGGCTGAAGATGGCTGAGGCTCCTCAGCAGGTCTGCGGTCAACCCGGCGTTCTCCCGGGCATCGATCAGGCCAGCGAGCAGCATATAGAGCACGCCGTAGTTGCTGCAGGCGGAATCGATTGCTTTGCCGGTCGTATAGGAGGCCTGGTAAGCGACTGCGCGGTCGGCCGTGCGCGCGAGCGGCGACGTCTGGTCGAGTGTCATGCCAATCGTCGTGGCACCTCGCTCCCGTGCATGCTTGGCCGCACGCACCGTTTCCTTGGTGGTTCCTGTCTGCGAGCAAAGGATAACGAGCGCGTCAGGTCCCAAACGTCGCGGATCGCGGCAGACGAATTCATCCGCATTGTAGATGTCACAGGCCAGCGTGCCACTGTGGCGATCGGCGAAGTATTTTCCAGCCATCATGATGGAGAGCGAGCCGCCGCACGCCACGAGAAATAGATGCGAAAACCCTCTGCCGGCGGTGGCGGCCAAGGCACGTTCGACATCGGCGGGCAGGGCGGCGATCATGGACTTCCTCTTTCGTTGGCAAAGCTTTGAGGCCGGCGCGCATTGACAAAGATCGGCCTGTGTGTGAACGTTCTCACACCTATAAACTGAAAGTTCTGCCATGGTCAAGATTGCCGCGATGGGCGACAACGTAGTCGATTGCTATCTTGCTCGCGGCCAGATGTACCCTGGCGGCAACTGCCTCAACGTCTCGGTATATGTGAGCCGCTTCGGCGGGCAATCGGCCTATGTCGGGGCGATCGGCAAAGACCGGGCCGGGGACCTGATCCACGCCGCACTGATATCGGAGCACGTGGATGTCAGCCGGCTACGGCGCGTCGATGGCCCGACCGCCTACTGTCTCATAGGCCACCACGACGCCGACCGGATTTTCCTGGATTTCGATCTCGGCGTCTCGATGTTCACGCCGAAACAAGAAGATCTCGATTTTCTCTCAGACTGCCAGGCTATCCATATTGGTCAGTCCAGCGGGTTGGATGCCTGGATCCCGGATGTCGCTCGTAAATCGCTCATTTCTTATGATTTTTCAACGCGCAGGGAATCGGAACATCGAGCCGCGATCGGGCGCCATTGCTATCTGGCCTCCGTCTCGGGCGACGGTCTCGACGACAAGGAACTGGGCGCGATCGCATCCGAATTGCTGGCGTATGGTTCCAAATGGGTTCTGGTAACTCGTGGTCGAGCCGGCGCGGCGCTTCACAGCGGCTCCGCCTCCTACCGCACCCCGGCGCGACTGGTCGAACCCGTCGACACCCTGGGCGCAGGCGACACCTTCATCGCCCGCACGCTATTCGGCCTGCTGAAAGAAGAGGCGCCTCTGGAGATTCTTGGCCATGCCGCAGAGGCAGCGGCTGCGACTTGCCAGTATTACGGCGCTATCGGCCATGCGGCAGCGATCGATATAGGGAAGGTCACGTCCGAGGTCCTGCTCCGAGCGGAGCGCGTTCAAGATTAAGACGACGTAGTTTGCAAAATGCTCAGCACGATTGACGCAAGAGACAGGCGATGCTAAGTGAGAACGTTCTCATTCATCAGATCAAGTGTCGCCTGAGAGCGCCGGTTGGTGGATGGGACGTCGAGTGGGATCGCAGGCCGAGGTCGGCCAACAATGAGAGGAGAAGACATGCAGACGAATTCAAGCAGGCGCCGACTGATCAAATGCGGTCTGGCAGCAACTATTGCCCTGGTGACGGGGCTTGGCGCGTTGGCCGCGTCAACGCAGTCAAAGGCGGCCGACAATCCCTACAACCTCATCGACCCTTCGACGATCAGCGTCGGAACGATGGGCGACGCGAAACCTTATGTCTTCACCGACGCCAATGGCAATTTCACGGGCTTCGACGCTGAACTTTTCCGTGACGTAGCGCGTCGGATCGGATTCAAGGACGAGCAGGTCGTTTTCACCGGCCAGGAATTCTCGGCGCTGCTGCCATCCGTTGCGAACGGCCGCTTCGACGTGGCCGTTGCCGCCATTGGCACGACTGCGGAGCGCAAAAAGACCGTCGATTTTGGCGACGGCTATCTCGCTGGCTACCTTTCGATCATTTCGGCCGATCCGGCCCTGACCAGCAACGAGAGCACCGCCGGAAAGCGCATCGGGGTAATCCAGGGAACACTGCAGGAAATCTACGCCGAGAAGAACCTGAAGGGCGACATCGTCAAATTCCCCGACAACAACACCGCGGTGGCGGCGCTGAACAACGGAACGATCGATGGCCATTTCACCGACTACGAGTCCGCCAAGCAGTACGTGGAGCGCTATAAGAGCCTGAAGATAACGATGAATGTGCCTTCCTTTGATGCGCCAGCCGGGTTCGTGGTCAAGAAAGGCAATGATGCCTTCCGCGAGGCGCTGAACAAGGCACTGCGGGAAGCCATGGACGATGGCACCTGGAAACGGCTGCACGAGAAATGGTTCCCGGGCACCCCGATGCCGGATCAATATCTGCCCAAGAAGTGAATTCGCGCGTATTCGTTATCATTTTCCGGCCGGGTCCCGCGAGCAGCGGAGCCCGGTCGAGTTATAGACAGGCTTGATATGAGCTGGTTGGACACCTTCTCGCGCAGCTTCCTTGATTTCCAGGCGATGGCAGACGTTCTGCCAAACATGATCACGGTCGGCCTCAAGAACACCCTGATCCTGGCCCTTGCCTCGACGTTTTTCGGAACGCTGATCGGTATCGTGCTCGCCGTCATGGGGATATCGGAGAACCGCGTCCTCAAACTCCTGGCACGGGTCTACACCGATATCTTTCGTGGGCTTCCCGCCATAGTCACCATTCTGATCATTGGCCAAGGCTTCGCGCGGCTGGGCCGAGATCTGTTCGGTCCATCGCCTTATCCACTGGGAATTCTAGCCCTCAGCCTGATTGCCGGCGCCTACATCGGAGAAATCTTCCGCGCCGGCATTCAGAGCGTCGAGCGCGGGCAACTCGACGCTACGCGCACTCTCGGCATGACTTATGGCCAAGGCATGAGGCTGGTGATTATTCCGCAAGGTATCCGCCGTGTGCTGCCTGCGCTGGTCAACCAGTTCATCGGCAACGTCAAGGATTCCAGTCTCGTCTACTTCCTCGGCCTTCTCGCTTCGGAGCGCGAACTGTTCCGGGTTGGGCAGGATCAGGCCGTTCTGACCGGCAATCTCTCACCGCTTTTGCTGGCCGGCATATTCTATCTGGTGATCACCGTACCCTTGACCCATCTTGTCAACTACATCGATTCGCGGATGCGCGTCGGCAAGCGTATCGTGGCTGTGCAAAGCGGGCTCAAGGAAGTCGCCGAGCTTGCCGAAGCGGGCGCGCCGGACATTGCAAAGGCATCCGTCACGACGTCTACGCCCTTCAAGGGCGGCAGCATTGAGGTCAAGAACATCGACATGGCCTACGGCAACCTGCAGGTCCTGCATGATGTCAGTCTGAAAGTAGAACCAGGGACAGTCACCTGCCTCATCGGGCCGTCCGGCTCCGGCAAATCGACACTGCTGCGATGCCTGAACCGGCTCGTCGAATGTCGCGCGGGTGATATTTTGCTCGATGGCGAAAGCATTCACAAATCGACCCCCGACCAGCTTCGCCGTCGCGTTGGCATGGTTTTCCAGCAGTTCAACCTGTTTCCCGACCGCAGCGCGCTCGCCAACATCACTTTGGCACTGCGCAAGGTCAAAGGTATGTCGCGCGAAATGGCCGGCAGCCTGGCCAAGGCAAGACTGCAGGAGGTCGGGTTGCTGGAGCGCAAGGACCATCGGCCGGCCAATCTTTCGGGGGGACAACAGCAGCGGGTGGCAATCGCGAGGGCATTGGCGCTCGAACCTGAAGTCATGCTCTTCGACGAGGTTACCAGCGCCCTTGATCCGGAACTTGTGAAGGGCGTGTTGAATTTGATGGCCGACCTGGGGCAACGGGGAATGACCATGGTCGTCGTTACGCACGAGATGAATTTCGCGCGCAAGGTCGCGAACCAGGTCGTGTTCATGGACGAGGGCCGGATCGTCGAGGCAGGGCGACCGCAGGATCTTTTCGACAATCCGCAAAGCCCACGCCTTCGGCGCTTTCTGTCCGAGGTGCTGTAACTGCAATGGTGTGCGCAACGGCGGGTGTCGCCGTGTTCGGCCTTGCGGGGCAGGGATAACTGCCGCTAGCTCGGCGTCACGACGGGCTCATGGGCGGCGAGGATTGCTGAGTGACTGAACGATCGTCGAAGAACCCAACCATCATCGAAGTCGCTCGCCGCGCCGCTGTAAGCTCCGCCACGGCGGGGCGCGTGCTTGGCGAGTATGGCTACAGCAGCCCCGAGGTTCAGCAAAAGGTGCGCGCCGCCGCGGCAGAGTTGGGCTATCGCCCCAATCGCCTGGCCAAAGGTTTGATTACCGGCAAGACGCAGACCATCGGAGTTGTAGTCGGCGACATCGAAAGCCCATTCTACGCGAGCGTGCTACGCGGAATAGGGGATGTTGCGCGCCCGGGAGGACTCGGGGTCATCGTTACCAACAGCGACGAAAATGCTGAACTTGAACGAGAGGCGGTGCAGCTGCTGTTGGAAAAGCAGGTTGACGGACTGATCGTCTCATCGACTTTCGTGGATGAGCCAGAGCATCTTCGTGAGGCCGTCGCGGCGCGCTGCCCGATCGTGCAGTTTGATCGCATGGTGGCGGGGTTGGAAACTGATTCAGTGACCGTGGACAACGTTTCTATAACGCGTGACAGCATCGCGGCGATGATAGCGGCCGGACACAGTCGCATTGGCATATTGGCGGAACTCGGGCCGGGGGAGCGCGATGAGGTCGGCTCGTTTGTGGCGAACCTTGATCTCACGAGCTCCGATATTCGCTATCACCATCCAAGCTGGCAACGGCTGCTGGGTTATCTCGAAGCCCATCGTGCCGCAGGCATCGAGCCGGACATGCGGTTGATACGCCGCGTGGCGGTCTACTCCAGCGAGGCAGCCCGGAAGGAAGCGCTCGATCTGTTGACGATGCGCAATCCGCCGTCCGCGCTGTTTACTGCCGATGGCGTGATGTCGACGGGCGTTTTGGAGGCGACTTCCGCGTTGAAGCTCGCAATTCCTGAGGACGTTTCGCTGCTTTGCTTCGACGATCTCGACTGGATGCAATTCGTGGCCCAAGGTATCACCGCCATAGCGCAGCCGGCGCATTTGATTGGAGCGGCAGCGGCCGAACTCCTCTTGAAGAGGCTGGCGGAGGCCACGGCACCCTTCGAGCACCGTATTCTGTCGGCCCATCTTGTGGACCGCAATTCGATCGCAGTTCATGCCGGCCGGTAGTCGGCCTTCCGGGGAAGCGCTGAAGCTCCAGACATTCCGCCTAGACATTGCTTAGATCTGAATCGAGCCCGAGTGAGCGACAGCTTTGCGCCTATTAGCAGCCGTTGAGGTGAGCTTTGTCACCACGGTGACTGAAACGGCAAACTGTCGGCAGGTTGGTGGCAAGGCGGCAATCCAGCCGCCCCGACACCTGGAACAACAGTGATCGGCACCGCGGGTCACCGGGCATTGCTTGATTGGAATTCGCCTGCAAGCACGCGTTCGTTGGGATTGATCGGACCCAGGTTCTTCACGACCCGGAAACGGCCGCCATGCGCCTGCGCGATGTACATGTTCATGCGAACATGGTGCTGGCCGGGAACCATTTCGGCCGGGCCGCCCGGGCCCTCGCTGATGCGGGCATGATCGAGCGCCCGGATGACCGCGTCGCGCTCAACCGTGCCGGCTTCCCTCACCGCCGCTTCCCACATCCTGATCGCCCGGTAGTGGCCGGTGCAGCCGCTGCCTGCGGTCAACATCGCGCTGCCCGGGAACCGGTCCTCGTAGCGACGCAAGAGCGCACGGCCAAACGGATCGTCGAGTTCCTGATAGTAGTCGAGGCAGCTGTAGAGGCCCTCGATCTGCTCGGAAGGCACGAGATTGAAGAAGTTCTCGTCGAAGTAGGTGCAGACGATCTTGCCGCCGCGCTTGCCGAAACCGGCTTTGTGAAGCTCGTCGAAGAATGGCGTCAGGCCCGGCGGAACGATGGTGTTGAAGACGACGTCGGCGCCACTCGCCATGATCTGCTGCACGGTCCGCCGGAAATCGATGGTATCGAGGGGGAAATACTCCTCGCCGACGATCTCGCCGCCATTGGCGCGCACCACCCGGCTCGCGGCCTTGTTCAACAAATGCGGCCAGATGTAGTCGGCCGACGGCAAATAGAACCGCTTCGCCCCGGTGCTCTTCATCAGCCACGGGATCAGCGGTTCGACCTGCTGCGCGGGGACGGGGCCCGTGCAGAAGATCAAGGGATCGTTTTCCTGTCCCTCATACTGCTCGGTGTAGATGTAGAGTGTCTTGCCCCGCGTGACCGCCTCGCTCTTGATGGCCAGGCGGGTCGAACTGTAGATGCCGCCGACGACCAGATCGACCTTGTCGACATCGATCAGTTTCGCGGCCCTTGCCTTGGCGACGTTTTCGGTGGTCTCGCCGTCCTCGATGACGAGTTTCACCTGCCGGCCGAGTAGGCCGCCGCTAGCGTTGATATCGTCGACGAGCATGGTCGTGAGGTTGGCGTTGGCAATGCCCATGAAGGACAATGGGCCGGTGAGTTCGGCGATGAGGCCGATCTTGATGGATTTTGGGTTCATTTTGGTTCTCCGATTCGCGGGTTCGTCTTCTGAGGTCTTTGTCGGGCGCGCGCCGCTGCCACACGGCAGGCGGCGCAAGCAGTGTGGACGTCAAGCCTCGTAGTGGCCGAGCAGGAGTGCCGCCTGCGGCTTGCCGACATGGCCGGCCTCTTGCAGGATCGCCGGTACCTCCGGATCCGAAACGAAGTTCTTCCAGCCCTCGGCGTCCCAGTCGAAGATCGCCCAGACGCGGTCGGGCTCGCTGGGGTCGCGGAATACGGTCGCACCGTTCGAGCCGTGCAGCCGGCGCTTGTCGGCGCCCTTGGTGGAAAAGATACGAATGAAGCGGTCGACGTCCGCCACCTTGGTCGTTGCGAGAAGCATCTGATTTCCTCCTGTCGGTCGCGGCCACCATTGGTCCGTCGACAGGGTCACGATGCGCGCCTCGCAGCGGGCGCGCATGGGGTGGATTCCCTATGCCTGCGTTTCACCCGGCCGGACAAGCCCGTGCTCGACCGCGTAGAGCGCGGCGGCTGCGCGGGTGGTCACGCCGATCTTGGAATAGACGCTCTGGATATGGTGATCCGCGGTCTTGGGTGAGATATCCAGCTTCCGCGCCGCCTCCTTCGCGGTGGCGCCGGCGGCGATCAGGCGCAACACCTCGATCTCGCGCGGCGTCATGCCGGCCAGCGGCCGGGGCAGCGCACGGCGCGACGGCTGTCCGGCGAAGGACAGTACAGCCTCGGCGGCGTCGGAACAGATACAGCCCTCACGAACGGCAGTGCGCAATTGCGCCGCCGCCGCCTCGCTGGATAACGCCTTTCTGTGCGGGCGCTCCTCGCGCGATGTCTGGAACGCTTCGGCAGCGGCCAGAATCCTCGCAGCCGGGGACAGATCGGAGCCGCCGACCTTGCGGTGGTATCCCGAGCCATCCAGGCGTTCGTGATGGCGCAGCACGAGCCCGCCCATCGCATCGCCGTCGCGGCCGAAGGAAGCCAGTGCCCGCTCGCCGTAATAAGCGTGCAGTTGTGCCGCGTCGCGTTCTCGCACCGACAGCGGACCATTCCGCATCCAGGTCGCCACCGGCACCACGAGTTCGCCGATGTCATGGATGCAGCCCGACCAGCGCAGCGCGCGGATGTCGGGGATGGGCAGCCCGATAGCCGCCCCCGCACCTTCGGCCAGTTCCGCTACCATCCGCGAATGGCCATGGGTGAACGGCATGCGCATGTCGATCATGTCGGCGATAGCGAGGAACGCCTCGTCGCAAGCCGCCTCATCCAACGTCACCGGCGGATCCGGCTCCAGTGCCAAAATGGTTTCGCGGTCGACCGTCGCGCCGATCCCCTCCATCAGCGCGGCAGCGTTGGCGGCGACGAGTCGGGCCAAGTCCCATTCGTATGGACCATCGCCGCGACTGGCAACGGTTTCGGCCATCGCGTCGATACCGACGGCATCGCTGAGCGCAACCACATCCTGCGCCAATGTGATCAGACGCACGGCCGGCAGCACATCCTCGCCGCTCAGCCCACGCGGCAGACCCTTGCCGTCCCAACGTTCGTAGATCTGTCCAAGATTGCGCCGGATCTCTTCGGACAGGCCGAGCCGCTCGCCGATCCGCTGCGCGACCTCGCAATGGGCTGTCAGCACCGGGCGGGCCACCGCCAGCGCCTGCGACATCGCGGCCTCGATCGCCCTGGCCTGCGCGTCAGGCTCAAGATCGTAGTAGAATCGCTTGAAGGCCTGCACGAAGACCCTGCCCAGTTCCGCACGGTTGCCCATGTCGAGACCGACAAGATCCCGGCGGAGCGCGATTTCGTCACCGAAGGTGGCCGCCAGAAGATCCGTGTCGGCATTGCAGCCGACATAGCGAAGCATCGACTGGTGGTATGCATTGCGCCGAACCTGTTCGGAAAGGCCTGCAAGCTCAGCGATCCGCATTGCCAGCACGCAGGATTTCAGCGCGAAGTCGCGAGAATGGCCCGTCGCAAGGTCCGACGCATAGGCGAGGACCATCATGAAATCCGCCCGGCGGATCGTGACATCAGTCATCGCCCACCTCCCGGGCGCATGCTAGTCCCGCGTCACGTAAATACCTAGCGAAGATTTCACGCTCCACGCGCTATGTAGCGACGGCAACGATATGCGAAAGAGTTGCCGCTTAATCAACCGCCCACGCGACGTCTCCAAAGGCTCGCGATCCGGACATTCAGTCTGCGAACAACGGCGGCGTTGGACCAGGTTTTGCTCGCGCCAGCTTGACCGATGGCATGCTTGCGCTGCGCGCTTGGAACTATTGTTAAGCCGCGTGGCAGCCCACGGTCCTAGGACGTCATTCTTGCTTGTCGTCGGGGTGCCCAAGCTCGCAGAACCAGCCGCCGAGATATTTTACGGATGGCCTGGTAGGATCGGGCACAGGCGTCTTCGCCTCGACCGCGGCACGGAATGGCTCGGCGCTGTCCTGCGCGATGAATCCGAGGTGGTCCGCGCCGCTGTTGTCGACCATCTTCAGCTTGTTGTCGGAAATGCCGTAGGAGATGGTGTGGCCGACGCGCGGGGCGGTCAGCGATGCCTCGACCAGGCGCACGCAGTCGGCGAAGGAGAGATATGACCAGAGCATGCGGCGGTCCGCCGGCTCTGGGAAAGACGAGAAGATGCGCAGGCATGCCGTCTCGATGCCGAACTTGTCCCAGTAGAGGCGGCTGAGGCTTTCGACGAAGTTCTTCGACACGCCGTAGAGGCTGTCGGGGCGCACCGGCGCGTCGACGCCGATATGCGCCTCGATCTCGTGATAGCCGATGGCATGCACCGAGGAGGCATAGATGACGCGCTTCACGCGGTGTTTCCGGGCGCCTTCATAGATGTGGTAGGAGCCGCGGATGCTGGAATCGAGGATCTTCTGCCATTCGCATTCGAGCGGCGCGCCGCCGAAATGCACAATGGCATCGCAGTCCTTGGTGGCCGCGATCGTCGCTTCCATGTCGGCGAGGTCGAAGACCGCTTCTTCCTCGTGAGGGGCAAGATCACCGAACGAGTGGCGCCCCGCCAATCGGATCGTTTTTGCCAGCGGCACCAGCCCCTTGCGCAGCTCCGAGCCAAGTCGGCCGGCGGCGCCGGTGATCAGGATACGTTCGTAATGCGGCATGTTCTACTCCACTAGCGCGACGGCGCCATTGATGCGCGAGATCGCCTCGCTCAGCACGTCTTCTGCGGTCGCGGTCGAAATACGGAAATAGGGTGAAAGTCCATAGGCGACGCCGGGCACAGACGCCACGCGGCCCTCGTTCAGCAGGTAATTCGCAACCGCCATATCGTCTTCCAGCACGATGCCTTTTGGGGTCTTGCGGCCGATCAGGCTGGCGCAGCCGATATAGGCATAGAAGGCGCCTTCCGGTGGCGAGAGCGTCAGCCCGTTGATCTTGCGGATCCCGTCGACCACCAGATTGCGGCGCATCTCGAAGGCCTGGCGGAAACGCGCCACTTCGTCCTGCGGGCCGTTGAGCGCGGCAACGGTCGCGGCCTGCGCGATCGAGCACACCGAGGTGCACGATTGGCTCTGGATCGTCGACATCGCCTTGACGAGCGGCGCGGGTCCCGCCGCATAGCCGACACGCCAGCCGGTCATCGCGTAGGATTTCGACACGCCGTTGACGATGAGCGTGCGATCCTTGAGCTCAGGGCAGGCCTTGCCGAAGGAGACGAATTCGCGCCCGTCGAAGAGGATGTGCTCGTAGATCTCGTCGGACAGGATGAGCACTTGAGGATGCCTGGCCAGCACCGCGCCCAGCGCCGTGAGATCGGCCCCGGAGTAAGCCGCGCCGGAAGGGTTGCCCGGCATGTTGAGGAACAGCCACTTGGTCTTCGGCGTGATCGTCTTTTCCAGCAGCTCCGGCGTCAGCCGGAAGCCTGCGGTCTCCGGGCATTCGACGACAACAGGCGTGCCGCCGAGCAGCTTCACCATTTCCGGATAGGAGACGAAATAGGGCGCCGGCAGGATCGCCTCGTCGCCGGATTCCAGCGTCGCCATCAGCGCGTTGAAAATGATCTGCTTGGCGCCGTTGGCTACGACGATGTCGTCGGCCGTACAGTCCAGCCCGTTCTCGCGGCGGAACTTGCCGGCGACGGCTTCGCGCACCTCGGGCGTGCCGGCGGCAGCCGTGTAGAGCGTCTGGCCGGCCTTCGCTGCGAAATGCGCTGCATCGATGATGTGCATGGGCGTCGGGAAATCGGGCTCGCCGAGCCCGAGATCGATGACGTCGACGCCCTTGGCACGCAGCGCCTTGGCGGCCTGCGAGGCAGCCATGGAAGCGGAGGGCTTCACCACCGACAGGCGCGAGGCAACATAGCTCATTTGTCTTTCTCCGAAATGTAACCCTTGGAGCGGTCATTGGCCCGCGCCGCAGCGCCGCGCCTGGCCGGATCGCCATAACCGCCGCCGCCCGGCAATTCGAGGATCAGCCGGCGGCCGGCCGGAACATGCTGCCAGCCCTTGGGCCGCATCCTCGTGCCATCGTCGAGCTTGACCACGCCGGCGACGCCGGGCTCGCCGCCATTGCGGCCGCGCGGCGGGTGATTGACGCGGTCGAACATGGCCGAAAAGTCGAACTCGTGGCCATCGGTCGCCGCGATCTCGATGACCTGGCCCAGGCCGCCGCGGAACTCGCCGTCCCCGCCGGAGTCCGGGCGTAGCTCCTTGCGCCAGATCACGATGGGGCCGGTATGCTCAGTCGCCTCGATCGGCATAGTGTGCACGCCGGAAGGGAAGGCGGTCGCCGACAGCCCGTCGAGCTCGGGTCGCGCGCCCATGCCGCCGGAGTTGAACATCAGCACCTCGGCGCGCCGGCCAGGACCGCCCGCGACAGGACGTACCGAGATGTGGATGTTCCACAGCGCGCCGGCGCCTTCGGCGAGGATCTTGCCGGGTAGGGCTTGCGAGATCGCGCCCAGCACGAGGTCGGGGACCATATGGCCGAAGATGTGCCGGAGCGCCACCGGTGCCGGCCGCACGGCGTTCAGGATGTTGACTGGCGACGACACGGTGAAGAAGGCGAGCGAAGCGGCGTTGTTCGGAATGTCCGGTGCCACCACGCATTTCAGTGCGTAGCAGGCATAGGCCTTGCTGTAGATGATCGGGCAGTTGATGCCCCAGCGGCTCATCGGGTCGGTGCCGGTGAAGTCGACCTCGACATGGTCGTCGCGGATCGAGACCGTAGCCGCGAGCTTGACCGGCTCGTCATACCCGTCGGTGACGAGTTCGTTCGACCAGCTTCCCTTGGGCAGCGCCTCGATGCGTTCGAGCATGGCGTCGCGGGTGCGCGAGAAGATGAAGTCGCCGAGCCCGTCGAGCGAAGTGAGGCCGATCTCTTTCATCATGTCGACGAGGCGGCGATGGCCGACTTCATTGCAGGCCGCAAGCGAATAGAAATCGCCGACGACTTGGTTAGGTTCGCGGACATTGGCGCGCAGGATCCGGACCAGGTCGAAATTGACCTTACCCTTCTCGGCGAACTTCATGATCGGGATCTGGATGCCTTCCTCATAGACCGACTTGCCGTCGGCGCCGAAGCCGCGGCCCCCAACATCGACCACATGCGCGGTACAGGCAAAGAAGGCGACGAGCTCGCCATTGAAGAAGGACGGCGAGACCATGGTGATGTCGTGCAGGTGGCCTGTGCCCAGCCAGGGGTCGTTGGTGACATAGGTGTCGCCCTCGAACATGTTGTCGCGAGGGATTTCGTTCATGAAGTGCAGCACCGCTTCGGCCATGGTATTGACATGGCCGGGTGTGCCGGTCACCGCCTGCGCCAGCATCTGGCCGCGCGGGTCGAACACGCCGGCCGACAGGTCGCCGGATTCGCGCACCGAGGTTGAAAACGCGGTGCGCAGCAACGTGAGCGCCTGCTCCTCGACCACCGAGATCAACCGGTTCCACATGACCTGCATGCGGATTTCACTGATATCGCTCATGCCTGGCTGCCTTTGCGGATCAGAAGGATGGCGCCGTCGCTCTGGATGACGGCGTCGAAGCTGGTGGTGACGACGGTCGACGTCTCGCGCTCGACGATGACGGCCGGGCCCGCGACTCGATCGCCGGCGCAGAGCGTCTCGCGCTCGATGATGGCATGGGTCTGCGGTGCGCCAGTCGCGGCATCGAAGACCGCGCGGGTCGTTGTCGGTTGGCTGGTCTTCTGGCCGGCGATGAGCTGGTGTCTCGTCCCAACGGGCCGCACATCCGTCGCCTTGACCGACCAGGTGACGATTTCGATCTCCAGCCCATCGAGCCCTTCGATGGCGCGGCCGAAGAAGCGCTGGTAGTTCTCCTCGAACAACCCCTTGAGCTTTGCCACGGCATCGTCGCCGAACGGTTCGTCCGCCAGCGGCACGGGGATCTCCCAGCCTTGGCCGGCATAGCGCATGAAAGCGGTGATCTCGCAGACGATCCTGCCGCTCGCGCCGGTGCGCACGAAACCTTCGGCGGACGCCTTGAGGTCTCCAAGCAGGACGTTCACCTCGGCCGGCTTGAACCGCGACAACCGCGTCAGCCTCGACGCCAGCGCCTCGTAGCCGAACGGAGCCTTGAGGAAGCCGATCGCCGAGCCGACGCCGGCGCCTCTCGGCACGATGCACTGATCGATGCCGAGCTTTTCGCAGAGCCTTGCTGCGTGAAGCGGAGCCGCGCCGCCAAACGCGATCATCAGATTGTCGGAAATATTCTTGCCATTCTCGACGGCATGGACGCGCGCGGCGTTGGCCATGTTCTCGTCCACCACCTCGCAGATGCCGAAGGCCGTCGACATCGCATCGAGCGACAGGCGCTCACCGACGTCGCGCATGATCGCCTGCTCGGAGGCGGATGTGTCGAGCCGGATCGCGCCCCCGGCGAAATTGTCGGGATCGAGCTTGCCGAGCACCAGGTCGGCGTCGGTGATCGCCGGGCGCCTGCCGCCGCGGCCATAGCAGGCGGGGCCGGGCTCCGAGCCGGCGCTCTCCGGTCCGGTCTGGATGCGGCCCATGGCGTCGACCCAGGCAATCGAGCCGCCGCCGGCGCCGATCTCGATCATCTCGATCACGGGGATGGAGATCGGCATGCCCGAACCTTTCGAGAAGCGATAGGTGCGCGCCACTTCGAATGTCCTGGCGGTGCGCGGCGCGTAATCCTCGATCAGGCAGATTTTTGCGGTGGTGCCGCCCATGTCATAGGAGACGACCTTCTCCAGCCCGAAGCGCTTGGCTATGTCGGCGGCAAAGATGGCGCCACCGGCCGGTCCGGACTCGACCAGCCGTACGGGAAATTCCGATGCGGTCTCCACCGAGATCAAGCCGCCGCCGGAATGAATCATGAAGACCGGGCATTCGGCGCCCATATCCTTCAGGCGCGTCTGGAAACGGGCGAGATAGTCAGCCATCTGCGGCCGCACATAGGCGTTGGCGCAAACGGTATTGAAGCGCTCGAACTCGCGCATCTGCGGCGAGACTTCGGCGCTGATCGAAATCGGGATGCTGAGCTTGTTGGAGAGGATTTCGCGGGCCCGGTGTTCATGGTCGGGGTTGGCATAGGCGTGGATGAAGCCTATCGCCACCGAACCGAAGCCGCCGGCCGCGATCCGCCCGGCGATGTCTTCCAGCGCTGCCTCGTCGAGCGGCTGCAGTTCCTGGCCTTCGGCGCCGATGCGGCCTTTGACGGTGAAGCGGTCCTCGCGCGGGATGAGCGGCGTCGGCAGTTGCAGGTTCAAGTCGTACTGCTCGAAACGGTTCTCGGTTCGCATCTCGATCACGTCGCGAAATCCTTCGGTCGTGACCAGCGCGGTCTTGGCACCTCGGCGCTCGATGAGGGCGTTGGTCGCCAGCGTCGTGCCGTGGATGATGATGCCGATGTCGGCAAGCGAGATGCCGGCTTCACGGGTGACGATGGCAATACCGTCGAGGATCGCCTGTTCGGGCGCCGCATAGTTGGTCAGCACCTTCGTCGAGTACAACGTGCCGTGCAGGTCGAGAGCGATGTCGGTGAACGTGCCGCCGATGTCCGCGCCGAGACGGATGTCGTCAGTTCTGGAGGTCATGCCTTGGCCTTCTGGGAAGCGAGCGCGGCGTCGCGCATCTGGGACAGGGTCTGTCGCGGCGTGAGCGCTTCCGCCGAGATCGCGATGTCGAGAACGGCACCGGTGGTGGACTTTTGCGCGCGGTCGAACGCTGCCGCAAAATCCTGCGTCGCCTCGACCCGCTCGGCGTGGAAGCCATAGGCCTTCGCCAAGGCCACGAAGTCCGGGTTCTCAAGCGAGGTTCCCGAGACGCGCGTCGGATAGTGGCGTTCCTGATGCGCGCGGATCGTGCCGTAGATGCCGTTGTTGAGGATCAGCACGATCGGCTGCGCGCCGGCCTGCATGGCTGTCCCGAGTTCCTGGCAGTTCATCTGGAAGTCGCCATCGCCGGCAAAGCAGACCACCGTGCGCCGCGGGTACGCGACCTTGGCGGCGATCGCGGCCGGCAAGCCATAGCCCATCGCGCCGGACTGTGGCGCAAGCAGCCGCGCCTCCGGTCCGAACTTGAAGAACTTGTTCGGCCAGACGGTGAAATTGCCGGCGCCATTGGTGAGGATGACGTCGCCCGGCAGGGTCTCGCGCAGCCAGGCGCTGACCGCGACCATGTCGACCGGCCCGGGCTGCACGGGCGCAGTGAAGGTCCCCTCATAGGCCTTGCGCGCCGCTGCGCGCCAATCGGCCCAGGCGCCTTTGATGGGGGCGAGCGCCTTGGCGAATGCGTTCGGGCCGGCTTGAATGCCGATGGTGGGCACATAGATTTTGCCGATCTCGCGATCGGACGCATGGACATGGATCAGCTTCTGGCGCGGTTCCGGCACCGATAAAAGCGTGTAGCCATCCGTGGTCATCTCGCCGAAGCGGACGTTGACGGCCAGGATCACATCGGCATCGCGGATCAGGTTTTTCACATGCGGCACCATGCCGACGCCGGCCTCGCCGACGAAGACGGGCGAGTGATTGTCGAACTGGTCCTGGTAGCGGAAAGCGGCGACGACCGGGATGTCGGAAGCCTCGGCGAAAGCCTGGAG
This sequence comes from Mesorhizobium sp. B1-1-8, assembly GCF_006442795.2. NCBI lineage: Bacteria > Pseudomonadati > Pseudomonadota > Alphaproteobacteria > Hyphomicrobiales > Phyllobacteriaceae > Mesorhizobium > Mesorhizobium sp. B1-1-8. The sequence goes on from NZ_CP083956.1 coordinate 2,340,047, forward strand.
GGCCGCGCGTCCATCCTCCGTCCAGTTGGCGCCGCCCATGAGCAGGACTGGCCTCTCGGCAGCCGCCAGCAGCGTGAGCGCCGACGCGATCGCATCCGGGGCAGGCGCCGGTTCGAAAATCGCCGCGGGCCCGCTGAGTGGAGCCGCCTCGGTCATGGTGGTCAGCATGTCCTCGGGCAGGGCGACCACGACGGGGCCGGGCCGTCCCGTCAAGGCGGTGGTCCACGCGCGCGCTACGATCTCGGGGAGCCGCTCGACGTCTTCGATCTCGACCGCCCATTTGGCGACGGTGCCGAACATCGCACGGTAATCGATCTCCTGGAACGCTTCGCGCCCTTTCATGTCGGTGCCGACCTGACCGACGAACAGGATCATCGGCGAGGAGTCCTGCATTGCCGTATGCACGCCGATGCTGGCATTGGTCGCGCCCGGGCCGCGGGTGACGAAGCAGATACCGGGCGATCCCATCAGCTTACCATGGGCCGAGGCCATGAAGCCCGCGCCGCCTTCGTTGCGGCATAGCACATAATCCAGTTTGCCTTCGGTGTCGTGCAGCGCATCGAGGACAGCGAGATAGCTTTCGCCGGGCACGCCGAAGCTCTTGGTCGCGCCCAGGGCGATCAGGCACTCGACAAGAAGGCGGCCGCCATTGCGGATCATGCTTCAACATCCTCTTGAAACTGGCGGCCGGACCGAGCCTGCCTTTTCAGATTCATACCTGCACTCTGGCGGGTTGGTGCGAAATCAAGAAATGCGGACTATTCGAAAGTTTTTCTTTGTTGTGGCGGGCGCACCAGAACGCCGGGGTTCATCGTGCCCCGCGGATCAAACGCGTCCTTCAACCGAGACATGAGGTCACGCTCCACCTGACTTCTATTGCGGTCGGCGATGGCGATCTTGGCACGGCCAAGCCCATGCTCAGCCGCGAAGCTGCCGCCCATTTCGGTGGCTAAAGATGCCAGCGCCTCGGCGAACGCTCCAGCCGTGCCATCGAAATCGGCACGACCTTCCGGCGGCGACAAATTATAGTGGATGTTGCCGTCGCCGAGATGGCCGAACGGATTGATGCGCACGTCCGGAAGAATGTCGTGGCATAGTTTCGCGCCCGCCTCGATGAAGCGCGCGATCGCGCCCGGCGGCACGGAGATGTCGTGCTTGAGCTGCTCGCCCTCCAGCCGCTGGCCTTCCGGCTGCTCCTCGCGCAACCGCCAGAACTGCGCCCGCTGCGCGCCCGATGTCGCCAGCGCGCCGTCCAGGACAAGGCCTTGCTCCATGCCCCATTCCAGCGCCGAAGTCAGGATATCGTCCAGCGGAACGCGGGGCGAGCCCGATGCCAGTTCGACGAGCAGATAGACGTCGCCGCGCATATCCAGCTGATAGGCGAGATCGGGCAGATGCTTGAGCGCCAGTTGCAAGCCGAGATCGCAGAAAAACTCGAGGCTGGTCAGGAATTCGCCCGCCTCGCCGCGCAGGAAGGCGCCGAACGAAACGGCGGCGGCAAAGTCGGGCATCACCAGAAGGGCGCTCGCCTGCTGCCGAGGCCTGGGATGGAGCCGCAGGATCGCGCGCGTCACGATGCCGAGCGTGCCTTCGGCGCCGCAGAACAGCTTGCGCAGCTGATACCCGGCATTGTCCTTCTGCACCGCGCGCATCCCGTCCCACACCGCGCCATCCGGAGTCACGACTTCGAGGCCGAGAACCAGATCCTGCATCATGCCGTAGCGAAAAGCCTGGCTGCCGCCGGCGTTGGTGCCGATCAGGCCGCCGATCCTGGCGCTGCCCTCCGCGCCGAGATGCATCGGAAACATCAGACCGTGCGGCTCCAGCACTTCGTGCAATGCGGCAAGCACGACGCCGGCCTCGACGGCGATCGATCCGCTGTCGAGATCAGGTTTGCCGATCGCCGCCATGCGTGAGAGCGAGACGATCACCGCGTTCGACTGTTCGGCCACGGCACCGCCGCAAAGACTGGTGTTGCCGCCTTGCGGCACCACCGCCAGTCCTGCCTCCCGGCATGCGGTGACGACCGCGGCCACTTCCGTGGTGGTGGCGGGCCTGGCGACGCCCAAAGGCGCGACGCCATAGCGATCGAGCCAGTCGCGCTGGTAAGGCTCGGCATCTCTGCCCGAAAGCCAGCCTTTCGGTCCGAGTATCTCGTGCAACCTGGTTGCGGGGTCAGTCATTGAATACCAGAGCGGCTGCCTTCAGCACGTTGCATCTTCCCCAAAGCCGTTCAATGATCCAGCACCTGCGACAGGAACTGCCTCGTGCGCTCGTTTTGCGAAGCGGTGAAGAACTCTTCCGGCGGTGCCTCCTCGACGATCTGGCCTCCGTCCATGAAGATCACCCGGTCGGCAACCCGGCGCGCGAAACCCATCTCGTGCGTGACGCAAATCATCGTCATGCCCTCGGAGGCAAGCGTGACCATGACGTCCAGCACCTCGGAGATCATTTCGGGATCGAGCGCTGAGGTCGGCTCGTCGAACAGCATGATCTGGGGCTGCATGCAAAGCGCACGCGCGATCGCGACCCGCTGCTGCTGTCCGCCGGACAGCTGGCCGGGAAACTTCAACGCCTGCTCGGGGATGCGGACCTTTTCGAGATAGCGCCGGGCGGTTGCCTCGGCCCCCGAGCGCGGCTGCTTGCGCACGAGCATCGGCGCGATCATGCAGTTCTCCAGAACAGTCATGTGCGGGAACAGGTTGAAGTGCTGGAACACCATGCCGACCTCTCGCCTGATCCCGTCGATGTTGCCGACATCGTCGTTGAGCTCGGTGCCGAGCACGACGATGCGGCCGCCATTGTGCTGCTCGAGCCGGTTGATGCAGCGGATCATCGTGGATTTGCCGGATCCGGAGGGTCCGCAGATGACGATTTTTTCACCCCTCTCGACCGAGAGGTTTATATTCCGCAGCGCGTGGAACGACCCATAATATTTGTCGAGGTTCTCGATGCGGACGGCAGGCCCGCCGGACTCACCCGAACCAACTGCGATCATTTGCGCGCCTCCTTACCGTTCGCCGACCGACATGCGGCGCTCGAGATAGGCGCCATAGCGGGAAAGGCTGAAGACGAAGACAAAATAGATCATCGCGATGAAGGCATAGACTTCGATATAGGCGAACCGCCATTCGCCGGTGCCGTAAGCGGCATTGCCGGAAGCCAGGATCTCGAAGAAGCCGACAATGACCACCAGCGAGGTCTCCTTGAAGGAGATGACGAACTGGTTGATCGTTGCCGGCAGCGCGTTGCGCATGGCCTGGGGCAGGAGAATGCGGCCGATACGCTGCCAATAGTTCATGCCGAGCGCCATGGCGGCCTCTTCCTGTCCGCTGGGAACGCCCTGCATGCCGCCTCTGACGATCTCGGCCTGATAGGCCGAGAAGAACAGGGCGGAACCGAGGATCACCCGGTACAGCTTGTCGCCTGCCAGCCATTGCGGCAGGGCGAAGGGCAGGACGATGGCGAATGTGAACAGGATGGAGATCAATGGCAGCGAACGGACACCATCGATGATGAGGCCGGTGGTGCGGGATATCCAGGGCAGTTCCGACCGGCGCAGCAGCGCCAGGCAGATCGCCAGCGGAAAGCCGATCAGACAGGTCGTCACGAAGATGAAGAGGGTCAGCGCCAGGCCGCCCCACGCTTCCTCGCCAACATGGGCGAGCCCAAGCACGCCGCCTTTCATCAGCACGTAATAGAGCGCCGCTCCGGCGCCCCATACCAGAGCGATCCGCCGGCCGGTCCAGAAGGCCGGGATACAGCTCAGCACCGTCATCACCACCACGGTGACGCAGGCCAGCGCCGAGCGCCATTGCTCCTCGAAGGGATAAAGACCGAACAGAATGATCCGCCATCTGGCGGCGATGACCGACCAGCAGGCCCCTGACGCTGCCTGGCAGGCTTCCGGCCCGCCGCTGGTGGTGAAGACGGCCGAGAAGATCGCCCAGTTCAGAAGCTTCCAGCCCAGGAAGACAAGGATCGCCAGGGAGACCAGCGACAACAGCGCCTGAAGCGGCGTCGCAAAGAAGCGGCGCCTCAGATCCTCGATCTTTCCCGGAGCGGGGGGCGCGACAATGACCATCTCCATCTCTCATCCCCTCAGTTGATTGCCCTTGAGGGCAATGGCTTTGTTGATGCGGTTGAACATGGCGGCCAGGCTGAGGTTGATAGCGAGGAAGCCTGCCATCAGGATGCCGATTGCTTCCAGCGTCTGGCCGGAATGGTTGATGGCCAGCGCCACGATCATGAAGAAATCGGTGAAGCCCACCGCGATGCCCATCGTGGTCGCCTTCATCAGCCAGACATACTGGTTGGCCAGGATCGGCAGCATGGCACGGAGCGCCAGCGGCAGCCGCACCAGCGTGAAGACGCGCCAGGGGCTCAGGCCCAGCGAGCGCGCGGCCTCCATCTGGCCCTTGCCGACGGACTTGAAGCCGCCGCGCACGATCTCGGCAATATAGGAACCGCCATAGATCGCGATCGCGACCGCAAGCGCTGAAAATTCCGGCGGAATGCGCAGGCCGCCCCTGAGGTTGAGGCCTTGCAGTGCCGGGAAGTCGAGCAACGGCACGTCAGGCAAGCGCCCGGCCACCAGTATGCTGGCCGCGCAGGCCAGCGCCGCCGCCGCGCCTATAAGCTGGATGGTGACGCGCTGGCCGACCGGCTGGCTGAGGCGCGACGTCCTGCCCAGCCATACCGGCAGCACGATTGCCGCGACCACGGCCAATGTCGCGGCGGCCATCGCCGCGCCGCCGACATTCGGGACCGGCACGTAGAGGCCGCGACTGGTCAGCAGAAGGCCCCAGGCTTGGTGCGCGCTGCGCGGCGGAGGCAGATGCGTGATGAGCGCATACCAGAAGAAAACCTGCAGGATCAGCGGGATGTTTCGGAAGATGTCGACATAAGTGCGGCCGAGCAACTGCGCCAGTTCATTCGTAGAGGTCCGGGCCAGGCCGACGACCGTGCCGACGATGGTTGCAAGCATCAGCCCGACGCTTCCCAGGAACAGCGTGTTGAGGATGCCGATGAGGAAGTACCACCAATAGGGATCGTTGGCGGTCGCCGGCAGGAGCGAGAAGTTGACGTCCCAGCCGGTCGACTTGAACAGAAAATCAAAGCCGGAGGTGATCCCTTGCTCGGCCAGGTTCCGTCGTGCGATCACAACGCCGGCAAGCACCAGCGCGGCGATCGAGCCGACATACAGGACCTGCACGAATGCGTTGCGGACCTTCTGATTTCTCAGCAGGCTGCTCATTTTCCGACCCTTCCCGAATTGTCGCTTGCTCCGCCCGGCGCGAGCCGGGCGAAGCCTGAAGCGAACTCCGTTGAAAAACGGATCAGTCGATCACCAACGGGAACAGGACGCCGCCATTGTTCCACAGGTTGGTCAGTTCGCGATCCATCTTGTAGGGCGACCCCTTGCCGAGATCGCGATCGAAGATTTCGCCGTAGTTGCCGACCTTCTTGATGACGTTGTAGGCCCAGTCGTCGGGGAGCCCGAGACCCTTGCCCATGCCCGGCGAGGCGCCGAGGAACTTGGCGACTTGCGGCGAGGTCGGCTTTGCCTTGATTTCGTCGACGTTCTTGGACGTGATACCTTCCTGTTCGGCGAACAGCAGGGCGGTCAGCGTCCAATTGGCGATGTCGACCCAGTTATCGTCACCCTGGCGCACAATCATCACTTCCGGCTCGACCGCGAGAACGTCGGGCAGGATCACGTGGTCGTCCACCTTGCCTTTGGCGACGCGAGCTATCGCGAGGACCGGTCCCCACTGGGCGTACATGTCGCAGCGGCCGGAGAAATATGCCTGCTCGAGTTCTTCCGTCTTCTCGATGACGACCGGTTCCAGCTTGATCCCGATCTTTTGCGAATACGCCGCAACCTGCTGCTCGATCGTCGTGCCGGCAGGAATGCAGATAGTGCCGCCCGTGGCGTCCTTGAGCGACTTGAGGTTGAGCTCCTTGTGCGCCATCACCTTGGTGGTTCCGAGGTAATAGGACATGGAGAATTGCAGCCCAAGCTCGGTGTCGCGGCTGAGCGTGCCGCCCGACGCCTTGATGATGATGTCGACATCGCCCGATTGCAGGGACGGCCAGCGCTGCGCCCAGCTGATAGGCACGACCTTCAGCTTTGACGGGTCCCCCAGCACGGCCGTGGCAACGGCCCTGCAGAGGTCGATGTCCATGCCCTTCCAGTTGCCCTTGTCATCCACCTCGGCAAAGCCGAGATAGGAGCCGTCATGGCCGGTGCAGTTGAGCGTTCCGCGCGCCTTGACGGTGTCGAGCGTCTTGCCGCCCGCGGCCTCTGCCGGGGCTGAAAAATGCACGAGGCCAAGGGCCAGGGCCCCCCATTTGATCATTTTCATATTCTTGTCTCCACTGTTGAGTTGTTCCGTTTCTTGTTGTTGGAGGTCCGAAGAAGACTTCGGACCTCAGTCACGATGCCGCTCCTAGTCGGAAAGCGGGGTTGGTTTCGGCAGGGCGGAAATCTTCAGGTCGCTTCCCCAATCCTGCTGGACCAGCCATCGGTGCAGGGCGGCCACCGCCTTCGCACGCAGATGGCCGCGCGGGACGATCAGGTAGAATCCGGGGACTTCCTCCGGTTTCATATCGGCGAGGGCGTCGCGGCCGATCGGCGCGACCAGCGCGCCGGACTTCAGATCCTCCACGGCATCGATGACGGAGACCAATCCGACGCCGATGCCTTGCATGGTTGCACGGCGCATGGTTGCCGCATCGTCGAAGCCGATACTGCGGTCGCCTTCCGTCTGCTCGACGGCAAGGTGGCGCAATATGTCCGGCCACAGGCGCTTCGACTTGACGGTGTCGAGCAGCGTGAACCGCGTCAGGTCCTGCGCCGACTTGATCTTTTCGCCGATGGCCGGCGTGCAGCAGATGATCTTCGGGTCCGGCACCAGCAGCGTCGTCTCGTAGTCCGGCCAGTTGCCGTAGCCCCACTGCACGGTCATATCGATGTCGTCGCGTCCGAAATCCGGCAGGTCGACCATCGTCGTCAGGCGCAGATCCGCGACCGGCAGGATCTCGCGAAACAGCGAAAGCCGCGGCAACAGATAGTGGGTGGCGAAGTAGGGGCTCGCATTGAGGTTGATGCGATCCCGATAGTTCGACTTGGTGACGCGGCGAACGCCTTCGGAAAACTCGTCAAAGCCTGCCTTGACGTAGTGCGACAGAAGGATCGCCGACTCAGTCAGTTCGATCGACCGGCCCTTGCGCTCGAACAGCGTCACTTGCAGCGTGTCCTCAAGCAGCTTGATCTGCTGGCCGACGGCCTGCGGCGTCACCAAAAGCTCATCGGCGGCCTGGCGAAAGCTCTTGTGCTGCACGACGGCATGGAAGACCCGCAGCGCATTGAGCGAGGGAAGGCGAAGCTTGCCGGCCATGGTGAAGTCCGCCTCCTTTCTTTCGAGACTCCGTTGATCATGCACTGCGCTATTTCAGACGCCATCGGCTTCTGACGATTGATTTACGCGTAAATGTAACCGCCTGAGACGATTACGTTTTCGCCAGTCATGTAGGTGTTCTTAGGCCCACCGGTCATGAGCACCCATTCGGCGATTTCCGTCGGCTCGGCGCCACGGCCGAGCGGGCTTGCCTTGGCGAGTTCCTCAAGGAAGCCGAGGGCTTTTGCCTTCTCCGTGGCCATGCCGGCCGGCGCAACGGAGTTCACCAGGATGCCATCCTTGGCGACGTAATGCGCGAAGGATCGCGTCAAGCTGACGACGGCCGCCTTGGTCGCCGCGTAATGGGCGTTCTGCGGATGCGCCTTGAAGGCGTCGACGGACGTCAGGTTGACGATGCGGCCGCGCACATGGGCTTTCGGCTCCTGCGACTGCATGTGGCGAACGGCGGCCACCATCATGTGGTAGGTGCCCTTGATGTTGATGCCGTTCGAAGCGTCCCACTCGGCGTCGGTGATCTCGAGGAGCGGGCGACGCGGATAGATCGCGGCGCAGTTAATCAGCGTGTCGACGCGCCCGAGCTTCGAAACGATGGCGTCGAAGGCTGCGTGGCACTGCGGGCCGACCTGGATATCGCAAGTCGCGGCAGCGGTCGGCAGGCCCTTGGCCTTCGCGGGTTCCAGCGCACCCTCGGCGGCCTCCTGGTTGATGTCGATGATGCCGATCTTCGCCGCTCCCGCCTCGACAGCCATGCGAGCCAGGAGCGCGCCGAGGCCGGCGCCGCCGCCAACGATGAGCACGGAAAGATCTTTCATCCTATTTTCCTCACTTGGTGCCGCTCGGCGAGGTCGGCCAAGTCGGCATGATGTCGAAGCGGGTAACATCGGCCCACGCGGGCAAGGCGAGCAGCGCGACGACCATCCTGGCCAGGTCATCCGGCTGCACCACTTTTCCGGCGTACATGGCCGCACGGGCCTCGGCGCCGAGGATGTCGTTGTAAAGCTGCGTCTCGACGCGGCCGGCGACGATCTCGGTCACACGTATTCCGAACTGGGAGAGGTCGGCGCGCAGCGCGGCGGCGAAACCGGAGATCGCCGCCTTGGTGGCTGAATAGACGGCAATGTTGGAGAATGGCGCGTGGCCCGCAACGGAGCCGGTGAACATTATGTGCCCCGACTGACGATCGCGCATCTGCGGCACGACAAGGCGAGTGAGCATGATCGCCGCGCTGAGGTTCACCTCCAGCGTCGCGTCGATGTCGGCGATCGTCATGTCGGCGAAATTGCCGAGTGGCGGCATGATGCCGGCATTGTTGATCAGCACGTCGATGGTGAGATCGGCCAGCACCGATTCCAGCGCTTCTCGGTCGGTGACGTCGACGGCAATGGGCACGATACCGGGCCGCTCGGCCTGCAGTTCCTTGAGAGGGGCCTTGCTGCGCCCAACCGCATAGACGTCGTAGCCGGCGTCGCTCAACGCAATCGCGATGGCTCGCCCTATGCCGCTCGTCGCACCTGTGATGAAGGCTGTCGTCACGTGGGCTTCCCCATTTGCCTGGCTTTCAGTCTGCGGCCTGGGCCGCCGCCGCGAAACCAAGAAAACCAGCAAAAAGGAAAGATAAACTTTCGTAATTGGTTCCTGCGTCCAGAATTTTTCGAGCCGGCAGTGCGATTTAGAAAGCTGAAAATCCCAAGAAACCGCGGGAAAGCGACGTGCTCAGCCGCATTGCAAGGGTCGCTGCCGGCCAGCGGAGCAAAAACATGGCTTTCGCAAGCGTGGTGGGCGGCGAAGCCGGTCCCGCAAAAAGGCCCCGAACAGTCGAGCTCTCACGCACCTGTCGAGGCAGGCCTCTTCATGCCTTTGAAGAGCGAGGCTGCGGCCGCTTTCTGATCGACATCCGTCGCCTCCACGCCTGAAGCCCGGGCCAGGGCGCGGACGCGCCCCAGGCTGTTGTGCAGGTGCTTGCGCATGGCCTGTCGCGCCTTGCCACCGTCCTGCCTCTCGATGGCATCGACGATGGCTTTGTGCTCGCTGTGGATACGGGCGTAATAGCTGTCCTTGAGCGCGGGTTCGACCACATAGCCCAGCTGGAAGCGCGGCACGATCATGGGCCCGAGATAGCTCAGGAAGCCGTGGATGAACTCGTTGCGCGCGGCTTTGGCGATCGCCAGGTGGAAATCGTAGTCGTAGTGGATCTGGACGGCTGAGGGATCGGCCTGCTGGGCGTCAACCTGTTCCATCATGGCGCGGATATCGCGCGCGTCCTTGTCGGTGCGCCGTTCCGCGCAAAGCCCGGCGGACTCCACCTCGACGCTCAACCTCAATTCGAGCAGCGCGATGGTCTCCGGCAGGGTGCGCAGCGCCTCGTCGGGAATCGAAAAATTGCGCGGCGCCGGCGTCTCACTGACGAACATGCCGCGCCCCTGCTGCGGCACCACCATGCCCTCCGAGCGAAGCCGCGCAACCGCTTCGCGCACAACGGTGCGGCTGACGTCGTATTCGGCGCAAAGCTCCGCCTCGGTCGGCAATTGCGCGCCGGGCTGCAACCGACCTGAGCGGATCTTCTCGGCCAGGCCCTCCGCCACGACGGTGGAAAGCGGCTTGCGCTTCGTCATTTAGGCCCTTCCGTTCAAGTTCAGATTCGGGATCATGCCCGAACCGGCAAGACCATTCAAACCGCCGCCGTGACGATGAGTTCAACCAGCATGCCGGACTTGGCCATCCGTCCTTCGCCGGAGGAGCGCGCCGGTGCGTGCTCCTTCGGCATCCAGGCGTCCCAGACCGGGTTGACCTCGTCGAAATCCCGCACGTCGTCCAGCCACATCTGAACGTGGAGGATCCGGGTCTTGTCGGTGCCGGCCTTGGCGAGCAGCGCGTCGATCTTGCCGAGCACCTCGCGCATCTGGTCGGCTGCGGATTGTCCCGGCCTGGCGACTTGGCCGGTGAGATACAGCGTGCTGTTGTAGATGACGCCGTGATGGATGCGGGTGTCGAAGTCGAAACGCTGGATATCGCCCACTGGATTCTTCCTTGTCAGATTGCCGGTGTCTGCCGGATGGGGTTGCCCTGCAGGTATTGCGCGTACGGCGCCTGGACGAGCCAGCCGGCATCGATGGGAAGCGTGACGCCGGTGATCGACGCGGCGCGGTCGGAGCAGAGGAACAAGGCTGCTTCGGCGACATCGCGCGGCTCGACGAAGCGGCGCAGCGCAGTGGTTGCCTGTATCGCTTCCGGATTGCGCTCGCCCTTGGCGATTTTGGCCTTCAGCCCGTCGGATAGCGTATATCCCGGCGCCACGGCGTTGACGCGAACGCCGTGCGGGCCAAGCTCGGCCGCAAGCATCCGGGTGAGCGCCAGCACCGCATGCTTTCCCGGTGTGTAGGCGGGCAGCGACAGCGGCGCGAAGGAGGCGAGCGAGCCAACATTGAGGATCGCGCCGCGTCCGGCGGCCGACATCAGTCGGCCGAAGACCTGACAGCCCAGCAGCGTGCCGCGATAGTTGATGCGCCACATCTTCTCGTCTTCGTCGAGGTCCTGATCGAGGACATGCTTGCCGCTCTGCAGGATGCCGGCGCAGTTGACCACCACATCGGGTGTGCCGAACGTGCCCACGACCTCCCGCGCCAGCGTCTCGACGGAGGCCGGATCGGCGACATCGGTCTGCACGAAGCGGGCACTCGGCGCACCCGCTGCCTCGCTGGCGCCCGCCGCTTCCTCGCCTCGAACGGCATCGCGGCCTGCGACGGCCACCTGGAAGCCGTCCTCGGCGAAGCGCAGCGCGATGGCGCGTCCGATGCCGGACGTGCCGCCGATGACGACCGCTGTCGATGCCTCAGCCATTGCCGCGATCCTTCCGCTCGATGTCGAAGAATTCGGACATGGCCTCGACCTGGAAATCCATCATCGGGCGCCCCGGCTGGATGCGACAGCCGATCTCCTTCGCCGCCTTGAGCAGCGCCGTCTCGGCCGGCTCCATGATGATGTCGACCACCGTCATCTCCGGCGTCAGCTTGGTCACGTCCATCGGCAGCGGATCGGTGGGCTTCAGTCCGGAAGGTGTCGCGTTGATCGCCATGTCCATTCCGGGTGGATCAGGCTCTCCGACCTCGATCCGGCAGCGGGGGAAAGCCTTGTTGACCAGCGATGCGAGTTTTTGCGCGCGTCCCCTGTCGATATCGGCCAGGCGGATTTCCGCCGCGCCTTCTTCGGCAAGGCAATAAGTCAGCGAGGCGCCCGCGCCGCCGGCGCCGACCTGGAGGATGCGCTTGCCGGCGATCCGGTGTTCGCCGGCCTTCAGCCCCTCGATGAAGCCGACGCCGTCGAAATTGTCGGCATACCAGCTGCCATCCGCCTGCCGGCGCACGGAATTCGCGCTCTGCACGCGTGCGGCGCGATCGTGGGCCGTCGCGCATTTGTGAAAGACCGCGACCTTGTATGGCACCGAGATGATCACGCCGCGAATGTTCTCGGCCGCCGTGATGCCGGCCCAGAAGGTTTCAAAATCCTCCGGGCGGCAGCTCAACGGCACCATCAGGCTGTCGAGGCCCTTCTGCTCGAAGATTTCGTTGAACATGCCGGGGCTCTTGGCATGCCCGACTGGATGGGCCAGCATCACGAAGACATCGGCCTTGCCGGTTCCGCGCATCGGTTCATTCCTTCTCTTTTGACAGTTCATGATTACTCATGGTCTCGATCGCCCGGACGAGGGACGAGTGGTCGGCCTCAGCACCTCCCGCTCGCGCCGAACAGGCATTCATCAATTGCTGCGCCATCGCCGTGTTCGGCAGGGAGACGCCAAGCGCATGTGCGCTTTCGAGCGCAAGGTTAAGATCCTTCTGGTGAAGCCGGATGCGAAAGCCCGGAGCAAAGGTCCGGGCGATCATACGTTCGCCATGCACCTCGAGCACACGGGAGGAAGCGAAGCCGCCCATCAGCGCGCTGCGCACCTTCGCCGGATCGCAGCCGGCCCTGCTGGCAAAGACCAGCGCTTCGGCGACGGCCTCGATATTGAGCGCGACGATGATCTGATTGGCGATCTTGCAGATCTGCCCGGCGCCATTCTGCTCGCCGATCAGGGTGATATTCTTACCCAGCCTCTGGAAGATCGGCTGCGCCCGCTCGAACTCGGCAGCCGGTCCGCCGACCATGATCGTGAGGCTTGCCGCCTTGGCGCCGACCTCGCCGCCGGACACCGGCGCGTCGAGATAGCCGGCTCCGGCCTCTCTGAATTTCGCCGCGAATTCGGCCGTCGCGATCGGGCTGATCGAGCTCATGTCGATGACCAGCTTGCCCGGCGATAGTCCTTCCAGGACGCCGTCCGGGCCAAGCAGGACGCGCTCCACGTCTGGCGTGTCGGGCAGCATGGTCACGATGACTTCAGACTGCCGCGCGACCTCGGCGGCGGAGGCGACGACCGATGCTTCAAGGTCTTGCGGGAGAGGGGAACGATTGAGCACCGTGACGATCTCGTGCCCCGCATCGGCAAGATGCCGCGCCATCGGCGCACCCATGACGCCCAGCCCGATGAAACCGGTCTTCATTCTCAAACTCCTACTTGCTGCGCGCGACGCATCTTGCGGTCAAGCTTGGCCATATGATATAGGACATCATACAAATTTTACTGCGCCTTTGTCCATGGGAGATTGATCGCAAAATGCAGGAACGCCTCAACACGTTGAAGGCGGCCGTTCAGGCCGGCCGGGCTCATATCGGCATCTGGTGTTCGCTGGCTTCGGCGCTTACCACCGAGGTGGTCGCGGGCTCCGGAGCGGGCTGGCTGCTGATAGACGGCGAGCATAGCCCGAACGATCTGCGCAGCATCATGGCGCAGTTGCAGGTCGCGGCGGCGTTTCCTTGCGAGGCAGTGGTGCGCCTGCCGTCGGACGATGCGAACCTGATTAAGCAGGCGCTGGACGTCGGCGCGCGCAGCCTGATGATCCCGAATGTGCGCACGGCGGAGCAGGCCCGTACAATCGTCGCCGCGATGACCTACGCGCCTGGCGGCTTCCGCGGCTTCTCGGTCGGTCACCGCGCCAACGCGTTCGGCCGCATCGCCGGCTATCACGCCAAGGCACGCGAGCAGCAGCTTCTCGCAGTTCAGATCGAGGACAAGATCGGCGTCGCCAATGCCGCTGAGATCGCTGCGGTGGAAGGTGTCGATGTTCTCTTCGTCGGACCGGGCGACCTTTCCACGAACATGGGCGCGATGGGCAATCCCGGCGCCGCGCATGTGCGGGAGGCGATCGCATCCGTGTGCAAGGCCGCGGCTGCGGCAGGCAAAGCCAGTGGCATACTCGCACCCATCAAGGCCGACGCAGACCGCTATCTTGCCGATGGTTTCACGATGGTGGCCGTCGGTTCCGACCTCGGCCTGTTGGCGCGCGGCTCGGACGCTCTGATCGCTTCGTTCAAGCAGTAGGCGGAAGAAACGTCATGGCGATCCCTTCCTACAAGGCCCCGTCACGCAGCGCCTACGACATCGTGATCGTCGGCGGCGCAGTCATCGGTTCCTCGATTGCTTACTGGCTGACCCAGGCGCTGGGCAGCGGCGCCTCGATTCTCGTGGTCGAACGCGATTCAAGCTACGAATTTTCCTCGACGGCCCTCTCCACCAGCGCAATCCGCCAGCAATATTCCAATCCGATCAACGTGAAGATCAGCCAGTTCGGCATCGAGATAATCCGCGGCTTCCAGGAGCGGATGGCGCCCTTCTACAAGGACGAGCCGGCGCCCGACCTCGGCTTCCGCGAGCACGGCTATCTCTACTGCTGTTCCCCCGAAGGGGTGGAAGCCGCCCGGGAGCGGGTCGAGCTGCAGCGCAGCCTTGGCGCCCACACCGTTTTCCTCGAGCCGGGCCCGCTGAAAGAGCGCTTCCCCTGGCTGAACGTCGACGACCTAGGCGGCGGCTCCTGGGGCTCGCGTGAAGAGGGCTGGTTCGATTCCATGGGCATGTTGAACGGCTTCCGCCGTGCGGCGCGGACCCGCGGTGTCGAATATATCGATAACGCCGTGACCGCGCTGGAGCTTGCCGGTGGACGGGTCGTCGCAGCCCGCCTCGCCACCGGCGAGAGGATCACTTGCGGCACGTTGGTCAACGCCGCAGGCCCGCGGGCGCAGCAGGTGGCGGCGATGGCCGGCCTCTCCATCCCGGTCGCGCCCTACAAGCGTTACAGCTTCGTCTTCGCCAGCGCCAACCCGATCCCCGGCCGGATGCCCAATGTCATCGACCTGTCCGGGACTTTCGTGCGTCCGGAGGGCGAGCTTTTCCTCACCGGCAACACGCCGCAAGGCGACGGGCCCGCCGACTACGACGACTTCGAGATGCACTTTGAAGAGTTCGACGACTATATCTGGCCCGCGTTGTGGCACCGCATCCCGGCCTTCGACGCGCTGAAGGTACAGACCAGCTGGACCGGCCACTATGAATACAACATGCTCGACCACAACGGCATCGTCGGCTTCCACCCCGAGGTAAAGAACTTCATGTTCGCCAATGGTTTCTCCGGACACGGCCTGCAACAGTCTCCGGCGGTCGGCCGGGCGGTTTCGGAGCTGATCGTCCACGGGGCTTTCCAGACGCTCGATCTGTCGCCGTTCTGCTATGAGCGCATACCGCTCAACAAACCGTTTCTCGAGGAAGCGGTGATTTGAGCCGTGTCAAAACCGAGCCGGCCAGCACGCCGCCGCCGCTAATGTTTGCGTTTTCCTGCCGACCGGTGCCTGGCTCCCTGCCGTCTCTGCGCCTCGCGCATCATTCCTAGCGCTTCGTCAGGTGTGAGACCGCATTTGCGGGCAAAATAAGCCGCTTCGAAAGCCTCCGATGGGGAGGCCGTCGCCATGGCGGGCAAGGCAGGTTTCGATTTTTTCTTGGCCATCCGTTCACCGCGTCACGAATCATCAAGTCAGCTGTTCATGTTGCCGTTGTTCGGCTCCGAAAATCCCTCGATTTTTTGATGCCGCTGCCCAGCATGAGGGCTGCGGTATCGTTCATTTGAGCGGCGGGTGTTACCAGCCCTGGCGGTTCGCCCAGTCGTCGACGTCGCGGCGTACACGATCCTTCTCGATGCCGTAACGTTCCTGGATCTTGCCTTCGAGTTGGTCGCGCTTGCCGGCGATGCGGTCGAGGTCGTCGTCGGTGAGCCTGCCCCACTGCTCCTTGACCTTACCCTTGACCTGCTTCCAATTACCTTCGACGCGGTTCCAATCCATGATCCAAAGCCTCCTTGGGATTAATACTGAATACCAACGACGGCGGTGTCAGGGAGTTCCTGCTGAAGCCGCGAATTGCGGGGGCGGTGAACTTTCTCGGCTGCCGGGCCAATTTCTCTCCTCATCGTGGCAGGTCGCCGATGGGCCGGTACATCGGCAGCAGTTCGATAGCGACGTCCCCAAAAGCGCCGCCGGCGCGCCGAGGGTGGTGCTGCTCCGGGTCTGTTACTCGGCTCAGATGTTTTTTGCTCGGCGCGGAGATCACGCGGGCCTTCAGTGAGGACCAGCAGCCATGCCGCCGCCATGAAGCCCGGTGCCAGAAAGCAAAAGAAGGTAACGTTCTAGCAATCGGCCGGATGAACGAAACAATACGCTTTGTCGAGTGTTGTGTCCGTAACGGGCATGCGGAGGGTTGCAAACAGGAGGCGATGATGAGCGCTAACGGCCTTGAGGTTTTCGACAAGACGGTGCAGATCACCAACATCTGGCTGAACGAGATCATGGAGGGCCTGGGCGAGGACCGGAAGCTCGCATGGCATGCGCTCGGCGTGGTTCTGCGCACCTTGCGCGACAGGTTGCCAGCCGAACTGGCGGCGAACCTGGGTGCTGAGTTGCCGCTCCTGATCCGCGGTGCATATTACGATCAATATCAGGCATCCGGCCTGCAGAACCGGGATCGCTCGGTCGAAGAGTTCCTCAGTCCGATCGCGTCGGGTCTGAAAAATGGGCGGCAAGTGGACGCCGGCGAAGCGACAAAGCTGGTGTTCAGGGCGCTAGCCCATCATATCGACCTCGGCCAGTCGGCGAAGGTACGCGATGCTCTGCCTAAAGAGATCCAGGCACTGTGGCCAGACAGCGTTGGTGCATAGGCAGACAGCCTGAGAAGCGACCATTGCCGGTCGATTGCCTGACAGCGCGGCGCCGCGGAGGCCGTCTTGTGGCAGCCGCGGCGCAGTCAGGTGGTTCCGCTTGGCTGGCGTAGGCTCGATGCCGCCGTCGTCATCAATGGATGGATTGCGAATGATCGCCGCCTGGCGCCGAGATGCCGCTCAAAGCCTGTCCGGCCTGCCGCGTTTCACCACTTCTTGCGAGGTCGCCAAGTGAGATGATGCCGACGAGCCGTTTGTCCCGGTTGAGAACCGGTAGCCGGCGAACCTGAAGGTCGCGCATGTTCTCAAGTACATGCTCGACGTCGTCATCATCAAAGCAATATTTTACCTCCGCGCTCATGACATCGCGCACCATGGTATCGGCACCTTTGCCCAGCGCTATCCCGCGGATGACGATGTCCCGGTCGGTGATCATCCCGACCAGCCGGTCATTTTCACCGACAGGCACCACGCCAGCATCAAGCCTGCCCATCATCTGCGCCACCTCGCGGATCGACTGTTGGGGATTCGCGACCGCGACGTCCTTTGTCATGCAATTGGCGACCTTCATGGCTATCTCCCGTTAGTTGCGCAGCCCGACGCCGAATGAGTGTTGAGAACAAATCCTGGGCGCTATTGTTCCATCAAATCGGGACTGAATGGCAGTCCATCTCAACGGCAGGCCCGACCCGGTTCAATCCGGCGTCTTCTGCGAGCGGCAGAGGGTCGTGAAAATTCCGCCCATGGGAGGGCGCACGGCGGCGACAGTGCGCAGGCGGACCCGCTCTTGCGGCGGAACAAAATGCCTGATGGGGCAGTTCGGCCCCGCGAAGCAAAGGGCGGCACCCACTCGCGCATGTTCGGCCGAACCTTTTCCGCTGGCACCGAGCGCAAGTGATGATCGAACAAGCCGACAACGGGACAAACAGGCCGAAGCAAGGTTTCGGGAGAGCCGTTGGTTCGGCCTTGATCGTTGGTGCGGCCGACGACGATTGCTCGGCAATCGGAACCTATGCCAGCGCGGGAGCGAAGTTCGGGCCTGACCTGCTTTGGACCGCACCCGTGACGCTGCCGATGATGTACATCGTCGTGTACCTCTCATCGAAGCTCGGCCAAGTTTCGGGGCGGGGATTGTTCCAGGTTATCGCAGATTTCTATCCGCGATGGTTGCTATGGTCGGTTCTGGTAGGAGTCCTGATCGGCAACACGATTGAAGCGGCCGCGGATCTTGGTGCGATGGCAGCAGCGATCAACCTGTTCGTGCCGTTGCCGATTCCGGTGATCGTCGCTTTCGTCGCAGCATTCATGTTCGCTCTGCAAGTCTTCGGTTCTTACGACCTCCTCAGAAATATATTCCGAGTGCTGGCGCTTGCACTGCTCGCCTACGTCATCTCGGCTATCCTCGCAAAGCCGGAACTGGTTCCGGTGCTAAGCGGTACATTGTTGCCGAAAGTACGGTTCAGCCGTGAATATCTGTCGATTCTCGTGGCGATAATAGGAACAACGCTTTCGGCCTACATGTATACTTGGCAATCCAATCAGGAGGTCGAAGAGGAGATCGCCAAAGGCCGGACCAGTCTTGAGAAACGGAAGGGAGCAACAGAGGAAGAGTTGAGCCGGTCGCGGCGGGATATTCTCATCGGCATGACGTTTTCCAACCTGATTATGTACTCCATAATTCTTTCGACCGGTTCGACGCTCCACAAGGTCGGTCAAACCCAGATCGAAACGGCAGCCCAGGCGGCCGAAGCGCTGCGGCCACTTGCCGGCGATGCGGCAGGCATAATCTTCGCAGCCGGTGTGATCGGTGTCGGCTTTCTGGCAGTCCCGGTGATGACGACCGGCGCTGCTTTCGATGTCGCGCAGGCGATGGGCTGGAAAAACGGCATGAGTGCGAAACCGCTCGAAGCACCGGGCTTCTACCTGGCAACGGGAGCATTCACGCTCATCGGAGTTACGCTGAATTTTTTCGGCTTCAATCCAATGCAGGCATTGGTCTGGGCAGGCATCGTGCAAGGCTTTTCCACGCCTCCGCTGCTGCTGTTGATCCTTTTGATGACGAACGATCGCAGGATTATGGGCGACCAGGTCAATAGCCGTAGCGCGAACATCCTCGGGGGCATCACAACGGCGGTAATCTTTGCGGCCTCGGCGGGCCTGGTGGCGAGTTGGTTCCTCTAACCAGCCCGAACAGCGAGGCCATTGGCTGGTCCGGGCGTTCAAGCAGTTCGTTTCCAACAGGAACGATCATCATCGTCACGCATTCTCCCTGATCAATGCTCATCAACTCTTTGCAGGGGTCAGAACCGTGTTATCCAAAGGCCATGCCGCGCCTGACTGCGTACCGGGCGAGATCGCCGTCGTCGACCTCATTCCTGCCTTGCGTGCTTTCGCGCGCACTTTTTGCCGTGTGCCCGATGATGCCGACGACCTGGTGCAGGAGACCTTGACCAAGGGGCTTGCGAACTTGGACAAGTTCGAGCCCGGAACGCGCTTGAAGTCCTGGCTTTTCACGATCATGCGCAATACCCACTATACGCGGGTCAAGGCCGCGGCCAGAGAGGCGCCTGGTCTGCTCGACTGCGCCTCGAGCCGGCCGATCTCGGAAGCCTCCCAGGATTGGTCCGTTCGGAGCAAGGAAGTTTATCAGGCCATCCAGAAGCTTCCCGCTCATCAGCGCGAAGTCTTGATGCTGATCGGTGTGCTGGGCGTCAGCTACGAAGAAACGGCTGAGATATGCAAGTGCGCAGTCGGAACCGTCAAAAGCCGTCTCAACCGCGCGCGTGCAAGCGTCCTGGAATTCCTTGATGAAAGCTCATCGCAAGCGTTGGTCGAAAAACGTGACCATCTCGCGGAAGATCACTGGGACAGAGGTGCTGACAGACAGCGGTAAGGGTTTGCGTCAGGTGTCCTTTTTGCAGCCACGCTTCTGGATCAGTGCATTCTGCAACTCTATCGCGAGCTTATTCAGCCGGTCAGGAACTTTTTCCTGCTCAATGGCGGTCAACAACGACGCAATCTCTTCGTCTATGCCCAGGTTTGCCTGGCTGACGGGATCGCGCTGGCTCGGACGAGACATGGCATTCTCTTAGCAAATGTGGTCCCTTCGAGATCCACTTGAGACCATACGCGGCCAGAGTTTGCAAGGGCGCTTCCAGCCGCCGATCACCTTCAGCTCCGCAGCAGATTACGGCAGGGCGAAACCCTTTCGCCTGAACTGATCCGTTGCGAGCCTGGGAAGTCTTGCGATAGTCGCCGCAAGATCAGTCTTCCGGGATCCGGTTTGCCGCGTGGTCCTGATACTGATCGGACTTGACCCGATTGCTGTCGAGGCCGCGTTGTTTTGTATGCTGCTTTTTATCCCGGTTCGACAGGACGTCATTTTCGCCAATCATGTCTTTCGGAATATTCGTCTTCGCTCCGGTCCCGGCACCCTTGCCCTGACTGCCGCGGCCCATGTGTTTCTTACCGCCGGATGCCATCTTCTTCTCCCAGGTCTTCCAGCTTCTGCGCAAGTGGTTCGGCGTCCGAACTCCGGTCCGTGCGTTATGTTCCGCCGGTACTGCGAATAAGAAAGGCGGTGCCGTCCCAGTGACGGAAAGGCATCTCGCCATCGATGACGAGATCCATGCCGTATATACGGGCGAGATGACGGATGTCGGAGGAATCGGCGGCCGGCGACATCCGGTATGAATAGTTGAGGATCGCCGCCATCCCTCCCGGCCGCAGCACACGCGCCATTTCGCTGAAGTGCCGCTCGGCGACGCCGGCGAGCACCAGGTAGGGGAAACTGTCTACCGCCAACACGCTATCGAAGCCGGCGTCGGCGAATTCGGCGAGGTCGAGGCCGGAGGTCTGGCGGAACTCAACATTGCCAAGGCCGGCGCAGCGTCGGCGCGCGACAGCGATCATCCTGGAGGAGATATCGATGCCGACAATATGCTTCGCCCTGGCATGGAGCGCGCCTTCGAAGCGGCCGATGCCGCAGCCGATATCAAGTATCGTCTCGTCCGCCCCGGTAAAGTCTTGTCGCTCAAGCCAAGAGACGATTTCGGCGGTTGTAGCCGAAAGCTTTTCCTCATCACCAAGGGAGGAAAGTTGGACGCTGGCCGCCGCAGAGATGGCGACCGCCTCGTCAAAACCGCCCGCCAGCCGTCGGACCGTCATTTCGCCCGTTTCATCGCCCTGACGGTCATGACAAACCGAAGCCGCCGTTGAGCGGAGATTGTCGAAGGCATCTGCCTTGCCCGACAGAAGCACGGCTATGTTCTCGAGCCAGCCTTTGCAATGGGAGGCGTTTGCCCGCATGTCCAATGCCAGATCCGCCAATTCTGCCGCATGGATTTCCGTCTTGAGATTGACGGCCAATCTGGCGACCGCGACTGCGGCGGGCAGGCCGTTCGCCATGCAATTCTCGAGGATACGCCGCGCGATCATCCGCTCTCGTTCTGCCGCGGTCATGGCGCGTTCCGGGTCCAGACCCTTTGCACCGTCCACCGGTCCTCTGCCCCCCAGCCGTATTTGTAGTTCTCCCGGCCGCGCAGAAAATCGAACTCTCGCGCGCCGTCCTGCACGGCTTCGGCGATAGCCTTGCCGATCAGAATGGCGCCGGGGCTCTCCTGCGCATAATCAGGGTCGAAGCCGCCGAGATAGGCATAGGCGCGGTCGCGGTGGTGAAAACCATAGTAGGCGCCGACCACAGCGCCGTCGATTTCGATCAGCCAACAGCGCGCCAAATGCTTCGCGGCGAGGCGTGGCAAGGCATTGCGATGAAACTCGATCGTGCTTTGCGTCAGCACGCCGCCGCCCTGTCCGGCCCAGCGGGCGTTGTGCAGGCGGATCAACTGAGCGAGAAATGTCTCCGAAGCGGCCTCCGTCCGCATGATCGTCAGCCGGCCTCTCCGTTGCGCGGCTCTCAGAGCGCGACGCAGCTGGCGCCTCCGCCGCGCGGGAACGGAAGATGTAAGCGTGTCGTCGCCAGACAAGGCAAGCACGGGGCAGGCGGCATGGCCGGCGGATCGGCTCTCTTCAATATCGGGCAGCACAAGGCCCAGCGATGTGGCTTCAGCCGAAAGGTCGGGCAGGATCCATTGCGACCATTGGAGCGAAAGCACCGTTTCGGTAATCAAAGTCCCGACGGCTTCTTCAAAACCGGGCGCGCAAAGAATATCGAGATAGTCGCTCAGCGATATTCCAATCGGAAGCAGGCGCGAACCGGAAGCGTGCCGTTCCATGTAGAGGGGTGCCAGGCCGACGAGATCATTTCCGCTCCACACGGCGATCGCCGAAAGATCGCCCGGCGCGAATGTCTGCCACCATGGCAGGAGCCAGGCGGGTGACTGGAAGGGCGTGGCAGAGCCGCATTGCGACCAGAGCGGCCACCAATGCCGTTCGAGGTCGTCGAGCGCATCTTGATCGCGGATGACATCGGCACGCAGGCTGCTCACCGCGCGGCTCCCAACCGTGCATGGGAATCACCGAGCTTTGCCAGTGCCCGATAGGCATTCATATAAGCCGAAACCATGCGATCGAGCGAAAACCGAGCTTGCGCCTCCGCTCGGCATGTCTCGTTGTCGAGATCGGCCGAGGCATCTATGGCTATCGCCATCTCGTCGACGTCATTGACCAGAAAGCCGGTCTTGCCGTGCTCGACGACATGGGGCAGGGCGCCATTCGGAAAGGCCACAACGGGCGTGCCGCAGGCGAGCGCCTCCATGGCAACGAGCGAGCTCGTTTCGGCGGCAAGGCTTGGAATGACCAGACAGCGGGCGGCGTTGAGAAGCCGCCGCTTGGCGGAAAAGCCGAGCGGTCCCAGGAAGCGTCGCCGCCTGTCAAGGCGAGGCTTCACCTCGTCGGCGAAATACTGAAGATGGGTCTGATAGGGATATATTTGCCCTCCTATCGCAAGCGGCACTCCGGCGCGTTTCGCGGCGTCGATCGCCAGGTGGATGCCTTTTTCCGGGCATATTCGGCTTAGCACGAGCGCGAAATTGCGACGCGACCGCACATCGTTCAGCGCATCAACGTCGACCCCATTCGGGATGGGCGCGATCAGCCTCGATCCGGGCGGCGCGGTTTTCTGCTGCGCCTGCGAGACCGCGTGCAGCCACAGATTCTCACGAGCCGGCCTCAGCACCTCGGGGGGATACCAGGCGAGCGGCAGGTGCAGTGTCACGAGCGTGGGGCCGTCATTGGGAAGATAGGCGTCGAAATCGATGCCGTGCAGGTGAACCACATCGATCGGCCAGCGCGCCCGGGCGGCTGCGATCGCCACGCGATGTGCGCGCTGGGCGCGGTTCTTTGCCGTCTCGTCGAGCGCGCCCGTTTCGGCAGGCGTCTCGACCAGGGTCCCGGCTGCGCTGGAACCCCGGCAGGCGACAACGATGGAATGATGGCCCTGCCGCATCAGCGCGCGGTCCAGCATCGACAAAACCTGCTCGGCGCCGCCGACCGCATCGGGCCCGACAGGCGCAAGCGGATAGGCAACGTTGAGCACGGTTAGCGTCATGGCTGATCGAGCCGAAGCTCCTCATGCGCGACAGCCGCGGCGCTCAGCCACGTCGAGGGCTCGAAGCCCAGCGGCAGCGATTGATAGTAGAGCCTGCCGTTATTTGGCAATGCGCGGAAGTCATAGGCGGGCGCCAAGCGGAACCGCTCGGTCGACCCGAAGAATGGTGCAAGCGTCCGCTGCTGCGTCTTATGGCTGGCCAACATCGCCCGCTTGCGCCGAAAGGCCGGTTCGGTCAGGCAGACCTCGATGCGATCTGTCCCGCGATCATCGGCGAAATCCTGGAAGATCGGGCCTTCCGGCCCCGCGGCATAGAATGCCATCTCGACAATGGTGGGGGCCGGACGCCGGTCGCGGTGCAGCAAATGGCATGCCGCGTGAACCGCAAAAGCTGTGGCGTCGTGGTCGGGATGCCCTCCTTCAAAGGGATGCGTGCAGGCGAAGCGGGTCCCGGCGGCAGCGAAGAGGCAGGCCAACTCCTGCGCGAGCGGGACGAGATGCATGACCGCTTGCGTATCAGGATAGTCGAGACCGGTAAGGTTTGCGCACGACAGGCCCGCCGCCGACAAAGCGGCCTCCAATTCCGCGCGACGGGCATGGGCGTAGTCTTGCCATGTCTCGAACCCATGGGCTCTTGCGTCGGCAAGATTGCGCGGCGCTCCGTCCGTTACATGCACGATGCGGCACCCGGGCAGTCCGGCAAGATGGCCGCCGATACCGATCGTTTCGTCATCCGGGTGCGCCACGACAATCATGATGCCGGCACCTGGATCGATGTCGTTGCCGATCAGCCGGGTGGCGAATTCAGCCAGCTGATTTGACGACTGGTCGACGGACGACATGGTGACCTCATGCGGCCGAGACCCGCCGTTCAGGCATCGTGGCGTTGCGCACGCCAGGTGCGTAGCGGCGCATCATGCTCGCGCAGAATTCGGCGAATTCTTCTGGCGCCTGTGGCGGGCTGGTGTGATGAGGCTGCAGGCCCCGGTGCTCGGGCGTGAAGCAAAAAGTGATGGTGACGTTGAAGTCCGCCAGGGCTTCCATCTGGCGGTCGAACCAATCGAGGGCATTCGGTCTGAAGCTGTCGGCCCAGGAAAGGCCCGTGCGCAGATTGGTGACGCCCAGCCGCTTCATCCAGGCGACGGCGTCGTCCAGCCGGTGGTCCTCGAAATGGAACCACTGGACGAGACCCATTTCCGGCGTGTGGCGCAGGAACTCCTCGAGCGCCGGCTTGGGCGTGCCATCCTCGCGCAGCAGACCCATGTAGAAATGGCGGTAATAGGAGGAGCCTTCCACCTCGCGGTGGCGCGTGGTCGCTCCCCAAGCGTGAGGCAAATCATATAGACTGTACCATTGCACGCGGGGCACGTTGCCAAGCAGAAGTTCCGCGGTCCGCCGCAGGCCCCAGACCTGGACCTCCTCCGCGCCGAAACTCGAGACGCCCGCTTCGCTGACCCAAATCGGCAGATCCGTGACTTGGGCTATCTCGGCGAGCTTTTGCGGCCATTCATGCATCTGCCAAAGGTTCCAGTCGAGTGGAAAGCCGTGAACGGCGACGGCATCGACATGATCCAGCACGCCGTACCCCTTCATCAGCGACATGAAGCCGGCATCGATCGGCGAAATGCCGCCAAGGACCCTGGTGATCGCCGGGTTTTCAAGCTCGATCGCGTCGGCCGCCAGGATGGTCATGCTGGCGAAGCGGCTCCAGTCCGGATCAAGCTCGGGGTCCCAATGCGACTTATTGTTGGGCTCGTTCCAGATCATCGCGGCTTCAATCATCATTTCGTCCTTTCGAAGGATAGACCGCACCTTCACCCAGGGGCTTGGCTGACGCACGGCAGAAATAGACCTCGTCCTCCGGCTGAAGCAGGATCTCGAAACCGGCGCTGCGCAGCATCGCCTCGATGCAGCCGCGGTTCGGGATCCACCAGTTGGTCGGATCGTCGGCGTAGCGGTGCTCGATGAAGTGCAGCTTCGGGAATTCAGGTCGATCGAACAGATCGTGCGTCCAGAAGTGGTAGTTCTCTTCAAGCGCGAGGACCTCGCCGCTGCCGCGTTGCATCGACTGGAAGATCATCAGATCCCGGGCGACGTGCTCGCGGATCAGGTCGAGCGCCAGCAACGGGTGGCGCAGGTGGTAAAGCACACCCATGAAGAGCACGATGTCGAAGGTCTCACCCAGCGCCCCGACGTCATAGACCGACAGCTCGCGGAATTCGATGTCGCAATCCGCGATCTCGGCGGCAAAGCGCGCCTGCGTCAGATAGGCCACGTCGAAGTCGATGCCGAGCACGCGGTCTGCGCCCCGCCGCTTCATTTCTATGGAGTAGAAGCCGGCATTGCAGCCAATGTCGAGCACGGACTTGCCCGACAGATCGGCCGGGATCGCATCGGCGAATTTGCGCCATTTGATCAAGGGATAGTTGCCGAGGAAATGGTCCGGAGCGGTCTGCACGCCCGCCAGTTCCATGTTGTGGAACCACGGTCCAAGCGCGTCGATGCGGCGGCGAATTTCCGCGTCTGAATGCAGCATGGTCAGCCTCCTTCGCCTGGCAACGACGGCACCTGCGAGCGGCCCGGCGGCAAGAATATCGGCGTGCCTTCTTCCGAAGTGTCGTTGTTTTCAAGCAGCCGGAGCGCCGTGCGGTAGCCGTTGAAGGTGCCGACATCGACATAGGCCGAGCCCGCGTTGACGCCCCAGGCTTCACCGCCGGCGGCCAGGTAAGCATTGACCAACGTTCCGAAATACTCGTCGCAGCCGTCCCGTTCGCGCCATAGCGCCGCGAGCCGCTGAAAGATGTGGCCCGGCATCTTGAACGCGCCCCAGACCCAGTCCGTGGCTGCGCCCTGCTGCTTGACCTGGATCTGCTCGACGCGGCCATCCTGATCGACGACCACGGCGTCGAAAAGCTCGGGCCGGTCCACAGGAAACAGCAGGAAAGACAGCCGGTCGTCCGCAAGGTGGCAGAAACCGTCCTCGGGAAACCAGATCGTGTCCGGCAGACCGATCAGGACGGTCTCTTCCGGCGCGACGAGGGGGGCGGCGCGGAAGATCGCGTCGCAAAGACCAACCGGAGACGGCTGGGCCACGAAGATCGCGGCCGCGCTGTCATAACCGGCGGCATAATATTCGAGGATATCGGACTTACCCGATCCGATGATGAAGCAGATCCTGTCGACGCCGTTGCGGACCATTCGGCGCACCAGATATTCGCTGACGGCACAGGGACGCTCGGTTTGCCCATCCATCCGGCTGCCCACCGGCAGCAGTTCCTTGGAAAACCCAAGCGGTTGAATGCGGCTGCCGCGCCCGGCGGCAGGCACGATACCCAACATCAGACGGCTTCCTTCATCGGTTCGTTTGCTGGCGCCCGGGCCGTGTCGTTCAGGATCCGGTCCAGTTCCGCGGCGCGGCGCGCGGATGTGTGTTCGTCGAGGACGCGCTCGCGGGCTCGGCGGCGCAGCGCCTCGAGCTCGGCGTCCGGCAAACCGAGCGCGGCGACCACGTCGTCGGAGGAATGTGCGAGCAGGATTTCGTTGCCGGGCTCGAAGAAGCTATCCAGGCCCGGCCAGTCATCGGAAATGATGGCGGCGCCGCAGGCTGCCGCTTCGAACAGCCGGCCCGAGGGGCACCAGCCCTTGCGCGCCATCGCCTCTCGGGTGACGTTCAGGGTCAGGCGCGACGAGCAGAAGAAGGCCGGATGATCGGCAGGCGGCAGATGCCTGACAAAGAAGATGTTATCGCTCCACGGAAAATCCTGCGGGTATTGCGCGCCGCCGATGACGAAGCGGCGCTCCGGCAGCCGGACAGCGGGCGCGACGAGCAGCTTCTCGACGCCGGCCTGGCGATCCGCGGCATAAGTGCCGAGATAGGACAGATCGCCGGCAAATTCGGCCCTGGCCTGCGCTGGCCGATGACGGTCGGGATCAACATGGCCGTAGAGCGGCACGACGAGACGCGCGCCCAGCATGGTCTTGAGCGCATCGAGTGCCGGGCCGCCGGTGTAGCTCAGCACCAGGTCGAAATCGCGAAGTCCTTCCGGACCGAAATAGGATGGTTGGTCGCCTTGTTCGATGCGCGCCAGCGTCACCGCGGTGTCAAGGTCGTAGAACACTTTCAACCCGGGACAGTTCTCCTGCGCAAGGCATGAGGCTTCGACGGCGTCCGGGCAGTAGGAGGTAACGACGACAACGTCAGCTTCCCGCACCGCGATATCAGCGGCGCGCGCAATGTCTTCCCAGGCGCGATAGAGAACCACGTCGCCGCCGTCCAGATGATCGAGATCCCTTGCGCCGGCGTAATAGGGCGTGTCGCGTTCGAAGAAGCTGATGCACCAGCCGAGTGGCGCCAATGCGCGTATCAGCCCGCGCCAGAGCGTGGCATGTCCGTTTCCCCAGGAGGAGGTGACAGTGAGGCCGAAGATCACCATCCGCATCGGACAGCTCCCGTCAGGCGATTTCGTTCAGGCGAATGAGCTTTGAACCCCAGTCGCCATGGACGATGGTGGTGATGGAGGCGGGCTCGATGTCGAAGCGGAAACAGTCGCCGAGCTGAAGGCCAAGGACCTTGCACACCGCGGCCTTGATAACGTCCGCGTGGCTGATCAGCGCAACGCATCGGTTTGGGTTTTGTTGGCGCAGCGCATCCATCAGACCGATAACCCGCTGCTGCGTATCGTGCATGGTCTCGCCGCCCGGCGTGCGGGCGTTCTGTCGCTGGTCGTTCCACATTCGCCAGGCGGCATCGCCATTCAGCTCTTCGAACGTCTTGCCGGACCATGCACCGAAATCGATCTCGTCCAGTTCCTGACGGATCGAGATCTGTTCGATGTCGCAGGCGATAGCGATAGGTTTCGCGGTTTCCAAGGTGCGCTTGCGCGGGCTGCTCAAGATCCCGGCAAGCGGCTCTCTGGCCATGCGGCGCGCCAGTTGCTGCGCCTGTGACCAGCCCGCGCCGCCGAGATCGACGTCCTCCAGGCGACCGGGCAGGAAGCGGCCGACATCGTCGTGCTCCGCATGCCGGATGAGAAAGAAGATTGTGGTCATTCGGCGGCGTCGAGCATCGGCTCGTCCCTGCCGGCGATGAAGGCGAGCGTGCGCAAGCGAGCCTCGGCGTCGGTGAACTGCTCCGGCGGCGACTTCATGAAGTAACTGCAAGGCCCAGTGAGTGCCCCTGCAATCCCGCGATCGAGGGCAAGCTTGGCGCAGCGCACGGCGTCGATCACCACGCCGGCGGAGTTGGGCGAGTCCCAGACTTCCAGCTTGAGCTCGGCATTCAGCGGCACGCCGCCGAAAGTCGTGCCTTCGACGCGGATGTAAGCCCATTTGCGATCGGTGAGCCACGGCACATGGTCGCTGGGTCCGACATGGATGTTGCCTGGCTCGAGCGGAACATCGATCTGGCTGGTCACCGATTGCGTCTTGGAGATCTTCTTGGATTCCAGCCGCTCCCGCTCCAGCATATTGAGAAAGTCCGTGTTGCCGCCGAAATTGAGCTGATAGGTGCGGTCGATGCGTACCCCGCGCTCCCGGAACAGATTGGCGAGCAGCCGGTGAATAATGGTGGCGCCCACCTGGCTCTTGATGTCGTCGCCGACGAGCGGGAGCCCGCGCTCCTCGAAACGCCGACGCCATTCCGGCCGCGAAGCAATGAAGACCGGTATGCAGTTGACGAAAGCACAGCCGGCTGCCAGCGCGCATTCTGCATAGAAGCGGGTGGCCGCTTCCGAGCCGACCGGCAGATACGACACCAGCACCTCGGCTCCGCTTTCGCGAAGGCCCGCTGTCACGTCGGCGACGGGTTCATCCGCTTCCTCGATCTCGTCGCGCAAATATTTGCCGATGCCGTCGAGCGTGGGCCCGCGTTGCACGCGCACACCGATCGGCGCTACATCGGCAAACCGGAAGGTGTTGTTCGGGGCGCTGTAGATTGCCTCGGCTACGTCTTGCCCGACCTTGCTCTTGGCGACGTCGAAGGCGCAGGCGACCTCGATGTCCTCAACATGATAGCCGCCCAGATCGGCATGCATCAGCCCCGGGATCGGCTCGTTGCTTTTTGCCTGGCGATAATAGGTGAGGCCTTGCACAAGGGAGGATGCGCAATTGCCGACGCCGACGATGCCGATGCGAACTTTTTTCGATGTCACGAAACCGCCGCCTCTGTTGTTGGAGGTAAGTTCCTCGCGCCGAACTGTGACCAGCCAGGAATGTTCCTTGAGAGCTGGAAAAATCGCCGGGCCGCTTGTCATTCGACGCTCCTGCTGCCGCGTTCACTCCGAACGGCCACGCAGGATGCAGCGTTCGGAGTGCCGGGCAATGGAACCTCGCCGACCCCTGCCAAGTTAAAGCGCGGGCCAAGTTAAAGCGCGGGAGGGAAAGTCATGTCCGCGAATGTCGGCTTCTCCCTTCTGGCGGGCTGCGCGTTTTGGCTTCTCGCGGGGAGCAATAGCTGGGCCGCGGCAGAGGAGTTCGAGCGGCATGCGATGGCCATCGATCCTCCAATCGTAGAGACAATCCCAATCGCACAAGTTGAGGACCCGACTTCACCTCAACATGCGCCGGATAGCGGGCTGTCGCTGTTCCTGCGCAACGGTTGCGGCGCATGCCATACCATAAGAGGCAGCGAGGCGCGCGGGACGATCGGCCCGGACTTGTCCCATGTCGGGTCGCGACGAACGATCGGCGCCGGAGTCCTGCCGAATACCGAGGAAGCCATTGGACGGTTCATCGCCCGGCCTGACCTGGTGAAACCGGGCGTGAAAATGCCAGCATTCGATATGCTTCCACAAACCGAAATCCGGACGATCGCGAAATATCTGAAGGCCTTGCAGTGATGCCCGGGGCTCGCTCTCATTCCCGGGCAAAGCCGTCCAACACTGCTTCAGATGCAGAAGATGAAATCGGCAGGGCGGCAAACGAACCGATAATGGTCCGGCTGAAGCACGTCGCCATCGGCGCCGTAGGTTTGCCTATTCTCATACTGCTCGGAGCATGGATCGGCTTTTTCAATGTCGGTGCCAGCAGCGGCCATTGGAAGGTGACGGCCTGGTTCCTTCAATTCGCTATGCGCTCGGCCGTACGCACCTATGCTTTGGCAGTGGACGCCCCTAAAACTCTCGACAGGCGGGGGCTGCCGGCGGCAGCCGGCCATTTTGCGCGAGGCTGCGCGATCTGCCACGGCGCACCTGGCCAGCTCCGTTCGCCGGCGGTGCTGCGTATGCTTCCGCAACCGCCGGATCTCGCACTGACGGTCAGAGATTGGACCGACGCCCAGCTTTTTCGGATCGTCAAGCATGGAATACGTTTCACGGGCATGCCCGCCTGGCCGGCCCGCGACCGTGACGACGAGGTCTGGGCAATGGTTGCCTTCCTGCGGGAACTCCCGAAACTCGATGCGAACGAATTTCGAGCGCTGTCCTTCGATGGCAGCGATGCAACCGGCAGCGACCGCCAACCTGCCGTTCCAGATGCACTCGCCGACTGCACGCGCTGCCATGGCAGCGACGGCGGGGGCCGTGGTGGTCTCGTGCCTGCGTTGGCCGGGCAGAAAGAACCCTACCTGATCGCCAGCCTCCGGGCTTATGCCAAAGGCGACCGCACGAGCGGCTTCATGGCTCTGCCGGTGACCGGCATCGCTCCTGACGAAATGGCTGCGCTTGCCCGGCATTTTGCCGCACTGCCGCCGGTCCCGGGGGATCACGATCAAATCCCGGCGGAGACCATCAGCAGGGGACAGCATATCGCGGAGGTCGGAATTCCAGAAAAGAACGTGCCCGCCTGTTCCGGCTGCCATACCGGCCCCAACCGAAATCCGATCTATCCGCGGCTTGACGGCCAGCATGCGGCTTATCTCGAAGAGCAACTGAAGCTGTTCCGGTCCGAGGGCCGAGGCGGCACCCAGTTCTGGCGTATCATGGCGACGGCAGCCCAACGCCTCACGGATGACGACATACGGGCAGTATCGAGCTATTTCGCCAGTCGATCTGAAGGCCCGCAATAGACGACATCCGGGTTCGCAGAAGCTCTACCAAGCCAAGAGGGCAATGTTGCGCGGGCGGGATCGAGGCCGCTCAAGGAACTTTATCTTTTCCTGTCGGTTCAACAGAGCGCGGCGGGCCGCATAGGCGGACAGCCGACTGAAGCATCCTTCCCGCGAGTGACCACGCTGAATGGACTTCCGGCCGGCTTACGAGATGCAGAATTTCGGGGTTGGCGACTGCTCCCGGCATCCGCCACAGCACCTACGGTGCGTAGATACCGCAAAACAGAAGAACGCCGCCTATCAGGCCGAAGGCAAGGAGCGTTGCGACGTAGAATCCGGGCTCGCGGAAAATCCTCGTATCGCGCTCCAGACCCACCGCTCCGCCTCCTTGGCACCTGATGAGGCCAACAACACGAAACGGCATTGGAGAGTTCCGGATGCCGTGCTCTCGCTGTTTGTGAAAGCCTGCGAAAGGGGCGCGAGCGCGCTGGCCGGCCTCCTGGGTGCCGCCGGTGGCGCCGCTTTCATCTCGGGCTGCGTCGGCGAGCAGTCGGCCCTTGATCCGCATGGCCGGCAGGCCGACGCGCTGGTTGTTCTGTTCTGGGCCTTTACGGCGGTGCTCGGACTTGTCTGGCTCGTTACCATGGCCGGCTTGCTCTTGGCGCTAACGCGTCGGCGGGAAGGTCGCGGCGAACCGGCAGAAGCGCGTCCAGCCGTAAAACGGCCGATGCTTATCGCCTTTGCTGCGATGCTTACATCGACCATCATCATTCTCTCAGGCCTGGCCGTGCTCAGCTTCGGCGGACAAAGGACGATTTTCGGGGGTGAGGCCGGGGCTGCGCTGACGATCTCGGTCATCGGACACCAGTGGTGGTGGCAGGTGCGCTACGAAGGAGACGGCGGCTTCGAGACGGCAAACGAGATTCGCATCCCGGTTGGAACCCCGGTCGATATCAATCTCGCAACGGCCGATGTCATCCACTCGTTTTGGATACCAAGCCTCGCCGGCAAGCTCGATCTCATCCCCGGCAAAATGAACGAGCTCCGCATAGAGGCGAGCAAGCCTGGCATATACCGCGGCCAGTGTGCCGAATTCTGCGGTCAGCAGCATGCGCATATGGCCATCTTCGTCGTGGCGCTGGAGCCGCATGAATTCGAACGCTGGCGCGCCGATCAAGCCAGGCCGGCGACGTCGATGGCTCAGCTTGCGACGCAACACGCCGTCGGCTCAAAAGGAGCGGCTCGACCTGCCACTCTGTTGGAGAGCTCGCAATGAGCCCTGCGGTTAAACAGCGTCATGATATCCGCGATGCCGATCTGGGCGACGAGGAACTGCAGGCACGATTGAGCAAGACCTGGGGCACGGCGCGCGGCCTGATCGGCGCCCTCTCGGCAGTCGATCATAAGATCATCGGGATCCGCTACGCCGTGACCGCCTTTGTCTTCCTGTTGGCCGGCGGCATCCTGGCGATCATCATGCGGTTGCAGCTTGCGCGGCCGGACAGTCATCTCGTTGACGCCGAACTCTACAACCAGCTTTTTACCATGCATGGCACGACGATGATGTTCCTGTTCGGAGTGCCGGTCGGCGAGGCGTTCGCCGTCTATCTGGTGCCGCTCATGGTCGGCACCCGCAACATCGCCTTTCCGCGTCTCAACGCC
The DNA here is from genome assembly GCF_006442795.2 of Mesorhizobium sp. B1-1-8. Lineage (NCBI taxonomy): Bacteria > Pseudomonadati > Pseudomonadota > Alphaproteobacteria > Hyphomicrobiales > Phyllobacteriaceae > Mesorhizobium > Mesorhizobium sp. B1-1-8. The sequence goes on from NZ_CP083956.1 coordinate 2,372,699, forward strand.
TTCTCCTACTACGTCTATCTCTTCGGCGGCCTGATGTTGTGGGGCGGATTCGCGTTGAGCATCCGCCCGGACGTCGGCTGGTTCTCCTATGTGCCGCTCGCGAGCCTGGATTTCACCCCGGGCAAAGGCCCCGACTATTGGGCGCAGATGATCACTTTTACCGAAGTCGCCGCGCTCGCCGTATCGGTGGAGATCGTCGTCACGGTTCTGAAGCAGCGCGCGCCGGGCATGACGCTTGACCGTATCCCGCTCTTCGTGTGGACGATGCTTGTCCATTCCTTCATCATCATTTTCGCCATGCCGGCGGTCATGCTCGCCTCGTCGATGCTGATCATGGATCGGCTGGTCGGCACGCAGTTTTTCAATGCCAATGCAGGCGGCGACCCGCTGCTTTGGCAGCACCTTTTCTGGTTCTTCGGCCACCCGGAAGTCTACATCATCTTCCTGCCCGGGACCGCGTTCGTGTCGGCGATCGTTGCAACGTTCTCCAGACGGCCGGTTTTCGGTTATCTGCCTATGGTGCTGTCGCTGATCGCTATCGGCTTCCTGTCCTTTGGCCTGTGGGTACACCATATGTTTGTAACGGGCCTGCCGCAGGTGGGCGCGGCATTCTTCACCGCCTCCAGTATGGCAATAGCCATTCCGAACGGCGTTCAGATATTCTGCTGGATCGCTACGCTCTGGGACGGCAAGCCGGTGCTCAAGGCGCCGCTGATCTTTGTGCTCGGCTTCTTCTTCATCTTTGTCGTCGGCGGGCTTTCGGGCGTCATGCTGGCGTCGGTGCCGATCGATACGCAGGTGCACGACACCTATTTTGTCGTCGCCCATTTCCACTATGTGCTGATTGGCGGCACCCTGTTTCCGCTGGTCGCGGCGGTCTATTACTGGTTCCCGAAGGTGACGGGGCGGCTGATGGACGAGCGGCTCGGCAAATGGCAGTTCGCCCTCGCCTTCATCGGCTTCAACACCGCCTTTTTTCCCATGCACCTGCTCGGCCTGCTTGGCATGCCGCGCAGGGTCTATACCTATCCCGCCGAGATGGGCTGGGGCGGGCTCAACCTGCTCGCCAGCGCCGGTGCGCTGCTGTTCTTTGCAAGCTTCCTGCTGATGTTTTACAACATCGTCGCCAGCGCCCGCTCCGGTGCCGCCGCCGGCGACAATCCCTGGGGTGCCGACACGCTGGAATGGGCGACCACGTCGCCGCCTCAGCCGCAGAATTTCGACCGCATTCCCTATGTCACAAGCGGCTCGCCGCTCTGGGATCACGGCAACGACAAGCTGGTGATCAGCGGCCTCAAGGTCGATGAGCGCGAACTGGTCGTCACAAGCATCACCGAGGCTCAGCCCGATATTCGCGAGGAATCGCCGGCGCCCTCAATCTGGCCCTTTCTGGCGGCATTGGCCACCGCCGTTGCCTTCATCGGTTCGATCTATACGCCATGGGCGATTACCTGGGGTTCGCCTGTCGTGGCGATTGTGCTCGTCGCCTGGTTCTGGCCGAAGACCGCCGAGGAGAACGCCTAGATGGCTCGCAGCGTTATGGACGTCTCCGGTTTGCCGACCTATGCCTTCGGCTCGCGTGTCACCCCCTGGTGGGGCACCTTCTCGTTCTGTCTGCTGGAGGGAACCGGCTTCGCGCTCGGCATTGGCGGCTATCTCTACCTTGCCGTCACCAATAAGCATTGGACGAAGGACGCGGTTCCTTTGCACCTGGACTGGTCCGCGCTCTTCACGCTGGTCCTGGTCGCCAGCGCGCTGCCGAATTTCCTGACAAAGCGAGCAGCGATGCGGGAGAATTTGCGCGCGGTCCGTCTGCTGCTGCTGGTCATGAGCGCGGTCGGCCTGGTGCTTGTGGCGCTACGCATCCTGGAATTCTCGGCCCTGCCGGTCCGCTGGAGCGACAATGCCTATGGTTCCTTTGTCTGGCTCCTGCTCGGCCTGCACGGCGTGCATGTGCTGACCGACGTCGCCGACACGCTGGTCCTGACCGTGCTGATGTTCACGCGGCACGGGATGGGTAAACGCTTCAGCGATGCAGAGGACAATGCGTTCTACTGGTATTTCGTCGTGCTGTCGTGGTTCCCGCTTTACGCGGTGCTCTATTGGCTGCCGAGGTTCTGATGCGGGTTGTTCCTGCCACTTGCGAGGCGCGGTCGCTCGGGCTGCTCGTTGCGGTGCAGTGCATGGTGCTGGCGCCGGCCGTCGCATTCGCGCATGGCGCGCATCAAGAAACTGGCGGCTGGTCCGTCTCCGGCACGATCGTCATCCCGTTTGGCGTTGTGCTGCTACTCTACAGCGCCGGCGTTGCACGGCTTTGGCGGCACGCGGGAGTGGGGCGCGGCGTCGCCTGGTGGCAATTGGCCTGCTTCGCGACGGGGTGGGCACTGCTGGTCGCGGCTCTTGTGTCGCCGCTGCATGAACTGGGCGAGCGGCTCTTTACGGCGCACATGATCGAGCACGAGGTGTTGATGGTCGCCGCGGCTCCTGCGCTCGTTCTGTCGCGGCCGCTCGGCGTCATGCTATGGGCGTTCTCACGCGCTGTACGGCGGCACCTTGGCGGGGCCGTGCGATGGGCCTTTTTGCGGATGATAGGACGAGGCCTGACCGAGCCGGCCTCCGCGACGATTCTCCACGGCCTCGCCATCTGGGTGTGGCACATGCCCGTCCTGTTCAATGCCGCACTTGCGAGCGAGCCGGTCCACTGGCTGCAGCATTTCAGCTTCCTGGCAAGCGCGCTGCTCTTCTGGTGGGCCTTGCTTAATGGCCGCGCGCGCCGCAAAAGCCGCGGCGCGTCGGTGTTTTATCTGTTCTTCACCTCCATGCATTGCGGCCTGCTCGGCGCGATAGTGGCCCTGTCGAAAAACCAAATCTTCCTTGGAAACGATTCAGCTGCGCCGCAATGGAACCTGACGGCGCTTCAGGACCAGCAGCTTGGGGGCTTGATCATGTGGGTCGGCGCCAGCGTGTTCTATTTGGCGGCCGCATTGATCCTGGCGGCGCTTTGGATCGGAAGTGGGTCGCCCGCACAGAAGAAGTCGGCCAGCGCGAGTTGAAGGATCGCGATGCGCTTTAGGCCCGGCCTCAAATCCGGCCCATGAGCGCCATGATCACCAAGATGATAAGTATGACACCGAGCAGGCCCGAAGGCCCGTAGCCCCAGCCCGACGAATACGGCCAGGTGGGGATTGCGCCGATCAGCAGCAAGATCAGGATAATAATGAGGATTGTGCCGAGACTCATATCAGTTCCCCTTCATTGACAAGGTGAATGCTCGGACCTGGGACGGAGCTGTCCACGTTGTTCGTCCAAGGTTCAGGGCTAGTCCAGCCTGCGCAGCATGTCAGCTTCCTGCTCGAGGATGGTTGCGACTTCTTCGCGTTGAAGATGCGTCATCATCAGGCTGACGCAACATTCGAGATACGTGATGGAGGCTCGTCGCAGGAAAGCGGCGGTTTCCGCGGCCGCCATCTGGTCGATGTCCTTGGTTGATCGCTTCGGCTGCACGACTGCTTTCTCCGTGGCGGTTATCGGGCCCAACCAGAATCTCGGTCGGTTGTTCCGCTTTGGTGAAAAGAACCCGCGATGTGTCGGGGTTCTCCGGACTGCCGGTCTCAAATCCGTTTGTTCCGGACCTGTTGATCGCGGCGGCGGCCGGCACGGTGGCGCTGCCGTCGAGTTCGGCGAAGTGAACGATCGTTTGCAGCAAACCCTGCCGGAGAGGCACCTTGGGCGACCAGCCGAGAAGCGCCTTCGCACGAGCTATGTCGGGGCGTCGCCGGCGCGGATCGTCTTCCGGCAAAGGCAGGAATTTCACGGGCGACCTGGTGCCGGTCAATTCCCTCACCAGGCCCGCCAATTCGAGGACGGTGAATTCCCCGGGATTGCCAAGATTGACCGGTTGGCGCGGATTGGGTTCGACGTCCATGAACTTCAGCAACCCTTCGACCAAGTCGGTGACGTAGCAGAAGGATCGCGTTTGTCGGCCATTGCCGAATATCGTCATTGGCCGCTTTTCAAGTGCCTGCATGACCAGATTCGAGACGATACGACCGTCAGCCGGGTCCATCCTTGGGCCATAGGTGTTGAAGATGCGCGCGACACGGACGTCGACCTTGTCGGCTCGGAGGTAATCGAAGCAAAGCGTCTCCGCAGCGCGCTTGCCTTCGTCGTAGCAGGCGCGCGGGCCGGTGCAGTTCACATGGCCGAGATAGTCTTCGCGCTGCGGATGCTGCTGGGGATCACCGTACACTTCGCTCGTCGATGCCTGCAGGAACCGTGCGCCGTGGCGAACGGCAAGCTCGAGCAGATTGAGCGATCCGATCACGCAGGTGCGCGTGGTGTGAACGGGATCGGCCTGGTAGCGGGGCGGCGATGCCGCGCAGGCGAGGTTGAAAACACGGTCCACCGGCTCGCCGAGCTCGAGCGGGCTGCAGATATCCTGCTCGATTAGCCGGAAGCGCGATTGGCCGATAAGCGACGTAATATTCTCCATTCGACCGGTGAGAAAGTTGTCGATACAGATCACGCGATAGCCCATGCCGAACAGGGCTTCGCAAAGGTGCGAACCGAGGAAACCGGCACCGCCGGCGACAAGCGCCGTCCGTGTCTGTTGGGCCTTTCGTGAACGCCGCATCGCTGTGTTCTCCTGTCTGCCTGTCATGCTGCACTTTCGACATCCAGATCGAGCACCGGACGTACCGATCTTGCCTGCGTAAGCGCGGATGTGAACTCTCGTGCTCGAGCGGCTCCGGTGTGTTTTGCCAGGACCAGCGAATGGGCCTGCCTGGCCATAGAGTGCCTGGCGCGGTCAGACTGCCCCAGAAGGATTCCCGTCACATCATCTGCGCTGCCGGCCGTCTGTATCGCCGTAGCCGGAAAGAAACTGTCGAGGCCGGGCCAGCAATCGCTGATGATCGGCGTTCCGCATGCCGCGGCTTCGAAAAGCCGGACGCTGGGCGACCATCCGGCTGCGATCATCGAGGTGCGTGTCACGTTCAGCGTGTATCGCTGCCGGCTATAGAACCCGGCATGCTCGGCGGGCGGCAGGTGCTCGATCCGCTCGACATTGTCGGGCCAGGCAATATCGTGCGGGTATTGCGAGCCCGCGACGACGAAACGTCGATCCGGGAGACGACGCGCTGGCTCGAGCAGAAGCGTTTCCAGGGTCTGCTGGCGGTCCGGACTGTAGGTGCCGAGATAGCCCAGATCCCATTCGATCGTATTTCGGTTTCGGTGGTGCCGCTCGGGGTCGACGGAGCAGTATAGCGGTTCGGCCCGACGCGCGCCGAATTCGAGCTGCAGGCGTTCGAGGGTCGGTCCGCCCGTGAAGGAGAAATAGACATCGAAATAGGGTATCTGCCGGCGGGCGAGATAGTCGCAATCATCTTCGGCAACCCTGGCCAGCGTCACCGGCGTGTCGATGTCATAGAAACAGAATTGCCCGGTGCACAGCGAAGCGAGGTCGTCGATGACCGCCCTGCCTTCAGGCACAAACGAGCCGACGACCACGACATCGGCCTGCCGAAGGTCTCGTTCATGGTTGCGGCGGAGCTCTGGGACCGTGTCGTAATAGCGCAAGTGGCAAAAATCCGGGTCGCGCAGGTCGCGGTGATGCGCGTACCAGGGCACGTCGCGTTCCAGGAACGTGATGCGATGGCCGAGCTTGTTGAGCGCCCGCAGCAGTCCCCGAAAAGTCGTCGCATGGCCGTTGCCCCAGGAAGAGGACAGCGAAAGACCCAGGAACACGATGTCGAGTGCCTTTGTCATTCTGCGGCCTCCACGGTCCGGCGCTCGAAATGCGCCTTGAAAATTGCGTCAACCAGTTCAGCCCTTAGCGTGTAGGTATGCTCGGCCAGAACGCGCCGAAGCGCCGCCGCGCCGATCGCCTTCGCTCGCCGTGGCGTGAGCGTGCACATGATCTCGGCGACATCGGCGCCGTCCCGCGCGACCAGGATTTCCTCGCCGGGCGCCAGGAACATCTCGATGCCGACCCAGGCATCCGTGATAAGGCATGCACCGGCGCCTGCCGCCTCGAACACCCGCGTTGCCGGCGAAAAGCCGTTGCTGGCCATGCTGTCGCGGTTGATGTTCAGCACCGCCTTCGGGGTGACGTTGAAGGCGTTGTGGTCGCGCGTACCGACGTGGCCGAGCCAGGAGACATTCGCAGGCAATAGCTTGTCACCCCAGCCGGACCCGCCGAGCAGGAAGCTTTGGCCGGCCAGGGCACGGGCGGGCTCGAGAAAGAAGGAATCGACCCGCGCCTCGCGGTCCGGCAGGCGATTGCCAAGGAAGGCCAGATCGCAAGCAAAGCGGGAGTCCATCGCGACAGGGTGATGCGTTTCGGGATCGAGCGCGTTGTAGATCGGCACGCATTCGGCCGCGCCAAGAGCGCGATAATCCCGCACGACGGGATCGCCGCCGCCATAGGTCAGCACGAGGCCGATCCTCTTCAGCGCTTCGTGGAGAGGATGGCCGGGATGGCTCCGCAATTCGCTGAGCGTCGCCGGGGCGTCGACGTCCCAGAACACCGTCAGCGCGTCCGGGCCAGCGTGGTCCAGCACTGCGCTCAACAGCGCTTCGTCTTCAAAGCCGACACCACTTGCCTTGACCACGATGTCAGCCTGCGCAGCGCATGAAGCGGCCTGCATCAGCGCATCCGGCGTCGCCTCGTAGACGACGACGTTGCACCAGTCGGGAACCTCGATGTCACGGTGCTTCTGCCGGTCAAAGGCGTCCGGCTCGTAGAAGACGATGTCGTAACCGCGCCGGGAAAGCGCCTTCAGCAGGCCGCGATAATAGGTAGCGGCGCCGTTCCAGTAGGACGACAGCAGGCTGGACCCGTAAAAGGCGATTTTCATGCGGCGGCCTCCTTTGCCGGCACCCTATCGGCCGCACGGCGATTGCCGCATGCGGCGAGTATGTCGAACAATTCGTCGGCGCGGTGCCGGCATGTGTGCCGCGCGAGAATGGTTTCCAGTCCTGCTGCCGCCAGAGCCTTCGCAAGGCAGGCGTCGTGCAGCACGTCGCGCAGGTGCCGGCGCATCTCGGTGCCGCCGCGGGCAAAGAGAAAGTCCTTGCCGGGGCGGAACAGCCCTTCGGCGTCCGACCATGGCGCCGAGATAAGGGGGATGCCGCAGGCCAATGCCTCGAACATGCGGATCGTGGGAATGCCGGGCAGGTGTTCCCGGTAGGGCCGGCGCGGGATGTGCACTGTGACGCTATGCTGCGCGAACGCCTTCGGGACGTCGGCATTGGCGATCCAACCCTCATGACGCAAGCCGGCGTCGGCGAGCGCGGCCCGTGCTTGCGCTGGGTAGCGCACGCCATGAACGGTTCCCGACAGGCCAAGCTCGCCTGCCGGTTCGACAAGGAATTCCTGGATTTCGGCGCTGCGTTCGTCATCGCCCCAGTTGCCGATCCAGACCAGGTCGGATACGGGATCGACGTCGGGAAATGGCTTGAACAGGCGTTCGTCCGCCGCCTCATGCCAGGTGAAAGCCCGTTTGCCCCAGCCGGCGCGAAGATAGCTCTCCCGCAGTGTCTCGCCGAATACCAGGACGCCGTCATAGTGCTCGAGATTCAGCGCCGACATCGACTGCGTCGCCGATACGGCGCGGTGATGCGTGTCGTGGAACAGCAGCGTGAAATTGCCGCCATTGAGCCTGGCCCGCCCGATACGCGCGACAAGCTCCGGATCGGTCCATTCATGGACGATCACCACATCCGCGCCCGCAATCCAGGCCTCGTGATCGAAGGACGCGTCGTAGGTCACCGGCATCAGCTCGGGAAAGTCCTTCCTGAAACGCTCGACGGCGAAGGGGCCTTGCTCGGCCAGCAGGTTCGAACGGCTCCAACCGTCCGCGGGTTCGAGCGCGATCGCATGATGCGCGCCCGCGACAAGCTCGCGCATGATGCCGCGCTGGAAATGCGCATTGCCGTGGTTCCAGTCGGATACAATGGAATGGGTGTAGAATACGAAATGCATGGTCAGCGCCCCGCAACGGCCATCGCCGCGCGATCGTAGATTTCACTCATCGCGGTCGCCTGCGCGTGCGGCGAGTATTTGCGCGCGCGACGGGCGGCGCGCCGGCCGAGCTGGCGCCGCAAGCCTTCGTCGCGGGAGAGATGGGCGATGCATCCGGCAAGCGCATGCGGATCATGCTTGTCGAAGAACATAGCCGCGCCGTCCCAGAGCTCGCGATACGTCGCAGTGTCGGCGAGGACCAGCGGCGCGCCCGAGAACGCGGCTTCCAGAGCGGCAAGGCCGAAGGGCTCGTAGATCGATGTCGAAACGAAAATGCCGGCCCGCGCCATCCGCTGACGTACTTGGGCATGGCCGATCGAGCCGAGCGCGATGCAATGATCGAGATGCGCCGTCTGCCCGTCCGGCCCGTCGAGCGGACCGGCTGCGTACACCGGCCATTCAGTGATTGCAGCCGCGGCATCCAGCACAGCAGCGTTCTTTCCTTCATCCCACCAGCGGGCGGCGGCCAGGACGAAAGGCTCGCGCCGCACGGCGATCGGGCCGGGAAGTGCACTGTTGTGGACGACGCTCAACCGCTCTACCGGCCCGTAGCAGGCCTCAAGCATGTCGGCGTGGCTTCGGCTGGGCGCCACCACAATATCTGCGCGATTGAAACCGGCCCTGTTGCGGTCTTTCTGCCAGGCCCAGCTGCCGCTCGGGGTTTGACCGCGCACGGCATGCAGCCACGTCACGACGCAGGAATGCGAGACCGCGAGGACGGGGCAGGGCAGATCGACCTTGGCGGCCTGGGCCGGAGCGTTAAGATGAACGAGGTCCGCCGCATAGGCCGTTGCAAGCTTGCGAAGCTCGCCGGGCAAGCCGTCGAGATCGCTCTCGTTGCGCGTCATCCAGTCCGGAGGGCTCTCGAGCCATGCGAGCGTTGCGAAGGATTGCGCCTCTTGCGCCTGCTCCTGGGAAGGCCGAGGCCCCAGCCCGGCTAACATAACGCTGTGGCCTCGGGCGGTGAGTTCGCGCGCCAGGTCCAGCGAATAGCGCCAGACCCCACCCACGGCGTCGGTGGTCATCAGGATGCGCCGCGGGCGATGGATCAATGATTGCAGCATGAGGACTCCAACTCGGCCAGGGCGCGCGGGCGCTGGTCCTGGATGTCGCTGAACGTGCGGAACGAGGCCAGGTAGTGCTCATGCGCACGCTCCCAGGCCAAATCGTCAGGCTCGCCCCACAGCTCGCGGTAGCTTGGCGAGCTCGGATAGGGATAGAGCGGCACCGGCTCGTTGGCCCAGACGCCGTTGTCGATGAGGTGCTTGCGCCAATACTGCACCAGCGCCGGATCGTCCTCGACCACGCCGATCAGATTGGCCTGGACGAAAGGAACATGGCGGCGGGCATCGACCAGCAGCGCGGCCAGTTCCTCGGTGCCCAGCCGACAGCGCTTGGCCAGCATCTCGCGGCCTTCGACGGTCAGGCTCTCGAGGCCGGCTTCGATCGAGACGCAGCCGGCCTCGCCCAACAATTCCAGCAACTCCGGTTTCCAGAGATCGATGCGCGTCTGGACGCCGAATTGGATATCTCGGTCGATAAGGGCCTCGAGCAGCGCCTTCTGCGGCAGGAAAATCTCGTCGATGAAATAGATGTAGCCGATGCCTTGCCCGATCAGACCGTCGATCTCGGCAACGATGGCATCGTGATTCCTGCGACGGTAAGCGTCGCGAAAATCGATCTTGGCGCAGAAGCTGCAATTATAGGGGCAGCCGCGCGAAGCCTCCACCTCTGCCCCGGCGCCCTTCCGGTCCGCGTCGAACCGATGATGGTGGTGCGAGTGGACGGCAATCCAGTCGGACGGCCAATGAAGTGCCGGGTGGTCGACGAAGCGGCTGACGCTTACACTACCGTTGCAGGCCAACGCGCCGCTCTCGAGCCGCGCCGTGTGAGGGACGGCGCTCCAGTCGCTCTGCCCGGCAAGCTCCGCCACCACCTCCTCGCATTCGCCGCGCACGACAGCATCGACGCCAAGCTTGCGCAGCGTAGGGGTGGGCGTCGCAGAGCCATGCGGCCCGACGGCGACGGTGCGCCCGCCGCGCCCCTCGAGATGGTTCAGGAATTCCGCCGGTACCCGCAGCTCCGGCGGTGCGCAGCGCCAGAAGAGGTAAGTCGGCGCGGTGGTCACGACGGTCATGTCCGGCCCGAACGCCGCCACATGCTCGGCAAGTTCCGCGTTGTCGAGGTTCTGCAATTGCCCGTCCAGCATCAGCACGGCGTGACCGTTGGCCTCCAGCAGGGCTTTGCAGTAGCCAAGCTCCAGCGGCAGATGCGGCTGGCGGCAGCCGAAATAGATGCTGTGCTCGTATGTCCAATGCGGATTGACCAGTGCGACTTTCATGCGACGTACCTCGCGACTTCGGGGCGCGGCTGGAGACGATGCCGCAACAGCCAGCCGGCAAGGTCGCTGACGCCTTCGCGCCACGGGACACGCGCCCGCCAGCCCAGCGCCGCCTCAATCTTGCGGGTGTCGGCGACAAAGAAGGGCTGGTCGCCGGTACGTTGCGGATCGTAGCGAAGCGCGATGTCGCGGCCGGTTATGGCGGCGATCTCGGACAGCAGCATTCGCAGGCTGACCGCATTATGCGGTCCGCCGCCGAGGTTGAAGGCCTGACCCTTGAGATCTTCGATGCTGGCCACCACGGCGCGATAGGCGGCAACGGCGTCGGACACGTGCAGGATGTCGCGCACCTGTTTGCCGTCGCCGTAGATCGTTATGGGCCGCCCGCTGAGCACGCTCAGCAGGAAATGCGCGACCCAACCCTGGTCCTCGGTGCCGAACTGCCGCGGCCCGTAGATGCAGCTCATGCGCAGCACCGCCGTCGACAGGCCGTAGGATTTGGCATAATCGAGGACATATTGGTCGGCCGCACCCTTCGAGCAGCCATACGGAGTGCAGAAATCGAGGCCGATCGTCTCATCCACGCCATTGGCGCGGATGGCTTCGCTGGTAGGTTCGTAACGATCGTCCCCCTCCCGCACCGCGAGCTGGGGCAGGCTGCCGTAGACCTTGTTAGTGCTGGCGAAGATTACCGGAGCGCTCATTCGCCGCGCCGCCTCAAGCACATTGAACGTGCCTTTGAGATTGATGTCGAGGTCTTCCGCAGGATCAACCAGGCTCGTGGTCACGGCAGTCTGGGCGGCCAGATGGAAGATTGCCCTGGCGGGCGCCAAGGCCGAAGCCAGCCTGTCCCGGTCGCGTATATCGACGGTTTCCACGCTGAGATGGCCGCCGTGCTTTTGCGCCAGCCATTCGAGGTTCTGCTCGACGCCGGGACGGCTGAGATTGTCGATGACCAGCACCGGCTCGCCATCCGACAACAGGCTGTCGGCAAGATTGGAGCCGATGAAGCCACTGCCGCCCACAATCGCCACCGGCGCCTTGCGAAGGTTGCGATGCCGCTCACTCATGACACCAGCCCCCGCTCCTCAAGCTCGCGCTTCATATCCGCGCCGCGGTCGATGACGACGGTGTTGCGAACCCAGGCCGCGAACTCACCGAGCGAATTCTCAAGCTGGTGGCGCGGCTCGAAGCCAAGCAGCTCGCGCGCCTTGGCAATGTCGGCAAAGCAGTTGCGGATGTCGCCGGAGCGCGCCTTGCCGAGGATTTCGGGCGGCCGCTTCGGAACGCCCATCGCTTCGGCAAGCAGCCGGGCGACCTCGCTGATGGTGTAGGACCGTCCGCTGCCGATATTGATCGCATGACCGGCGGCCTGGCGTTGCTCCAGCGCCAGCCGGAAGGCGCGGGCCGCATCCCGCACATGGACGAAGTCGCGCTTTTGCTCGCCGTCCTCGAAGATCATCGGCCGCTTGCCGTTGGCGAGCCGCGAGGCGAAGTTGGCGAGCACGCCTGTATAGGGATTTGCGAGCGCTTGACCGGCGCCGAAGACGTTGAACAGGCGCAACGCCACTGCATCGACGTTATATGCCTGGCCGAAGATCAGCACCGCGCGCTCCTGCGCATATTTGGTCAGCGCGTAGATCGAGGCGAGGTCGGGACGCTTCTCCTCGTCAGTCGGAATCGGCGACAGCGTTTCGCCCGCAGCCGACAGCGGCTCCCATTGGCCGTTCCTGATATCGCTTGGGTTACGATGGGCATTGTCGACACGCTGCCCGTCCGGTGTCTCGTAGAGGCCTTCGCCGTAGATGCTCATCGACGAAGCGACGACTATCCGTTCGACCGGTTTCTTGATCAATGCCTCGAGCAGGGTCGCGGTGCCGAGATCGTTGGCGCCGACATAGCGGGCGATCTCGTACATGGATTGGCCGACGCCGACCTCGGCAGCGAGGTGGATGACGGTGTCGACATCCAATACCGCCTCGGCGACCGCGTCCCGATCACGCACGTCTCCCCTTATCAGTTCGGCACCCGCTGGAATGCTGACGGTTTCGCTGCCATGCACCTGGTCCAGAAGTGCGTCCAGGACGCGGACCTCGTAGCCATGTTCGATGAGTTCCTGGGCGACATGCCGGCCAATAAAACCGCAGCCTCCCGTAACCAGGACACGTTTCACGAGAACTCCTTGCGGATTTTGCGTTGGGCTCCCGAACTGCGGGACAAAAGGTTTGTTCCCTGCATCATCAAAGTTCCCTCTGTGGCGCAGGCGTCGGCAGGCCGCCTGCACGCTAGGGAACTTTGCCCTTTGCGCGCCGTTAGGGCCGCTCACCGACATGCGGCGAGAAAGGGAAATCCATGTCCGAGGCGAAGACGACCACCAATCACGACGAGATCCGCAAATGGGTGGAGGAGAGAGACGGCCATCCCGCGGTGGTTCGCACGAAAGGCGAGGGCGGCATCCTGCGCATCGACTTCGGCGAACCGGAGGAGACGCTCGAACCCATCGAGTGGGATGAGTTCTTCCGGATATTCGAGGAGAACGATCTTGCCTTCCTGCGCCAGGACCAGTCCGGGAGCGGAGGAAAGAGCCGCTTCAATAAATTCGTCGAGCGCAGCCGGAAGACCTGAACGCGCGCCGGCATTGCTGCACATTGCGTTGCGACGAGATCGACGTTACGCGATCTTACGGCCAGTTGTGTATCGCCAAAAGCAGCGCGGATATCCGATTGAAGACTTGAGATATTGGCCAGATGTGGCCGCCGCGGGACGGAACCAATCCCAGGATCCGGCCGTTCCAGCGTGAGCGCGGAGCGTCAGCCATGGGCACCTTTTCTGATCTGGACAAAAAGCTGACCGAAAACATCTATGATCACGGAAGTCGGTTGACCGACCCCAGCGCTGATCTGCCAAGGCAGATCAAAGAAACGGTCGATCTTCTCATGCCGTTCGTCCAGCCGCAGGCGCGTGAAGCGGTGAGGCTGCAAATCCTCGGCATCATTCACGAGCACATATTTGACGAGACCGAGACTGGACCGGCAGATCCTGCGGCCAAGGAATGAGAGAAGCTTTGCTGCTCGCGGCATCGATTTCTGCGGCGGCGCGGCTCTTGCCGTGATCCGCGATGCGCTGGCCTAAAGAAGATGGCTGGTCTCGCCCGCATCGTGCTCTGACGAACAGCGCAGGCTAACGCACGGTAGCCGTGGCAGAAGAGCATGGGATCGAGTCACTACCGGGCAAGATCCAAAACTTTACCCTTTGTCACCGCGCAATTCCCGGTGCTCGGTTTCACGCAGCAGCCGCACGATCGCATCGACTGGAGACGGATCGGCCGCCGGTTGCATTTTGTGTCGCCAAAGATGGCGAAGAAGCCTTTTCAACGTGGGCATAAGAATACTCCCTAAGCTACCAAACTTGCATCGGGGACGTATGTTCCGGCCGGCGCACCGCTTTCCATATTTGCCAAAGCCAGCTGCGATCCCTGGCGATCATTGCGAACCAGATGATCGACGAGCGTCGTACCTTGATCGGGCTCGGGACCCGTAATTGAAACGCTGTGCATCCCTTGCACTTGCGCATTCGCTCGATCCTCGGTTTCCAAACGCACGAAATCGATCTTCTTCCGGAACATTGGCGACGGCTGTCAGTTCAATGATGTGCAGGCGCCGCTGTTTGGCGCCTGCCGGAGATCGGTGGGAACACTGATCGGCCCGCGCCCTCCTCCGACGCGGGCCTGCCGACCCCGCCAGGACGAACCGGTCAGACAAGGATGGACGGGAGCCAATCATGAGATACCAAACACTCGACCAATTGCACGCAGTCGCTGATATCAATCCGCTCGTGCCGCTCACGACAAGGACTGAAAAGATTGAGAGGTGGGCAGAACTGCTCGACAAGAATCCGCTGCGCTGTCTCGCCGCGCTTACCGGTACCGAGTATCTCTATCCGGGGATGCGGGAAGAAGCGCGGGCGGCGGGATCCCCGCTCACGGTTGCTTTCGAGGACCCGCTGCTCAGGGTCTCGGGCCTGCAGTCCGATACCTATGGCGAAGCCAAACGCTTCTTCCAACTTTCGGATTGGGAATTGCATGAAATCGTCTGCAGCTGCCACGCCGGCGCAACCATGCAGGCCAGTTGGGCTGCAGGACGCGTCCGGAGGATCATCACCGGCAATCGTATTCTTGCCTGGCTGAGAAGTCGCTTCGTGCACTGACTGCATCTCAACCTGTTCGCTGCCGCGGCTATTGCGATAGCCGCCGGCGGTGCTCGGACGTTAATCCAGCATGACCCGCGGAGCGGCGAACCTCATGAAGGACCTAAGAGTGCAAACAGCTCAGGGCCGGAGCGCTGCTCGATGCTGAACGATCCGATGGTGCTGATACTGATGTACTTCGTCCTGCCTGTCTGGTTGATCGCCGGATTTGCCGACTGGCTCTGCCATCGCGCGACGCATATCGAATCGACAACCGGAGCCAAGGAATCGCTGATCCATCTGCTGATGTTCGTCGAAGTCGGCATTCCGCTGCTTGCAGCGATGTTCCTGGAGATCAATTCCCTGATCATCGCCGTGATGATGATCGTTTTTCTCATCCATGAAGCGACCGCCATATGGGACGTGCGTTATGCGACTACCGCGCGTATCGTAAGTCCGATCGAGCAGCACGTGCACAGTTTCCTGGAAATGATCCCGCTGATGGGTCTTGTCAGCGTGGTCTCGTTGCATTGGGGCCAGTTCCTGGCGCTGTTCGGATTTGGGCCTGAGACGGCGCGCTTTGACCTCGCCTGGAAACAGCAGCAGCTGCCGGTGGGCTATATCGCGACGGTCATGAGCGTGATCCTGCTGTTCGAGCTGCTGCCGTATTTAGAGGAGTTCTTCAGAGGCTTGCGAGCGAACTCCGGCCGGCTTGTCCCTCCCAAGGCCCGGCAAAACAAAGCTAGCGAGACTGCAGTGCGGTGAGCAAGCGGCAGGTCGCGCTGAGGCCTATCTCAACCGCTCTGGTTGATCGCATGGGGCGGGGCCTGCTGGCCGGGTGGGCTCCTGGGCTCTCTAACCATCCAAGCCCAGACGGCTATCAGCACAAGGACAACTACCAGGGTCATAACCCATGCAACGGTTCGCGACATCGGAGATCCTCGCGTTAGCGGCTCCTAGAGCGTTTCACCGTTTCCCAGAACCGGCGAACCGCTCTACCCCTTTTTCTTTACGCAATTCCGGACGGAAAACCGTTTCACACTTTTCCTGGAATTGCTCTAGCCACCCGGCTTGTCTGCGTTGGGGTCCGAGGCCGTGCCGACTGTCGGGTCGGGCGCGACCGGGCCGCGCTCGGCCTCGGAGCCTTCAGATTCGATCTCCTGGACCGCCTGGTCCCAGTGCTCCTGTTGCCGCCCCTCCGGCCGTCCTTCCCGCTCCCAGATTTCGTAGGCGCGGCGTCTGATGCGTTCTTCCCTGTCCATGACTGCTGCCTTCTTGGGCCGGACCGTCGTCTATTCGCCTAATTGGGCGGCAGGGTGTTTGTTCCACCGGATTTGATGATAGGCCTGATTGCCCACGTCCCGATTGGCCGAGTGGGGGAACGTTCTTCGGATGATCTTGTTTTCCTTCACATCAACCGGAGGACGTCATGGGTAAAGAAGAGAACCGCCGCGAAACCGGCGCCAGGAAGTACCCGGCCAATACCGATCCGGATCCCTCAGACCAGTTTTCGCAGGCTGCGGCCAACAACGCTAAGCCTCACGATCGATTTGGGCTGACCCGCAAGCTGGGCGAGGTGGAAGACAAGACTCATCAGTCCGAAGGCCAAAACCCTCCAGAACGGGTTACGCCCAGCCCTGCGACAGAAAAGAGTTCCGGAGCCGGCCCATCGGTCGCCGAGCATTCGACGGATGCAAAAGCGCCCAAGGGCGGCCGACAACGTGGTGCTCATGTGAAGAAGTCGTAGCGCTCGCTTGCTGCGTCGCTTGTTCGTCCGCAGGTTTTGCCGTGGATTGATCCTCCGGTTTCGGTGGTGTCATTTTCGATTTCAGCTTAGACTGTGGTCTCGCCTCGCTCCAGTTCGTCACCAAAGCAGGTGGACGAAATGATAGAGGAATTTTTGATCGCTTCGAGGCAACAAAGATCGGGAGAATAGTGCCCCGAATCTTACCAGGAGCGAATTTGCGGGAACGAGCGAGCCGGACGCGGATTGAATCCTCAGTCGCTGCGAGCAAGCGGCAGAAATGGCGACAGATCCGGAGGATCATCATGAGCGAGCCACTAAAGACCACAAATCACGAGGTGATCCGGGCATGGATAGAAGCCCGCGAAGGCAGACCTGCGGTCGCGCGGACTGCGGCAAAGGGCGCGGTGCTGCGTGTAGATTTCGGTGAGCACGAAGACGATTTGGAACCGGTCGAATGGGAAGAGTTCTTCACGATATTGGATGACAACAAGCTTGCCTTCGTGCACCAGGACATAACCGCCGAAGGTTTGCCCAGCCGTCTCAACGAATTCGTCGAGCGCGGATGAGCGAACTGCCAGACGTCCGGAAAGCGAAACGGCTGGCCAAGGAACTTGCAAAGCAGCTGTGAGCGGCACGGCGGGTAGAGCTGCCGACTGGGCCGTAGATCGCGTGGGGCACATCGGCGCAATCCCGAAGGTGGAACGTTTGTCGCCCTCACCGGTTAGCCAAAGACCGGCAACGAAGTTCCAAGAGAAGCAAGCGTCAAATCAGGAAGGGAGGCCATGTTCGGAAGCGATTTATGGTTATTTGCAGTGATTGGCGGACCGGTCATTCTTTTGCTTGTGATTGTCTATGCGCTCGCCGCCCGCCGCCGTAAAAGCCCGGTCGAACGGCGCGAGAGCGACGAGGCGACCGAGCGCTTATATCGCGAGCAAAAGGACTAGCGCGTCAGAAAAGCTGTTTGCCAAGCCACTGTTTTCACGCGATTTTCGGAGATGCGCACACAGCTCACCTCTGATTTTCCGCATTGGCGGGCATTGCTGAGCCATCTCACATATCTCCGACGGCGGAACACGGCAGGGCTCCCGGCTGTTATCAAACCAAGCGGACAAGGTCCGAAATCGGAGCGGCGGTTCATGACCAGTGACGAGTTGCCGGGTCTGCCGGCATCGCTTCCGGAGATCAATGCAAAGGCGGAGCCGAGCCTGAAAAGCACCGAGGCGGAAGCGTTCTACACGCATTCAATCCGCGAGCTTGCCGCTACCGGGATTCCTTTTCTCGTCGCCGGAACCTACGCCGTGAGCGCATATACCGGCGTTGTCCGCCAAACCAAGGACCTGGACATCTTTTGCAAGGCGGGGGATTTCGCGCGCATACTCGCCCATTTCAAGGATCTCGGCCATGAAGTCGAGATCAGGGACGACCGGTGGCTCGGCAAGGTCTTCAAGGGAAAGCAGTTCTTCGACGTGATCTTCGCCTCGGCCAACGGTACGATGAAGGTCGGGGACCAGTGGCTGGAGCATGCCCGCCAGGTCGAGCTGCTGGGCAGCCGGGTTCGGATTATTGGCCCGACCGAACTCATCTGGTCCAAATGCTTCATCCAGGACAGAGGTCGCCATGACGGGGCAGACATCGCCCACACCATCCTCAAGGCGAACGATCAGATCGATTGGCAAAGGCTGCTGTCTTACCTCGACATCCATTGGGAGGTGCTGTTGATGCAAGTGCTCAATTTCCGATGGATCTACCCTAGCGAGCGGGATCACATTCCAGACTGGCTGCTCGACGAACTGCTGGCGCGGCTTGCACGGCAACGGCAATTGCCATCGCCCAGGACGAAGATCTGCCGCGGCCGTTTGCTGTCGCAGGTAGATTACGAAATCGACGTCAAGGAATGGGGGTTTGCCGGCGTCGGCGGGGTTGGAGAGATGCGCGATGCCTGACCTGGCCAAACCAGTAAAAAAGAGCGGCAACGGTGTTATCAAGGTCGCCGCCATAGGTGACCTCCATGTCCAGGAGGATGCCCAGACCTCGTACCGCGACCTCTTCGGCGAAGTGTCGCGCGAAGCCGACATCCTGGTGCTTCCAGGCGATCTCACCAATCTCGGAAAACCTCGTGAAGCGGAACTCCTCGCCGAGGATATGCGCGCGTGCTCGATTCCCGTGGTCGCGGTTCTCGGCAACCATGACTACGAATCCGCTTGCGTCGAGCAGGTCGCGGGAACGCTCCGACAGGCTGGGGTCCATCTCCTCGATGGCCAGGCGATAGAACTGAACGATGTCGGCTTCGTTGGCGTGAAGGGGTTTATCGGCGGCTTCGGTCCAAGGATGCTGGGCTCCTTCGGTGAGCCGGCCATCAAGGCGATGGTGGCAGAGAGCATCAGCGAGGCCATGCGGCTCGAGAACGCCATGCGGCAGGTCCGCGCCAAGCGCACGGTCGTGGTCCTCCACTATGCGCCGATCCCTGAGACCTTGGCGGGGGAGCCGCCGGAAATCTTTCCGTTCCTCGGCTCCTCGCGGCTGGCCGAAACGATCGATCGCTTCAAGGTGAGCGCGGTGGTGCATGGGCATGCCCATCGCGGCTCATATGAAGGCCAGACGCCGGGCGGCGCCAGGGTCTATAACGTCGCCAGCCATGTGACGAAGCCGACAGGCCGTCCTTACGCGCTGCTCGAAATCTGAGACGCTGCCTGCGGACGCACCTCTTCGGGAACGATGCCGGTGCCTAGCCCCAGCCAACAGCAGCAATGCCTTCAGGTGCCTTTTGCGGCGGAGGGCATGCGCTCCGCGACTTTGTCCATTATTGCGAGGACCGCGTCCGGATCGGTGTGATGCACCATATGCCCGGCATTCGCCACGATATGGATCGTCGATCCCGAAATCTCGGTCTGCAGCCTCTGAGCATCGGCACCGGCATTGAACAGACGATCGCCGGCGCCGGCGACGATGCCGGCAGGTGCGCGAATTTCCGCGTAGTTCCACGATTTCGAGATCGCGGCCACCAGCATCAGGAAGGATTCCCCCGAAATCGAGCGCAATTGCGAGGGCCGGGTGGCCACCTCTTTGGTTCCCATGCTGAACTCTGCCGAGACCGCCGCCGGGCCGAATATCCTGCCCATTGCCCCGCGCCAACCAGCCCTCACGAGGCAAGGCAGCAAGGTGTGCCGGATAACGGTGCCGATGACGGGCAAGGCGGGCAGCGCCGCCAAGGCGAGATCGAGCCTTGGCGGCGGATAGTGATAACCGGAGACCATCACGATGCCCGCAACGGAACCAGGATGCCGACGCGCCAACTCGAGCGCGACCGCCGCTCCCCAGGAATGGCCGCAGACGATATAGCGTCCGATCCCGAGCTTCGCCGCGGCTGCATGAAGAAGATCCGCTTGCGCGCGAGCCGACCAGATTCTGCCACGCGACCGTGAGCTTCGACCGAAGCCAGGCCGATCGAAAGACAGCACCCGGTATTTGAGCGCTGCCTTGTCGAAAATGCCGCTTGTGATGAAGTCTTCAGCCGTTGAGCCGTTGCCATGAAGCAGAAGCAGAGGCAATCCCTGGCCGGCCTCGAAAAAGTGTAGCCGCGCTCCGTCGATCTCGATGTAACGCCCCCGTGGATGACGGATGAGAGCGCGGTGAGCGCGAAGGCAATTGTAGACCGCCAGGCCGACCAGTCCGGCCGTGACGATCGCCGGGCTATGTCGCGAAAAGCTCTTTAGGAATTTCAAGTCGATTCCCTCCCGCCATGGATGCTGGCAAGTCCGAGGGCAATAGAATTGGCGAAGGCCGCCACGAACGCCACTCCAGCGGACGCCGACCACACCGGCTCCAGCATCAAGGCCTACGATGATGCGAGGTGGCGGCGTCCAACGCAGCTCATCTGGCCGGAAATGCTCGCGGATGAATTATCTCGGCGAAGATTAGCTATTGGACATGTTCATTTCATGTCGCCGTCCGATTCGCTGCCTTGGCAGAGGCAGTAGGCTTCGCGTCTTTGGGGCGCTTACAGCCTATTCTATTCTTCTGAATCGCCCCTTTTCAATTCGGAATACGCCCGTGCTGCCGCCCTGGCGCTCAAAGTCCGTCAACAGCTCGTCCCACGTCCCGAGATATTCGCCGCAATCATCACAAAAAATCGCTGTTGATGGCTGCGCGCTGACCGGGATACGGAGCCTTATCGTCAGGCAATAGGGACATTCCAACAGGTGGTTGAGGTACTGCTGCGTCATCGCAGGGGAGCATGCGCTCTAAGCCCGGAAAATGCCAGCGCCGATTGAAGCACTGATAACGGACGAGGCAGCGGACCAACGAGCCGGAAGCGATGTTTGCGTTGAATAGCAACGGAGAAGCGAGATGCCTGCCGAATACGAGAACGGCACCTTGTCTGACACACCTGCTACTCCTTCAGACCGGCAACGCGCTCGATGAGGGGCTTTTGCAGGGCCGGGAAGCGGCCAATGGTCATCATCGCCAGGTTTCTGAACGTTTGGACGAGCCTGTTGGTCGACTGCACCGTGGACAGGATGCGTTCGCTGAGCTCGATCCAGCGGTGACCCACGGGCCGGCGTTCGTCCGTGTATCCAGCCAGCGTGCCGTCGCCGAAACGCCGGGCGAAGGACGCGGCATCCTCAATGCCGAGATTCATGCCACGGGCGCCAAGAGGCGAGTGGACATGCGCGGCATCGCCGCCGAGGAAGACGCGGGCGGTCTGGTAGCGGATCGCCTGCTTTGCCGGAATATGGAAATGATCGGTCCGCAGCACCTGCGACACGCGATAGTTGCCCGGCACGCGAGCCAATGCGTCGGGCGTGTTGGAGACCGAGCGGAAGCGGTTGCCACCGATCGGTATGATGAAGCCGACGTCGCCGCCACCATGCACGAATGCCTGCGCAGCACCCGGCTCGTAAGGCCAGGATGCGATCTCGGCATCGGTGATGCTCCATTGCCGCCTGTGCGTGTAGCCCTCGAATGCGATGCCGGATGACTTGCGCACCGAGCTGTCGGCGCCGTCGGCGCCGAAGACGATGTCGAAGCTGTGCTTTTCCTCCTCTTCACCGCTTCGGCTGATCCTGCCCTCCACCTTGCCGTCCTGCTGGGTAAGGCCAACCAGTTCGGTGCGCCATTCGACTTCGATGCCGAACGTCGCCAGCGTGTCGGCCATGATCCTTTCAGTGTCGCGTTGCGGCAGCGACAGGAGGAAATTGTAGCGGTGCGGCAGCAGCGAGAAATCGATCGTGGCGAGCTCCCGCGTTTCGGCATGGAAATGCGCGCGGCGGACCTTGATGCCCTCGGCCAGCAGCTTGCTGCTCACGCCGGACGCTTCGAGAATATCGAGGCTGTGTGCGCTGATGCCCACGGCCTTGCTGAGCGGCGTGGGTCCGTCCTTCTTGTCTATTATGCGCGGCCTGGCGCCGCGTCGCGCCAGTTCGAGCGCCGCGGTCAAGCCGGTTGGGCCGGCACCGGCAATCAGGATCGATCTATCCTCCATCGATACATCCTCCAAAGACGTGACCGCTGCCTGTCTCAGCCCGGCGGCAGCGCGTAGGCGATGACTTCGTCGCCGACCTTGGTTTCCATGAAATGATGGCCGCCCGGAGCGATGACGATGTATTGCCTGCCGTCGACCTCATAGGTCATTGGGGTCGTCTGGCCGCCGGCGGGAAGGCCGGTCTGCCATACTTCCTTGCCGGTCTTGATGTCGATCGCGCGCAGCTTGTTGTCGGTGGTCGCGGCGATGAAGATCAGGCCACCGGCAGTGACCAGCGGGCCGCCATTGTTCGGCGTTCCGATGGTGAGCGGCAGCATCGAAGGAATGCCGAACGGCCCGTTATTGTCGGCACTGCCAAGCGGTTCGTCCCACAGCGTCCTGCCGGTCTTGAGATCGATAGCGCGGATGTGGCCGTAAGGTGGCCTTGAACAGAGGAGGCCCGTGGAGAGCCGCCAGCCGGCATTCACCGCGATGGCGTATGGCGACCCGGCCTGCGGATCGCCGATATCCTTCACCTTCTTCGGGCTGCCGCCCTTGTCGATCGGTTTGAAGCCCATCTGGTCCGCCTTCTTGCGCGGAATGAGCTGGTCGTAGTTCGGCATATCATTGTAGTTGGCGACCAAGATGCCGCTGTCGGTATCGACGGCGACGCTGCCCCAGTCCGAGCCGCCATTGTAACCGGGATATTCGATGAAGGGCCGGTCGACCGTTGGCGGCGTGTACTCGCCCTGATAGGAGGCGCGATGGAACTGGATGCGGCAATATAGTTGATCCAGCGGACTCATGCCCCACATGTCCTTTTCGGTGAGCACCGGCTGGTCGAGATGCGCGTAGCCGGAGTAGGGCTGTGTCTCGGAAAGCTTGTCCGGTTCGACGCCGCCCGAGGGGGCCTTGCGCTCCTCGACCGGGAAAAGCGCCTTGCCGGTCTTTCGATCCAGCACATAAATCTGTCCCTGTTTGCTGGGGACGATGATGGCCGCAATCTTTCCTGTGGCCGTCGGGAAATCGACCAATGCCGGCTGCGAGCCGAGGTCATAGTCCCAAAGATCATGATGGACCGTCTGGAAATGCCAGACCGGCTTGCCGGTCGTCACGTCGATGGCAACGATTGATGAATTGAACTGGTTTTCGAAATCCTTGCGGTCGACGCCATAATAGTCGACGGCGGCATTGCCGAGCGGCAGATAGACGTAGCCGAGCTGCGGGTCGGCGGCCGCGACGGTCCACATGTTGGGCGTGCCGCGGAAGTAGGTGTCGCCGGCAGGTGGCACGCCAGTGCGATCGGGATGCCCCATATCCCATGCCCAGGCGAGTTTGCCCGTCGTAGCGTCGTAGCCGCGAACGACGCCCGAAGGCGCGTTCTCGGCCTGGCCGTCCTTGACTTGTGCGCCGACGACGGCGATGCCGCGCACGATCGTCGGCGGCGCGGTGACCGAATACCAGCCCGGCACCGTCTCGCCGATGCCCTGGTTGAGATCGACGCTGCCTTGCTGGCCGAAATCCGGGCAGGGCTTGCCCGTCCGGGCGTCGATGGCGATCAGTCGCGCGTCCAGCGTTCCGAAAATGATCCTTGTGGCACAGGCCTGGTCCGCGCTCGCGCCAGGGACGGTGAAGTAGGCGACCCCGCGGCAACTCGCACCGTAAGGTATGGCGTTGTCGGGAACTTTCGGATCATAGCGCCACTCTTCCTTGCCCGTCCTGGCATCGGCGGAAACGATGATGTCCTTGGCCGAGCAGGCGTAGAGATGGCCGCCGATCTCCAGCGGCGTGTTCTCGGGCGAATAGAGATCCTTGGTTGCCCCGTTCGGCATGTCGCCCGTGTGGAATGACCAGGCGCGGGTGAGCTTGGAGACATTCGCCGCCGTGATCTGGTTCAGCGGCGAATAGCGCGTGCCAAGTTCCGAGCCGCCATAGACGGGCCAGTCATTGTCGGCCTGGTGAATCGCGGTGTCCTGCGACGCCGGCGCGCCGTTCGGCGCGGGCTGCGCGGCAGGCGCCGGCGGTTGCGCCGGTTGTGACTGCGCCAAGGCAGTGATGTGCAAGAAGCCGAACGCGCCTAGCGCCATGACCGGCAACAGCAAGCCGGTCACATAGGCTGCGTTCCGGCTGCCTCGTCCTGTCGTCCCACGGAAGGCGGGGATGGCCAGTAGAACGAAGATGAGCACGACCGTGGGGGCGAGGACGCGTGGCATCAGGGCCCAGCCGTCGAAACCCACCTCCCAATAGGCCCAGGCGAGCGTGGCGAGCCAGGTCAGCACGTATAGCCAGACGCCGCCCATATTTCCAACCAGCAGGAGGAGGCCTGCGAGCAGCAGTGCGATGCCTGTAGGCAGGTAGTACCATGAGCCGCCAAGTGCGATCAGCCAGGCGCCGCCGCCGCCAATCAGGATGCCGAGAATGACCAGTAGTATGCCGACCAGCACTCTCCACCAGAAGGCGACGCCGCGATGGTGCACAGGGCGATGAGCGTTGATTGCGGCGGTGTCGGTCATGGCATTTTCCAGCGTGAAACAGATCGTGATAGTTGGCGAACGCATGCGACCGGCTGTGGTTGCGGAGCCCTGTCCGCGGCGACAGTCACCATTCTGTGATCCCCGCAAGGCTTCGGAACTTTCGAGGCGAAAGCACCGTTAGGTGTCGTCAACTCTGGGTTTGCCTTCAGCAGAATCGGCGAGAGGATGCCGCAGATCTTCTCGAAAAACGCCAATGGCGTTGCGCGCTTCGTCATCTGGGGAAGCTGTGCACTTCTGCTGATAGCCGCCGCGATCGGGATAATCCTCCCCCGCTCGGACCTGGTAACGGGAGTAGGGGAGCCGTTGGCGCAGCCAGTGCCATTCAGCCACAAACACCATGTCGGCCAGCTCGGCATCGACTGCCGCTATTGCCACAGCGGTGTGGAAACCTCGGCTGCGGCGGGCCTGCCGGCAACCGAAGTCTGCATGACCTGCCATTCGCAGCTTTTCACCGATGCCGGCATGTTGGCGCCGGTCCGCGCAAGCCTCGCCGGCGGCCAGCCCATCGCATGGCAGCGCGTCAACAGCGTCCCCGACTTCGTCTTCTTCAACCACGCGATCCACGTAACCAAGGGTGTCGCCTGCGAGACCTGCCATGGCGAGGTGGACGAGATGCCGCTGACGAGGCGGGCCCATACGCTGAGCATGGAATGGTGCCTCGGCTGCCACCGCAACCCGGAGCCCAACCTACGCCCGCCGCAGGATGTATTCCTTATGCACTGGCAGCCACCCGGGGACATCGAAGAGGTCAGGCGAAAGCTGATCGGCATGCTCGACATCCACCCCGAGACGATGACGGATTGCTATGTCTGCCATCGCTGACGACAGGCCTGGTTTCGCCATCGACATCGCGGCTCTGCGCAAGCGGCTGGCGCTGGGCGGAGAGACATGGCGCAGCCTTGACGAGATCGCGGGCACGGCCGAATTCCGACGTTTTGTCGAAGCCGAGTTTCCGGCAATCGCCGAGCGTCTGCCGGCAAAGCCGAACCGGCGGACCTTGCTGAAGCTGATGGGCGCTTCGCTGTCGATGGCTGGGCTGGCCGCCTGCAGCAGGGCGGAGAGCATCGTACCCTATGTGCGTCAGCCAGAGATGCTGATCCCGGGTAGGCCGGTCTATTACGCGACAACATTGTCGAGCGACGGCTTCGGCATCGGCGCCATCGTCGAAAGCCATGAAGGACGGCCGACGAAAGTCGAGGGCAACCCAGACCATCCGGCATCGCGCGGCGCCACCGACGCGGTGATGCAGGCAGCGGCGCTGACGCTGTTCGATCCCGATCGGTCGCGCACGTCGCTCAAGGACGGCGAACCGGCATCATATGGCGATTTCCTCAAAGACATGGCGGCGCTCGTTTCGCGCTGGACGGCATGGCAAGGGAAGGGAGGGGCCCTGCTCCTCGATGCCTCGACGTCGCCGACGCTCGCGGCGCAGATAGATGCGCTGCGAGCGCGCTATCCGAAGCTGAAAATCTACCGCCACGGTCCGCTAGCGACGCCGGCATCGGCCGAGGCGTCGCAGGCGCTGTTCGGCTCGGCGCTGATACCGATCCACCACTTGGACCGTTCAGAGGTGATTTTCAGCTTCGATGCCGATTTCCTCGGCGAAGGGCCGGGGCGACTCGCCTATGCACGCGACTTCGCGGCGCGGCGGCGCGTGCGCAATCCGTCCGACCGGATGAGCCGGCTTTATGCCGTGGAGTCGACGCCGACGATCACCGGCGCGGCAGCCGACCACCGGCTGGCGATCAGGCCAAGCGAGATCGAGACCGTCGCTGTCGAACTGAACGCGGCGTTGGGTGGCCAGGCCGGAGCTTCCGGCTCGCCGGTCGACCATGCCTGGATGGCGGCGTTGGTCGATGATTTAAGGGCAGCGGGCCGCGATGCGCTGGTCATTGCCGGGGCGCATCAGAGCGCCTTCGTTCAAGCCGCCGCGCTGGCCGTCAATGCCAAGCTTGGCGCGCTTGGCAACACGGTGGAGCTGATCGAGCCGCCGGATGCGTTGCGGGTGGATGGCGACCTGGGAGCGCTGTGCGAAACAATTGGCGATGGCGCAATCGATACGGTCGTGGTGCTGGGCGCAAACCCGCTGCACACCGCCCCGGCGAGCCTCGATCCGCGCAAGGCCTTTTCGGGTCTGAAGCTACTCGTCCATCACGGATTCTACCGCGATGAGACCGCTTTCCTGGCGCATTGGCATGTGCCCGCTGCACATGAGCTCGAGAGTTGGAGCGATATACGTGCCTATGACGGCGCCGCCTCGCTGGTGCAGCCGCTGATCAGGCCGCTCTACGACGGCAAGACCGTGCATGAATTGCTTGCCGTGCTTGGCGGCCAGTTCGAAGCCGATCCGCTTTCGCTCCTGCGGCAGCATTGGACCGAGCTCGATGACGATGCCTGGAAGAAGGCGTTGCGCGACGGCATTGTGCCGAACGGCGCTGCCAGGTCCGTATCCGTCACCGTGCCGCCGGATCTGGGTGGACTAAGGCCAGCGGCGAAAGCGGCCGATGGCATCGAGATACGGTTCGTCGCCGATCCGTGGCTGCGCGACGGCCGCTTTGCCAATGCGTCGTGGCTGCAGGAATTGCCGCGGCCGCTGACCAAGATCGTCTGGGGCAATGCGGCGCTCATCTCGCCCGCCACCGCGGAGCGGCTGAAGATCGCAAATGGCAAGGTCATCAACGTCGCATCCAACGGGGCGGACATCGATGCGCCGGCCTGGATCGTGCCCGGCCACCCCGATGAAACGGTGACGCTCTCGTTCGGCTTCGGGCGCAAGGTGGGTTCTGTTGCCGCGCTGTCGGCGGGCTACAACGCCTTCCGGCTGCGCAGCGGCACAGAGTGGATCGCGACCGGCGCCGCAACCGCGTCGCGCGGCAGCAGCCTGCGGGTCATCACGACACAGCATCACCAGGCGATGGAGGGACGCGCCATCGTGCGCCACGCGTCGCTCGAAGCGTTCCGGCTGATCCCGGATTTCGTCCGCAACAACGCGCCGCCGACGCCGACGGAATCGCTCTATCCCGATTGGCGCTACGATCAGGAGGCCTGGGCGATGGCGATCGACCTTTCGGCCTGTATCGGCTGCATGGCCTGCGTTTCGGCCTGCCAGGCGGAGAACAACATCGCGCCGGCCGGTCCGGAAGAATGCGAGCGCGGGCACGAGATGCACTGGCTGCGGGTCGACCGCTACTATGCCGGGTCGGTCGATGCGCCCGAGACGTTTTTCCAGCCAGTGCCTTGCATGCATTGCGAGAAGGCGCCCTGCGAGGTGGTCTGCCCGGTCAACGCCACGGTCCATACGCATGACGGGCTGAATGCCCAGGTCTATAACCGCTGCATCGGCACGCGCTATTGCTCGCAGAACTGCCCCTACAAGGTTCGGCGCTTCAATTTCCTCGACCATCAGTCCTTCGACAAGCAAGAGGCAGGCCCGGAGCAGGGCGTGCACAATCCCAATGTCAGCGTGCGCTCGCGGGGCGTGATGGAGAAGTGCACCTACTGCGTCCAACGCATCAGCGCCAAGCGCATCCAGGCCCAGATCGAAAACCGCGCCATTTCCGACGGCGAGGTGGTCACGGCATGCCAGCAGGCCTGTCCGACGCAGGCGATCAGCTTCGGCGATCTGAACAGGAAGGACGCGCACGTCGCCCGGGAAAAGGCCGCGCCACAGAACTACACGCTGCTCGAGGAGCTGAACACGCGGCCCCGAACGACCTATCTCGGCAAGATTTCCAATCCCAACGGCAAGCTGGCCAAGCCGGGTGAGGCGAGTGATGGCTGAAGCGAGCGCCGAAGGCCCGGCGGTCCTGCGCGGCCGCCACGATTTTCCCGAAATCAGCGGCCGCATCGGCTCGATCGTGCTTGGCGGACGGCTGCCGCGTCATTTCTGGACCGCATTTTTCCTGTGCTTCCTGCTCGTCCTGTTGCTCCTGTATTCCATCAGCTATCTGATCTCGGTCGGTGTCGGCGCGTACGGCATCGATATCCCGGTGGCATGGGGTACGATGATTTCCAACTTCGTCTGGTGGATCGGCATCGGCCACGCCGGTACGCTGATCTCAGCGGTGCTGCTGCTGCTGCGCCAGCCCTGGCGGGCCTCTATCAACCGCTTCGCGGAAGCCATGACGCTGTTTGCCGTCGCCATGGCCGGACTGTTCCCGATCCTGCATCTGGGCCGGCCATGGTTCTTCTACTGGTTGCTGCCACTGCCCAATGTGCATATGCACTGGCCGCAATGGCGCAGTCCGCTGGTCTGGGATTTTGCGGCGATCGCTACGTATGCGACCGTCTCGCTGTTGTTCTGGTATATGGGGTTGTTGCCCGACCTGGCGGTGTTGAGGGATCGCGGCAGGTCGAGACCTGCTCAGCTCTTCTACGGAATACTGGCGCTCGGATGGCGCGGGTCGGCCTACCATTGGGCGCGCTACCAGACCGTCTATTTCCTGCTTGCCGCGCTCGCGACGCCGCTGGTCGTGTCGGTGCATTCGATCGTCTCGCTCGACTTCACCTTCGCGATCACGCCCGGCTATCACTCGACCATCTTCCCGCCCTATTTCGTCGCTGGCGCGCTGCTCTCCGGCTTTGCCATGGTGCTCACAATCGCCATCCCGCTGCGCTGGGCTTTTTCCGTGAAAGACCTGATCACCGTCAGGCACATGGACAATGCCGCCAAGCTGATGATCGCCGCGGGAATGGTCGTCGCCTACGGCTATGTCTCGGAAGCGTTCTTCGCCTGGTATTCGGGTAAACCTTACGAACGTGCAATGATGTTGCAGCGCGCCATTGGCCCGTACGCGCCTTTGTTCTGGACAATGCTTGGCCTCAATTGCGGGGTGCTGCAGCTGCTGTGGTTCAGACGCATCCGGCGCAACATGCCGGTGCTGTTTGCGATTGCCGTGGCGATCAACATCGGCATGTGGATCGAGCGCTACATCATCGTCGTCACAGGACCGAGCCGGGATTACCTGCCGTCCGCCTGGGGCGAGCAGTCGCTGACGTGGCTCGATTTCGGCATCCTGTTCGGTTCGATCGGCACTTTCTTCGCGCTGGTGTTCCTGTTCATCCGCATCCTGCCGGCGATCACCATCTTCGAGGTCGAGGAACTGGCGGAAGAGGAGGGCAAGCTCCGATGAGCCTCTACGGCCTTGTGGCGGTGTTTGCCGATCCGCAAGCGCTCATAGAGGCGGCGCGCGGCATGCGCGAGCGCGGCTATCGGCGCATGGATGCCTTCTCGCCATTCCCAATGAAGGAGCTGGACGGGATACTGGGTATCCGGAAGACGCGCCTGCCTTGGGCCGTACTCGCCGGAGGCATCGCCGGCGCCGCTCTGGTCTATGCGTTGATCTGGTATTCGGTCGAGATCGACTATCCGGTGAATGTCGGCGGGCGGCCGCTGCATTCCTGGCCGCCCTTCGTCGTCATCGCCTTCGAAGCCGGCATTCTCGGCGCCGCCTTCGCCGGCTTCATCGGAGTGCTCGCGGCCAACGGGCTGCCTTGCTACCACCACCCGGTCTTCAATGCGGAAAGCTTCAGCTATGCGCGCGGCGGCAAGTTCTATCTGCTGATCGAAGCGGGTGATCCCAAATACCGCAAGGGCGTGACCAAGGGCCAGCTGACACGGCTCGGCGCCGAGATGGTCGAGGAGGTCGAGGCATGATGAGCCGTCTGCGCCTCGTGCTCTTGCTCGCCGCATTGCTCGTCGCCGGCTGCCGGCAGGATATGGAGGATCAGCCGCGCTACGACCCGCTGGAGGCCAGCGATCAGTTCGCCGACGGCATGTCGGCGCGAACGCCTGTCGCCGGAACCGTTGCCCGCGACGCCGACCTGACGCCAACGCCGGACCGGATCCCTTATCCGGTCACCATCGAGCTTCTGCGGCGCGGACAGCAGCGCTTCGACATCTTCTGCTCGCCCTGCCACGGCCGCTCGGGCGACGGTCACGGCATGATTGTCCAACGCGGTTTCCCGGCGCCGCCGAGCTACCATCAAGACGCGCTGCGCAAGGCCGCCGACCGGCATTTCTACGACGTCATCACCAATGGCTACGGCGCCATGTATTCCTACGCGGCGCGGGTGCCGCCGCGGGACCGCTGGGCGATCGTCGCCTATATCCGCGCGCTGCAATATTCGCGTGACGCCCCGGTCGCCGAACTTCCGCAGACATTGCGCGCGCGGCTCGAAGCGGAGGCTTCGCCATGAGGCGTGCCGAGCAAAGTTTTCTGTTGGCCGGCGCCGCCGGAATCGTCCTCTGCGCGCTCGGCGCATCGCTCGATGCCAAGGCGATGTCAGGCGCCTGGCTCGCGGCCGCCATCTTCGCGCTCAGTCTACCGCTCGGCGCGTTGACCATACTGATGGTGCATGGGCTGACCGGCGGGCGCTGGGGCGAAGCAGTCCGCCAGCCGCTGCGCACGATCGCAGCGACGCTGCCGCTGGGTTTGGTCTTTCTCGTGCCTGTCCTCACAAGGCCCGGCCTCGTCTTCCCGTGGGTCGAAGCCGATGCGGCGAAGCTGCCGGAGATGGTCCTTCAGAAGCTTGCCTATCTCAACGTGCCGTTCTTCCTGCTGCGCTTCGTGGTTTGTTCCGCGATCTGGCTTGTTCTGACCTGGGTGGTGCTCGGTTCGACCAACGCTCCAGCCAATTCGAATGATGGCAACGGCAAGAAATTCGCCCTTGGCCTGATCCTCCACGCGCTTGCCGTCAGCGTCTTTGCCATCGACTGGATGCTTTCGATCGAGCCTGAATTCACCTCGACCGTCTACGCACTTTGCGAGGCGGCAGCGGAAGTAGTCGGTGCCATGGCGCTTGCCATCCTTGTTCTGGCGGCAAGTCGAGCGCTGCAGCTCATGCCCGGCGGCGAAGAAGAGGTTGCTCTCAGCGAAGACCTTGCCAACATGCTGCTCGGCTTCGTGCTGGCCTGGATCTATCTCACCTTCATGCAGTGGCTCGTCGTCTGGGGCGGCGACCTTCCCGATGAGATCCACTGGTACATCGCTCGCGCCACGGACGGCTGGCAATATCTGCTGTGGCTGCTGATCGTGTTCCATTTCGCTGCACTTGCAGCGTCGCTCAGCCATCGGTTGAAGCGCCGTCGCAACGGCCTGGTCTGGCTGGCGAGTGTGGCTCTGGCCGGTCACTTCGCCGACGTCTTCTGGCGCATCCGGCCACCACTATTTTCTGGCGGCTTGCTGGCATTGTGGCACGACGTTGCGGCCGCGATCGCGCAGACCGGCCTGTGGCTAGCGCTGTTCCTTTTCCTGCTCCGCCGGCCGGACAGGATCGTCTGGTGGAAGCGGGAGGCCGCCCATGGCTAAGGCGCATCGCCATCCCGAGACCCGCGATGTCCGGCCACGTATGCTGCTCGCTTTCGGCGGCGGGCTGCTGCTGTTTATCGCTTTGGCCGCAATCGGCATGAAGCTGGCCTTCAACACCAAACCGACATGGCTGCCGCTGCCCGCGAACGTCAGTCCGGAAAACCCCGACTTACAGATCACCCCGAAGCAGGACTTGGCCAGTCTCCGCGCCGAGGCGGATCGCCAACTCAAAATGCTTGGCTGGGTCGACCGCAATGCCGGCATCGCTCACATCCCGATCGACGACGCCATGTGGGCGGTGGTGAGCAACGGCTTGCCGGATTGGTCAGAACCGGGCGCCGCAGCAGCGGCACCCGACGACTGCGCCTTGATCACAGCGGCGGCGCCTCGCGCGCCGCAGGCTCAAAATTGTCGTCCGCAAAGCGGGGCAGGGCGATGAGAAGCTTGCTTGCGGCGCTTGGCCTGTTGCTCGCTGGTGCGGCACTCGCCAGCGAGCGACCGACCTTCGACCCGAAAATCGGCGCTCAACTTAGCCTTGGCCGCGAATTGGTCGATGCAAACCGCCAGAGGCGGACGCTTGACGGAACCCTGGGCGGCCATCCAGCGCTCGTCATCTTCGGCTACGACAGATGCCCGAATCTTTGCGGTGTCACACAGCAGGCGGTCGCTTCCGATCTGAAGAAGACGTCGCTTCGTCCTGCCGACTATCGCGCGCTGTTCATTTCGATCGATCCCGAAGAGACGCCCGCCGATGCCGCGGCGGCGCAGGCGGAGATCGCGTCCGCTGCCGGTCCGTCCGCACCGGCGTGGCGGTTCCTGACAGGCAGCGACGGCGCCGGCGCGGCGCTTGCCAATGAGGCCGGCATAACTTTCGACCGACGTAAAGGCATCGACCAGTTCGTGCATCCGATCGCGGTCATCGCGCTCACACCGTCCGGCCGGATTGCGCGGGTGTTGCCGGCGCTGAGCTTCACGCCGCGCGACCTTGAGCTCGCGCTGGTCGAGGCGTCGGCCAACAAGCTCGGCTCTATCGCCGATCACGTCTTCCTCCTCTGCGCCGGCTTCGACAGTTCGAAGGGGCAGTATTCGCCTGCGATATGGGTGGCGCTGAAATTGGCAAGCCTGGCGACGGTGCTCGGCCTGGGCGCGACCGTGCTCTGGCAGACGCGGGGGAGGGCAAGGTGAGCTTCGGCATTCCCTTCTTCCCGCAGGAAGCCTCATCGGAAGCCGGGTATGTCGATGCCCTGTTCTACACGCTGCTCGCCTTCTCGGTTGTTCTCGGACTGGCGCTCACCGGTCTCGTCGTCGGTTACGCTGTGAAATACCGCGTCGGCTCGCTGGCGGATCGCACCGGCTCGCGTTCGCGCAACATGCCGCTGGAAATGACCTGGACGATCGCAAGCCTGATCATCGCCTTCATCTTCTTCGGCTGGGGCGCGGCGCTTTTCGTGCGCCGCGACCATCCGCCGGCGGACGCGCTCGAGATCTCGGGGCTTGGCAAGCAATGGATGTGGGAGTTCAGGCAACCGGGCGGCCAGCGCGAGATCAACGAATTGCATGTTCCGGTCGGCAAGCCGGTCGTGGTGTCGCTCGCCTCGCAAGACGTCATCCACTCCTTCTACGTGCCGGCCTTCCGCATCAAGCAGGACGCGGTGCCCGGGCGCACGACGCATATCTGGTTCATCGCCACCGAGCCTGGCCGCTACCATCTCTTCTGCGCCCAATATTGCGGCACGCAGCATTCCGAAATGGGCGGCTGGGTGACAGTGATGGCTCCCGAGCAATATGCATCCTGGCTGAACGGCCAAGGCGAGGGAGAGACACTTGCCGCGAGCGGCGAAAAACTGTTTCGTGCGCTTGGCTGCTCAGGCTGCCATGGCGCGAGCAGCAAGGTGAGGGCGCCGCCCCTCGAAGGCATCTTCGGCCGGCCGGTGGCGCTCGACAACCAGCAGACGGTGATCGCCGACGAGCGCTATCTGCGCGACTCCATCCTCAACCCGAAGAAGGAGATCGCCGCCGGCTACCAGCCGGTCATGCCGAGCTTCGACGGCCTTATCGACGAAGGCGAGCTGCAGATGCTGCTTGCCTATCTGAAGTCGCTGTCGCCTCAACCAGCGGCTGGAGCCAAGTCATGAGCAACGCAGCGATGCCCGGCACTTATCTGGGGAAGGGGAGCGGGCCTCGCGCGTGGCTGCTCACCACCGACCACAAGCGCGTGGCGTGGCTCTACCTGATGTCGCTGACCGCCTTCTTCTTTCTCGGCGGCGCCATGGCGGTGCTGATGCGGATCGAGCTGGCGACACCGGCAGGCGACCTCGTCTCCGACGATGTCTACAACCGGCTGTTCTCGCTCCACGGCATCATCATGGTCTGGTTTTTCCTGGTGCCGTCGATCCCGGCGACCATGGGCAATTTCCTTTTGCCGCTGATGATCGGCGCGCGCGATCTTGCGTTTCCGCGGCTGAACCTCGCCAGCTGGTATGTCTTCATCTTCGGCAGTCTGTTCGCGTTGTTTGCGGTGGTAGCCGGCGGCGTCGATACCGGCTGGACCTTCTACACGCCGCTGTCGACGCTCTATGCCAACGGCTTCGTCTCGACCGCCGCGTTCGGCGTCTTCATCGTCGGCTTCTCGACGATCATGACCGGCATCAACTTCATCGTCACGGTGCACACGCTGCGCGCGCCGGGGCTCACCTGGTTCCGTCTGCCGATTTTCGTCTGGACGCTCTACGCCACCAGTCTTGTGATGGTGCTGGCAACGCCGGTGCTCGCCGCCTCGCTGATCCTGATCGTGCTGGAGCGCGTCTTCGGCATCGGCATCTTCAATCCCGATCTCGGCGGCGATCCGCTGCTCTTCCAGCATCTCTTCTGGTTCTATTCGCACCCCGCAGTCTACATCATGATCCTGCCCGGCATGGGCGTGGTGTCTGAGGTCTTGCCCTGCTTCAGCCGCCGGCCGTTGTTCGGTTACAAGGCGGTAGCGATGTCGTCGATGGCGATCGCCGTCTTCGGATTCCTGGTCTGGGGCCATCATATGTTCGTCAGCGGGCAGTCGGCCTATGCCGGCGTGGTGTTCTCGTTCCTGTCCTTCTGCGTCGCGATCCCCTCAGCGATCAAGGTCTTCAACTGGAGCCTGACGCTGCGCAAGGGCGAGATCAGCTTCGAGACGCCCATGCTCTACGCGCTGTTCTTCCTGGCGCTGTTCACCTTCGGCGGATTGGCCGGGCTCTTTCTTGCGGCGTTGGCGGTCGATGTCCATGTCCACGACACCTATTTCGTCATCGCGCATTTCCACTACATCATGGTCGGCGGCATGGTGACCGCCTATATGGCCGGCCTGCATTTCTGGTGGCCGAAGCTGACCGGCCGCATGTATTCGGAAACGGCGGGGCGCATAGCGGCAGCCGTCACCTTTATCGGCTTCAACCTGACCTTCTTCCCGCAATATGTGCTGGGCTTCAACGGCATGCCGCGGCGCTATCATACCTATCCGCCGGAGTTCCAGTTCTGGAACGTACTGTCCTCCGGCGGCGCGGTGGTACTGGCGATCGGGTATCTAATGCCGTTGTTCTATCTCGGCTGGTCGCTGCTTCGCAGCGCCCGCGCGCCCGACAATCCGTGGAATGCCACCGGGCTGGAATGGCAGACAAGCTCGCCGCCGCCGCCGCATAATTTTGAGACGATGCCGGTGGTGACGCGGCCAGCCTATGCTTACGACATGAAGGGGCTCGAGCACGAGCGTTTCAGTCCGCACCGGGAGGAGGCGGCGGGATGAGCGGCACCGAAAGCGTCGCTTTCGACACACCCCAGCGCGAACGGCGTGCCGGCACTTTTGCGATGTGGGTATTCATCGGATCGGAAGCGATGCTGTTCGGCGCGATCTTCCTGGTTTTCCTCTTCGCGCATATCGATTTCGGCCCCGCCTTCGCGGCAGCCTCGAAACATCTTTCGTTGCCGCTCGGCACCTTCAACACCGCAGTCCTGATCACCAGCAGCTTCACCATGGCGCTGGCGCATATGCTTGCGCTTCATAGACGTTGGCGCGCGACTGTCTGGGCGTTGGCCGCGACCTCGGCGCTGGGTGGGTGTTTCCTTGTCGTGAAGGGGGTCGAATACGGCAAGGAGATTCACGAAGGCCTGGCGCCGCTCCTCGGCTTGCCGTTCCACTATACCGGGCCGGATCCGGTCCACGCGGAATTCTTCTTCGGCCTTTATTTCACGATGACCTCGCTGCATGCACTGCATCTGATCGGCGGCATCGTCGTGATCGCCGGCATGATTGCGCTATGGCGGACCGCCAGCCCCGCCAGCCGCCTTCGCCGGGTCGTGGCCGTTGGTCTCTACTGGCATTTCGTCGATATCGTCTGGGTTTTCATGTTCCCCGTTCTTTACCTGATCAACCGATGAGCGACCTGCGCAAACTCACCGCCGGCTATGTCGGGCTCCTCGCGCTCCTGGCGCTGACTGTCGGCTCGTCCTTCCTCGATCTCGGCGGCTTCAATGTCGCGCTCAATCTGGCGATCGCTGCCGCCAAAGCGGCCTTGATAGCGGTTTTATTCATGCATCTGACCGGCACCTTGCCGAGACTAGCCGTTGCGGCTGCCGGGCTTTGGCTCGTCATCCTTTTTGGACTGACGCTGATTGGCCGATGAGCCGGGGGAATGTCATCCATCAAACGCTTGGCACACTCGACAGCCGGCTACCCATCGGCAGGCCAAGGATGGAAATGCCGCCGGGCTTGGTAGTTCGCCAAGCAGCTATCGAGGCAATCAGGCCTCTTCAGTCGAAGAAGCCGGCATCCTCTTCCCTGAGATACTTCCTGGCCGCTTCGGCGTCGATATCGAGGCCCAGCCCCGGCGCTTCCAGGAGCTCCACCATGCTGTCCTTCACGATCTGCGGCGGCAGGCCGATTACGAGGTCCTCCCACCAGGGGTCGGAGGCGCTCGGGTATTCGAAGGCGATGTAGTTGGCGGGCAAGGTGGCGCAGACGTTGATCAGCGCGCCGAGGCCGAGCAGGCCGTTCGCGGTGCCGTGCGGTGCCATCAGGATCGAGTGCATGTAGGCGTGCTCGGCGACCCATTTGAGCTCGGCGATGCCGCCGATATCGGCGGGATCGGGGCCGATGACGCGCACGGCCTGCGTCTCGATCAGCTCCTTGAAATTGTGCCGCAGATAGATCTGCTCGCCGGTATGGATAGGCGTCGAGGTGGAGGTGGTCAGCTCGCGATAGGCCTGCGGATTGACCCACGGTACATAGTCGCCGGTCAGCATGTCCTCGAGCCACATCAAATTGTACTTCTCGACCGCTTGGGCGAACTTGATGGCATCGGGCAGCATCCAGCCCGGGCCGCAATCGAGCGCCAGGCTGACCTTGTCGCCCAGCACTTCCTTCATCGCGATCACGCAGTCGAGCATGTGATTGAAACCGCGCTCGCTGATCACGCCCTGATCCATGGCGCCGTGATAGCCGGCTTTCTTCTGCGTCACGCCGTAATGGAAGTCCTCGACGGTGTCCTTCATGTTGGAGTGGAAGGAGATTCCCTGCTTGATCATGAAGAAGTTCTGCGGCTGCTCCATCATCCATTTGACGTCGGCGGCGTAGTCCTCGGGCCGGTCGCCAGTGCGCTTGCGGCGGATCGAGCCGTTGTAGACGCGGACCTTGTCGCGCACCTTGCCGCCGAGCAGCTTGTAGACCGGCACGCCTGCGGCCTTGCCGGCAATGTCCCACAGCGCATGCTCGATGGCGCTTACCGCCGCCCCATAGGGCTTGAAGGAGCCGCGCTGGCGGATCTTCAGCATCACCCGCTCGACGTCGGTCGGGTCTTCGCCGATCAGCGCCTCACGGAAATGCAGCACAAAGGGCTTGAGGTAGGTCTTGGTGTACTCCACTTCACCCAGGCCGTAGAGGCCCTCATCGGTGACGATGCGGACGATCGGGTGCTTGCCGATGACGGCGCAGCGCAGGTCGGTGATCTTCATCTTTTCGGCTCAGCTCCAGGTGCGGTCCCAGGAATACTCGTTGTCCCAGTGATCCGTCGGCTGCCAGATGCCTGTGACGCCCGGCTGCAGATGCCGCGAAATCACCTCGTCGACGACGTCGTCGATCCCAAGGCCGGGCTTGTCCGGAACGGTGATGAAGCCGTCCTTCACAAGCGGCCTTGGAAGGCCGGTGACGATGTCGTCCCACCAATCGACATCGGCGGAGTGGTATTCGAGCGCCATGAAGTTTTCGGTCGCGGTCGCGACATGGGCCGCGGCCATCGCAGCGATCGGGCTTTCGGCCATGTGGATGGCCATGGCGACGCCGTAGTCCTGCGCCATGTCGCCGATCTTCTTGGTCTCGAGGATGCCGCCGCTGGTGAGCAGGTCCGGGTGGATGACGGAGAGGCCGCCGCTCTTGAGCAGAGGCTCGAAGCCCTCCTTGAGGTAGATGTCCTCGCCGGTGCAGATCGGCACCGTGGTGGCCTGCTGCAACTGCCGGTACTGCTCGGTGTACTGCCACGGGATCACATCCTCGAGCCAGGCCGGCACGTATTTCTCGATGCGACGCGACAGGCGTATGCCGTCCTGCAGCGAGATGTGGCCGACATGGTCGATGGCGAGCGGGATCTCGTAGCCGATGACCTCGCGAACCTCGTGGATATACTGCTCGAGCAGGTCTATCCCCTTTTCGGTGAGATGCAGGCCCGTGAATGGGTGCTGCACGTTCTGCGCATCGTAGGCGAGATTGCGAGCCTTGCGCTGCTGAGGCGTGCCGCCACGGCCGCGCGGATTGGCGCGAAACCCTTCGAGCGCGCCGGCGGGCGCGACCACGGCGCCTGGGATATGGGCGACCTGCATTAGGCCCAGGTCCATCTTGAGGAATGTGAATCCGCGCTCCATGCGCTGCTTGAGGCGCTTGCCGGTCTCGGCGCCGCTCGGTTTCTCGGCGTCGGTATCGCAATAGACGCGCACGTGATCGCGAAACTTGCCGCCCAGCATCTGATAGATCGGGACGCCATAGGCCTTGCCGGCGAGATCCCAGAGCGCGATCTCGACAGCCGAGACGCCGCCGCCCTGCCGCCCATGGCCGCCGAACTGTTTGATGCGGCGGAACAGGCGGTCGATATCGCAGGGATTTTCGCCGAGCAGCCGGCTTTTGAGCATCAGCGCGTAGGTGGCGCTGGCCCCGTCGCGCACCTCGCCAAGCCCGACGATGCCCTGGTTGGTGTAAATCTTGAGCAGCGCCGAGGTGAACGGCGCGCCGACGATTTCGGCTACCCGCATGTCGGTTATGCGAAGCTCGGACGGTGTGGAATTCGTGTTGATGCGATTGAGAGCCTCGTCGGCTCCGCCCGTATTTGGCATGATTTGTCCTCGTTCTGGTCGGCGGAGTTTGTCGCCCATGCGCCGGGCGGCATGGAGTGCTGCTAGTGTTGGAGCATGATCTTTCCCGAAAACCGGTTCCCACCTTTCGGGATCATGCTTTAGCCCAACTCAATCTCGTGGGCTTGCAAGTAGTCGCGGTTCATCTCGACACCGAGACCAGGCTTCGACGTCAGCTTGAGGCTGCCGTTCGAAACGTCGAGCGGCCTGTCGATGAGATGATCGTATTTGGAGAGGTTCCACGCCGACGTTTCGAGTTTGTAGAAGTTGGGGACGGTCATCATCACCTGCGCTCCCGCAATCACGTTGATCGGTCCCGCGGCGTCATGCGGCGAGACCGGGACGTAATAGGCTTCGCACAGGGCGGAAATCTTCTTGAGCTCGGTAATGCCGCCGGTCCAGGTGACGTCCGGCATGATGTAGTCGGCGAGCTTGTTCTCGAGCACCGGCACGAAATCCCACTTGGTGTGACCGCGCTCGCCCCACGAGATAGCGGCGCTGACCTTTTCACGCACCTGCTTCAGCGCGTTGAGGCTCTCGGGCGGGCAGGGCTCCTCAAACCAGTCGATCTGGCCGGCTTCCTCGAGGCTCCGACAGAGGCGAATGGCCGTGGGAACGTCGAAGCGGCCATGCGCATCGATGAGAATGTCGACATCGGGCCCGGCGGTTTCACGGATCAGAGCCGTGAGTTCGGCGGCCTCGCGCTCGTCCTTGCGGGTCATGCTGCCGTCGAGATAGCCGTCCCGTCTTTCGCGGGGCACGCCGTCGACGATGCTGCCCTGGTGAGGGAAAGGATCGAATTTGAGCGCGGTGTGCCCGGATTCGACGATGTCCCGAATTTCGCGGACCACACCCTCCTTGCTGGTGAATTTGGCCTGGTTGGGATGGGTATAGAGCGCAATTTCATCGCGCACCGGTCCGCCAAGCAATTCGTAGATCGGCTTGCCGAGAACTTTGCCGCGGATGTCCCAGAGGGCTATGTCGATGGCGCTCACGCATTCGACGGCCGCGCCGCGGCTGCCCATATAGGTGAAGCTGCGGAAAATCTTGTGCCAGAGATGCTCGATGCGCGCCGGATCCTCGCCTGTCACGGCGGCGCCTATCTGCCGCAGGATCGTGCACAGAGCGCGGTTGGCGAGCCTTGTCGTGGTGGTGATCTCTCCCCAGCCACTTACGTCCTCGTCGGTCGTCACTTCGACGAACAGGAACTCTCCCCAATAAGAAGCATCTGACTTGATCAGCCACGGCCGAATGCTCGTAATTTTCATCTCAACAACCTCTCTCTGATTGGTCAGGCTGACGATGTTGCCGATTGGCTAGCCGGCCCGGGCCGCGTTGCGGGCGCGCATTTGTTCGAGGACATGCCGGCCGGAACCCTCGACATGGTGGGCAATGAGTTCGGCCGCCGCGTCGGCATTTCCCGCCTTGACGTGCGCGATGAGCTCGCGGTGCTCGCGAAGGATTGCGGCACGCCGGGCGAGCGTGAAATTGAAACGCCGGCTGACCGCCCGCAGCACTTCGCGGTGCTTCCACCAGAGCTCGGCGGCATGGCGGTTATAGTGCCGCTGGTACATCACGGTGTGGAAGGCGGTATCCAGCTCGCTGTGCCTGAATGTGTCGGCGAAATTGTTCTCTTCGATCAGACCCTGGAGACGTTCGAGTTCGGCAATGTCCTCGTCGGTAGCCATGTTGACGAACCATCGCGTCAGGGCTGGCTCGATCAGGACGCCGATCTCGTAGATATCCCGGACGAAATCCTGGTCTATGGGTCGGACGCGCGCCCCGCGGTTGGGAAGAAAGATGACAAAGCCCTCTCCGCGCAACAGCTGCAGAGCCTCGCGCACGGGGTTGGTCGAGGTGCCGTGACGCCGGGCGAGATCGGTGACCACAAGCCGTTCGTTGGCGGCGAGCCGCCCTTCGATAATGTCCTCCCTGATCAGTTCATAAACCGAGGCGCCCTCGCTGGAGGCCCCGATGGGGTCAATCCCCTCAGGTGGCTCTGCTTTGAAATCGCTTGTTTCGGCCAAGGCCGGCTCTCCCCCAAAATAATACACAGTCCGCCCAATTATCACGCACGGTTTCCATAAACAATGTACGATTCTGCGCGTTGACAGGAAATCCGCGATCTGAAAACGTACAAAATGATCGAAGGGATACATGGAACAGTTCCCCGCGATCGAACGAGCAAGGACCGCTTGCCCCGACGCAAAGCGGCACGGGAGAGAAACCTGGAGGATACCTATGACGAGGATTACACTCGGCGGTGCCGTCCTGCGCGGCACTGTGTCCACTGCTTTGATGGTATCGCTGATGTCCGCATCGGCGCTGGGTGCGCCGCCGGTCGACCTGAGTAAATGGTCGCCGGAATATGTGCGCTCAATCGCGGGCACACAGGATTTCGACACGGCCGCCGATTGCGCCAAGGTCACCCCGCTCGACTACAAGGGGCGACTGACCTTCTGGTATCAGGGCGTGTTCGAAGGCGACCCCGACCTCTTGCGCCAGTACTACAAGGATTTTTTCGCGACCTTCCGCAAGACCTATCCGAACATCCAGCTCGAAGAACAGGCCCTCACCTATAACGACCTTCTCGACAAGTTCCGCACCGCGCTCCTGGGCAACGCCGCGCCGATGGCGGTCCGCCTGCAAATCCTGGGCGGTACCGAGTTCGCCGCAAAGGGATATCTGCAGCCGCTCAAGCCCGAGGACGTCGGGTATTCGACGGAAGATTTCTGGCCCGGCGCCATGAAGGCCGTGACCTGGGACGGCGTGACCTACGGCATTCCAACCAACAACGAGACGATGGCGTTCATCTGGAACGCCGACATCTTCAAGCGTGCGGGCCTCGATCCGAACAAGCCCCCGGCGACCTGGGACGACGTCGTCAAGTATTCCAAGCAGATCCACGACAAGCTCGGCATTGCCGGGTATGGCCTCGTGGCTCGCAAGAATGCCGGCAATACGCCGTACCGCTTCATGCCGCAGCTGTGGGCCTATGGCGGCGGCGTCTTCGACGAAGCCACCGCGAATCCGACCTACAAGGAGGTCGAGCTCAACAGCCCGCAGAGCAAGGCGGCGCTGCAAGCCTCATACGACATGTATGTTCGCGACAAGTCGGTTCCGGTTTCGGCGCTCACCAACCAGCAGGCCGACAACCAGCCCCTGTTCCTCGCCGGCCAGGTCGGCATGATGATCTCGCACCCGTCCGACTACAACGTCATGCTCGACCTGCAGAAGAAGGCGACGGGCGCCGACAAGGCCAAGGCGCAGACCGTCATCGACAACATGCGCTACGGCCTGATTCCGACCGGCCCCGACGGCAAGCGCGCTGTCGTGTTCGGCGGCTCGAACATTCACATCCTGAAGCCTGAATATGTCGAGGGCGGCAAAGTGGACGAGCAGGCCGCGAAGGCTCTCATCTGCATGTGGACGAGCCCTGAATGGTCGCTGAAGATGGCCTATGCCGGCTCGAACCCCGGCAATCTTAACGGCTTCAAGACCAAATGGATGAAGGAACGTCTGGACAATATCAAATTCCTGGATGTCACAACCTCGATGCTGCCATACGGCATCCCGTTCCCCGCGCTGCCGCAGTCGCCCGAGATCATGAACATCATCATCCCGGACATGCTGCAGAATGCCCTGACAGGCGCGATGACCGTCGACCAGGCAGCG
Source organism: Mesorhizobium sp. B1-1-8 (assembly GCF_006442795.2). Taxonomy (NCBI): domain Bacteria; kingdom Pseudomonadati; phylum Pseudomonadota; class Alphaproteobacteria; order Hyphomicrobiales; family Phyllobacteriaceae; genus Mesorhizobium; species Mesorhizobium sp. B1-1-8. Next base: position 2,415,340 of record NZ_CP083956.1, read on the forward strand.
GATGACGCGGCCAAGAAGGTCAAAGACCTGATGGGAGGCGGACTCTAGTGCCGGCCTGACTTGCGATCCGACCGGCTGCGCCCTCGGCGCAGCCGGTTCTTCCCGAAAATAAGGGCACGCAACAGTGACGATCGTGACCGGCAAGGCCGAGGCCCGCCGAAGATTGCAACCCGGCAGGTCGGGCGTGCTGCGCAAAATCTGGGAGCATCGCGCCGATTACGCGTATGTACTCCCCGCGATCGTGGTGATGCTCATCGTCATCGCCTATCCGATCTACTATACGATCGAGCTGTCATTCTTCAACACGCCTCCCGGCCTGCAGCTCCGCGACAAGATTTTCATCGGCTTCGACAATTACAAGGCCATTCTCACCAGCGAGGTGTTCTGGAAGATCACCTTGAACACCCTCATCTGGACAGTGGGATCCACGTTCTTTTCCTTTGTCCTGGGGTTTGGCGCCGCGCTGGCGCTCCACCGCGACTTTGCCGGCCGTGGTGTTCTGCGCGCCATCCTGATCATTCCCTGGGTCATCAGCGCGGTTGCCGCCTCTTATATCTGGAAGTGGATCTACCATTCGGACTTCGGGATCATCGGCGCGGTGCTGGTCGGTCTCGGATGGGCCGACCGGCCACCGAATTTCATCGACAGCGTCAGTACGGTCTTGCCCTCGCTGATCGTCGTCAACATCTGGCGCGAGTTTCCGTTCGCCATGATCATGATGACGGCCGGCCTGCAGACAGTCCCAGACCAGTTGCTGCGCGCCGCAAAAGTCGACGGGGCCAACGCATGGCAGCGCTTCTGGCACGTCACCTTCCCGCACTTGCGCAACGTCTCGACGGTGACGATCCTGCTGCTGGCGGTGGCCAACTTCAATTCCTTCATCATCCCCTGGATCATGACCGGCGGCGGGCCGTCGAACGCATCGCATATCTGGATCACCCACATTTATGAGCTCGCCTTCGGCCGGCAGCGCTGGGGTGTGGCAGCGGCCTATTCGGTGCTCCTGTTCATCATCCTGATGACGCTGGGCTGCTTCTACGTCCGCGCGCTCAGCGGCAACGAACGGAAAGAGGGGAACGCATGAGCGCCATTGCCGAGACAGCTCCTCGAGGCCAGACCCGTCGCCGCATGCGCGTCGACGGATGGCGGTGGGCCGGTCGCGTCTTCCTCATCTTCATGCTGCTTTACACCGCGTTGCCGATGATCTGGATGCTGATCACCTCGATCAAGTCCGGGTTCGCGGCGATGCAATTCCCGCCGCAATGGTGGCCTGACCAGCCTACCCTTGCCAGCTACCAGAAGCTGCTCGATCCGCAAAACAGCGTCGGCCAGGACTTCCTCCGCTTCTTCTGGAACAGCCTTTTCGTCTCGACGGTGACGACGATCCTTTCGGTGATCGTGGCCGTTCCGGCGGCCTACGCGTTCTCGCGCTTCACTTTCCCGGGCCGGAACTTCCTATTCTTTGCCGTGCTGCTGCGCAACATGTTCCCGGCGGTGATCTTTCTGGTGCCGCTCTTCATCCTGATGCGCGCGCTCGGGCTGGTGAACACGCATGGCTCGCTAATCCTTACCTATCTCACCTTCGGCCTGCCGCTGGCGATCTGGCTGCTCAAGGGATTCTATGACAATATCCCGGTGCAGCTCGAGCAGGCGGCGCGCATCGACGGGGCAACGCGGTTCCAGGCCTTCATCATGATCGTGATGCCGCTTTCGGCGCCGGGAATCATCGCCACGGCGATCTATTCCTTCATCGGCGCCTGGAACGAGTACATCTACGCCTACACCTTCCTCTCCAAGAACGAACAGTTGACGCTGCCGGTCGGCATCCAGCGCTTCTTTTCGGAAAATACGACGGACTTTCCGGGCCTGATGGCGGCCAGCTTCATGATGAGCGTGCCTGTCGTGGTGCTGTTCCTCGTCCTGCAGCGATACTTCGTACGCGCCCTCACAGAAGGCGCGGTCAAGCATTAGGAGTTGCCGGTGGCCCACGTGGTTCTCAAAGATCTCGTCAAGACCTATGGCGGCTTCAAAGCCGTCAACGACGTTTCGTTGACGGTCAATGATGGCGAATTCGTCGCGCTCGTCGGCCCTTCAGGCTGCGGCAAGACGACCACGCTCAATCTCGTGGCGGGGCTGATCCCGATCACATCGGGCGACATCGTCATCGGGGACAGGGTAGTCAACGACCTCGACCCCAAGGACCGGGACATCGCAATGGTGTTCCAGAACTACGCGCTCTATCCGCAAAAGTCGGTCTACATGAACCTCGCTTTCCCGCTGCAGATGCGCAAACTGCCCAGGGACGAGATCGACAGGAAGGTCAAGGAAGCGGCGCGCGTGCTCGATATGACGCAGCTGCTCGAGCGCAAGCCGCGCGAGCTTTCGGGCGGGCAACAGCAGCGCGTGGCGCTCGGCCGCGCGCTTGTTCGAGATCCGGCGGTATTCCTGATGGACGAGCCGCTCTCTAATCTCGACGCAAAGCTGCGCGTTCAGATGCGGTCCGAGATCAAACGGTTCCATCAGGACCTCAAGGCGACGATCATCTATGTGACGCACGACCAGCTCGAGGCCGTGACCATGGCGGACAGGATGGCCGTGATGAATGGCGGCTATCTGCAGCAATACGATTCGCCGGCAAAGGTTTTCGCCCATCCCGTCAACATGTTCGTGGCGAGCTTCGTCGGCAGCCCGGCGATGAGCCTCATTCCGCTGCAGGCATCGACGGCAAATGGCGATACCGTTCTGACCAGCGCGGAAGGCTGGAATCTCACGCTGTCGCAACTCAACGCGCGCAAGGTCCGGAGAGCGACCACCAGGAAGGTCGTGCTCGGGGCGCGACACTCGACGATCAAGCTGCACAAGAACGCGGTCTCCAGCGCCATTCCGGCCAAGGCCTATACGGTGGAACCGACCGGAGACGTCACCTTCGTGCAGGCGTTCCTCTCCGGCGCCATCGTCAACATCAGCGTGTCCCCCAACATCGCCGTCAAACCTGATGAGCAGATCTGGCTCGAATTCGACCAGGAACGCACGCACCTGTTCGACGGCGAAACGGAAATGGCTCTCGAGGCCGACTGAGACAGGGCGGGTGCGTGTGGAACCTGGGCGTGAATGACTACGAAACTTAAGATCACTGTGATCAAGCCCTATCCGGTGTGGGTCGGGACCCGCAATCAGATGCTGGTCAAGGTCGAGACCGACCAGGGCATCTTCGGCTGGGGTGAGAGCGGCTTGAGCGGCCGCGAGAGGGCCGTTGCCGGCGCGGTCGAGCACTATCGCGAGTTTGTCATCGGCCGCGACCCGATGCAGATCGGCCGGATCTGGCAAGAGCTTTATCGCAGCCAGTATTTCGAAGGCGGGCGAGTTCTGCAGGCGGCGATTTCCGCCATCGACATCGCCCTCCACGACATCAAGGGCAAGGCGCTTGGGGTGCCGGTCTACGAGCTGCTGGGTGGCAGGCAGCGCGACCGCATCCCCACCTTCGCCTCGACCGGAGACGAGGCGGAGGGCGATGTTGCCATCGAACGAGCCAGTGAACTGCGCGCGCAGGGATGGCACGCGATCCGCTTCTTCCCCATCGGGCAAAACAACAGGGACATCTTCGAGCCGCGCGAGTCGATTGGCGCCACCGCGAGTATGCTGAACAAGGCGCGCGAGACGTTGGGCGACGATGTCGTGCTCGGCGTCGACTATCATCATCGGCTGTCGGTGGCGGAGGCGGCGAGCTTCTGCAACAAGCTCGGCCGCGGTGTGCTCGATTTCCTCGAGGAGCCGATCCGCGACGAGACTCCGGAAGCCTACGAATCGCTGCGCAAGATGACCGACATCCCCTTTGCCATCGGCGAGGAATTTGCCAGCAAATGGCAGTTCCTGCCCTATATCGAGCGCGGCATCCATCAGTTCAACCGGCTCGACGTCTGCAATGTCGGCGGGCTCACCGAGGCGATGAAGGTCGCCGGCTGGAGCGAGGCGCACTATGTCGACCTGATGCCGCACAATCCCCTTGGTCCGGTGTGCACGGCTGCAACCGTGCATCTGGCCGCCGCGGTGCCCAACTTCGCGTGGCTCGAGACCAGGGCGCCGGAAAGAAAGCTGGGCTTCGACAATTCCGAGTTCTTTCCCGTGCAACCACGGCTCGACGGGACCGATTATCCGGTCGGCGATCTGCCGGGGCTCGGCGTCGAGGTCAACGAGGCGGCGATCCAGGCGCAGAGTTTTCGTTTCTGGGAAGCGCCTCACCTCAAGCGCCGCGACGGTTCTGTCACCAACTGGTAGTTCCATTCAACCGGAGTCCGATAATGACGCATACTCCCGACATCACGCGACCACCCAGGGACCTGATCGACGCCCTGCGGGAGATCGGCGCCGCGACAGTAGCCGGCACGCTTGGCCACATGGGCTTCCGCAATCCGCACATGGTCGGTCCGGTGGCGCAGAACCACGGCAAGTCGATCGTCGGGCCTGCGTTGACGCTGCAGTTCCTGCCGCAACGGCCGGACCTCTTCACTGAGGGAGAATATGCCGATCCGGAGACACAACTGCACCGGCACGTGCTCTATCACGCGCAGCAGGGCGATGTGGTCGTGGTCGACGCGCGCGGCGACATGAGTTCGGGCGTCTTCGGCGATATGATGTCGACATATTTCAAGGGCAGGGGCGGCGCGGGCATCGTCATCGACGGGTGCATGCGCGACCGGCCCAATGTCGAAAAGCTCGACCTGCCGCTGTGGCTGCGCGGCTGGACACCCAACTATCACGTGCAAACCAGCATCTATCCGAACGCCGTCAACGTTCCGATTGCCTGCGGCGGTGTCACGGTGATCCCCGGTGACATCATCGTCGCCGACGACGACGGGGTGGTGGTGCTTCCCGTCGCGATGGCCGCGAAGGTGATCGACGAGGCACAAAAACATCACGATTGGGAGGAGTTCTCACGAGCGAAACTCATGCAGGGCGCGCCGCTGCAACGCTATTATCCGCTGCATGACGATGCCCGCGGAGAGTACGAGGAGTGGCGCAAGACAAACCGCCTGGAGAACCCAAATTAAACGAGCGCGAGCCTTGACGTGCCCATGCGCCCGGTGCGGCTAACCGGCGCTGTCGGCGATCCAGTCCGCGAGGCTGTGCGCAAAGCTTCGTGGCACGATCATATCGCAGCCGGTCTCGCTCGTGCGCAGCACGAGCACCGGTACGTGATGGAAGGCCGTTTGCAATGCGCGGCCCGGCGCTGAACCTGGCGAGCGCCAGTCGACTGCGATGCAGCTGGAGAGGATTTCCAGGACGCGCGCGCCGCTCAGGCTGAAGCGCACGCGGCCTTCGCCGAGGAAAACCGAACAGCCCAGTTCGGGATCGATCGCGGGCTGCGGCGGTTTTGCGCCCGCCTCGGTCGTCAGCCAGAGCCGGCGGGGGGAGACCCGGACGATGAGAGTATCGGCATGGCGGACCGTCTCGCCGACCGAGCCGGGAAGGTCCGTGCCCAGCATTGGCGAAACACTCGACTCGAACCGGGCGTCCCAGCCCTCGATCTGAACGATCGGGCAATCGGATGCCGACAGATTGAAATCTTTCAATGCCAGAGCCTCAGCCATGCAGCCGCTCTCCTTTCGGATCCAGAAAGACGGGCGAGACGATGCGGGCGCGAACGGTTTCGGCCTTCATCGGATAGGTGGCGAGGACTTCGCCTCCCTCCGCCGCGACATCGCCTGCCAGCAGGGCGAGGCAGACATAGCGGCCAAGCTCCGGGCTGAACGTTACCGACGTTATCCGGCCGCGCCCGTGCCCGGCGACGGTGTCGTCGGGCATGAACAGTATGGCGCCGCCGCGCAGGCGTTTGCCCTCCTCGGCGCATTCCAGGCCCACCAGACGCTGGCGGTTGGGCGCCTGAAATGCCGGACGCCGCCGCAGGACATCGCCAACAAACCCGGTGCGTTTTGCGGCCATGCGGCCAAGGCCGAGATCGTCGAGCGTGGTGCGGCCATCGATCTCCGGTCCTGCGACATGGCCCTTTTCGACGCGCAGCGCGCCGAGCGCCTCAACCCCGTAGGGTCTCAGGCCGAAGGGCGCGCCGGCCTCAAGCAAATGGCGCCAGGCCTTCTCGCCGGCAGTGGCGCCGACATAGATCTCGTAGGCGCGCTCGCCGGAATAGCTGAGCCGCATGATGCGCAATGCCCGACCGTCGAACTCGCCTTCGGCGAGGCCCATATGCGGCAGCGCTTCGTTCGAGACGTCTAGCTCCGGAAAGGCGGTGGCAAGGATATCGCGGCTCTTCGGCCCGGCGACCGACATCGCCGCCCATTCGTCGCTGACCGAGGTGACCGCGACGCGCAGGTCCGGCCAGGCGGTGTCGAGCAGGAATTCCAACCGCGACAGGACATCGGCCGCCCTGGCGGTCGAGGTGGTCATGAAGAACTGGGTTTCCGAGAGCCGCGTCGTCGTGCCGTCGTCGAAGACGATGCCGTCATCGCGCAGCATGACGCCGTAGCGGGCGCGGCCGACCGGCAGCCTGGCGAAGCCGTTGGCATAGACACGGTCGACGAAAATGGCCGCGTCCGGCCCTTGCACGTCGATCTTGCCGAGGGTGGAAATGTCCATCAGCCCGGCGGCTTCGCGCACCATGCGCATCTCGGCGACATAGGCCTCGTTCACGTCGCTTCCGGCGGCGCGGTAGAAGTACGGACGCATCCAAAGCCCGACCTCGAGCATTTCGGCGTCATTCGCCACATGCCAGTCGTGCATGGGCGTGCGGCGGATCGGCTTGAAATGATGGCCGACAGCGCGCCCGGCGAGCGCGCCGATGGCGACGGGCGTGTAGGGCGGGCGAAAGGTCGTGGTCCCGGTTTGCGAAATCGTCGCCCGGCGCAGCGCCGCCATGGCCGAAAGTGCTGCAAAATTGCTGGTCTTGCCCTGCTCGGTGCCCATGCCGAGCGTGGTGTAGCGCTTCAGGTGCTCGACCGATTCATAGCCTTCGCGATGGGCGAGCTCGATGTCCTTCGTGGTCACGTCCATCTGGAAATCGACAAAGGCCTTGCCGCGCCCGGCGGACGGGATTGCGCGGAACGGACCGGTTGCTGCCTCGCCGAGATCGAGTTTGAGCGGCGCCGGCACCGCTGCCGATTTCCCGCAGGACGACGCCGCTTCGGTGCCGGCGCGGTGGCCGTCCTCGATGGCGGTGACAGTCGAAAAGCGGCCCATCATCGCGCCGGCGCCGAACTGGCCTGACGGAAAGCCGCCGGGAATGAAGCCGTCCATGTCGTCGCGATAGACAGGCCTAACACCGAGATGCGAGGTGAGATGCACCGTCGGTGACCAGCCGCCGGACATGCAGACGAGGTCGCACGCGATTTCCGAATTGCCGCCCGGCCCGGCAAGCTTGGCGGCCTTGACCGCATGGCCGCCACGCAGGTCGGCGATTTGCGTCCCGGACCGGATCGCTATGGTCAGGCGCCTGGCTTCCGCAACCAGAGCGGCAGGTGGGGTGCTGCGCTGGTCCGCGAGGGTCACTTGCGCACCGGCGGCGGCAAAGTCGATGGCGGTGCGATAGGCGCCGTCATTCGTGGTCGCGACCAGGATATTCTTGCCCGGCAGGACGGCGAAGCGGTTGAGATAGGTCCGGGCGGCCGATGCCAGCATGACGCCCGGTCGGTCGTTGTTGGAAAACACCAGCGGCCGCTCGATGGCCCCGGCGGCAAAGACGACCGAGCGGGCGCGCAGCATGGTGAAGACCTGGCACGCAGCGCCTTCCGCAGCCGGATCGTCGCGTCGCTCGATCAGCCCCAGCGTGTTGCCGTCATAGGCGCCGAACGTCACCGTCCTGCGCAGGACGGTGACGTTGGGCAGTCCTGCCAGTTCGGTCTCGACCGCCTGCAGCCAGGCTGCCGCCTCGCCATCGGAACGCTCCGAAAGAAGCTGACCGCCGAGCAGGAAATCCTGCTCGATCAGCACGACGCTCGCGCCGGCGTGCGCCGCGGCGCGCGCCGCTGACAGACCGGCAGGGCCGCCGCCGACAATGGCGACGTCGGCAAATGCGTGGCGCAGCTCGTAGCGGCCGGGATCTGGTTTGGTGCCGGCCCGGCCGAGGCCTGCAGCCCGGCGGATGAAATGCTCGTAGAACATCCAGGCGCGCCGGGTCGGGCCCATGAAGGTCTTGTAGTAGAAGCCGGCGGAGAGGAAGGGCGCAAACAGCCCGTTGATGCTCTGCAGGTCGAAGGCGAGCGAGGGCCAGCGGTTCTGGCTTTCGGCGGTCATGCCTTGCGCCAGCTCGAGCGTGGTGGCCGGCAGGTTCGGTTCGCGCCGTCCGCCGGTTCCGAGCGTGACCAGCGCGTTCGGCTCTTCCGGGCCAGCCGAAAATATGCCGCGAGGCCTGTGATATTTGAAGCTGCGGCCGGTCAGCATGATGCCGTTGGCCAGCAAGGCGGAAGCGAGCGTGTCGCCCCGACAGCCAGCCAGGTGGCGGCCATCGAAGGCGAAGCCCAGCGGCTGTGTGCGGTCGATGCGGCCGCCGGCGGCAAGGCGATTTCCGATTCTATTCATACGGACATTTTCCTGGCCGTTTCCGGGCAAAGCCGACCGATAGGATGGTGTGGTTTGTGGTGTCGCGCTCGACGACCAGCCATTGCCGGCAGCCGGTCACGTGCTGCCAGAATTCGCGGTGCGATCCGGCCGGATTGTTCCGCACATAGACGTAGCGGTACCAGGCTTCCGGATCGGGATCGTCATGCGCCGGACGCGCAACCGAAGCGTCGCCGCCGTAGCGGAACTCGTCATGGTCGCGCGGGCCGCAGCAAGGGCATTCGATGCGAAGCATTTGTCTTGCTCTCTATTGCAGCCAGGCCGAGGGGCCCGCACCGGCCTCGTCGAGCGTATGGCCGGTACGAAAACGGCCGAGCCCGTAGGCGGCGATCAGCGGATGCGGCTTGCCCGTCGCCAGCGTGTGCGCGAAGCACCAGCCCGAGGCAGGCGTCGCCTTGAAGCCGCCATAGCACCAGCCGCCGTTGAGATAGAGCCCGTCGATCGGCGTCGGGCAGATGATCGGGCTGGCGTCGGGCGTCATGTCCATGACGCCGCCCCAATGGCGCAGCAGCCGGACGCGCGAGATGCAGGGCATCAATGCGATCGCGGCCTCCGCCACCTCGCGCACGACGCCGAGATTACCGCGCTGGGCATAGGAATTGTAGCCGTCGAGATTGCCGCCGAAAACGAGCCCACCCTTGTCGGACTGGCTGACATAGAAATGATCGGCGCCGTAGGCGACGACATGGTCGACCAGCGGCTTCAGCGGCTCGGTGACGAAAGCCTGGAGCACATGGCTTTCGATAGGCAGTTCCAGGCCGGCCTTCTGTCCGAGCACGGAGGTATGGCCGGCAACGGCGAGGCCGACCTTGCCGGCGCCGATCCGGCCCTTGCTTGTCTCGACACCGACGATCCTGTCGCCGTCGCGGACGAAGCCGGTTACTTCGCAGTTCTGGATGATGTCGACGCCATGACCGTCGGCGGCGCGTGCATAACCCCAGGCGACGGCATCGTGGCGGGCGGTACCGGCACGACCCTGCAGGATGGCGCCATATATCGGAAATCGCGCCGTTTCGGAGAAATCCAGATAGGGCACCAGTCGCCGCACCGCATCGCGGTCGAGTATGTCGGCATCGATGCCGTTCAGCCGCATGATGTTGGCGCGATGGCTGAACGTGTCGAGCTGGTCCGCCGAATGGGCGGTGACGATCTGGCCGCGCTGCGAGAACATGACGTTGAAATTCAGCGCCTGCGACAGGCCTTCCCACAGCTTGACTGAGAATTCGTAGAACTGGGTATTGCCGTCGAGCAGGTAGTTGGAGCGGATGACCGTGGTGTTGCGGCCGACATTGCCGCCGCCGACATAGCCCTTCTCCAGCACGGCGACATTGCGGATGCCGTGGTTCTCGGCCAGATAGAAGGCTGTAGCCAGCCCATGTCCGCCGCCGCCGACGATAACCACATCGTAAGCCGGCTTAGGCTCGGCGGCGCGCCAGGCGCGCTGCCAGTTCTTCTGGCCGGACAGGCCGTTGCGAAAAATCGATAGGGCCGAATAGCGCGACATGTTCATGGTCTAGCGGACGATCGGACCGGCCGGGGTGCGCGTCAGCACCTCCGCCCCCGCATCGGTCAGCAGCACGGTGTTGGAGATGAAATGGTCGCCGCGGCCAGTGCCCATCAGCCAGGACAGGATGTGGAAGCTCATGCCGGTCTCGATCTCCAGATCGGAATCGTGCCGTAGGCCCGTCACCGAATTGCCGCCTGTCCAGGATGGCGGCTGGCCGATGCCGACCAGATAGCCGCAATGGTGGCGGCGATAGTGCGACAGGCCGGCTTCATCGGCGACGCCCTGCCAGGCGGCATAGACGTCGCGGGCCCTGACGCCGGGTTTGAGCGCCTTGACGACGGCGTCGAATGCTTTGGCCGTGACCCCGGCCATCGCTGCGTCTTCATCCTTGATGCTGCCGATGCGGATCAGCCGGCCGAGCGGCGCATGATAGCGCGAGACGCAGCCGGACAGCTCGACGAACACCGGCTCGCCGCGGCGGTAGACGCCGTCACCCCAAGTCGTGTGCTCTTCGCCGAGCCTGGCGGCAGGACGGATGAACGGACCGAAGCCTGGCGCATGGCCTCCGGCGCGCGCCATCGCCGCGACGCATTCGGCGGCGACCTCCTGCTCGGCGGCGCCGTCATAGATCGCCGCGATCGCGGCGCCCGCGGCGGCGTCCGTGACCTTGGCGGCGCGGCGCATCAGCACCTGTTCCTCGGCGCTCTTCACCAGCCGCATCTTGTCGACCAGACCGGAAATGTCGCTCCATTTGGCGTCGGCCTGCGCCTCGAGCTTCAGCGCGAGGCCGTGGCTGAGACCCGAGGTCCAGTATTCGAGACCGGTGCGCTTACCCGCCAGGCCGAGCTCGGCAAGGACGCGCGCGGCGAGATCGGCGGCCGTCTCGCTGTCGGAATGGCCGCGGAATTGCGCCGCCTTCACCTGGTTTTCGATCGTCACCTTCTCCATCGATCGGGTGACCATTACCGGTTGCCTGTCGAGCGTGACGATCAACAGGTGCGGCGCGAAATAGCCCCAATGGTCGAGGCCGGTGAGATAGAAGATGTTTTCCGGCGAAGCGAAGACGGCGGCATCAAGCCCGCGCTCGGCCAACGCCTTGCGCACCTTCGACAGGCGGGCAGCGACTTCTGCTTCGGAAAAGGGATTGCGGTCCATTGGGTATCCTTGAAATTGCCGGTTCTTCGCTGGCGGGTCAGTCGATTACGATGAGGTCGCGGGTGACGTTGCAAAGCCGCTCGCCGCCGCCCTCGGCAACGACGAAGGACTCCGAGATGGCGACGCCGAAATCGTCGAGCCAGACGCCGGCCATGAAGTGGAAACACATGCCGGGCCGAAGCTCGGTCTTGTCGCCTGGCCTCAGGCTAGCGGTGCGTTCGCCCCAGTCCGGCGGATAGGCGAGACCGACCGGATAGCCGACGCGGCTTTCCTTCTTCAGCCCGTTTTTGCGCAACACCGCCTGCCAGGCGGCTTCGACCTGTTCACAGGTGTTGCCGGGCCGCGCCAGATCGAGACCGGCATCGACGCCTTCGACGATCACCTTGGCCATATCGGAGAGGGCGGCCGGCGGCTTGCCGAAATGCACCGTCCGGGTCAGCGCCGCATGGTAGCGCCGCCGCACGCCGGCGATCTCGACGATGGCCAGCCCGCTGTCCGGAAGCGGCGCGTCCGACCAGGTCAGGTGCGGCGTGCTCGTGCCTTCGCCGACCGGCATCAACGGGCAGATTGCGGCGTAGTCGCCGCCGGCGCCCGGCACGCCCATGATCTGCGCATGATAGATCTCGGCAATCACGTGGTTCTGCGGCACGCCCGGCCGCATCTTTTCGACGGCGCGGTTCATGGCGGTGCTGCAGATCGCGCCGGCCTTTCGGATAAGCGCCAGCTCGGCGTACGATTTCACCAGCCGGGCCCAGTTGACGAGGTCGTGATTGTTGCTGAAGCGCGCCGCGGGCAGGCCGCCGACAAGATGGGCATGGCAGCGCGCCGTGTAGTAGTGCGCGTCCATCTCGACGCCGATGCGCGCCTGTTCCCAACCGCGTGCCCGGATCAGGCGGGCGAGCTCGTCATAGGGATGCTCGATGGGCTGCTGCACCAGCCGCTCCGAGAACGGGACGATGTTTTCTTCGGGCAGGCCGGTGGTCATGCGGGCGCTCCTGGCGTCCTGCGCCCTGCCGAACCAGATCGGCCGATCTTCCTCCAGATGGACCAGCACGCATTGCGGCACGTAGAAGGACCAGCCGTCATAACCGGTGAGCCAGCACATGTTTGCCGGATCCTGGCAGACGATGAGATCGTAGCCGGCCTTCTCCATACGGTGCTTTACGTCGGCCAGGCGCCGTGCGTATTCCGCCTTGGTGAACCCGTCCGACCCGCCCAAAACCGTCATCCCTCCCATTGCCGCGCCCGGATGCGGCTTGCGGCCGCAATTTCAGGAATTGTGCACAACTGTTGAATGTTTCAGCCGCAAACCGGTGAGCAAACGGCTATTTTTCGAGATTCGTACAGCGCATCTTGCGATATGTCCAGATGAGTTGTATACGTCTTATACGCTCGATGCGACGGAGGAGAAACGTCGCCCGAGTCAGACAATCGTCAAAAAGAAAAAGGGGAATACATGCTCATGTCACACATATCTCGCCGTGCGGTTGTGAAGGCCGCCGCCTGCCTCGCGCTAGCCGCGACCGCATTGACGTCGTTGCCGGCCCATGCGGAGACGACGCTGGAACGCGCCAAGAAGGACGGCTACATCCGTGTCGGCTTCGCCAACGAGGCGCCGTTCGGTTTCGCGACGCCCGACGGCAAGCTGACCGGCGAGGCTCCCGAGGTCGCCAAGGCCGTGCTCGCCAAGATGGGCATCAAACAGGTCGACGGCGTGCTGACCGAGTTCGGCTCGCTTATCCCCGGGCTCAAGGCTGGCCGCTTCGACATCATCGCCGCCGGCATGTTCATCACTCCGAAGCGCTGCGCCGAGATCAATTTCTCGGAGCCGTCCTACGGCATCGGCGAGGCCTTGTTGGTGACAAAGGGTAATCCCAAGGGCATCAAGGACTTTTCCAGCATCAAGGACAACCCGGATCTCAAGCTCGCCGTGATGGCCGGCGCCGTCGAGGGCGGCTTCGCCAAGGACGCGGGTGTTGCCGAAGGGCAGATCGTCACTTTGCCCGACCAGTCCAGTCTCGTCGCCGCCGTCCAGGCAGGGCGCGCCGATGCGGCCGCGCTCACCGCGCTGTCGATCGCCGACATGGCCAAGAAGGCCGATGGCGTCGAATCGACCAAGCCGTTCGGCGAGGTTGCCGGCAAATCGGTGAAGGGCCATGGCGGCTTCGGCTTCCGTAAGCAAGACACCGATCTGCAGAAAGCGTTCAACGCCGAGCTGAAGAAGTTCATCGGCTCGCCCGAGCACATCGCCCTGGTCGAGCCGCTCGGCTTCGGGAAGGATTATTTGCCGAACAAGACCACAGCGCAGCTCTGCAAGGGCGAATAGTTCCCAACTGCTGGGCGGCGCGAAAGCGCCGCCCTCTTTTTTCTTCGGAGAAGCAGATGGGAATCCGCACGCTCGTTGCCATGCTGGCCGCCTCGCTGGCTGTGATCGCCGTGCTGGCAACGCAGGCCACGTACAGGCTGTTCCTGCCGGGACTGCTGCAAGGTGCCGTACTGACGATCGAGATCGCAGTCCTTGGCAGCCTGCTGGCGGTTGTCATGGGCGTGCTCGCCGCGCTGGCACGCATGTATGGTCCGGCGCCGCTTAGATGGCTGGCGACGGTCTATGTCGAAATCTTTCGCGGCACTTCGGCGCTGGTGCAGCTGTTCTGGCTGTTTTTCGTGCTGCCGCAATTCGGCGTCACGCTCGACGCATTCCTGGTCGCCGTGCTGGCGCTTGGCCTGAATGTCGGGGCCTACGGATCCGAATGCGTGCGCGGCGCCATCCAGTCGGTCGCGCGCGGCCAGTGGGAAGCGGGAACGGCGCTCAACATGAGCCGATCGCAGATGCTGCGCCGGATCATCCTGCCGCAGGCCTTCATCGCCATGATCCCGCCCTGGGGCAATCTGTTCATCGAGCTGCTGAAGTCGACCGCGCTGGTGTCGCTGATCACGCTCACCGATCTTGCCTTCAAGGCACAGCAAATGAACCAGAATACGTTCAAGACCATTCCGATCTTCACGCTTGTGCTGCTGATGTATCTGGCGATGTCGCTCACCGTCTCCATCGGCATGCGGCTCCTCGAAAAACGGGCCTCGCTCGGCCTGGCGCGGGGGAGGGCGGCATGATCTGGGATTGGGGTTTTACTCTGGAGATCCTGCCGGTGCTGGCGCACGCGGCCATCGTGTCGATCGAGGCGACGCTTCTCGGCTTCGTCATAGCGGCGACGCTTGGCATGGTCCTGGCCGTGATCCGCATCGCCGTGCCGTGGACCGCCTGGACGATCTCGGTGCTGGTCGAGCTGATCCGCTCGACGCCGCTGCTCATCCAGATCTTCTTCATCTATTTCGTCTTTCCGAAATTCGGCCTTGTGCTCGACGCGTTCACGGCCGGCGTCATCGCCATCGGCATCCACTACGCCGCCTACTGCTCGGAGGTCTATCGCGCCGGCTTCGACAATATCCATCGCGGTCAGTGGGAAGCCTCGATCGCGCTCAATCTGTCGTCCTGGACGACCTTTCGCGACATCATCATCCCGCAGGCCATTCCGCCGATCGTGCCGGCGCTCGGCAACTATCTCGTCGCGCTGTTTAAGGAGACGCCGCTGCTTTCGGCCATCGCCGTGCTGGAGCTCATGCAGACCGCCAAGATCATCGGCTCCGAGACATTCCGCTACACCGAACCGATCACCTTGGTCGGCCTGTTCTTCCTCGCGATGAGCCTGGTTTCGGCCGCGCTTATTCGTGCCCTCGAACGCCTGCTCAACCAGAGGAACGCCCGATGACGGAACAACCGATGGTGCGCTTCGACAATGTTTCCAAACGCTACGGCTCATTGACTGTCCTCGATGGCCTGAACCTCGAAATCGCGCGCGGCGAGAAGGTCTCCGTCATCGGTCCGTCCGGCTCCGGCAAGACCACCGTCCTGCGCATGCTGATGACGCTGGAGACGATCAACGACGGCGTCATCTGGGTTGAGGGCGAGCCGCTGACGCATATGAAGCAGAACGGAAAGCTGGTGCCCGCCAACCTCGCCCATATCAGGCGCATCCGGGCGAAGATCGGCATGGTGTTCCAGTCCTTCAACCTGTTTCCGCATATGACGGCGATGGCCAATTGCATCGAGGCGCCGATAACCGTGCTTGGCATGAAACGGGCGGATGCCGAGGCGCGGGCGGCGGAGCTTCTCGACATGGTCGGGCTGTCGCAGAAGAAGGATCATTATCCCTCCCAGCTCTCCGGCGGCCAGCAGCAGCGCGTCGCCATCGCTAGGGCGCTGGCAATGCGGCCCAAGATAATGTTGTTCGACGAGGTGACGTCGGCGCTCGACCCCGAACTTGTCGGCGAAGTGCTGCAGGTGATAAGGCAAATCGGCCGCGAGCATGATTTGACAATGCTCATGGTCACCCACCAGATGGGCTTCGCCAAGGAATTTTCCGACCGCGTCTGCTTCTTCTACCAGGGAAAGATTTGCGAGCAGGGACCGCCGGGCGAGCTGTTCGGCGCGCCCAAGAACGAGCGGACGCGGCAGTTCCTGCACGCTGTCCTGGAGGCTGGATGACGCTGGAGACGGAGGCCTCGGCCGCGACAATGACCGCGTCGCGTCCGCTGTCGGCGCGGGAACGGTTCGAACGCATCTACCTGATCCTGCGCGACCGCATCTGCCTGCTCGACTACCCGCCGGGAAGCCGGCTCTCCGAGGAAGAACTCGCCCAGGAATTCGAGATCAGCCGCACGCCGGTCCGCCGTGTGCTGGCGCGGCTTGAATCCGAAGGCCTGGTTCAGTCCGTGCATGGCGTCGGCACCATAGTCACCGATGTCGATATCGAGGAACTGCAGCAGGTCTATCATCTGCGCCTGGAACTGGCGCTTCTGGTCGGCAAGCTCTCGCCTATACCGCGTACGGCGGCCGACCTCGATCGGATCCGGGCGCTCATTGCGCGCTGCGATTCCGACATGGTCAATCCGGATCAACGGGCTTTCCTGCAGCTGAACATGGATTTCTTCTCCGAACTGACCGCCATGACCGGGAACCAGCCGCTGCGCGAGATCAGCGAGCGGCTGTATTTCCAAGTGGCGCGCGTCGTCCTGAAGATGATGCCGCAGCTGGGCCTCGTGGAGGAGTTCACGGCGTTCCGACGCGAAATGGAGGAGGTCCTGGCCGCGGCAGAGATCGGTGATTGGGAATCGATCGGGCATATACGGCGCGCCCACATCTCGATGAGCTTTCGACGCATGATGCGCCATGCTGGTCATGCCAGGGACGGCGATCGCTTGGTACGGCAAGAGGAATGATCCGAACATTGGCCTGGACAAACGCCATTGAACCAGGATCTGATTCAGAATTCCCGAAAAGCCATATTTTAATGAATTATAGATAGTTCTCGCCAAACGATGAGCCGCTCGGTCGACTTTGAGGGACCGGCAAGGCGCGGGGCGCGTGATCTCAAATGAAATCCTCGACCGGAGAGCACTATCCAGCGCTGGATCATATCCGTGGCCTGGCGGCCTTTATGGTCTTCACTTTTCACTTCCTCCACGCATCTCCGGATGCGCCGGTAGCCTATAGCTTCGTACCGGCTCTGCCCTTGTTCAGCATCCTGGACGAAGGGCACACCGGCGTTTCCTTGTTCATGGCGCTTTCCGGTTACCTGTTTGCCAAGCTTCTTGACGGCAAGCAGGTCAGATATCTGCCATTCTTCGCCAACAGGGCGCTCAGGCTGCTGCCCTTGCTGCTCGCCGTGATTTGCGTCGAGGCTTGCCGCAGATATCTGGCCGGTCAGGATATTGAGAAGTATTTCACCGATGTCGGCAAGGGGCTGATTTTCCCCACGCTTCCCAATGGCGGCTGGTCGATCACCGTTGAAGCCCATTTCTACCTGTTGCTGCCGTTCCTGCTAATGGCGTCCAGGCGATTCCTGTTCGCCCCGCTGCTGTTCATCGCTGCAGCCATTTTGCTGAGGATCGTTTTGTATGAGCAACTCGGCGAGGTGCAGTCCGCAGCATACTGGACGATCATAGGACATGCGGACCAGTTCCTGGCCGGCATTCTTGCCTTCCACCTTCGGGTCTATGCGAACGGCAGGCACTGGCTGGCGCTGGCCGTTCTCGCGGCATTTTCGGGGTTCTTCTGGTGGTTCGACGCTGCGGGCGGTTTTTACCGTCTAGCGCCCCATCCGTCGCCGCGTTGGATATGGGTGATCCTGCCGACCCTGGAGGCGGCCGTCTATTCCTTCGGGATCGCCTATTACGATACGACTTTTACCAAGAAGCGGACGAGCCTGCCGTTCAGGATCATGGAGAAGGCCGGATCGTACAGTTATTCGATCTATCTGCTGCATCTGTTTTTCGCGTTCGAGCTGGCCGCCTTCATCAACGATAACGTCATGAACATCAGCAATTTCTACGTCGCGTGCCTCTGGTCCGCAGTGTGCTTCCTCGCAACCATTCCAATCGGTTACCTCAGCTATTCCTGCATCGAAGCGCCATTCCTGCGCCTGCGTGTGCGATATGTAATGCCGGCAACCGCCGATCCGACCCCGGTCAGAGCCGCGCCGGCCGCGGCAGCTTCCCAGTTAGGCTGAGATAGCAACTGGGCCATGGCAAGCTCGTCTAGCTGCTTGATGCGGTTGCTAGGATCGCAACTTCCATCAGAGCGCCGCCGGCCGGCTGCTCCATCTCAACCGGCGTCCCCCTGTCGATCTCTTGCCATCGGTTTTTCCCGGCGTTCGACGATGTAGATGTGGTCGGCGGCCAGCACCACCTCGCCGCGCTGGTTGATCACCTCGCAGCGTTCGATCACCCGTCCTGAATCCGGCCGCTTGGGATCGTCTTGCTTGGCCGCGATGGTGGTGCGCGTGCGGATCGTATCGCCGATGAAAACCGGCTTGATGAAGCGCAGCCGGTCATAGCCATATGAAAAGGCGACCGGGTTGACGATGTTTGCCGTCAGGCCGATGCCGACGGAGAACACCAGCGTGCCATGCGCAATGCGCTGGCCGAACGGTGTCGTCTTCATGAACTCGGCGTCCATGTGGTGCGGGAAGAAATCGCCGGTGTGGCCGGCATGGACGATGAAATCCGTCTCGGTGATGGTGCGGCCGCCGGTGAGGCGCGAGGAACCGATCTCGTAGTCCTCGAAATACTGGATCTGTTCCATCAGGGTCTTTCCGCGATCGGCGTCGCCAGCGCCGCGCTCGACCGGTAGGCGGCCTCAACCAGCGCCATCGTGCTCCAGGCGTCCTCGACCGGACTGATCAGAGTTGCATCTTCGCCGGCAGCGAAACGCTGGACATTGGCCATGCGGCCGACGAAGGCGTCAGGAAACCATTCTCCGGCCAGTGGCACGGCAATCCAGTCCGATCCGCCTTTGGGAAAAATCTCCAGAATGTCCGGCTCGCCGCGCGGGTAGTCGAGATTGAGGCCGAGCTTGAGATAGGCCGCGCCTTCGGTGCCGCAGATGCGGAAGTCGCAGGCCTGGTGCCGGCGGCCGAATTTGTGGTCGTGGTTGATCGACAGCGCGCAGCGCACGGTGTCGCCATAGTCGAGGATGGCGCTGGTGCGCGTCTGCGCCACCGCGTGGTTAGGATGGCCAAGCGTCTTGGCGTGGACGCCCCTGGGATCGCCGAGCAGCTGCCGGATCAGATCGAGATAGTGGATCGAATGCATGGCGATCTCGACGCGCGGTGCTTTCAGCAGGAATTCCCAAAGCTGCCACGGTGTCGCCAGCGCCAACCAGGCGTCGAAGTCGACGACCGCGCCGAGCCAGCCCTTGGCGATGGCATCTTTCAGCGCCAGCATCATCGGCGCAAAACGCAGCTGGAAATTCACCGCTGCCTTGAGTTTCTTGGCGCGGCAGATTTCGAGGATTTCTGTCGCCTCGCCGAGATAATTGCCCATCGGCTTCTGGATCAGCGCTACCGCACCATCGGGCAGAGCCCTCAGGATCTCGGCGTGCCGTCCCGGCGGCGTCGCCAGATCGAAGATCGCGTCCTTGACGGCTGCGGCTTCGTCCACCGAGCGGAACGCCGTCACGCCCCATTTCTCGGCCAGCGTCTGTGCCTTGGCCTGATCCGGATCATAAAGTCCGGCAACCGGGAACCCCGCCTTTCGGTAGGCGGGGAAATGCGCGTCGCCGACGATCGAGCCTGCGCCGAAGGTGACGATCGGGCGCGGCTTCGACGGCTTCGGCCAGGATTGGGTGAGCGAGGCGGGGTCGAAACCCTCAGTCATGATGGAAGACCTCGTCCATCGTCGCCCACCATTCGCCTTCCTTGCGCGTCGCAAGCGGCTCCTGGCATGGCATGCAGAGCGCCCACCATTCCTGTGTCTTCGGGTCGGCCGCCATTTTGGCCATGTCGGCGGCGTAGTCGGTGCCGTGATATTCGAAATAGGAGAACAGGAGGTTCTCCGGCCGTTTCAGGTAGATCGAATAATTCTTGATGTTGCAGGCCGAGATCATGGTCAGCACGTCAGGCCAGACTGCGGCATGCAGGCCGACATATTCCTCGACCTTTTCGGACTTCAACCCGAGCACCATTCCCATCCGCTGCATGTCCGCTCCCTTTATGTCGTGATCGCCGTGGTAAATTCGGCGATGCTCATGGCGTTGACCGCGTCCCAATCCCAGTCGATGCCGATGCCAGGCTCGTCGGGCGCCAGCGCCTGCCCATCCTCGATGCGCATATGTGTGCCGGTCAACTGGTCGAGCTGCGGAATGTACTCGACATATCGGCCGTTCTGAACAGCGCAGGTGAGGCTGACATGCAGTTCCATCAGGAAATGCGGGCAGACCGGGATGTCGAAAGCCTCCGCCGCATGGGCGATCTTGAGCCAGGGCGTGATGCCGCCGATGCGGCCGACATCGACCTGGACGATCGAGCAGGCGCCTTTCTGCATGTATTCGCGAAAGTGGCGCATGGAATAGAGCGACTCGCCGATGGCGATCGGCGTCGCGGTCGAGCTCGATAGCCGCACATGGCCGTCGATGTCGTCGGCCGGCAGCGGCTCCTCGATCCAGGCGAGATCGAGCTCGCGCAGCTTCGCCGCGCGCCGGATCGCCTCGTCGACAGAAAAACCCTGATTGGCGTCGGTCATGATCTCGTAGCGGTCGCCGACCGCCTTGCGCACCGCCGACAGCCGCGCGAGGTCCTCCGATCCGTGCGGCTTGCCGATCTTGACCTTCGAGCCGCGAAAGCCCTTGGCCTTGGCAGCCAGCGCGTCGTCGACCAGCGCCTGCGTCTCGATATGAAGCCAGCCGCCCTCGGTCGTGTAGAGCGGGCAGCGGTCCCTGGCGCCGCCGGCGAGCTTCCACAACGGCAGGCCCTGCTTCTTCGCCCGCAGGTCCCAGAGTGCGGTGTCGATCGCGGCGATGGCGATGGCCGTGATCGCGCCGATCGTCGTGGCATGGGTGGCGAATTCGAGATCGTGCCAGATCGCCTCGATCATGTCAGGGTCGCGGCCGATCAGGCGCGGCGCCAGATGGTCGGACAACAGCCGCATCACCGACGAGCCGCCGGTGCCGATCGTGTAGCTGTAGCCGGTGCCGACCGCGCCGTCGGAATCGGTGATCGTTACGATAGGCGTCTCCTGGCTGACGAAACTCTGGATGGCGTCAGTGCGCTTGACCTTGGGCACAAGGTCGACCATGCGCAGTTCTATCTTCTCGATCTTTGCCATGTCGGTCAGCTCCGCAATGTCTTCCCGGTCCCGGCGTCAAACAGATGCGCCTGCGGCATGTCGAGGCTCATCCCCACCCGCTCGCCCGGCTTCAGCGGTTTCTGATTCAGCATGCGCGAAACCCAGTCGCTGCCGTTGAATTCGACGAATACCAGCGTCTCGTTGCCGAGCGGTTCGGTGACCGTGATCGGCAGCTCGATCTGGTGGACGTCCGCCGCCGCGCCGGAACTGATGCCGTGGCCGGTTGGATAGATGTCGTCCGGCCGCAGTCCGAACACCACCTTGTCGCCGGCCGCGACATTGGCCTTGAATTGGCCGGGCAGGGGCAGCTTTTCACCGCTGGCGAAAACCAGCTGGCCATCGTCGACCGTTGCCTCATGCAGGTTCATCGGCGGCGAGCCGATGAAGCCGGCGACGAAGCGCGTCGCCGGCCGCCGGAAGACCTCGTCGGGCGTGCCGACCTGTTCGATGTAGCCGTCGCGCATTATGACGATGCGGTCGGCAAGCGTCATCGCCTCGACCTGGTCATGCGTGACGTAGATCACCGTCGAGCGCACCTTGGCGTGCAATTTCTTGATCTCGGTGCGCATCTGCGTTCTGAGCTTGGCGTCCAGATTGGAAAGCGGCTCGTCGAACAGGAAAACATCCGGATCGCGGACGATGGCGCGGCCCATGGCAACGCGCTGGCGCTGGCCGCCAGACAGTTGCGAGGGGCGGCGGTCCAACAGCGCATCGAGGCCGAGAATGGCCGAAGCCTCGGCGACGCGGCGGTCCATGTCGTCCGTGGCGGCGCCCGCGATCTTCAGGGAAAAGCCGAGATTCTCGCGGACTGTCATGTGCGGGTAAAGCGCATAGGACTGGAACACCATCGAAATGTTGCGCGAGCGCGGCGGCAGGTCGTTGACGATGCGCCCGCCGATCTCGATCGAACCGGCGCTGATCTCCTCCAGCCCGGCGATCATGCGCAATGTCGTCGACTTGCCGCAGCCGGAGGGGCCGACCAGCGCGATGAATTCGCGATCGGTGATATCGAGATCGATGCCGTGCACGATTTCGATATTGCCGTAGCGCTTGGTCAGGCTTTTGAGGGAAACAATTGCCATGCAGGTCAGCCTTTCACCGCGCCGGAGGTCAGGCCGCCGACAAGGTGTTTTTGGACGATGTAGGTGAGGGTAAGCGCCGGGATGATCATCACCACGGCCAGCGCGCACATGCCGCGCCAGTCGATGGTGAACTCGGCGGTATAGTCGAGCAGGCCGACGGGCAATGTCTTGGCGCTCACCGAACGGGTCAGTTGCGAGGCCAGCGCGAACTCGTTCCAGCAGGTCAGGAAGGCGAAGATGGCGGCGGACGCGATGCCGGGTCTGGCGAGCGGGAACTCGACCTGCCAGAAGGCCTGCCAGCGCGTGCAGCCGTCGATCTGCGCTGCTTCGGCGAGATCCTTCGGCACCTGGCGGAAGAAGCCGTCGATCAGCCAGATGGTGAAGGGCACGTTGAGCGCGACATAGGCAAGGATCAGGCCGAAATGCGTATCGATGATGCCGAGCCTCACGTAGAGGAAGAACAGCGGCAGCGACAGCGCGATGCCCGGCACGGTGCGCGTCAGCATCAGGCCGAGGAAGACGCTCGACTTGCCGCGGAAGCGATAGCGGGCGAAGGCGTAGCCGCCGGCCATGCCGATGGCGACCGCAATGATGGTCGAGGTCACCGAGATGACCAGCGAATTGCGGAAATATTCGATCACCGGGATGCCTCCCTTGCCGATGCCGCTGAACATGGCGACATAGGCATCGAACGAGATCTCCTGCGGAATCCACACCGGCGGCTTGGCCATGATCTCGACTGTCGGCCGCAGCGACGAGATGACGATCCACAGGCCGGGCAGGCAGATGGTCAGCATCGCCAGGAACAGGCCGATGCGATAGACGATGCCGGCAAGCCGGCGCTTCAGGCGGGCGGCAGAATTCTCGTCCATCTTCACCGCCCCGCCCTTCACCACTCGGCACCGATCTGCGTGCGCGCCGCGGCGAGCTTGTTGAAGAAATAGACGGTGAAGGCGATCGACAGCAGGATCGAGAAATAAGCCATCGCGTTGGCCATGCCCATGCGCCCGTCGCTGTAGGCGGTGCGCGCCACCAGCGTCCAAAGCAACTCGGTGCGGCCCGCCGGTCCGCCATCGGTCATGATCTTGACGATGTCATAGGCGCGCGCCACGTCGAGCGAGCGGATGGTCATGGCGATATAGGCGAAGGGCATGACGAACGGCCATGTCACATAGCGGAAGGTCTGCCATGGCGTGCAGCCGTCGACGCGCGCCGCCTCGACCGGCTCCTTGGGCATGGCCAACAATCCGGCGAGGATCAGGATGGCGAAGATCGCCGTCGACGACCAGATCTCGGCGACCGAGATGGCGATAAAGGCGAGATGGCCTTCGATCAGCCACGGTATGGCGTCCTGGGTGAGGCCTAGCGATTGCAAGACGTTGTTCACCAGGCCGATATTGTCGTTGAACATGAACTTGAACTGGAAGCCGACGAGGATGGGCGAGAACATCATCGGAAACATCATCAGCGTGCGCAGGACGCGCTGGCCGCGCGTCGCCTTCTCGACCAGCATGGCGAGGCCGAGGCCAAGCAGCATTTCGAGATTGAGCGCGATCGTCAGCAACAGAACGGTGCGGCCGAAGGCCCACCAGAAGTCGGCGTTGGACAGGATCGACAGGTAGTTCCGAAAACCGATGAAGACGAAGAACGTCTCCGGCCGGGTCAGGCGGAAAGGCGTGAAGCTGGAATAGAGCGACAGAAGCAGCGGCACCACGACGACCGCCGCCAGCACGATCATGGCCGGCAGCAGCAGCAGGAATGGCGCGGATGGCTTGAGGCCCTTCATCAGGATCCTTTGCGGGTCGTGCACTTGGTCGATTGTCTGACGTTTGCCCCACAAACGCGATCGCCTCCCCCATTTCCGTAATGGAGGAGGCAGCCTTGGGAGCAATGCTTAGAGCTTGCCGGCGTCCTGGAGGATTTGCGTCGCCTTGGCGGCCGCTTCATCCAGTGCCTGCTTGGAGGTCTTGTCGCCGAGGATCGCCGCCTGCAATTCGGGATAGACGGCGTTCGAGATCTCGATCCACTCCGGCGTCTGCGGCACGGCGAAGGCGTGCGTGGCCTCTTCCTGGAAGGCGGCAAGAACCTCCTTCTTGTAGGGATCGTTTTCGGCCTGCTTCAGGTCCCAGTCCCAGACGGCGGTGCGGGTCGGCAGCGGGCCCGCGGCGGCCTCGAGCTTCTGGCTGTCCTCGTTGGTCAGCCACCACACAAGCGAGGCGGCGGCCTGCTTGTTCGGGCAGTTCTCGGTCACCGAGAAGCCATGGAAACCGGACCAGCCGGTGCGCTTGCCGGAGGAGCCCTTCGGCGCAACTTTGACGCCGACATTGCCGGCGACCTTCGATGATTTCGGATCGTTGAAGAAGCCTGCCCAGCCCGGCCAGTCGAGATTGATGGCGACGGTTCCGGAAGCAAAGCCCTGGCCGAGATCGTCCCAGAGATAGTTGGTGGTTCCGGCCGGCACGGCCTTGGCCTTGTAGAGATTGACGAACCAGTCGAGCGCCCGGACGCCGGCCTCGGAGTTGAAGACCGGCTTGCCGTCCTTGTCGAGATATTCGCCGCCTTCGGCAACGACCATCTCGTAGAAGCGGCCGTTGATCGCCTCTTCCTTGCCGGCGAACTGGGTGCCGTAGAAATTGGGCGGGTTGGCGAAGAACTCGGCCTGGTCGGTGACTTCCTTCCAGGTGTCCGGCGGCACCAGGTCATAGCCGTATTTGGCCTTGAACTTGGCCTTGTTGTCGGCGTTGTCGTAGAGGCTCTTCTGGTAGTAGAGGGCCGAGACGTCGAACTGGGCGCGCGGCAGCATCTCCAGCTTGCCGTCGATGGTCGCCGCCTTGATCGTCGAGGGCACGAAGGCGTCGATCTCTTCCTTGGGCAGCAGCTTGCTGAGGTCGGTGTAGAGGCCCGTATATTGCGGCGCGAAGGAGGAATGGTTCCAGCCGACGCACCAGTTGGTGCTGCCCGAGGCGATGTCGGATTTCAGCTCCTTGTCGATGTCGAAGCCGTTCTTCTTGGTCAGGATGTTGACCTTGGCGCCGGTCGCCTTCTCCCATTCGGGAATGCGCTCATAGAGCTTTTCGTATTGCTGGCCGCCGATCAGCTTCACGTCGACGGTGACGCCCGCGAACTTGCCGGGCAGATCGGCGGCAAGCGCCGCACCTGCACCGAACGCAAGCAACAATGCGCCGGCGGAGACGCCGGAAAGCAGTCTGTTCATTGGTATCCTCCCTTGGCGCGCCTCAAGCGCGACCGCAACGCGTCACGTGACAAGAAGTGCTACATTCATATACAAACAAAACATTCACGGATACGTCAAGGCGAAATTTGTTTCCGCCGGCCATGTTCCTGCGTATATGAAGAACGAAATTCACTGGAAGGGATAAGCCATGGATGACAGCGAAGACGAGCGTTATCGCGCGCCGGCGCTGGACAAGGGGCTCGACATCCTCGAACTGCTGGCGGGGGTGGACGGCGGGCTGACGCAGGCCGAAATCGCCAAGAAGCTCGACCGCAGCCCGAACGAGTTCTACCGTATGCTGGACCGGCTGGTGCGGCGCGGCTATGTCACGCGCCTCGACGGCGACCGCTATTCGCTGACGCTCAAGCTGTTCGGCCTGGCGCAGTTGCACGCCCCGGTGCGGCGGCTGGTTTCCTACGCCACGCCATTGATGGGCGAACTTGCCGAGACATCGCAGCAGGCCAACCAACTCGTTGTTTTTGATCGTGGTTCCGCAGTCGTGATCGCCCAGCAAGAGGCGCCGAACTACTGGGGCATCTCGATCCGCGTCGGCGCCCATATCAGCCTGTTCGACACCGGGTCAGGGCATGTGCTGCTCGCCTTCCGTTCGCAGGAAGAGCGGCAGATGATGATTTCCGAGCATGTCCGCAGCACCGACAAGACGGTGCAGTCGCCCGAGTTCTTCGCCCGTCTCGACCAGATCCGCGACCGCGGCTACGAGATGATGGCCTCGATGCAGACCGCCGGCGTCTTCAACCTCTCAGCCCCGGTGCGCAGTTCCGACGGCAAGGCGATCGCGGCACTGTCGATCCCCTACATCACCGTGATCAACACGCCTTCGGCACCCGATATCACCCGGACCATAGAGCTTTTGCTGGCGACGGCCGAGAAGCTGTCGCGCCTGGCTGGATCGGCTGTCGGCTCATCGGCTTGAATTCTTATTTGAATGAAGAATTCCTCCGTGAGATGATTTGACCAGCGACGAGGAGGAGCCGCCATGATCATCGACACCCATCTGCATCTCATCGATCGTTCGGTGCTGCGCTACCCCTGGCTTGCCGGTGTGCCGGCCCTCAACCGCGATTTCTCCTATGAGGAATATGCCGTGGAGGCGCACCGTGTCGGCGTCGGCCAAGTGCTGCATATGGAGGTCGATGTCGATCCGGCCGACATCGAGGCCGAGACCGACCGCGTCGAAGGCCTGTCCCGAGAGGCCGGCAGCATGCTGGTGGGAGCGATCGCATCCTGTCGTCCGGAAGAGCCTGACTTTCCGGCCTATATCGAGCGCCAGAAGGCAAATCCCTTTGTCAAGGGTTTCCGCCGCGTCCTCCATGTCGTGCCTGATGACCTTTCGGAGGGCGCGCTGTTTCGTGACAACATCAAGCGACTTGCCGGCACCGGTCTGACCTTCGATCTCGTGGTGTTGCCGCATCAGATTCCCAAGGCGATCGCGCTGGCCGATCTAGCGCCCGATGTGCAGTTCGTTCTCGACCATTGCGGGGTTCCCGACATCAAGGGCAAGGGCGAGCATCCCTGGCGCGAGCATATGAGCGAGATCGCGCGGCGTCCCAACGTCGTGGCCAAGATCTCCGGCGTGGTCGCCTATGCCGATCCCGGCAGTTGGTCGGTGGCGACGCTGCGGCCCTATGTCGAACACACCATCGGCGCGTTCGGCTGGGACCATGTCATCTGGGGCAGCGATTGGCCGGTCTGCACGCTTGGCGGCGGCCTGTCGACCTGGGTGGCGGCGACGCATGCGCTGCTTGCCGGCTGCAGCATTTCGGAACGCGACGGGCTGCTGTCAGCGAATGCCCGCAAGCTGTGGCGGTTGAAGTAGCAGCCTTCAGATCGTCGTCGAGACGTGCCGCTCGCGACCATAGAGCGAGACCAGCAGCACGATGATGAAGCCGAGCGCGGCCTGCACGGCCGAGGGCTGGAATCCGAGGCCGATCAGCAGCGTGTTGATTTCCGTCAGCACCAGCACGCCGGCGATCGTGCCGAGATAGCTGCCGCGGCCGCCGACCAATGCTGCGCCGCCGACCACCACGGCGGCGATGGTCTGGAACAGATAGGGCTGACCGACATCGCCATAGGCCGAGCCGGTGAAGCCGAGCAGCAGCACGCCCGCTACGGCGGCGAAGAACGCGCTCGCCGCATAGGTGATGACCCACATGCGAACCGGGTCGATCAGCGCCAGCGGCGCGGCGCCCGGGTTGCTGCCCAGCGCATAGAGCCGGCGCCCATAGGGTGTGCGCTCCAGCACCAGAACGACGAGCGCCGCCAGCACGACCAGGCTGGGCACCAGCCACGGAACGGGCAGGGGGCCCGCCGATCCGCCGATCGACACGAAGCTGGAGATAGCTTGCGGCGCGGAGCCGGACGGGAAGCCGGCGGTCCACAACAGCACCAGCCCTTGCACGACCATGCCGATGCCGAGCGTGACGATGAGCGGCTGGATATCGAGGCTACGTGAGATCAGACCGTTCAGCCCGCCGATGGCGAGCGCCAGCGCGCCGACGAGGCCGCAAACGACGAAAAAATTCCAGCCGTCGCCATAGAGCTGCGCGGCCACGACGTTGGCGAAACCGATGACGAAGGGAATGGACAGGTCGATGCCGCCCATGATGACGACCAGCGTCTGCCCGATCGAGGCGACGGCGAGCAGCGAGGCGAGCACCAGCATGGCGCGCACCGCGAACGGCGCCGAATAGCCTGGAATGAGAACAGTACCGCCAAGATGCAAAAGAGCCGCGACGCAGAAGGCGCCAATGACGCGGGCGTTGGTTGTCGCGAACAGGTTTCGGCCGGCGGCCATGTCAGCGTCCCCTCATGGCAAGACGTTCCTGCAGCGCGGTCAGCATGACGGCCAGCACCAATATGGCGCCATAAGCGATCTGCAGCACGAAGGTCGAGACGTTGAACGTGGTCAGCACGCTTTGCAGCAGGAAGATGTCGACGGCGCCGATCGCGGCACCGGCGATGCCACCGCGCCCGCCGGCGAGGCTGACGCCGCCGAGCGCAACGGCAGCAATGGCGATCAGCGTGTAGGTGGGGCCGATATTGGGGTCGGCCGAGCCGATCAGCGCGGTCAGCATCAGCCCGGCGCAGCCGCCGAGCAGGCCGGTCATGACATAGGCGATGAAGCGCACGCGCGTGACGTCGACGCCGGCGGTGTAGGAGGCACGGTCGTCGCTGCCGACAGCCATCAGTTGGTCGTAGTAAGGTGTACGCCGCACCAGCCACCAAGCGAGGAACATTGCCGCCAGCGGCAGCGTCGATAGGGGGCCGGACAGCGCCTTCAGCCATGCCGGCGCCGGGCCGATCGGCGCCGGCAGGATCGTCAGCGTGACGCCGGTGAGGATCAGGTAGGTGCCGAGCGTGGCGACGATCGGCTGGATGCGGATGACGGTCGCCAGAAAACCGTTTGCCGCACCGACCAGCGCGCCGATGAGCAGCGCTGCCGGGACGAGGATCACTGGCGAGGACATCCCGGCTCGCAGAAAGAGGACTTGGATCACCACGGCGTTGACGAAACCCATCAGCGGCCCGACCGAAATGTCGATGCCGCCACGGCCGGCGAGAATCACCGGCGTCGAGGCGATGGCCGCGCCGATCAGAGGGGCGGCCAGTCCGATCAAAGCGCCCCAGGATGCCGGCTGGAAACGCGCCGGGCTGAGGATGAGATTGACGGCCAGCAAGACGATCAGCAGCACGGAAGCGAAGCCGACATTTCGCCAGAGAGAAGGCAGGCGCGAAATAGGGTTCATGCCGCGCGTCCGAACATGGCGGCGATCACGCTATCGGCGTTCATCGCCTCGTCGGCGATCTCGGCCGCAATTTCGTTTTCGCGGAACACTAGAACGCGATGGCAGAGGAGCAAGATCTCCTCCATCTCGCTGGACAGGATGACGAGGCCCATGCCGTCGCCTGCCAGGCCGCGAAAGACCTCGTAAAGAACATGCCGCGTCGCCACATCGACGCCGCGCGTCGGATCGTTGAGAAGCAGGATAGCCGGCTCCAGCGCCAGCGCCCGCGCCAACAGCACCTTCTGCTGGTTGCCGCCGGAAAGCGTGGTGATCGGCGCATCGGGCTGCGGCGCTGAGATCGACAGTTTCTCGCGGTAAATGTCATAGCGCGCCTTGCGCGCCGCCGGGTTGATCAGGCCAAGCCTCGTATCGCGCGACAGCGTCGAGACGGCGAAATTGTCGAGCACCGACTGCGTCGGGAAAATGCCGTTGGCGCGCCGGTCGCGCGGCAAATAGGCAATGCCGCTGGAGACGGCCTTGCGAAAACCGACGATCCTGCGCGGCCCGCCAGGCAGGTCGAGCACGATCGACCCGCCAAGCGGTGGCGCCAGGCCGGCGAGCATTTTCAGGAACAGCTCCTGGCCGTGGCCGTCGAGGCCGGCAAGCCCGACGATCTCGCCGGGAGCGATGGCTTGCGTGACTGGGCTGGCGCCGCGTGCGATGACGAGGTCGCGGACGGCGAGGGCAGCGCGATCAGCCATGCGCCAGCTCCGCCGCCGTGCGTGGCGCCATGGCCTTCAACAGTTCAGCCGCCGTCGATGCGCCGCGCTCCTCGGTGCGCACCACGCTGCCGCCGCGCAGGATCGAGATGCGGTCCGAGAGCGACATCACCTCGTCCATACGATGGGTTATGAAGAGGATGAGACAGCCTTCGCCGGCAAGGGCGCGCATCAGCGAAAAGACGGATTCGCGGTCGGCGAAGTCGAGCGCGGCGGTGACTTCGTCGAGGATCAGGATTTTTGGATTGCGCACGACCGCACGGGCAAGAACGACCAGCTGCTGCGCGGCAAGCGGCAGCAGGCCGGCGCGCAGGTCTAGAGGCACGTCGGTGATGGCAAAACGCTTTAGCGCGGCGGATGCCCAGTCGCGACGCTCGTTGCGCGGAACGGAACGCCGGACCAGCCCGTCGAGGCCAAGCAGGATGTTGTCCGTGACGCTGCGGTCGGGTGCGATCAGCACTTCCTGGAACACCGTGGCGAAGCCTTGCGCCTGGAAGGCCGAGGGGTTGGCACCCGAAAAGGGCTTGCCGTGCAAAAAGATTGCGCCGTTGTCCGGCTGGACGATGCCGGAGAGCAGCTTCACCGTCGTGCTCTTGCCGGAGCCGTTCTCGCCCAGGATGGTGTGGATGGTGCCGGCGCGGAACGCGATCGAAGCGTCCGCGAGCGCGACCGTCTCGCCATAGCGTTTGGATATGCTTCTGATTTCAAGCATGTCGCATTTTCAAAACAGGGTTAGCCGGCTCCTAGAAAGGAGCCGGCTTGCTCAAACTCACTCGAGCCGGCGTCACTTCGCGCAGGCGTCATTTTGCACAGGCGTCTGGCACCTTCGAATAGTCCCAGCCCTTGGTCGGCGCCGGATTCGAGAAATAGGCGTCGAGCCATTCGTCCGGCATCGGATCCTTCGGCGGGATCGGGAAGATCGAGACCGCATCCGTCGTCATGCAGTCCTTGTACCAGGCGCCAAGATCGGCGCTGTGGACCGGCGGGATCGGGATCAGCAGCGTGTTCAGCTTCGGCTTCTGGCCGTCGAGCATGCGCTCGCCGACGCGAAACAGCGTCTCGGCGGTCCAGTGCGGCAGCACGGCATGGCCCTCGAAACGGTACTTGTCGGGATTGGCCTTCCAGTAGCCCAGCGCATCGCCAGTGATCGAACCGGTGATCAACGGCGCCGGCCGTCCGGCTTCGGCGAAGGCCTCGGCGACGACGCGGCTTTCGCTGCCCGTGGTCCACACCGCATCGATCGGTGCCGGATTGGTGGCGATCGCCTGCAGCACGACCGTCTTGGTGACATTGGCGGTCCAGTTGCCGTTGACGGTGCGCGCGATCTTCAGCTTCGGGTTTTCGGCCAGCGCCTTGTCGGCGCCCTGGCGTTCCTGCACCACGATCGGGTGGCCGGCAATGCCTTCTACCAAAAGGATGCTGGCGCCGTCCGGCTCGGCCTTGCCGATCGCCGTCATCATGTCATAGCCCCAGCGCGCATAGTTGGAATCGACGTTGATCGCGTTCGGGCTGGTCACCGAACCGGCCGCGGTGATGAACGGGATGCCGGCCTTGGCGGCTGCATCGATCGCATCGTCAAGCGCGGTCGCCGAGCCGGGGATCGAAGTAATAATCGAGCATTTCTTGTCGATGAAGGCGCGGATCTGGTTGATCTGCTGGCTGGCGTCGTTGTTGGAATCTGCCACTTCGAAGCTGGAAACGCTGCCGTCGGCGATGAGCCCGTCGACCAAACGCTTCAGCTCCTTGGTCACGGTGACGCGCCAGGGATTGCCCTGATAGGATTCCGAGTGGCACCATTTCCACGGCTTCGGCGGCGGGGTGAAATTGTCCCAGGCCGAAGGCAGCACCTTCTGCGGCGCGCCGTCATACTGCGCCTTGAGTTCCGTCGGCAGGCCGCCGATGACGCCTTGCACATCTTCGGCAAGGGCGGTCGTCGCAAGCGAGGCCAGAGCGGTTGCGGCCAGCAGGCCGCGGATCATGCTTTTCATTTTGTCTCCTCCGTTCGGTTTTCTTTCAGGCTCCTCCACCGGCAGCGCCGGACACCTGTGCCGGGCTACCCTCCCGGAACAAGCGATTGAGATCGGCAACGACCTGGCCGGCCCGATGCCCTGAAGTCAGGCCGTCATTGATGCGGTCGGAAGCCGCCTGCTGGAACGCCATGTAGCCGTCATGGCGCGGCCGCACCCATGCGCCTTCCAGCGTCGCGCGGGTATCCCGGTAGAAATTGCCGGTCGCCGCGTTGACGGCCTGGTCTTCCCAGGCCGCGGCATGGCCGGGCTGCCCGCCGGCCGAGGCGTATGGGCCGCGCTGAACCTCACCGCTGGATATCCAGTAGGCGAAGTCGATCGCGGCCGCTTTTGACTCTGAGAAAGCCGACACGGCGATCCCGGTGCCGCCGAGCGCCGAGCCGACCGGGCCGCCGGAACCGGTAACCGGGATGTCGGTGAATGCCAGGCGGTGCGCACGAAAGCCGGCCACCGCATAGGAGACATAGCCGTAGATCAGTGGCGCGCAGACGAACCGGGAGCCGGCCTCTGTCATGCGTTCAAAAACGGCGATCGGATCCATCGCGAAACAGGCCGGGTCGACCAGCGTGGCGATCTCACGCATGGTCTCGAAGGCCTCGCTGCCGGCCGCGACGTCGATGAGATCTCGCGACGGATCGGTGGCGCAGGGATGCCCGCGATTGCCGGCCAGCGTGAAGAAGGTCATCAGGCAATGCGGCGGCCGCAGCGGCAGCAGCACGCGGCCCTGCCGGACGAGGTCGAGCACTTCGCTCCACTTTGCAGCCGGCGCATCGAGCGCATCCGGACGCCAGACCTGGACCTGTGTCGCCGCATCGATCGGGAAGGCCCATTGCCGCCCTTGCCATGTGTAGCTCGGATAGGACCGGCCGACGCTGCCGGAGGCAAGTGCGGCACGGTCCGCTTCGCGGCCGGCGACGTCCAGCGGCTCGAGGCAGCGCTCCGCCGTGATCTGGCCGACATGCGGATGGTCGATGACGATGAGGTCGTAGGCGCGCGCCAGTTCCTCGACCGGGAAGGACTCGAAATCCTGCAGCGAGCGCTTGTCCCATTCGACCGCAACGCCGGTCCGCGCCCGCCACAGGGCCGAGCAGGCGACCATCGGATCGTAGCCGCGCGGATGGCTCCAGGTCATGCCCTTGAGCTTGAGCCTCACAGGCCGAACTCCTCGCGGATCGCGGCGCTGTGCTCACCGATGCGGGGGGCTGCCCGATCGACCTTGGTGCGGACGCCGTCGACGCGGAGGGGCGAGCTGGTGGTGAGGATGGAAACATTGTCCTCGCGCGTCACCGTCTGCAGCATATTGAGCGCCTGGAAGCCCTCGCTCGCCAGCATTTCGGGCCAGGTCAGCACCTTGGCGCACCAGATGTCGGCCGGCTCCAGAATGGCCAGCCATTCCTCGATCGTTTTGGTCGCGATCCTCTGCGCGATAATTGCCTTGATGTCGTCGCGCGCGGTAAACCAGGATGCCGGTCTGTCGCGATAGGGTGCCAGTTCCTCGAGCGACAACAGGTCGGCCAGTTTGGGGATCGGCGTCATGGCGATGGCGAGGTAGCCGTCCTTGGCCGGATAGACGCCGTAGGGCGCCGACAGATAGGCGTGCGCGCTGCGGAAACTGGAGCGCCTCGGCAAACGGCGGCCGTCATTGAGATGCGTGGTCAGCACCTCGAACTGGAAATCGACCAGCGCTTCCAAAAGGCTGGTTTCGATATGGCTGCCCTCGCCGGTGATGCCGCGCCGCACCAGCGCGGCCAGGATGCCTTGCGCGCAGGCAGCGCCCGCCAGCATGTCGCCGATAGCGAGGCCGAAGGGCACCGGCCCCTGGTCCTCGTCGCCGTTCAGCCACATGACGCCGGAACGCGACTGCGCCAGCAGGTCCTGGCCCGGCCGTTTGACCCATGGCCCTTCCTCGCCATAGCCGCTGATCGAGGCGTAGACCAGGCGCGGGTTGATCTTGCGCACAGCGCCGTAGTCGAAACCGAGCCGCTCGATGACACCCGGCCGAAAATTCTGGACCAGCACGTCGGCCTTGGCCAGCAGGCCGCGCAGTACAGCCAGGTCGGCCTCGTTTTTCAGATCAATGGCAAGGCTTTCCTTGGCCCGGTTGATCGCATGGAAGATGGTGGAATCGCCGCCGATCTCGGTGTCGCTGAGATAGAGCCGGCGCGACAGGTCGCCGCCGTCAGGGCGCTCGATCTTGATGACGCGGGCGCCGAGGTCGAGCAGCCTGAGCGAGCAATAGGGCCCGGACAGGAACTGGCTCATGTCGACGACGACGAGACCGGCGAGCGGCAATTCGGCTGCCATCGCTATTTCTCCGTCTTGCCGACGAAATCGGCCGGGTTGCGATACTTCACCGTCTGCAGATGCTCGCAATAGAGAACGAGCTCGCCTTCGCCCTTGAACACCTCATAGCTGGCGCGGATCAGCCCCATCTCCTTGTAGCGGGGCTTCTTGTCGAGGTTGGAGCGGATCGAATAGATCGTGTCGCCGATGAAGACAGGTTTTATGAAGCGCAGCTTGTCATAACCGTAGGAAAAGGCGTTGACGCAGTTGGTGGCGACCAGCCCGAGGCCAGCCGAGAAGACAAAGGCTCCGGCGATCAGCCGCTTGCCGAAAATGCCTTCGGTCTCGGCAAACATCTGGTCCTGCACGTAAGGGTGGATGTCGAGCACCAGCGTGTTGAACAGATAGCTGTCGCCTTCGGCCATGGTTCGCCGCAACGAGCGGATTTTGTGGCCGACCGGCCAGTCTTCGTAGAACCAGTTTTCGGCGTTCCACACCGGCAGGGCAGCGTGATCCTCGGGCATATTTTTAGGGTATGTCGAGGCGACGCCGACCGTCGGGGCGAAGTCGGTCATGAACGACTCCGCAGGCGCTGCGCCAGGCACGGCAGCAGGGCGTGAGCATGCATCAACGCGTCGAAAAGCACGACGTCTTCCTCCCGTCAATCTTCTTTTGTAAATAGTATTTTCACATATGGGGTTGCGTTGCAAGCGACTACAGGCGAAATTTTGGCCGCTCCCGCGCGCCGAAGCGCCGCGGGGCAGGGAGGAAAAACATGGCGAACGGTCATCTGGTTTTTGTCGGCAGCCTGAACCGCGAGGCGCCGTATTTTCAGGGCGCGCGCGGCCTCGGTCTCAGCGTCTACAGTTTTGACGAAAGCACGCTGGAGATACAAAAGCTGGCCGAGACCAATGACGTCGACAATCCGACATTCCTGTCGGTGACTTCGGACGGCTCCCGCCTCTATGCCAATTCGGAAGTGTTCACCTGGCGCGAAGGGACCGTGTCGGCTTACAGCTTCGACCGCGCCTCGAGCACGCTGGGCTATCTCAACAAGCAGCCGTCTCTGGGCAGCATCACCGCGCACAACACCATTACGCGTGACGGCACCAAGCTGCTGGTCGCCAATTACGGCATGGGCAAGGGCGGCCCGGATCGGGCAGTGGCGGTCTATGGCTTTGATAAGGACGGTGCCCTGTCGCCGCCTTTGGCCAGCGTTTCGCATAAAGGCACCGGTCCGAATACGGCGCGGCAGGAGCGCTCGCACGCCCACAGCGTGACGGAGACGATCGCCGGTGGGACGGCGATCGTCGCCGACCTCGGCATAGACCGGTTGGTGTGCTATCGGATCGAGCGCGATGGCGGCCTGACCAGGCTCGCCGAATCCGCATTGGCGCCAGGCGCCGGCCCGCGTCATATAGCCTTGCATCCGAACGGACGCTTCGTCTTCATCATGAACGAGTTGGATTCGACTGTTGTATCGATGGCTCTCGACGCCACAGGCAGGTTGTCGCTGATCGATGCCAAGCCGGCGGTGCCGGCCGAGGCGCGCGACGGCAACCACTGCGCCGATATCCAGATCGCGCCGGACGGGCGCTTCATCTATGGCTCCAACCGTGGCCACGACAGCGTCGTCATCATGGCGGTCGACCAGCAGACCGGCGCCCTGGGCTTGGTCGACTACATCCCTTGCGGCGGCGCGACCCCGCGCAATCTGGCGCTGACGCCGTCTGGCGGTCATCTGTTCTCCGCCAACCAGAATGCCGACCGCATCTCGATCTTCGCCCGCGACGCCGACAGCGGCATGCTGACCGATACCGGGAGGGCGATCGAGATCGGCACGCCGATGTGCGTCAAGATCGTGCGTTGAGCGCTTGCGCCCTCAGCCATGATCAGATGGTGTTGTCGGACCGGCTAAATCTGGCCGCCAGCGCGATTGATGCATTTTATATGGACTGCGCAATTTGGCGATAAAGCTTTCGCAAACATGCAACAAAAGAATAAACTGGCGTATGTTCTAACATAATGCTGTTTGTTATAATTAAGTTACTTCTAAAATAGCCGACGCTCACTCTGACTATTAATCATTTTCCAAATTCTGCCCGAAATATGGCATTTTTTCCTTGCTATGAGCAGATTTCGGATGCAGTTTTTGGCAATGGCAACCGCGTAGCGGGATTGTTTATTGGCATGCTTGGGCGGATGGGCGCTAAGCATGGAGAGTGAAATCGACACTCGTTGGTGCGCCTCCCCCTGGGGAGCTTCCCCTCGACGCAAGAGATTACGACAGCAAGCCTAAGTCGTCGAATGGCCTGTAGCTCACTCATTTCGAGAGCCGGCGAAGCTCTGTCCTTCTCGGATGGGCGCAATCAGCATCAGATCGGAAGGCGCCTGTCGGGCGACGGCGATTCCGGCTGATACACACCCCGCAGATACCAAACGGAGGACAAACTATGAAAACCGCGATATTGACTGCCGTGCTGTTTGTGTCGATGCCGGCTTTCGCATTCGCCCAGGACGAATGCTATAGCAATGCCAAGGACCAGGCCAGCATGGACCAGTGTGCCGACGCTGCGTTCAAGAAATCCGACAAGCAGCTCAACGAACTTTATAAGCAGATAGAAGCGCGCCTCAAGGACGACGCGGACACCAAAAAGCTTCTGATTCAAGCCCAGCGCGACTGGGCCAAATTTCGCGACGCCGAGTGCGATTTCCAGACCGCCGGGGCGGCTGGAGGAAGCATGATGCCAATGCTGGTCGCGCAATGCATGGGCGGCCTGACACAATCCCGCGTCGAGGCCTTCGAAGGCTACCTGAACTGCAAGGAAGGGGACATGAGCTGCCCCATTCCGGCAGCTGCCGCTCCGTAACGCCTAAAGCATGTCTCCCGAAAGTGTGCAGCGGTTTCGGGACAAAGACATGCTAAACATCAAAGACTTAAAGAATGTCACGTGATCCTTTTTCACGCGACATGCTTGAAAGAGCCTTACCGTCTACTGCGAGCCGGCCCTGAAAGGTCTGAAGAAGGCGCGGATATCGCCGGCGAGCAGTTCCGGTTGCTCCATAGCCGCAAAGTGACCGCCCTTTGCCATCTGCGTCCAACGCACCAAATTATAGCATCGCTCAACCCAGCTGCGCGGCGGCATGGGCAGTTCATGCGGAAACATCGCCACCGCGGTTGGCGGCGTGATGCGGTCGCCGGCAACAAAATGCAACGGGCGCCGGCGGCCCTCCTTGTAGAGACGAAGAGAAGAAGCAAGCGTCCCGCTAAACCAGTAGAGCGAGATTTCCGTCAGCAGGTCGTCCAGGGTAAACGCCCGCGTCACATCGCCATCGCAGTCGCTCCAGGAGCGGAACTTCTCCACCATCCACGCCGCGAGGCCGACCGGCGAGTCCGTCAATGCATAAGCCAGGGTTTGCGGCTTGGTGCCGTGCTGATGCGCGTAGGCGCCCTCGGCATCGGTCCATTTGGCGGAGTTTTCGAGGAAAGCCTGCTCCTCCTCCGAGACGGGCGCCAGCCCGCCGCCAAGCGGCGGTCGATAGCTTCCCGGGATGTAGTTGAGGTGCAGCGCGATCACGTCCTCGGGGAACCGGTGCGCCAGCCAGGTCGAAACGCCCGCGCCGATGTCGCCCCCTTGCAGGCCGAAACGATTATAGCCGAGACCTGCCATGAGCTTGTGCCACAGCTCGGCGATATGATGCGGCCCGACGCCGGGCTGCCTCGGTGCGTCCGAGAAGCCATAACCAGGCAGAGACGGCACGACGACATGGAAGGCGTCCATGGCGTCTCCACCATGCGATGCCGGATCGGTCAACAGCGGTACGATCTTCTCCATCTCGAAGAAGGAACCCGGCCAGCCATGGGTGAGCACCAGCGGAATCGGCGATGGGCCGTTGCCCCGCTGATGGATAAAGTGGATCGAGAGCGAATCGATGTCGGCAAGAAACTGAGGCAGCCGGTTCAGCCTGGCTTCCTGCGCGCGCCAGTCGAACCGGTCGCGCCAGTAGGCGATCAGTCTTTTGAGAAAAGCGAGACTGGCACCGTCATCCCAGCTTTCCGCGTCGAGAGCCGACGGCCACCTGACCGCATCAAGCCGCATCCGAAGGTCCGTGAGTGCATCGTCGTCGATCGCAATCCGGAATGGACGAACATGCATGAAGCGGACCCCAAGGTTGGGTCGAGACCATGGCAGAACGTCGGGAAGGTGGCAATTCGCCGGGAGCGGCGCGTGTCCGCGAGGCTTGCAATCACGCCGGATCTTGCAAATTGTTGCGCCTGTCAGGAAGCGCCGGCCTTTACATCCACGCGATCGAGCAAAGCGAGCAATCCTTGCAGAATCCTGATCGGCGGCGGCGGGCAACCGCCGATATGCAGATCCACGGGTATCACCTCGGATATTCCGCCGACGATGGCATAGCTTCCTGCGAAGCAGCCGCCGTCCTTTGCGCAATCGCCGATCGAGACCACCCATTTGGGATTGGGCGTTGCGTCATAGGTTCGCTTCAGCGCCTCGCGCATGTTCCTGGTGACCGGTCCCGTGACCATCAGCACATCGGCATGACGTGGCGAAGCCACAAAACGGATACCGAAGCGCTCGATGTCGTAAAAAGCATTGTTGAGCCCATGCATTTCAAGCTCGCAGCCGTTGCAGGAACCTGCGTCGACCGCACGGATCGACAGGCTTCGCCCGAGCCGCTTGCGGGCGGCGCCGTCGAGCGCGCGGGCGAGTTCATCGATCGCCGACTGGTCCGCCTCTGGCGGCATCTCGGTG
The DNA here is from genome assembly GCF_006442795.2 of Mesorhizobium sp. B1-1-8. Classification (NCBI taxonomy): domain Bacteria; kingdom Pseudomonadati; phylum Pseudomonadota; class Alphaproteobacteria; order Hyphomicrobiales; family Phyllobacteriaceae; genus Mesorhizobium; species Mesorhizobium sp. B1-1-8. The sequence goes on from NZ_CP083956.1 coordinate 2,454,175, forward strand.
AGAGGAGGCCACATCAGGCCCTGGAAGAGGTGCTTGCGCATGACAACCTGTCTTGGAGCCAAATGAGCCTAGAGATCATGGCCGGAATAGGAGCAGTTGAACGACTTGTTGCAGAGCGGAAAGTCGGCAACGATGTTTTCCTCGATCGCTGCTTCAATGAGCGGCCATTGGAACCACGACGGATCGCGTAGGCGACATCGCTCGACCACACCGTTTTCAGCCATACGGAGCCAGACCAGAACGTCGCCCCGAAATCCCTCGACGAGCGCCAGTCCCTCACGCGGCTCGCCCGCGTCCGCGACATCGACGCGGATAGGGCCGTCCGGCAGCCGTTCCAGGATTTGTTCGACCAGGGACAGGCTCTGCTCGACCTCGCGGATGCGTATCCAGACGCGTGCGTTCACGTCGCCCTCCTGAAGCAGGGGCACATCGAAGGCGAGCTCGCCATAGGGCGGATAGCCAAGATTGCGCCGCGCGTCGAAATCCCGGCCGGAGGCTCGTCCGACAAAGCCGCCCGCACCGTATTGCCGTGCCAGACCGGCCTTGAGCCGACCGGTGGCGACGGTGCGGTCCTGCAGCGATGCGGTGTTGTCGTAAAGTTCGACCAGAGCGGGGAAGCGTCGCCTGATTTCCACGATCAATGCGCGAACAGCGTTCGTCCCTTCATCGTCGAGGTGGCCCGTTACCCCGCCCGGCACGATTCGATCGCGCATCAAACGATGGCCGAAGGCGGTGTCGTTTGCGCGCAGCACGCGCTCGCGCAGCACGCCGCAATGCGCATGCATGAGTGCGAAGGAAGCGTCGTTGCAAATGGCTCCGATATCGCCCAGATGATTGGCCAGACGCTCCAGCTCGGCCATAAGCGCGCGCAACCACACGGCGCGCGGCGGCGGCTCGACGCCCAATGCCGCTTCGGCCGCGCGGGCAAAGGCAAAAGAATATGCCACCGTGCTGTCGCCGGAAACCCTGCCTGCCAGCCTGGCGGATTGGTCGAGCGTCGACCCCGTCATCAGGCCCTCAATGCCCTTGTGCACATAGCCGAGGCGTGCCTCAAGCCGGACGACCGTTTCGCCGCTCGCCGTGAACCGGAAATGCCCCGGCTCGATTATGCCGGCATGCACGGGGCCGACAGGGATCTGGTGCAGGCTCTCTCCTTCAACGGGCAGGAAATGATAGGAATGCGCAGCGGCGGCCGCAGTCTGAGAATGCGCTGCCAGCGGATGGCTGACGCCCCATTGGCCGTGATCCAGCCACGGCCGGGTGTCGGGCAAACCCTGCGGCAGGAGCCCGAACAGATCGGCGGCCGCACGCTCAAGACGTATTGCGGGCGGATGCAGCCGGCCGACCGATGGATAACGGCCGTCCGGGCATTCGAGGCTGACGACCCCGACGTTCCCGGCATTTTCGTCGAGAAGCGCCATATGGACAGCTCCCGGCTCGCCCCAGAGATCGAGCAGGCTCCAGTCGTTCTCGACCAGCTGTTCGATGGCATAGCTCCAGATTTTCGGGGCAACCGCGGCGCGCGCCCAAGGCATGTGATTGTCGACGCGGCGGCCGGCCAGGATGAGATCGATCAGCGCGGGCACGGTTCTTCCCTTCCTTCATCCAAGAATGTCGGCGATATGCTGGAACCATGAGACCAGCGGCGGCGGCAGATAGATGCCGGCTGCAAACACCAGCATCAGATGGGAATACATCGGCACGTAGGACGCCTCGGCGGGCGCCGTGTTGCCGTGCGGCGCGCCGAAGGCAGCACCTGTCAGTCGCAGCAACAGTGCGCCAAAAGCGACCAGAAGCCCGAAAACCAGAGGAATGGCCAGAAACGGCTGCCTCGCAAATGTCGAGCTCACCACCAGGAATTCACTCATGAAAATGCCGAGCGGCGGCAGGCCGGCAATGGCGACGACGCCAACGACCAGTGCCCAGCCAAGCCCGGGATGGGTTTCCGTAAGTCCCCGTATGTCGGCGATCCTTTGCGTGCCCTTGATCTGGGCGATGTGACCCACCGCGAAAAATATGGCCGACTTGGTCAGGCTGTGCATGACCATGTGCAGCAGGCCGGCAAAGTTGGCGAGCGGGCCTCCCATGCCAAAGGCAAACACGATGATGCCCATATGTTCGATCGAGGAATACGCGAACAGGCGTTTGATGTCGCGGCGGCGGTAGAGCATGAAGCCGGCGAAAATCAACGAGGCGAGGCCCATCGCGATCATCAATGGTCCAGGTGCTATCGCGTCCGGGCTTGCGGCGAGCAGCAACTTGAAGCGCAGCACGGCATAGAGGGCAACGTTGAGGAGCAAGCCCGACAGCACCGCGGAAATCGGCGTCGGACCTTCGGCATGCGCGTCTGGAAGCCAGGCATGCAAAGGGGCAAGTCCGACTTTCGTTCCGTAGCCGAGCAACAGGAAGATGAATGCGACGTTGAGCAGGGCCGCGTCGAAGTCCTTGGCCCGCCCGATAAGCACCGTCCAGACCATCGCGTTCGTCCCTTCGCCGACCACTGGTTGGGCGGCCATGTAGACGAGGATGGTGCCGAACAGCGCCAATGCGATGCCGACGCTGCCGAGGATGAAATATTTCCAGGCCGCTTCCAGCGCCTCGTGCGTGCGGTAGATACCGACCATGAGCACGGTGGATAACGTGGCAAGCTCGACTGCCACCCACATCAGACCGATGTTGTTCGAGACGAACGCCAGGTTCATGCCGAACAACATGATTTGGTACATCGCGTGGTAGAACCGCAGGTTTGTCGGCGTCAGCCGTCCAGTGTCCAGTTCGTGCGAGATATAGGAGGCGCTGAAGACGCTGGTGGTGAAACCGACGAACGTGTTGAGCACGATGAAAACGATATTGAGATCGTCGACCAGCAGGTATTGACCCGGCTCCGGCCGATCCATGACGAAGAGCGACAGCGCGGCGAGCAGGGTAAGAAAGCTCGCGGCGACGTTGACCTTCGCACTCACCTTGTAGTTCGGCAGCGTTGCCAGAAGGGCGGCCGCGCCGATGGGAACCAGCAATATGGCGGCTACCGCGTCGAAGGGAGGAAGCCCGGTCATTGGCGTTCCCCCCGGTATTCGTCAAGCGCACCGACATCGACCGAGTCGAACCGTTCGCGAATGCGGAACAGGAAGACGCCGATGACGATGAAGGCAATCAGGATCGAGAAGGCGACACTGATCTCGACGACGAGCGGCATGCCCTTTGCACCCGTGGCTGCCAGAACCAGGCCGTTCTCCAGCGACATGAACCCGACAACCTGACTGACGGCATTGCGCCGGGTGACCATCACCAGCAGCCCAAGCAGGATGATGGACAGCGCGAACGCCAGATCCTCGCGGGCAAGCGGATCGGCAGCGGCCGTGACCCGCAGCATCAGCACCATGGACAGGGCCACCAGGCCAATTCCGGCGAGCATCGTCGGGCCGATGCCGACGGCAGTCTCGATGTCGCGGTGGATGCCCAACTGCTGAATGATACGGTGAAGCCCGACGGGAATGACGATCGCCTTGAAGACGAGCGCGATCGCCGCCGTCACATAAAGATGGTGCGCGTCCTGGATGTAGGCCTGCCAGGCGACGGAAAGCGCGAGAACGACTGCGTGAAGCGCAAAGACATTGATCAGCGCAAAGAGGCGGTCCTGATAGAGCATCATGAAGCTGACCAGCACCAGGCTGCCGGCGAGCAAATGGGCGATGTCGAATGTGAGGCCGTTCATCAGAGGCTCCGCGAGACGAACAGCAGGAGCGTGCCGAGCAGGGCCAGCATCAGCGCCGCCCCCAGGAAATCCGGAACCCGGAAGACGCGCATCTTGGCGATAGCGGTTTCGAACACGGCAAGCAGAACGCCGCCCGCGGCGAGCTTGCCGACATAGGCTACGATGCCGAAAACATAAGGCGTCGGTCCGGCGCCGGCGGCAGCCAGTCCCCAGGGAACGAAGACACAGGAAATCAGCGACACATAAAGCAGGAGCTTGAGTGACGCGGCGAGCTCGATCATCGCCAGGTGGCGGCCGGAATATTCCAGCACCATCGCCTCGTGGACCATCGTGAGCTCAAGATGCGTTGCCGGGTTGTCGACCGGTATGCGGGCGTTCTCGGCGATTGCCACCATGACGAGAGCGATGAGCGACATCCCGAGCGAGACGCGCAATCCAACTTCGGACGAGCTCATGAAAGCCGCCACAGTGGACAGTTGGGTGGCTCCCGCAACCAGCGCCAGGCTGAACACGATGAGCAGCATGGCGGGTTCGGCCAGCGATGCGATCATGACCTCACGACTGGAACCGATGCCGCCAAAGCTGGTGCCGACATCCATCCCCGCCAGGGCCAGGAAGAAGCGCGCGCTGCCGAGAAGGGCGACGATGGCGATCAGATCGGCGGTCCAGCTGAAGGTGAGGCCGGTCGCGAAGGTAGGAATGAGCGCGGCTGCAACCCAGGTGGCGGCAAAGATCAAGTAGGGCGTCACCCGGAACAGCCACGATGCGTTGTGCGCCAGGACGACCTCCTTGCGCATCAGCCGTATCAGATCGCGATAAGGTTGGACGAGGGGAGGACCCCGGCGCCGCTGCAGCCTTGCCTTTACCTTGCGCACGAAGCCGGTCAGCAGCGGTGCGAGCGCCAGCACCAGCACCATCTGCGCTCCCTGCACGATCAAGGCGAGGATCAGGGCCATAGCGCGAGTACCAGGAGTAAGGCGACGAGGTAGAGAAAGACCAGGGTCAGGTAGCGCCGGATCGTCAGAAACTGGAGATGGTTGAGCCGGTCGGTTGCAAAGCCGACGGCACCGGTGAGCGGCTGATAGAGCCTCTCCCAGATGAGATCGTGCATCTCGACATCCAGGCGGGCCGGTCCGGTCCCGCCAGGCGGCGGCATGTCGACCTTTTCCCGTGCGCGAAATGCATATGTGCCGAAGACCCGACGAATGGGTTGCGCGAAGCTCACTGCCGTGTATTGCGCCGCCGGCGTCACATCCGTGAAGCCGCAACTCCAGGCGGGACCACGACGAAGCGCACGCGATGCGAAGCGATGGATCGCAAGCGCCGCCAGCGATGCCGAAAACGCGATGAAGACAAATACCAGCAAGCCGTTGTAGGAACTGCGGCTCTCGGCGATCGGGACGATCGACAGCCATGGCTGTGCCATCTGGACCGGCATGCGGTTGCCGACGAGCGAAAGCGTCACCGATGACAGGCCGTCTATGACAAGCCCCGGCAGGATGCCGGCAAGCAGGCAAAGCACCGCGAGGATGAACATCGCCGCCAGCGAGAGGCGATCGACTTCATGCGCCTGTTCGACCACCGCAGTCCGCGCCCGGCCGAGGAAAGTTATCCCGAACGCCTTTACGAAGCAGGCCGCTGCCAAGGCCGCCGATAACGCCAGCAGGCCGCCTACGGCGGGCACGATGACCTTCAGGCCCCATTGCGGCAGGTCGGGGCTTTGCAATATTGCCTGGAAGGCCAGCCATTCCGAAACGAAGCCGTTGAAGGGCGGCAGCGCGGAGATCGCGACACAGCCGATGAGAAAGACGAAGCTGGTGAGAGGCATGTTGTGGATAAGGCCGCCCAGCTTCTCCATGTTGCGCTCGCCGGTCGCCGTCAGCACGGCGCCGGCGCCGAAGAAAAGCAGACTTTTGAAGAATGAGTGGTTGAGAACGTGGAAGAGCGCCGCGGTCAGCGCCAGTGCCGAGGCCAGCGGCATCGCGTTCGCCTTGAAGGCGAGCGCCAGACCAAGGCTTACAAAAATGACGCCGATATTCTCGATCGTGCTGTAGGCGAGGAGACGCTTGAGGTCCTTTTCCATCAAAGCGTAGAGGATGCCCAGAACCGCGGTCAGGCCTCCAAGGGCGAGCACGACCACGCTCGACCACCATGTCGGCGCGCCGAGCAGGTCGAAAACGACGCGAATGAAGCCGTAGACGGCAACCTTGGTCATGACGCCGCTCATCAGCGCCGAAACGTGACTTGGCGCTGCGGGGTGAGCCAGGGGCAACCAGACGTGCAAGGGAACGAGGCCAGCCTTGGATCCTGCGCCGAGCAGCACGAGGACCAGGACAATCGTGGCGACGAGCGGGGTGGGTCCGACGGCGCGCATCGCTTCGAACGTGTAGTTCCCGCCTGGTCCCGACAGCAGACCGAAAGCGAGCAGCAACGCCAGCGTGCCGAAGCTCGCCATCAGCAGATAGATGAAGCCGGCTCTTGTGTTGGCCTGTTCGCGATGATGCGCCATGACCAGGGCCCACGAGGCGAGCGACATGAACTCCCATGAGAGCAGGAAGGTGAAGGCATCGTCCGCCAGCACGACCATATTCATCCCGGCGAGGAACGCGGGAAAGAACGGCAGCACCCGATGCGGCGCGGGCTCGTGACGGCCATAGCCAAGCCCGTAGAGGCTGGCGACCGTGGCGCCGAGATTGACGACGACGAGAAAGAAACCCGAGAGCGCGTCCAGGCGGAAATGCGCGCCGATCCAGGGTAGGCCAAGCGGTAGCGTGACAGCCGATATGGCGCCCGGATCGGCAGCAAGGCGGCTTATTGCAATCGCGAATGCCAGGGCCGAGCAATAAAGGGTCGCGCCGTAGACCAGACTGGTTGCGCGGTCCTTTCGACCGGCGGCGACAGCAAATACGGCGATCCCCAGAAATGCGGCGACACTCCACAAAAGGAGCGCGACAGCCGAAATCACGCCACGCTCCTCACATTGGCTTCCGCATCACGGTCGCCCAAAATTCGGGCGGGATTGAAATCCGCCTTTAGCCTCACGCCGCGCCCGCCCGCGACGCTCGCCGCGCCTTCGCCGATCAGTTCGACGCCGGCGCTGTCGAGCGCCGCTATCAACTTCATCAGGGAATCGACGTTGCCGCGGATCACTCCGTCGCTGGCCTCCATGCGCTGGATCGTCGGCACCGAGAGGTCGGACAACTCGGCCAGCTTGCGCTGATCGATGCCAAGGAGCGCCCGTGCGGCCCGCAACTGAGGAGCAGTTATCACGCTCGCTCTCCCATAGATCAAGTCTCAGGCATGGTCTCTACAAGTTGCAGCATATATAGAAATGCGCCACAGTCAACTACTGATGGCTGAGATATCATTATTAATGGCAGGTGACGCGAACTAAGCCTCCGTCCCCAAGGAACCAAACTCAGCCAGGACGATTGGCGGACGGCCGGTCGCCGCCGGGCTTCCGGGGCGCTTCCGGCCTGACAATTATGGGATTTCGAGCATGTCTCCCGAAAGTGTGCAGCGGTCTCGGGACAAAGACATGCTTCAGGCAAGGGGCTGGCTCGCCGCCGGCCCTTGCGCATTCTGGATCCGCTTACAGCGGTACTTCGGCTCCCTGCCGCAATCCCGTCGCGACGACCGACACCCTGAATTTCCCGGCCAGCGCCTGGTCGAATATGGCGCCGACAATGATGTCGGCATCAGCGTCGACCTCTTCGCGTATGCGGGTGGCGGCCTCGTCGACTTCGAACAGCGTCATGTCGTTGCCCCCGGAGATCGAGACGAGGACGCCCTTGGCGCCGATCATGGAAGCTTCGTCCAGCAGAGGGTTTGCAATGGCAGCCTCGGCAGCCTTCTTGGCGCGGCCTTCGCCCGTGGCTTCGCCGGTTCCCATCATTGCGCGGCCCATGTCGCGCATTACCGACTTCACATCGGCGAAATCGAGATTGATCAGGCCCTCCTTGACGATGAGATCGGTGATGCAGCCGACGCCCGAGTAAAGGACGCGATCGGCCATGGCGAAGGCATCGGCAAATGTCGTCTTGGCGTCGGCGATCCTGAAGAGGTTCTGGTTCGGGATGACGATCACCGTATCGGCGCATTCGCGAAGCCGCTCGATGCCTTCCTGGGCCGACTGCATGCGGCGCTTCCCCTCGAAGGTAAACGGTTTGGTGACGACCGCCACCGTCAGGATTCCGGCTGCGCGCGCAGCATTCGCGATGACGGGCGCAGCGCCGGTTCCAGTCCCGCCTCCCATGCCTGCGGTCACGAAACACATGTGCGTTCCCGCAAGGTGGTCCATGATTTCGTCGATCGATTCTTCTGCCGCGGCGCGCCCTACTTCGGGCAGCGAGCCGGCGCCCAAGCCTTCCGTGATGTGAGCCCCCAATTGGATCCGCCTCGACGCTTTCGACATCGCGAGCGCCTGTGCGTCGGTATTGGCGACGATGAACTCGGCGCCCTGCAGCTTCTCGGCAATCATGTTGTTGATCGCGTTTCCACCACCACCGCCGACACCGACGACCGTTATCTGCGGCCTCATTTCCGAAATTGCAGGCCGTGTCGCGGTGTTCATCGCCGTGTCTCCTTGGAATGCACCTGGCGTATTGTTTTCCAGGTACGGCGCGATCCTTTGGACACGCCAAGAGCAGAATCAGGCTCTATAGCCTCGGTATAGGGAAACAGAGGGTGGACCTGGCTGCAAGCCAAGATGTGGCGCGTCATGCCCGCTCCGGACTGATCGGCGCGCCGATGTGCGTCAGCCGGCTCACATGTGCGTCGACCAGCCCGGGCAGCAGCAGGCAGCCCGAAGCATCGACGTTCGTCCTGGCCCGACATGATGCTGGCCTCAATTCCGGCCGATGTGGTCGGCCAAAGGACCGAGAGCAGCGACCAGGGCCCTGCCGCTCTCCAGCGTCGCGTTCTCGTGCGGGGCGCGCAGGTTCAGCCAGCGGCTGTCGCCGGATTTCACCGCCAGCACGGCCTTCATCGCCAGGATGAGGCCGGCGTCCTGGATGATTTTGCGGAACGCCTTGATCGCCGCATCCGCCTCGGCGGTGTCCTGTCCCGCCAACGTCGCGTCGTAGAGGGCGCGGATCGCCCTGGCATTCAGGTTGACCGTCGCCGAGATGCATCCGGCTGCGCCGCCGGCGAGCCCCTTGGTCAGTTGCGCTTCCGAGCTCGGGAAGACCGAAACGTTGCGCGCGGCGGCGATGACGGCGGCGGTATTGTTCCAGTCGCCGGCGCTGTCTTTGTAAGCGACGACGGTGTCGGGAAACGCCTCGTTCAGCCGGGCGGTGAGGGCAGGGCTCACCGGCACGCCGGAATTCTGCGGGATGTGATAGAGGATCACGCGCAGCGCCGGGCTCGCCACCCGCTCGATCAGTTCGCTGTAATAGCGCGCCTGGCCGTTGTCGCCGACGGCCGTGTAGAAGAACGACGGCAGCACCATGACGCCGGCGCAGCCGAGGCGCGCCGCATGGGCCGACAGCTCGACGGTTTCGGGCAGCGCGGTGACGCCGGTGCCGGGCATCAGCCGGCCAGGCGAAATGCCGGCGTCGACCAGCCACTCCAGCGCCTCGATGCGTTCGCGCAGCGACAGCGACAGCGCCTCGCCGGTGGTGCCGAACGGCGACAGGAAATGCGCGCCCTGATCCAGCACCCATTTGGCATGCGCTATCCAGAGGTCGCGCGCGATGCCGCCGTCGTTTTCGAACGGCGTCAATATCGGCGCTATGGTTCCTTGCGGGCGGGTCATATCAGTCCTTTTGCGTGAGGCATACCGGTGCGGTGCGGCCACCGCGCGGGCAAAGTAGGCCAATGCGGTGTTGTCGAAAAGCACATCGAAGCCGGCCTGCGATCGGAGCGTAACAGTCTGCGGGGTAAGGCTGTCGGAACCTCCTGATTGCCCGGGGATTACGCATTGGCAAAGCAAGGATGTCCGAGATGCCTTCCACCGCCATCCGCAACACGTATTACGATCCGTCGACCAAGACCCTGTCGGTGTGGTTCGTCCCGAGCGGCAACCGCTATGATTACGAGGAGGTGGAACCAGAGACCTATGCGGCTTTCAAGGCGGCCTCTTCGAAAGGACGGTTCTTCAACGAATTCGTGCGCGACCGCTACAAGTTTCGTCTGGTCGAGCAGGGGGCGCCTGATCGGTCGCTTCGCAATGGCCAAGCACCCAGTCAGAAAGCGTTCATCAAACGAACGCTGGGACGTGGCGGGTAAGCTGGAACCGGGGGATTAGACCTCGTCGAACCGGCTTCCTTCCTTCGAGGGATCCCGCGACAGCGCGCGTTCTTCCTCGTCATCCGGCAAGGCTTCATCGCTGTTCTGATAGGGGTTGTCGTCGTCTTCCTCGGGAAGGGCGCCTTCCGCTTCGACGTCATCCTGCGGATCGCTATTCACGACGACGCTGTCGGGGAGAATTCTGCTGCCCTCGATGTCGTCCCGATCCTGCTGTTCGATGGTCGGAGCCTCGGCTTCATCCTGTTTTGCGGATCGTTGCTTGTTGCGCGGTTCCATCCCGTTCTCCAATGCTGACGCTTGCACGCGTTTTGCTCCATTCAAGGAACCGCCGAGCGGATCAGTTGTTCCTTCGGCTATTCGGCAAACCGCTCCGGGCCCGCCTTCCGATCCTTGCTGCGGGAGAAGACATCGCGGTTCGAACCTACTCGATCTGTTCGAAGGTGCATTGGCGCGGCGCTTTGTCGGGCCGCCAGCGCAACAATTTTGTGCCGTGCCGGAAGCGGTCACCGGTGACATGGTCGAAGCGGACCTCGACGACGAGTTCCGGCCGCACGGGCTCCCATTCTCCGCTGCGTTCCGTGCTCCAGCGGCTCGGCCCGCCAGGCGCCTTGCCGGTGAAGCCGGGAGGTTCGCGCAATTTTTCCAGCTTGTCGGTGATCGCCGGACGCTCGTCATTGCCTATGGTCGAAGTGAAGCCGACATGGTCGAGCAAGCCGCTGTCGTTGTAGAGACCAAGCAGCAGCGAGCCGACCTGCCGCCTGGCGCTGAGATAGCGGAATCCACCGACCACGCAGTCGGCCGTGCGCAGGCGCTTGACCTTGATCATGGCGCGCTCGCCCGGCTGATAGGGCTCCGACAGCGCCTTGGCGACCACGCCATCCGTGGAGCCGTGACCGGCGCCTTGCAGCCATCGCTTGGCGGTCGCAAGACTTGTCGTGGAAGGCGAAAGCCGCATGGCCGGGCGGTCAGATTTGGCGGCCAAGTCTTCGACAGCCGCTCGTCGCTCAGGCAGCGATCTTTCGAGCAGGATCTTGCCACCTGGTGCTGCCAGCATATCGAACAGGATCAGCTGCGCAGGTATTTCCTGGCTCAGCTTGCGGATGCGGCTCTCCGCCGGATGAAGCCGCATTTGCAGGGCGTCGAACGAAGCCCGCCCGTCAATCTCGATCACGATTTCGCCGTCGATGACGAAATCTCTTGCGTCGAATTCGCGCAACATGGCTGTCAGTTCGGGAAAATAGCGGCCGAGCGGCTTGCCGGATTTGGCCCTGAGATCGACGGCTGCGCGCCCCTTGAAGGCAAGGCAGCGAAAGCCATCCCATTTCGGCTCGTATTGCCAAACACCATTGTCATCCGGCAGCAAGTCGGCGGTCCGGGCTTCCATCGGAGGCGTGTCCAGCGGCAGCGGGAATGTGTCGGCCGCTGCCTTTACCATCGCTCTTCCGTTCCACGGTGATGCCTTGGGTGGAAATCTCGGTTCCCGTCCATCCCGTTGGAACGTTCGACCGGAAATCTGGTTGCCGGCTCAGGAGGAACGAGTGCCAAGGGGTGGCGTTCAACCGAGGCCATGCTGGAGTCGAATTGATGTCCTTTCCGGGCTTGACCTATGGTCCTTTGGGCGACCACTGCGCGCATCTCTGCGTCGACATGCAAAAACTGTTCGCCGAACCATCGGAATGGGCGACGCCCTGGATCACCCGCGTCCTTCCGAAGATCGTCGGCCTGGTCGAGAGGAAAGCGGAGCAAACAATCTTCACCCGTTTCCTGCCCGCTGAAAGGCCTGGCCAGGGTGCCGGCACCTGGAAGCGCTATTACGAGCGATGGGCGTCGATGACGATTGAGAAGGTCGGCCCCGAGATGGCCGAACTGCTGCCGCCGCTGTCTTCCCTCTGCCCGCCGGCGCTGGTCATCGACAAGCACGTCTATTCGCCCTGGCCGGAAGGCAGGCTGCAGGCGGTGCTCGCCGAGCGCCGGATCGATACGCTGGTCGTCACCGGTGGCGAAACCGATGTCTGCGTGCTGGCCACCGTGCTGGGCGCGATCGATATCGGCTATCGCGTCGTGCTGGTCACCGATGCGCTTTGCAGCTCTTCGGACGCGACGCACGATGCACTCATGACGGTCTACCATCAACGCTTCGCGCAACAGGTGGAAACGGTCGAAATGGAAGCCGTTCTCTTGGCCTGGAGCTGATCGAGACTGGCTGCCGTCAGGCCTCGAGATCGATCAGGGCGATGCCGAGATCGGAACGCTTCCTGCGGCGCAGATGACCTGGCGTTTCCAGCACCGTGATCTCGAGCGTCGGCTGCACGACGCCTTCCAGAAGATGGCCGCCGCGTGTCGTGCCGTTTCTCAGGCCAAGCACCGTATGGACGTGGAGACTGGGCTTGCCGCTGTCGTCGACGGCAATGTCGCCGATGGCGCTCAGCACCTCGCATTGCTCGTCGACCGGGATCTTGCGATAGGATTTCGATTGAAAATCGAACCAGCCGACGGCCGCCCGCTCGAACGCTCCGATCGCCGTCAAGGACGCGCCGGCAATTCCGTTCTGGCCGGCAAAGGCAGTTAGCGCGGCGATTGCCTCCTCGCCAGGCTCAAGCACGACGACGAAGGTCCGCTGTCCGGAAGTCTCGGCAACAAGCTTCGATTTCATGTCATACCCTCGGCGTTGGCTCCTTTCGCCGTCTTCCCCGGCTTGGGCGAGCGCAGCAACAGGGCGAGCGGCACGAGCAGTGCGGTCGCGATCGCCGAGTAGCGGAAGACGTCGACATAGGCGAGCAGCGTCGCCTGGCGGCCGATAAGCTGGCCTATCCAGCCGACCGCCTGCGCCTTCGCCTCGATGGCCGTCGAGCCCTGGCCGATGAAATAGTCGCTGACCTGCCGCAGCGTCTCCTGATAGGTGGATGACGATTGCGCGGTGTGCGCGACCAGGTTCGACTGATGCACCTGCGCGTTCTGGGCAATCACCGTGTTGGTCAGCGAGACGCCGATGCTGCCGCCGTTGTTGCGGGCAACGTTGATCAGCGCCGAGGCCTGGTTGGTCTTCCGCGGCGGTAGGCCGACATAGGCCGCCGTCGAGATCGGAATGAACAGGAAGGGCAGGCCGATCATCAGGAAAACACGGGCATAGGCAAAGAAGCTGAAACTGGCATCGGGCGCCAGAGCGGTCATGTGCCAAAGCGCCACCGCCACTACGGACATGCCAAGCATGATTAGATATTTCGGCTGCACGAAGCCGGAAACGATGCCGGAAACCGGCATCAGCATCAGCAAGGCGATGCCGCCCGGCATCAGCGAAAGCCCCGACAGCGTCGCGGTGTAATCGAAGGCGGTCTGCTGCAGCTGCGGCATGAGCTGGGTCGTGCTGAACAACACGGCGCCCACCGCCATCATCACCAGGAACGAGGTGCCGAACTGACGCGTGAACAAGAGACGCATGTCGACGATCGGATCGCGGCGGGCAATCTCCCACGGGATCAGCAGGAGAAACGATACGGTGGAGATCACGGCGAAGGTGGTGATGAAGTTCGACGCGAACCAGTCGTTGCGCTGGCCTTCATCGAGGAATACTTCGAGGCAGCCAAGCGCCAGCGCCACCAGCACGAAGCCTATCCAGTCGACCTTCAGGCCGCCTTTCAGCCGCTCCTGGCGTTCACGCTCCAGCACCGCGGGTTCGGCCACCAGCCACTGCACGAGTGCCAGCGACAGAATGCCGAAGGGCACGTTGATGAAGAAGATCCAGTGCCAGGAGAAATTGTCCGTCAGCCAGCCGCCGATCGTCGGACCGACCGTCGGTGCGACAACGACCGCGATGCCGTAGAGCGCGAAGGCCTGCGAGCGCTTTTCGGGTGGAAACGTATCGGCCAGGATCGACTGCTCGCTCGGCGCCATGCCGCCCCCGCCGAGACCCTGAATGACCCGGAACACGATCAGCATCGGCAGGTTCGGCGCCAGCCCGCAGAGCAGCGATGCGGTCGTGAAGGTGGCGACGCAGAGCATGTAATAGCGCTTGCGGCCGATGATATCGGCGAGCCAGCCGCTGATCGGAATGACGACCGAATTGGCGACCAGATAGGTGGTGATGATCCAGGTGCTCTCATCCATGCCCGCCGCAAGGCTGCCGGCAATGTTGCGCAGCGCGACATTGGCGATGGAGGTGTCCAGCACCAGCATGAAGGTGGCGATGGAGACGACGACGGCAATGAGCCACGGATTGCGCCCGCCGGCTGCCGAGCGGCTTTCACCGCCATGGGCTGTTGCCGTCACGTCAGTCATCGCACCTTGACCGTCGGCACGACGGACATGCCTGGACCGAGATAGGCGTCGGGCGGCTGGTCGAAGACGATCTTGACCGGCACGCGCTGCACCACCTTGACGAAGTTGCCGGTGGCGTTTTCGGCGGGCAGCAGGCTGAAAGCGGTGCCGCTGCCGGCCTGGACGCTGTCGACACGGCCGTGGAAGGTCTTGTCCGGATAGGCGTCGATGGCGATGTCGACGGGTTGTCCCGGCCGCATCAGGTCGAGCTGCGTTTCCTTGAAGTTGGCCCTTATCCACACATCCTTGGGGACGAACATCATCAGCACCTGTCCCGGCTGCGCGTAGGTGCCTTTCGCGGCGGTGATGTTTGTGGCACGCCCGGCAACCGGGGCGACGATTGTGGTGCGCGTCAGCGTCGTGCGGGCCTGATCCTCGGTGGCCTGTGCCTGCTGCAGCTTGGCTTCAGCGCTTTTGCCCTGGGCCTGCAGGACAGCGAGTTGGCTTTTCGCGGCCTCCGCATTGGCCATGGCCGTGTCGAGGGCGGCCTGATCCTGGCGCAGCGTCGAAGCCGCCTGCTCGGCCTGCTGCTGCGTCGCCGTGCCCTTGGCCAGCAATTCGCGGTTGCGCTTGTCCTCGGCCTTGGCGAATTCGAGCGCGGCCTCGGCTTGCGCGACCTGCTTCTGAGCGGCGTCGATCTTGGCGTTCTGCGCGACGGTCTGGGCCTGCACGTCAGTTATCCCGGCCCGTGCCGCCACCACGCCGGCCTCTGCCTGTTTGAGCGAAGCCTGATAGTCGCTGTCGTCGATGCGCAAAAGCACGGCGCCGGCCTCGACGGGCTGGTTGTCGGTGACGGCGACGTCGGTGATGCGTCCGGCGATCTCGGCGCCGACGGTAACCGTGCGCGCATCGATGAAGGCGTCGTCGGTCCACTCATAGTTGCGCGCGTTCAGCCACCAGAGCACTACGCCTGCAGCCACCAGCAGCACGACGAGCAGAATAGCTCCGGTTACGAAAGGATGGCGCCTGATCGATCCGAACAGGTTGCGGCGCTTGTCCTGGGAAGCGCCAGATTCTTCTGGCGAGGCATCCTGTTCCGGTGGGGCGTCGGCCTTCGATTTTCTTTCCGCATCGGACCGCCGCGGGCCTTTGCCCTGCTTGTCAGCACGACGCGCGGGCTGCTGCCTTTCATCGACGGGTTCGGCGACTGGAGAATTCGTATCCATGAGGAATCGCCTTCAATCGACCTGGGGATCTGCGCGAATGGCGCAATTCGGGGTCAACAGCGCGCGCCGGGAAAAGTTCCTCCGCTCTGCTTGAGCCGTGGCGTCCCGATCCACAGGAAGCCGCGCGCCGGTATCTGCCGAGCGGGTCACTCTTTTGTGAAATAGCTTCGAATTTTGCACTGGCAAATTCGAAACAGTGCCCGCCTCAGCGCGTTTCTGACCAGCCGGTCTGATCGACAGATGATCTCAGCTGTTGTCGAATGTCGCGTCCGGCACCACCACCAGCTTACCGACGAAATCCTTGGCCATGAAGTCGGTCTGGGCGCGGTGGAAATCCGACAGTTTGTAGACGCCGCCGACCAGCGGGCTGATCTTCTTTTCCTCGATATAGCGGACGATGCGGCGGAAGTCGGCGCGCGTGCCCTGGCTCGATCCGTGGAGCTGCAACTGTTTGAGATACATCGTGCGGAGATCGAGCTGCACCACCGGGCCGGCGATCGCTCCGGCAGTCGTATAGCGGCCCTCGGGCCGCAGGATGCGCAGCAGGTCGTTGAAGATGGCGCCGCCGACCAGATCGGCGACGACGTCGATGGGTTGGCCAGCGGTTGCTTCGGCAACGGCGGCGGGCAGGTCGGCCACGCCGCGCGTGATCACCTTCTCGGCTCCGATATCGAGCACCGCCTGTTCCTTGCCCTTGCCGACAACGGCATAGGGAATGGCGCCGCGGGCGCGTGCCAGCTGCACGATGCCGGAACCGACACCGCCGGAGGCGCCGGTGACCAGCACCCGCTCGCCGGCCTTCAGGCCGGCGCGCTCCAGCATCTGCTCGCCGGTGAGGTAGGCGCAGCAGAAGGTTGCCAATTCGATGTCGCTAAGGTCGGTATCGACGACATGGGCATTCTCGGCCGGGAGCGTCTGATATTCGGCGTAACCGCCGTCGCGGCCATGGCCCATATAGTCGATGTCGGCAAGTGAATCGTCGTCACGGTTATAGATGGAGAAATCGACCATGACGCGCTCGCCGATGCGGTTCGCAGGCACGCCGTCGCCGACGGCGACGATGGTGCCCACCGTGTCGGTGCCCTGGATGCGGGGAAAGGTCAGCGTGTTGCCTTGCCGGCGCCAGGTCGACACCGCCCCGGCATCCTCCTCGGTGCCATAGGCGCCCTGGCGCACCCAGACGTCGGTGTTGTTCATCCCGCAAGCGCTAACCCTTATCAGCACTTCGCCCGACGCAGGCACCGGCACTTTAACGTCGGTGCGGTAGACGAGTTTTTCCAGTCCGCCGTGCCCGGTGAGCAGCACGGCCGACATGGTGGCGGGGAGGGTTTTGGTCATGGAATTCACAGTGGTCGATTTCAGATGCTGGCAAACACGCCGTTCACGGCATCGGCCGTCTTGGCGACGATCGTGTCGGCCTCCGCGCGCGTCAGGCAGAGCGGTGGCGCGAAGCCGAGAATGTCGCCCTGCGGCATGGCGCGGCCGATGACGCCGCTGGCGGCAAGCGCCGTGGCGACCTGCGGTCCGATCTTGAGCGAAGGATCGAAGAAGACGCGGTCGTCGCGGTCCTTGACGAACTCGACCGCCGCCAGCATGCCGTCGCCGCGCACCTCGCCGACATGTTTATGACCGCCGACGGCCTTGGCGAGCTCGGCGCGGAAATAGGCGCCCGTCTCGCCGGCATTCCGCACCAGATCCATCTCGTCGATCAGCTCGAGATTGGCGACACCGGCGGCAACGCAGATCGGATGCGCCGAATAGGTCCAGCCATGGCCGAGCGAGCCGAGCTTGTCGGAGCCTTGCACCAGCACCTGCCAGACCTTGTCGGCGACGATGACGCCGGAGAGCGGCGCATAGGCCGAGGTCAGGCCCTTGGCGATGGTGATCAGGTCCGGCTTGATGCCGTAATGGTCGGAGCCGAACATCGTGCCGAGACGACCGAAGCCGGTCACCACCTCGTCGGCAACGAGCAGCACGTCGTATTTCTTCAGCACGGCCTGGATTTTTTCCCAATAGCCGGCGGGCGGCGGCACAATGCCGCCGGTGCCGAGGATCGGTTCGCCGATGAAGGCGGCGACCGTTTCGGGGCCTTCTGCCAGGATCATCTCGTCAAGCTTGTCGGCGCAATATTGCGAGAACTGCTCCTCGCTCATCGAGCGGTCGGCGCGGCGGAAATAATAAGGCGCCTCGGTGTGCAGGATCGGCGCGCGCGGCAGGTCGAAGGCGTTGTGGAACAGCTCCAGCCCGGTCAGCGATCCGGTCATCACGCCCGAGCCGTGATAGCCGCGCCAGCGCGAGATGATCTTCTTCTTTTCCGGCCTACCCAGCACGTTGTTGTAGTACCAGATCAGCTTGATGTTGGTCTCGTTGGCGTCGGAGCCGGAGAGGCCGAAATAAACCCTCGACATGCCCTTCGGCGCGCGGTCGATAATCATCTTGGCGAGCGTGATCGACGCCTCGGTGCCGTGCCCGACATAGGCGTGGTAGTAAGCGAGGTTCTTCGCCTGCGCGGCGATCGCATCAGCAATCTTCTGGCGGCCATAGCCGACATTGACGCAATAGAGGCCGGCGAAGGCATCGATGCTCTTTTTGCCGTTGTTGTCCCAGACGGTGACGCCTTCGCCGCCGGCCATGACGCGGGTCGGAGACTCACCGCGCGCGTGGGTGCCCATATGGGTCGAGGGATGGAAGAAATGGTCGCGATCCCAGGCGGCGAGTTCATTGGACTGATCGAGCATCTTTTTCTCCTAATGAAAATGTAGACCCAGCGCGGCTTGAGGTGTGTCGAGATTCAGGTCAGGCCGAGACGAAAACGGCGGTTTCCGAGAACCGGAGCGGAGCGTACTTAAGTACGTGAGCACCGGAAGCGGAGGAAGCCGCCGTTTGCAGGCCGGCATCACCTGAATATCGGCACACCTCAGGCGACGTCCAGGCAGAGGTATTTCAGATCCGTGAAAGCCTCCAGCCCGTGGCGCGAGCCTTCGCGGCCGATGCCGGACTGCTTGACGCCGCCGAACGGGATCGGCGCGCCGGTGATCTTGACGCGGTTGATGGCGACCATGCCGTAGTCGAGGGCGCGGCCGAGGCGCTGCTGGCGGGCACCGTTCTCGGTCACGACATAGGCGACGAGACCGTATTCGGTGGCGTTGGCGCGGGCGACGACTTCCGCTTCGTCCTCGAAGGGCGTCACGGCGGCGACCGGGCCGAAGGTCTCCTCGCGCATGATCAGCGCGTCGTCGGGAACATCGGTGAGCAGCGTCGGCTGATAAAACAGCGGCCCGGCCTGATGCCGCTTGCCGCCGGTCAGGCAGCGCGCGCCATGGGTCAGCGCATCGGCGACCTGCTCCTCGACCTTCTTGACGGCGCGCTCATGCATCAGCGGCCCGATGTCGGCGCCGTCCGAGAGGCCATTGCCGGTCCGCAACGCCTCGATGCGCCTGGCGAAAGCGGCGCAGAAGCGGTCATAGACCGGCCGCTGCACATAGATGCGGTTGGCGGCAAGGCAGTCCTGGCCCGAGGTGGCGAATTTGGCATCGACGGCGATGCGGACAGCCTTGTCGAGATCGGCGTCGGCAAAGACGATCAGCGGGGCGTGGCCGCCGAGTTCCATCACCAGCCGCTTCATCGTCGGCGCGCTCTGCGCGGCGATCAGCCGGCCGATCTCGGTCGAGCCGGTAAAACTCATGGCGCGGACGCGCGGGTCTTCGCACATCCTGCCGACAATCGTTGAAGCCTTGCCGGTGAGCACGTTGAAGACACCGGCCGGCAGTCCGGCGCGCTCGCCGAGTTCGGCCAGCGCCAGCGCCGACAGCGGCGTCTCCGAAGAGGGATGGGCGACGATGGTGCAGCCGGCGGCGAGGGCGGCGGCGGCCTTGCGGGTCAGCATGGCCGAGGGAAAATTCCACGGTGTGACGACACCGACAACGCCAAGCGGCTCGCGCCGCACCATCATCTCGGCGTTCGGCAGATGGCTGGTAACGCTCTCGGCGTTGAGCCGTTTGGCTTCCTCGGCGTACCACTCGATAAAGGAGGCGGCATAGTCGATTTCGCCCAGCGATTCCTTCAGCGGCTTGCCCTGCTCGAGCGTCATCAGCAACGCCAGATCTTCCTTGGCGGCGATGATCAGTTCGAACCATTTTCGCAAGATCCTGGAGCGTTCCTGCGGCAACTGCGACCGCCAGGCCGGAAAGGCGCAGGCGGCCGCGTCGATGGCTTTCGTCGTCTGCCCGGCATCGAGCGCGGCAACAAAAGCTACGGTCGCGCCGGTCGCCGGATCGGTAACTTCAAAACTTTCCGCAGCCTCGCTTGCCGTCCAGTGGCCATCGACATAGGCGAGCTCGCGCAGCAGCTTGCGGTCGGCGAGGCGGTCGAGCGCTTCGTGGCGGTGCGAGCGGGCAAAGTGCGCGGACATAATCGGCTGCTCCGGTTGGTGTGATGCCGCAAGACTAGAGGTATCGCGCAAAGGATGAGACTGTTTGGGCGCTGTTGCGTAGAGAGATTCTCTCTACTGCGCCGCCGGGCCAGACGATCTCTCCACGAGGGAGATCTTTACGACTGCACCGGCAGCAGGTCGGCGAGCGGCACCACCGCCTCGTCCTTCACCGTCTTGATGACGATGTAGGTGAAATAGCGGTCAATGCCGATTTCGCGCTCGAGCAAGGCATCGACCAGCCGCTGATAGGTGTCGATGTCACGCGCCATCACCTTCAGCACATAATCGACGCCGCCGCCCACCGACCAGCAGGCGACGATCTCGGGAATGTCGCGGATGACACGCTCGAAGCGGTCGAAATCGGCTTGGCGATGGCTGGCCAAGGTCACCTCCATCAGCACAGTCGCCACCGGCGCGATCGTGCGCATGGCGATCGCGGCATGGTAGCCGGAGACGATGCCGGCCTTTTCCAGCTTGCGCAGCCGCATCCAGCACGGCGTCGGCGACAGGCCGACCTTTTCCGCCAGCGCCAGCTTGGTGATGCGCCCGTCGCGCTGGATCGCTTCGAGAATCCTGAGGTCGATCGGGTCGAGTTTCGCGGCGGCCATCGATGTCCACTTTTTGGGTCCGGCGTACCATGACGATGCATTATTTCGATTGTCAATTGCACTGATTTCGATCTCTAATAAGTCATGACATTGTGGCAACCCGATCCCGCGCTCATTCGCCGGCCGGCTTATCTGTCGCTGGCCGACCAGTTCGCCCGCGCGATTCATGACGGGCGGCTCGCCAACGGCGCCCGGCTGCCGACGCATCGCCGCCTTGCCGACGATCTGAAACTTTCTGTGCAGACCGTCAGCCGCGCCTACGAGGAACTGATCCGCCGCGGCCTGATTTCCGGCGAAGTCGGCCGCGGCAGCTTTGTGCAGACGCAGCGCCGCGAGCCGGAGCCGCCCTATCTTCCGGAGCGGCTGGGTGAGGTCATCGACCTGTCCATCCTGAAGCCGGTCTGCGAGCCGATGCATCTGGAGAAGCTGAAGCAGGCGCTGGGCTGGCTGGCCGAGAACCTGCCGTCGAGTTCGGCGCTGTCGTTCCGGCCCAACATGGTGTTTCCGCGCCATCGCGCGGTGGCGGTCGAATGGCTGAAGCTCTGCGGCCTCGATGCCTCGCCGCAGAACGTCAACCTGACCAATGGCGCCACCGCCGGCATGACGGTGGCGCTGATGAGCGTGGCGCCGCCGGGCTCGACGGTAGCCACGGAAGCGATCGGCCACCACACGCTGATACCGCTCGCCCGCTATCTCGGCTTCAACCTCGAAGGCCTGCCGATCGACGAAAACGGCCTGATTCCCGAGGCGCTGGACGAGGCCTGCCGTCTCTCCGACATTCGCGCCGTGTTCGTGCAGCCCTCGGTGATCAACCCCACGGCGACGCTTATGGATGCCGCGCGGCGCGAGCAGATCGCGGCGGTGGCGCGCAAGCACGACATAGCCATCGTCGAGAACGATGTGCTGGGGCCGCTGGTCGAGGACCGGCCACCGGCGGTTGCCGCTTTCGCGCCCGAACGCACACTCTACGTCACCTCATTCACCAAGATCATCGTGCCCGGCCTGCGCATCGGCTATCTCGCGGTGCCGGACCGCTATGTCGCGGCGGTCGCCAACCGTCATCTCGTGTCGAACTGGATGGCGACGCCGATGGTGGCGGAGATCGCAACGCGCTGGGTGACCGACGGCACGGCGATAGAATTGGTGCGCTGGCAGCGCGCGGCGCTCAGACGACGCCAGGATATTGCGGCGGAAGTGCTGACGGGTGTCGACTACCGCGTCCATCGCGACGGGCTGCATCTGTGGCTTGAACTGCCCGCTGACCGCGCCGAGGAAAGCTTCGTCGCGCAGGCGCGTCTGCGCGGCGTGGCGATCGCGCCGGGGGCTTCCTTTCGCATCGCCGACACGCCATGGCATCCTGCCGTGCGCATCTCGCTGGGTTCGACCACCGAGGGGGAACTGCGCGCCGGGTTGAGCGTTGTCGCCAAGCTCCTGCTTGGCGATCCGGAACATCTCCTGCTCGCCATTTGATCCACAAAGGGGAGCGCAAATTGCCCTGAAATCGTGCGGTGCCGCAAATATTGTCATGATATTATTTTCCCAATTGACATGATTTAGCGCGTTTCGCATCGTTAAAGGCACAGGCTTCTCAGAACGGGGAAACGGATTGCCCGCACCCATCATCAAGGTCGATGCCATTTCGAAAAGTTTTGGCACCTTCAAGGTGCTGGACGGCCTGTCGATGCAGGTCATGCCGGGCGAGAAGCTGGCGCTGATCGGTCCCTCCGGCTCGGGCAAGACGACGATCCTGCGCATCCTGATGACGCTGGAGAAGATCGACGCCGGCCACATCCAAATCGATGGCGAGCAGCTCTATCACATGGAGCGCAACGGCCTGCTGCTGCCGGCCGACGAGCGGCACCTCGCCAAGATGCGCCAGAAGATCGGCATGGTCTTCCAGCTCTTCAATCTGTTCCCGCACAAATGCGTCATGGATAATGTCACGCTGGCGCCGATGCTGACCAAGGGCATGCCACGCGCCGCCGCCGAGAAGCGGGCGATGGAACTGCTCGACATGGTCGGCCTGGCCGACAAGGCGAAGGCAATGCCGGCGCAGCTTTCCGGCGGCCAGAAGCAGCGCGTGGCGATCGCTCGCGCGCTGGCGCTGTCGCCAAAGATTATGCTGTTCGACGAGGTCACCTCGGCGCTCGATCCGGAGCTGGTCGAGGAGGTGCTCAACGTCATGCGCAAGCTCGCCGCCGAGACCGACATGACGATGCTGCTCGTCACCCACGAGATGGGTTTTGCCCACGACTTCGCCGACCGGGTGCTGTTCTTCGACCGTGGCCGGATTGTCGAAGAGGGCAAGCCCGACGAGATTTTCCGCCATCCCAAACAGGAGCGCACGCAAGGTTTCCTGAAGAAGATCATCGCGGCCGGACATCGCGTCTGACCGCTATGCAAAAGGCGATGAAGTCGTCCTTAGGGCGACAAAGTCGTCCCTAAAAAAGGCGGCGACGCCGTCCTGAGATCAACGCAAACCAAGAAGCAAACAAGGAGTTGGGAACAATGAAGAAACTTGGCATTCTGGCCGGCGCCGCCGGCCTGGCGGTGAGCGCAATGCTGCTCGCCTCCGGTGCGCGTTCAGCAGACGACGCAAAGCTCGAGCAGCTCAAGCAGCAGGGCTTTGCCCGCGTCGCCATCGCCAACGAGCCGCCCTATACGGCGGTCGCTGCCGACGGCAAGGTTTCGGGCGCCGCACCGGACGTGGCGCGCGAAATCTTCAAGCGCCTCGGCGTCAACGATATCGTCGCCTCGATCTCCGAATATGGCGCCATGATCCCGGGCCTGCAGGCTGGCCGCTTCGACGTCGTCACCGCCGGGCTGTTCATGAAGCCGGAGCGCTGCGCGGCGGTCGCTTATTCCGAACCGGTGCTGTGCGACGCCGAGGCGATGCTGGTCAAGAAGGGCAATCCGAAAGGCTTCAAGAGCTATGCGGATATCGCCAAGGATACTTCCGCCACCGTTGGCGCGCCGGGCGGCGGCACCGAGGAGAAGCTGGCGCTCAATGCCGGCGTGCCGCGCGATCGCGTCATCGTCGTGCCGGACGGCCAGAGCGGCCTCAAGATGGTGCAGGACGGTCGCATCGACGCCTATTCGCTGCCTGTCCTGTCGATCAACGACCTGATGAAGAAGGCCAACGATCCGAACCTCGAAGTCATCGCGCCGGTGCAGGGCGCGCCGGTCTACTGCGACGGCGCCGCCTTCAAGAAGGGCGATGAGGCGCTGCGCGACGCTTATGACGTCGAGCTTGCCAAGATGAAGAAGTCCGGCGAGTTCGCCAAGATCATCGAGCCCTACGGCTTCTCGGCCAAGGCGGCGATGTCGACGACGCGCGAGAAGCTCTGCGCGGCGAAATAGCTTTTTGCCTTCTCCCCGTTCACGGGGAGAAGGTGTCACGAAGTGACGGATGAGGGGCGGCGCCAGGTTCTGGCAAGTTCGCGCTGCCCCTCATCTGCCTCCGGCATCTTCTCCCCGTAAACGGGGAGAAGATGGCTAACCGCAAACGTTGGAACCCAATGATCCAGTGGTCCGGCTATATCGGCCTGATATTGCAGGGAGCGCTTGTCACCATCGAGCTGACGCTGATGGGATCGGTGCTGGCCCTGATCATGGCCTTTCTCGCCGGCATGGGACGGCTGTCGCGCTTCTTCATCATCCGCGCGCTCGCCACCGCCTATATCGAGTTCTTCCGCGGCACCTCCATCTTCGTGCAGCTGTTCTGGGCCTATTTCGTGCTGCCCTTCGCCGGCCTGTCGCTGACGCCCCTGCAGGCAGGCGTGCTGGCGCTGGGTCTTAACGTCGGCGCCTATGCTGCCGAAGTGGTGCGCGGCGCCATCCAGTCGGTCGGCCGCGAGCAGCACGAGGCCTGCACGGCGCTCAATCTCGGACGCTGGCAAGGCATGCGCCATGTCATCCTGCCGCAAGCGCTTTTGGTGATGCTGCCGACCTTCGGCAACAACGCTATCGAGCTGCTCAAGGCGACGTCGGTCGTGTCGCTGATCTCGCTCGCCGACCTCACCTTCCAGGCGCAGGTGGTGCGTTCGCAGACCGGCAGCACGCTGATGCCGTTCACCACCATCCTGGTCATCTATTTCGTGCTCGCGCTGATCATCTCATGGGGCGTGCGCTCGCTGGAGCGCCGCATGGCGCGCGGCCTCGACGGAGTGCGCGTCTGATGGATTGGGCATCGTAATGGATTGGGACTGGGATTTTGTCCGGCAGATCCTGCCGACGCTGATCCAGGGGGTGAAGATCACCATCCTGGCGACGCTGCTCGGCTCGATCCTTGCAGGGATTGTCGGCCTGGCCATTGCCCTGGCGCGCCGCTCGCCGAACAGGGCGGTGTCGCGCAGCGTCGGCTGGGTGGCCGAATTCATCCGCGGCACGCCGCTGCTGGTGCAGCTATACTTCATCTTCTACGTGCTGCCCGATTTCGGCATCCTGCTGCCGCCGCTCGTGGCCGGGGTCATCGGCCTCGGCCTGCATTATGGCACCTATACTGCGGAGGTCTATCGCGCCGGCATCGACAATGTGCCGCGCGGCCAGTGGGAGGCCGCCAAGGCCTGCAATCTCAGTGCCCGCCAGACCTGGAGCCATATTATCATTCCGCAGGCGATCCCGCCGATGATCCCGGCTTTGGCCAATTACTTCATAGCCATGTTCAAGGAGACGCCGCTCTTGTCGGCGATCACCGTGCTGGAGCTGATGAACCAGGCCAAGAGCGTCGCCAACACCTACTACCGCTATATCGAGCCGATGACGCTGGTCGGCGCCTTCTTCCTCGTCATCAGTCTGTTTTCAGTCGTGCTCCTGCGCTGGCTGGAGCACCGCTACGGCAGGATCGAGAGATGAAAGTCATGAAACCGTTGCCCGAAATCCGGCTGGCGCCGAGTCGGCCCGCCCTCGACGCGCGTCCGCTCGAAAAACGCGTCGGCTTGATCGCTCTAGCCACCGACCACACCAGCGAGGTCGACTTCCGCCGCATGGTGGCGAGCGAGCGGATCGGCATCTATGTCGCGCGTATCCCCTATGCCAATCCGACGACACCGGAAAACCTGCGCAAGATGCAGCCGCAGCTTTCGGCGGGCGCTGCGCTCATTCTGCCGGACGAGCCGCTCGACGCCGTCTGCTACTCCTGCACGTCGGCCTCGGTGGTGATCGGCGATGCGGAGATCGAAGCCGCGATCCAGGCAGCCAAGCCCGGCGTCGCCGTGGTCACGCCGCCCATGGCGGGCGTGCGCGGCCTGAACGCTTTCGGGGTGAAGCGGATCAGCATTCTCACCCCTTATACCGTCGAGACCAGCCGGCCGATGGCCGCCTATTTCGCCGCGCACGGCTTCGACATCGAGAGCTTCAGCTGCCTCGGCTTCGAGGACGATCGTGAGATGGCGCGGATCCCGCCGGCTTCCCTCGTCGAATTGGCGCGCCAGGCGATGGACCCGCAGGCGGAGGGACTGTTCGTGTCCTGCACGGCGCTGCGGGCGGCGCTAGCGGTTCCCGGCATGGAAGAGGCAATCGGCCGCCCGGTGGTGACCAGCAACCAGGCCAGCGCCTGGAACTGCTTGCGGCTGTGTGGCGATGAGACGCCGCGCCCGGAATTCGGGCGGCTGATGACGATGGCTTTGGGACGGTAAGACTATGTCCCGCTCGATGACACGCGCCGTCGCCCTTCGCGACATCCGCACAGCCCGTGAGCGTATCGCCAGCAAGATCGAGAGGACGCCGACCGTCTTGTCCGAGACTCTATCGGAGCGGCTTGGCTTCCCCGTCCATCTCAAGCTCGAACATCGCCAGACCACCGGCAGCTTCAAACTGCGCGGCGCTTCGAATGCCATTGCCTCGCTGGGCGCTGAGGAAAAGGCCCGCGGCGTGGTCGCCGCCTCGACGGGCAACCATGGCCGCGCGCTCGCATATGCAGCGAAACTCGAAGGCATGCGCGCGGTGATCTGCATGTCGAGGCTGGTGCCCGAAAACAAACTCGACGCCATCCGCCGCCTTGGCGCGGACATCCGCATCGTCGGCGACAGCCAGGACGACGCCCAGCAGGAGGTCGAGCGGCTGGTGGCGGAGGAGGGGCTCATCATGCTGCCGCCTTTCGACCATCCGGCCATCGTCGCCGGCCAGGGCACGCTCGGACTGGAGATGATCGAGCAGGTTCCCGACGCCGCGCTGGTGCTGGTGCAGCTGTCCGGCGGCGGGTTGGCCTCGGGTGTCGCGGCGGCCGTCAAAGGCATCAGCCCAGGAACAAAAATCGTCGGCGTGTCGATGGCGCGCGGTGCTGCGATGAAGGCCAGCCTCGATGCTGGCCGACCGATGCTGGTCGAGGAGTTGCCGACGCTGGCCGATTCGCTCGGCGGCGGCATCGGCCTCGACAACCAGCTGACCTTCGCCATGTGCAGCGACCTGCTCGACGATGTCGTCCTGCTCTCCGAGGAGGAGATCGCCGCCGGCATCCGCCACGCCTATGAGCAGGAGCGCGAGATCGTCGAGGGCGCCGGCGGGGTCGGCATAGCGGCGCTGCTTGCAGGCAAGGTCCGGGCGAATGGACCGGTGGTGGTTCTGCTATCCGGTCGCAACATCGACATGGGACTGCACCGCAAGATCGTTTGTGGAGAGACCCCCTCATTCGCGGAGCGCGCAGCATGAGCAGCATGACCATCCTCACCGAAGCGGAACTGCGTGAAATCGTGACGCTCGATCTCGATGCCGTCGCCTGCGTCGAAAACGCTTTTCGCGCGCTGGCGACCTTGCCGGTGGCGATGCCGCCGATCCTGCGGCTCGACATTCCCGAGCATCGCGGCGAGGTCGACGTGAAGTCCGCCTATGTGCCCGGTATAGACGGCTTCGCCGTCAAGATAAGCTCCGGTTTTTTCGACAATCCGAAGCTCGGCCTGCCCAGCGGCGGCGGCATGATGGTTCTGCTCTCGGCAAAGACCGGACTGGTCGAGGCGCTGCTGCTCGACAATGGCTATCTGACCGATGTCCGCACCGCCGCCGCTGGCGCGGTCGCGGCGAAGCATCTGTCGCGGGAAGATTCCGCCGTCGCCGCGATCTTCGGCGCCGGTGTTCAAGCCGGACTGCAGCTCGAAGCGCTACGCCTGGTGCGGCCGATCGAGGAAGCCCGCATCTGGGCGCGCGACCCAGCCAAGGCCGGGGCGGCGGCCGCCCGCCTGCGCGAGAAACTGGGCATCATCGTGCGCGCCGAGCCTGACGCGGCAAAGGCGGCTGCCGGCGCCGATATAATCGTCACCACGACCCCCTCGACCGAGCCGCTGATCAAGGCCGGCTTCGTCTCGGCCGGCCAGCATATCACCGCCATGGGCTCGGATGCCGAGCACAAGAACGAGATCGCGCCGGCGATCCTGCGCATGGCAGATCTCTATGTCGCCGACAGCGCGAGGCAGACGCGGCGGCTCGGCGAACTTCACCATGCCATCGCGACGGGCGTGATGCCGGCGGACGCCGAGGTGACCGAGCTCGGCCAGATCATCGCCGGCACAAAACACGGCCGGCGCTCGGCCAGCGACATCACCATTGCCGATCTCACCGGCACCGGCGTCCAGGACACGGCAATCGCCACGCTCGCCCGCGACCGCGCGCTGGCCGCGAGAACCGGAACCGCTTTCGACAGCTGATGCCGGCCAAAGCGTGATCCGGAAAAGTGGGACCCGGTTTTTCTGAAAAGATCACGCGCAAAGAGAAACAGACGACGAGCCGGATTCAACAAAGTTGAAACCGGCTCAGGCCCAACAAACGAGGACCCAAGAACTATGCAGCCAAACCTGAAATTTTCGCGAAGCGAATTTGCCGATCGCCTCGCCAAGACCCGCAAAGCCATGGAGGCCAAGGGTGTCGATCTGCTGATCGTCAGCGATCCCTCCAACATGGCCTGGCTGACCGGCTATGACGGATGGTCCTTCTATGTGCACCAGACGGTCATCGTGCCGCCCTCGGGCGAGCCGGTCTGGTACGGCCGCGGCCAGGACGCCAACGGAGCCAAACGCACCGCCTATCTCGCGCATGACAACATCGTCGGCTATGCCGATCATTATGTGCAGTCGACCGAGCGTCATCCGATGGACTTTTTGTCCAGCGTGCTCACCGATCGCGGCTGGGGCAAGCTCACCATCGGCGTCGAGATGGACAATTACTGGTTCTCGGCCGCTGCCTTCGCCTCGCTGCAGAAGCACCTGCCCAATGTCCGCTTCGTCGACGCCACCGCGCTGGTCAACTGGCAGCGCGCGGTCAAGAGCCCGACCGAGGTCGACTACATGCGCAAGGCCGCCCGCATCGTCGAAGCGATGCACCAGCGCATCGTCGACAAGATAGAGGTCGGCATGCGCAAGAACGATCTGGTCGCCGAGATCTACGACGCCGGCACACGCGGTGTTGCCGGCATCGGCGGCGACTATCCGGCGATCGTGCCGCTGCTGCCGTCGGGCGCCGATGCCTCGGCGCCGCATCTCACCTGGGACGACAAGCCGATGAAGTCGGGCGAGGGCACCTTCTTCGAGATCGCCGGCTGCTACAACCGCTACCATTGCCCGCTGTCGCGCACCGTCTTCCTTGGCAAGCCGACGCAGGAATTCTTGGACGCCGAGAAGGCGACGCTGGAAGGCATGGAGGCCGGCCTTGCCGCGGCGAAACCCGGCAACGCCTGCGAGGACATCGCCAACGCCTTCTTCGCGGTCCTGAAGAAATACGGCATTGTCAAGGATAACCGCACCGGCTATTCGATCGGTCTTTCCTATCCGCCGGACTGGGGCGAGCGCACGATGAGCCTGCGCCCTGGCGACCGCACCGAGCTGAAGCCCGGCATGACCTTCCATTTCATGACCGGCCTGTGGCTGGAGACGATGGGGCTGGAAATCACCGAGTCGATCCTGATCACCGAGACGGGTGTGGAATGCCTGGCCAATGTGCCGCGCAAGCTGGTGGTGAAGGATTGAAATCGATGTCAGCTCTGCGTCCATCGCCGATCACGCCGACCGTCGATTTCGAGCGCGACGGCGTCCAGCATGGCTTCCTGCGCCTGCCCTACAGCCGCGACGATTCCGCCTGGGGTTCGGTGACGATCCCGATCTGCGTCATCCGCAACGGCAAGGGGCCGGCGGCGCTGCTCACCGGCGGCAATCATGGCGACGAGTATGAGGGGCCGCTGGCGCTCTACGAACTCGCCCGCACGCTCGACCCGAAGGACGTTTCCGGCACGGTGATCATCGTGCCGGCGATGAACTATCCGGCGTTCCGCGCCGGCACCCGCACCTCGCCGATCGACAAGGGCAACATGAACCGCTCTTTCCCCGGCAGGCCCGACGGCACAGTGACGGAGAAGATTGCCGACTATTTCCAGCGTGAGCTGCTTCCCCGCGCGGATATCGTGTTCGACTTCCATTCCGGCGGCAAGACGCTGGATTTCGTACCGTTCTGCGCCGCGCACACGCTGCCGGATAAGGCGCAGGAGAAAAAAGCCTTTGCCGCGGTCGAGGCTTTTTCAGCGCCGTTCTCGATGCGCATGACCGAGATCGATGCGGTCGGCATGTACGACACGGCGGCCGAGGCGATGGGCAAGATCTTTGTCACCACTGAACTCGGCGGCGGCGGGACATCACGGGCTGAGACGGTGCGCATTGCCCGGCGCGGCATCCTCAACGTGCTCCGCCACGCCGGCATTGTTTCCGGTGCGGTCGAGAAGGGCAGAACTCAATGGCTGGATATGCCGTCGGGCGATTGTTTTGCCTTCGCCGAGGGTGACGGCATGATCGAGACCATGATTGATCTTGGCGAGAAGGTAGAGGAAGGCCAGGTCGTGGCGCGCGTCCATTCGACCGGCCGTACCGGCGCCGCACCGCAGGAGATCAGGGCCGGGATGTCGGGCCTTTTGGCCGCGCGTCATTTCCCGGGCCTGGTCAAGGCCGGCGATTGTGCTGCTGTGCTTGCCGTGCTGGTGCCCTGACGATAGCGCAACCGCATCGTTGCGGCGACTTCACTCCGCAGCCTGCATTCCGCGCGCGTCGATGATCGCTCTAATCTCGGAGCGACAGGAGCCGCAATTGGTGCCGGCGCGCAGCGTCGAGCCGATCGCCTCAAGGCTGTCGCATCCCGCGGCGACCGCCGAAGCGAGCTGGTTGACGCCGACATGGAAGCAGGCGCACACGACGCGCCCGATGGCCGGCATGGGCACGGGTGACCGGCCGGACAGAAGCGCGTTGCGATCGGTCGTCGACAGCGGCTGGCGCGTGGCTAGCAGCGACACCAGCCAGTCCCGTGCCGGCAATTGGTCCGGAGCAGCGACCAGTAAGGCTTCGGCCATGGCGCCGGCATCGTCAATGGCGGCGGCGCGATAGGCGAGCCCGCGGCGGTCGGTGTATTCCAGGAGCTGATCCCGCCGCTGGACGCCGAGCAGCTTGCGCGCCAGCAGAATGCCCTGGTCCGGCGGCTCGGTTCCGGTCAGGTCGTAAACCCAGCCGCCCTCGACAGCATGCCGGCTCCAATGGACGAAACCGGTTGGCCTGAGATCGCGCCGTGTGATCAGCACGCCCGCCCAGCCAGTCTCTTCGCGCACGATCCTCACCGGAACATGCTTGAGTTCCGGCTGGCCGGAATGCGGATCGGTGACAGGCGAGGACAAGAGGCCGGCTGCTGCCCTGGCCGCGAACTGACCGCTCCAATGCATGGGCAGGAAGGCTTGGCCGCGCCGCTGTGCGTCGGCCACACGCACCCTGGCGCGAACGAAGCCGACGCGCGTCGAAAGACGGGCGAGGTCGCCATCCTTGAGCTGATGCGCGGCCGCGTCCGCCGGATTGAGGTCGACCGCGGGCTCCGGCGCGTTCGCCATCAAACGCGGCACGTTCCCGGTGCGCGTCATGGTGTGCCACTGGTCACGCAGCCGGCCGGTGTTCAAGGCAAGCGGATAGTCGGCATCGACCGTGAAGGCCGTCGCCTCCTGCCGCACCGGCACGAAACGTGCGCGGCCGTCTTGTGTCGCGAAACGACCGTCGGAGAAAAGTCTCGTCTGCTGCACGTATCGCTCGGACGCGGGCCAATGGCGCGGCGCGAAGGCGGAATAATCTTCATCGCTGAGATCAGCCACGCCACCGAGGTCGAACAGGCGCTTGCCGTCGTTCTCGAAAGCGGAAAGCGCGGCATGCTCGCGGAAGATGTCGGCCGGCGTCCGGTAGGCGAAGGCGTCACCGAAACCCATGCGCGTCGCCACCTCACAGATGATGCGCCAGTCGGCCATCGCTTCGCCCGGCGGCGGCAGGAACGGCCGCTGGCGCGAGAGGCGCCGCTCCGAATTGGTGACGGTGCCGTCCTTCTCGCCCCAGGTGGCGGCCGGCAGCAGCACGTCGGCATAGCGCGTGGTGTCGGTGCCGGTCACATCCGAGACGGCGACGAAATCGCATTTGGACAGAGCGGCGCGCACGCGCGAAGCGTCCGGCATGCTGACGGCAGGATTGGTGCCCATGATCCACAGCGCCTTGATGCGCCCGTCGGCGACCGCCTGGAACATGTCCACGGCCTTCAGGCCGCCGCGCCGGGCGATGTTGGGCGCCTTCCAGAAGCGGGAGACCCGGTCGACGTTGGCCTCGTCAGCGAAGTCCATGTGCGCGGCGAGCTGGTTGGCGAGACCTCCCACCTCGCGGCCGCCCATGGCGTTCGGCTGCCCCGTGACCGAGAACGGCCCCGTGCCGGGCTTGCCGACGCGGCCGGTGGCGAGATGGCAGTTGATGATGGCGTTGACCTTGTCGGTTCCATGCGCCGACTGGTTGACGCCCTGGCTGTAGACGGTGACCGTTCGCTCGGTCTCGGCGAAGAGATCGTAGAAGGCCTGGACGTCGGCTGCCGCCAGTCCGCAGCCTTTTGCGACGCGTGCGACCGACGGCGCATCGGCGCCGGCGAGCGAAGCAGCCGCATCGAAGTCCGACGTGGAATCGCGGATGAAATCGGCATCGATCTTTCCGGCCTGGACGAGATGCGCGAGCAGCCCGTTGAACAACAGCACGTCCGTGCCCGGATCGAGCGCCAGATGCAGGTCGCACTCGTCGGCCGTTGCGGTGCGGCGAGGGTCGATGACGACGATCCTGGTTCCGCGCTCCGTGCGCGCCGCGAGCATGCGCTGGTAGAGCACGGGATGGCACCATGCGGTGTTGGAGCCGGTGAGCACGATGAGATCGGCGCACTCGAAATCCTCGTAGACGCCAGGAACGATGTCCTCGCCGAAAGCGCGGCGGTGGCCGGCGACGGACGAAGCCATGCAGAGCCGCGAATTGGTGTCGATATTGGCCGAGCCGATGAAGCCCTTCATCAGCTTGTTGGCGACGTAATAGTCCTCGGTGAGCAACTGGCCGGAGACATAGAAGGCGACAGAGTCCGGGCCGTGCTCGGCTACCGCCTGCGAGATTTTCGCGGCCACAAGGTCCAGCGCTTCGTCCCAGCCCGCCGGCTTGCCGCGGATTTCCGGCCGCAGCAAACGTCCATCGAGGCCGAGCGTCTCGCCGAGAGCGGCACCTTTCGAGCAGAGCCGGCCGAAATTGGCCGGGTGCTCGGGATCGCCGCGGACGGTCTTCTTGCCGTCCGCGGCGATCTCGGCCAGCACGCCGCAGCCCACCCCGCAATAGGGGCAGGTGGTCCTCACCTCGCGTGCCTCTTCCATGCCTCAGGCCGCTTTCGAGGCCAGCGCTTCGAGCGCGATGAACAGCCGGCCGCCCTCGACCTTGACCGGTATCGCCCTGACCGAGCCTTCGTCCGCGCCGAGTGCCTTGCCGGTTTCCAGCGAGATCACCCAGTTGTGCAGCGGACAAGTCACCGCCGCGCCATGGACGATGCCTTGGCTGAGCGGTCCGCCCTTGTGCGGGCAGTGGTCGTCGATGGCGAAGACCTGGTCCTCCGCGGTGCGGAAGACAGCTATCTTGCCTTGCGGTGTGTCGACGCAGCGCGCACCGCGGCGAGGGACGTCGGAAAGGGAGCCGATCAGTGTCCAGGTCATTTGAAGAGGCCTTTTTGCTGTGGGCTCCGAGCTAGAATTCGCAAACCTCTCCATCATTCCGCCGCCTCGGCGAAACCCACCGACGCCATCGGCCTGAACTCGTGCTTGTCCTTGCCGGAGACGCGCTCCGACCAGGGATCGACCTGCGCGAATTTTTGGGAAAAGACGAAGCGGTCGAAGAGGCCTCTGCGGCGCTCGACGTCATCCAGGATCTGCTTCTTGATCTCGGCGGTGCCGATGCGCTTGGCCCATTTGTAGATGCGCTCCAGGTAGCGGGCTTGCTCGCGATACATCTGGACGAGGGCGACGATCACCTCCAGCGCCTCGTCCTCGGTCTTCACGAGACCCAGCACTTCGGTGCCCTTGATGTCGAGGCCAGCAGCGCCGGCGAAGTGGATCTCGTAGCCAGAGTCGACACAGACCACGCCGACATCCTTGCAGGTCGCCTCAGCGCAGTTGCGCGGGCATCCCGACACCGCCATCTTCACCTTGGCCGGCGTCCAGGAGCCCCACATGAACTTCTCGATCCGGATGCCGAGCCCGGTCGAATCCTGCGTGCCGAAACGGCACCAGTCGGAGCCGACGCAGGTCTTCACCGTGCGCAGGCCCTTGGCATAGGCATGGCCGGAGACGAAGCCGGCCTTGCCGAGATCGGCCCACACCGCCGGCAGGTCTTCCTTGCGGATACCCAGCATGTCGATGCGCTGGCCGCCGGTCACCTTCACCATCGGGATATCGAACTTGTCGACCACGTCGGCGATGGCGCGCAACTCGCCGGCGCTGGTCACCCCGCCCCACATGCGCGGCACCACCGAATAGGTGCCGTCCTTCTGGATGTTGGCGTGCACGCGCTCGTTGATGAAGCGTGACTGATAGTCGTCGGCATATTGGTCCGGCCAGTCGCAGACGAGATAGTAGTTGAGCGCCGGCCGGCACTTGGCGCAGCCGCAGGAGGTCTTCCATTCGAGCTCCTGCATGACGGCGGGGATCGTCTTCAGGCCTTTCGCCTTGATCAGGCGCCGCACATCGTCGTGGCCAAGGCTGGTGCAGCCGCACATCGGCTGCACCGCCGCCGGATTGTAAGCCTCGCCCAGCGTGAGCTTCAGCAGCTGCTCGACGAGACCCGTGCACGAGCCGCACGAGGCCGAGGCCTTGGTGTGGGCGCGCACGTCGTCGAGCCCGGTCAGGCCCTTGGCCGTGATCGCGCCGGTGATCTTGCCCTTGCAGACGCCGTTGCAGCCGCAGATTTCCGCATCATCCGCCAGTGCCGCAACGGCCGCCAAAGGGTCCGAGGAAGCGCCTCCCTGGAACGCCTGGCCGAAGATCAGCGTGTCGCGCATCTCCGATATGTCGGTCGCCTTCTTCTTGAGGTCGTTGAACCAGGCGCCGTCGGCGGTCTCGCCGAACAGCACAGTGCCGATGATGCGGTTGTCCTGCAGCACGACGCGCTTGTAGATGCCGGCCGACGCGTCGCGCAGGATGATCTCCTCGCGATCGTCGCCGTCTGCGAAGTCGCCCAGCGAGTAAAGGTCGATGCCGGTGACCTTGAGCTTGGTCGGCGTGTCGGAATGGACAAAGCGCCTGTCCTCACTGTCCGTCAGCCTGGCTGCCGCCACCCGCGCCATTTCGTAGAGAGGTGCAACCAGCCCGTAGACGTGGCCGCCGACCTCCGCGCATTCGCCGAGCGCCATGATGGCCGGATCGGAGGTCCGCATGCGGTCGTCGACGACGATGCCGCGATTGACCTCCAGCCCTGCGTCCTTGGCCAGGGCGACGTTCGGGCGGATGCCGACCGCCATCACGACCAGCGTCGCGGGGATGATCGTGCCGTCCATGAGCTCGATGCCCTCGACCTTGCCGTTGCCGACAATTGCCTTGGTGTTGGCCTTGGTCATGACCTTGATGCCGCGCGCCTCGACGGCTTTCTGCAGCAGGTAGCCAGCGGCCGGGTCGAGCTGGCGCTCCATCAGCGTCGGCATGACATGCAGCACGGTGACATCCATGCCGCGTTCCTTCAAGCCCGCCGCGGCTTCCAACCCGAGCAGGCCACCGCCGATGACGACCGCCTTGGCGCGCGACTGCGCCGCAAGCAGCATGGCGTTGACGTCGTCGAGGTCGCGATAGGTGATCACGCCTGGCAGGTCTTTGCCGGGCACCGGAATGATGAAGGGAACAGAGCCAGTGGCAATGACGAGCCTGTCGTAGCTCTCGGTCACGCTATGGTCCGAAGTTACGGTCTTCGCTTCACGGTCGATGGCGACGATCCTGTGGCCCTTGTAGAGGGTGATGCCGTGCTTGATGTACCAGCCGTCGCCATGGATGACGATCTCCTCGAAGGCCTTCTCGCCCGACAGCACCGGCGAAAGCATGATGCGGTCGTAGTTCACGCGCGGCTCGGCGTTGAAGATGGTGACGGCGTAGCGGTCGGGCGCGGCCTCCAGCAGGTGCTCGAGCATCCTGCCCGGCGCCATGCCGTTGCCGATGATGACGAGTTTTTCGCTCATGTCGGTCTGCTCCGATCTATTCGGCGGCGTAGGAAAGGGACGCAGGCTTGACGGCGGCCGCGCGCTCCATCCGGCGGATGGTGACGTGCATCCAGATGAGGCAGGAGACGACGATGAGGAAGAGCAGCATGAAGCAGCTCGACCAGACGCCGGTGAGATCGTTCAGCGCGCCGAAGGCGATCGGCAGGACGAAGCCGCCGAGGCCGCCGATCATGCCGACGACGCCGCCGACCGCGCCGACGCTCTGCGGATAGTAGACGGGGATGTGCTTGTAGACGGCGGCCTTGCCGAGGCTCATGAAGAAGCCGAGCACGACAGTGACAGCGATGAAGGCGAGCGGGCCGATCTCGAAATGGAAGGGGATCGGCCCGCTGATGCCGCGCACGACGTAGTCTGCCGAGGGGAGAGACAGAACGAGAGTCGCGACGGCACAAACGCTGAAGGTCGAGTAGAGCACGGTGCGGGCGCCGATGCGGTCGGAAAGCACGCCGCCATAGGCGCGGAAGATGCTGGCGGGGATCGAATAGGCGGCACCGATCATGCCGGCGGTGGCGATGCCGAAGCTGTAGACGCCGATGAGGTAGCGCGGCAGCCAGAGCGACAACGCCACGAACGCGCCGAAGGAGAAGAAGTAGTAGAAGGCGAAGCGCCATACCTGCAGGTTCTTCAGCGGCGCGAATTCCTGCCAGAAGTTTCTCGCGGGCGCGGCCTTGCCGGCGCGGCGTTCGCGGATAACCGGATCGTCGCCGGTCGTGAACCAGAAGACGACGGCCATGACGACCAGCGCCGCCGCCCAGATCAGCGCCACCGACTGCCAGCCCCAGGACAGGAGCACGAAGGGCGCGGCAAATTTCGTCACCGCGGCACCGACATTGCCGACGCCGAAAATGCCGAGCGCGGTGCCTTGTTTTCCGGCCGGGAAGAAACGCGAGACATAGGCGACGCCGACGGCGAAGGAGCCGCCGGCAAGCCCGACACCGAGGGCCGCGATCAGCATCTGCTGATAGGTATTCGCGAAAGCGAGCAGGAAGGTCGCGACCGCCGCGGCGAGCATGGTCATGGTGTAGACCAGGCGGCCGCCATAGCGGTCGGTCCAGACGCCAAGCACCATGCGCACGAGCGAGCCGGTGAGGATCGGCGTTCCGACGAGCAGGCCGAACTCGGTCTCGTTCAGGCCGAGTTCTTGCTTGATGCGCACGCCGATGATGGAAAAGATCGTCCACACCGCAAAGCACACGGTGAAGGCGATGGTGGACATAAGGAGCGCCTGCCGGGAGCTACTGTCCTGGCTGGGCGCGGCTGGGAGGTTTGCGGTCATGGTCGGCTCCGGTTTGCAGCGTGTGGGAGGCGCCGCGTGTTGTGTCGATCAGAGGCGAGGTATCAGCGGGGCGAGCCCGGGACTTGCGCACTCACTTGCGGGCTTTTGCCTTCGGTTTGGTGATTGGCGGGAAACAGCAGGAGCGCGGCTGTGAAGAGCGCCGCCGTCAGCGCGCTGCTCACCAGGAAATCGCGACGGGTGAAATCCTTGAGCGAGAATCCGATCCGTTTGGTCATCGTTGTCTCCGGTCCAAAACGAAAAAGCTGCCGTCCAGGCCTCTCGCGTCCATGGGATCGCGTGGTGACCTGAGCGGCAGCTTTGCCTGTAGCGCCCGCCATTGGACGCCTGTTCCATTGCCCGCGAGGGGCTCGATTATTTCAAAGCACGAAGCGTGCCAGTTTTACGCGGAAGCGGAATTTCAAGGAAAATCAACGCAGTGGGAGCTTTGACCTTCGACCGGGCCGATCGGGAGCGCGGTTAAACATTGATCAACGGCATAGACACGCAGCATAAATTTTGTGCAATGCACAAGAATGGCGCGCAAATGATCAGGCGCGTTTCTGGCCGGCGATGTAGGCGTCGATCCGATCCGGATCAAAGATCTGGCCGTCGAAGAACCCGTCCGGGCCGAGCACAAGGCTCGCACCGGCCGAGCCAACCGGTGTCGCGACCTTCAGCGCGCCCTCGACCTTGGCATTGGCGCCGGGGAGCGCCACGCCAAGCGGCTTCAGCGCCGAGCGATAGAGGTCGGGCCGGTAGCAGTCGCGGGCGATGGCGAGGTTTTGCGGCGTATGCGGCAACTGCCCCCAGCGCACCATCTGCGTATAGAACCAGAGCGCGTGGCTCTTCCACGGGAAATTCGCCGCCTTGTCGAAGGGCAGGAAGAAAGCCTCGACGCGCCGCTCCGCGCCGCCGCCGAGCTGAAGGCGTCCGGTGAGCGCCGGCATCTGGATCGCCTCCGGCTGCCCGAGGAAGGCGGGCCTCGCCATCAGCGCTGCCAGCTCGCCGCGGTTTGCCGGGTCCTGGCACCAGCGGGCGGAATGATGCAGCGCTCTCAGCAGCGCCGCCAGCGCGTCCGGGTTCTGCTGCGCCCACACCTTGCGCACGCCGATCACCTTTTCCGGACTGTTGCGCCACAGCAGCGCCTTGACGGTGACGATACGGCCGGTGCCGGCGGCGACGGCAGCGCTGTTCCAGGGCTCGCCGACGCAATAGCCGTCGATGCGGCCGGCGGCCAACGCGTCGGCCATGAAGGGCGGCGGCACGATGACGATCTCGATGTCGCGGTCGGGATCGATACCGCAGGCGGCGAGCCAATAGCGCAGCTCGTAATTGTGCCCGGAATGCGGGTGAACGACGGCGAATCGCAACGGCTCGCGGCCGGCCCGCTCGCGGATCAGCGCGCCGAGCGCCGCCCCGGCGCGCGCCGGATCGAGGTCGGGCGCGGCGCCATGCGCCTCCATGCCCTCCCACACCGCGTTTGACACCGTGATGCAATTGCCGCCGAGCCCGAGCGAGAAGGGTACGACGGTTTCGGAGGCAAGTGGCGTGAGGCCGAGGCTGCAGGCGAGCGGCATCGGGCCAAGCATGTGGGCGACATCGAAATGGCCGACGGCGATGCGGTCGCGGATATTGGCCCACGAAGTCTCGCGATGCAGATTGAGCTCGACGCCTTCGCGCGCGGCAAAGCCCATCTCGCCGGCCGCGACCAGGACGGCGCTGTCGAAGAGCGGCATGAAGCCGGCGGTGATCTGATGCGCGGCAGTCATGCTCATTCGCCCTCCAGCGGATCCAGCAATCCCGCCGCTGTCACCAGGCTCTGGGCGATCTCGGCGATCTTGCGGTTCTGGTTCATGGCGGTCTTGCGCAGAAGCGCGTAAGCCGCCTCTTCGCTCAAGCCGCGCGACTTCATCAAGATGCCCTTGGCCCGGTCGATGACCTTGCGGCTCTCGAGCTCGCTGCGCGCCTCCTCCAACTCGCGCGCCATGCGCGAGAAAGCGTTGAAGCGGCTGATCGCCATGCCGAGGATCGGCTTGATGCGCTCCTTCCTCAGCCCGTCGACGACATAGGCGGAGACGCCGGCATCGACCGCTGCTTCGATCGAAGCCTGGTCGGAGCGGTCGACGAACATGGCGATCGGCCGTTTCACCGCGCGCGACAGCTGGAACATGTTCTCCAGCATGTCGCGATTGGGGTTTTCGAGGTCGATGACGATGACATCCGGCTCGATCTCGGCGATCCGCCTGGCGATGCCGGCGACGTCATGGACCAAAGTGACGTGCTGATAGCCGGCGTCACGCAATCCCGCCTCGATGATCGAAGCGCGGATGCGGTTCTCGTCGATAACAAGGATGGTCAACGAACCGGCTGGCATGCGCCTATTGTGCAGCCAGGCCGGAATTGTGCAATGCGGCAGTGTGGATGGGCTGCACAATTCGACGCTGGCAAGCTGCAGGGCGCCGATAAAGTCGGTGACCTGTGATGCAACAGAGTGTGCAAGGCCATTCACCTTCTGGTGAATGAGCCAGGCGGCAACGGAACTTTCGTGAATTTGTCTTGTTCATTTCCTGAGCAATTGGCCCGGGAGGACTTCCATATGGAAAATCCGAGATCAACGGCAAAGATAGCCGGCCATCCGATCCATCCAATGCTGGTCACGATCCCGATAGCCTGTTTTGTCGGGGCGCTGCTGACCGACATAACCTATTGGCGGACGGCGGAAATGACATGGGCCAACTTCTCGGCCTGGCTGATTACCGTTGGCGTCATTGTCGGAATCCTGGCGGCGATTGCGGGACTGACCGATTTTCTTTGGGGACGCGAGATACGCGCCCAACCGACCGCCTGGCTGCATATGGGCGGCAATTTTGTGGCGCTGGTGCTTGCCTTCTTCAATATGCTCATCCACACGCGCGACGCCTGGACCTCCGTTGTGCCGACGGGGCTGATCCTGTCGGCGCTGGTGGTGATCATTCTGATCTTCACCGGCTGGCTCGGCTGGGCGCTGGTTTATCGCCATCATGTGGGAGTGGCCGATGAGACAGCTTGATGGATGCGCCAAATGGACAGCGGCGGCGCTGTTATGCGCGGCCGCCTTGGGCGCTGCAGGTTGCAGCGACAATGACAACACGGACCCAAAGGATCAGATCGGTCCAAATCCGAAGCTGCCGGAGATTACCCAGTACCTCTTCCCGCCTATGCACCTGGCTTCGGTGGTTGGCTGGAAGAATGACGAAAAGCCCACGGTCACGAAAGGCCTGCAAATCCAGGCGCTGGCCAAGGGCCTGCAGCATCCGCGCTCGCTTTACATGCTGCCCAATGGCGACATCCTGGTCGTGGAATCGACGGCGCCGCCCGAAGCGACGGCCAAGCGGCCAAAGGATATCGTCATGGATTGGGTCGAATCCTGGGTTACCTCGGGCGGCGACACCGGGCCGAGCAATCGCATCACCTTGCTGCGCGACACCAATGGTGACGGCGTGCCGGAATACCAGGGTGTATTCCTCGACCATCTCAATTCGCCGTTCGGCGTCGCCCTGGTCGGCAACGATCTTTACGTCGCCAACACGGATGCCATCGTGCGCTATCCCTATCAGCCCGGCGACACCAAGATCACCGCGCCGGGCAAGGTGCTGATGGAATTGCCGGGCGGACCGATCGACCACCATTGGACGAAGAGCCTTGTGGCGAGCCCTGACGGTTCGCTGCTCTATGTCGGCGTCGGCTCGAACAGCAATATCACCGAGAACGGCGTCCAGGCCGAAAAAGATCGTGCCGCGATCTGGGAGGTCGATCGCGCCACCGGCCGTGCACGCATCTTCGCCAGCGGACTGCGCAACCCCAACGGCTTGTCGTTCGAGCCGGAAAGCAAGGCTCTTTGGACGGTGGTCAACGAACGCGACGAGCTCGGCCCGAACCTGGTGCCGGACTACATGACCTCGGTCAAGGATGGCGCTTTCTACGGCTGGCCCTACAGCTATTACGGCCAGCATGTCGATCCGCGCGTCATGCCGCAACGACCCGACATGGTGGCGAAAGCCATCGCGCCGGACTACGCGCTGAGCTCGCACGTCGCGCCGCTGGGACTTGCGTTTTACACCGGGACCAGCCTGCCGCAATCCTATCGCGGCGGCGCCTTTGTCGGCGAGCATGGCAGCTGGAACCGCGGTCGCTTCAACGGCTACAAAGTGGTCTTCGTGCCGTTCAGCGGCGGCCATCCGAACGGCACGGCACAGGATGTCGTCACAGGCTTCCTCAATGACAAAGGCGAGGCGCGCGGCAGGCCGGTCGGCGTGGCCGTCGACAAGTCCGGGGCATTGCTGATCGCCGACGATGTGGGCAACACAGTGTGGCGCGTGACCGCGGCAGCACCCGGATCGACTTAGAGCTCTAGAGCCAGCCGAACTATCCTTGGTCCGGCTTATCGGCCGTGCGGCTTCTGCAGCACGTCGAATTGCGGGTTGGTCTCCGAAAAGATCGGCAAGGCTGCTGCTCCCAGCACCGAGGTGTCTTTGCCGGCGGCGCCGACCAGGACGCGCGGTGTGACGCGGGCGCGGGTCGAACTCACCGAGAGATGCAGCGGCTCGAGCCGGTCGGCCAATTCTTCGATGACCGGCAGCGGCATGAAACCGCCCAGAACTATGGTTTCAGGGTCGAGCGCCAGCTC
Organism: Mesorhizobium sp. B1-1-8; assembly: GCF_006442795.2. Taxonomy (NCBI): domain Bacteria; kingdom Pseudomonadati; phylum Pseudomonadota; class Alphaproteobacteria; order Hyphomicrobiales; family Phyllobacteriaceae; genus Mesorhizobium; species Mesorhizobium sp. B1-1-8. Next base: position 2,496,138 of record NZ_CP083956.1, read on the forward strand.
AAGCACATCAATCGCCTGCCGCAGCGGATCGATCGCTCCCGCGATCCAGGATTCGAGCCGGCTGTCGCCGCGGGCCAGCAACTCCTGCAGCAGGTCGGGAGAGGCGTGGTCGGGGTCGGGAAGGTCGAGCTTTTCGTAGGCCGCGCGCAGTGAGACATAGCGCTCAAGGCAACCGCGCTTGCCGCAGTCGCAAGGCAAGCCCTCGGGCTTGACGATGATGTGGCCGATCTCGCCGGCATTGTGGCGGCTGCCCTTGTAGAGATGGCCGTCGAGGAAGAGGCCGGCGCCAAGCCCCGTTCCGATGAACAGGTATACGAAGCTGTCGAGGTTGCGGGCAACGCCGTAGAGCCGTTCGCCGATTGCCGCCGCGGTGGCGTCGTTTTCGACGGTGACGGCGATGCCGGTCAGCCGTTGCAATTCTTCCGCCACAGGAAAATCGTTCCAGCCGGGCAGGGCGGTCGGGCCGACCGAGGTCATGCCCTCGACGCCGAACGGGCCGGGCATCGCCATGCCGATGCCGAAAAGCCGCGTCCGGTCCAGGCCGGAACTGGCGATCAGCTCGCCGGCGACGGCGGCAAGCAAAGGCATCGCCTCGGCAGGCGTCGGCTGGTCGACGCTTTTTTCGACGCGGGCGCGCATGGTGCCGGAGAGGTCGGTAACGATGCCGACGGCAAGCTGGTGGTCAAGCTGCAGGCCGATCGAATAGCCGCCGTCGGGATTGATGGAGTAGGGCACGGCCGGCTGGCCGCGCGCGCCCTTGAGCGTTGCTTGCGGGCGCAGCACCCCGGCCATTTCCAATTCCTCGACGATGTTGGAAATGGTTTGCGACGACAGCGCCGTCAGCCTGGCGATCGCCGCCCGCGACAGCGAGCCGTTGGTGCGGATCGCCTCGATCACCACGCGGCGGTTGTGCGATTTGGCCTGTTCGAGATTGGTGCCGGAGATGGCTTTCTTGAGCGTCATGAGATACTTGCCAGTCACGGCAAGTGTATAAGGCCGCTTTAGAAAATCAAGTTGATTTAATTATGCGGCTGCGAAAGCCGACGATCAACGCCTCCAACCGGCAAGATTGCCCACACCCGGCCCGCCCGCGACCAATTGGGCAGGAACGATCTCGGACCTGACGCATTTTGCTTCGCGTCAGCAGCCGAGGGAATTCATGCGCATTGCCCATGTCGCGCCGCTCTATGAGTCCGTGCCGCCAAGGCTCTATGGCGGCACGGAGCGCATCGTCTTCTATCTCACCGAAGCGCTGGTGGAATTGGGACACGACGTGACGCTGTTCGCGAGCGGCGACAGCGAGACCTCGGCGCGGCTGGTGTCGGGTCGCGACCAGGCGATACGGCTCGACCAGCGGCCGAAGAAATCGGAGATCGCCGCGCATCTTGCGATGCTTGCCGACGTGCGCGAGCGCGCCGGCGAGTTCGATGTCATCCACTTCCACCTCAGCCATTTCCAGCATTTTCCCTTCTTCGAGCACATGGCAGGGCGAACGGTGACGACACCGCACGGCCGGCTCGACTATGTCGATCTCGCGCCGGCCTACAAGCGCTTCCCGCGCTTTCCGATGATCTCGATTTCGCACAGCCAGAAGAAGGGGTTGCCGGAGGCCAATTTCATCGCAACGATCCACCACGGCATCCCGGTCGATGCCTATGCACCGACATATGACGCGCCCGCCGGCGAGCCTTATCTGGCTTTTCTGGGGCGGCTTTCGCGCGACAAGCGGCCCGATCGCGCAATCGAGATCGCGCGCCGTTCGGGACTGAAGCTGAAGCTGGCGGCCAAGATCGGCGATGACGACCGCGCTTATTTCCACGACGAGGTCGAGGCGCTCATCGACGGCGACCGTATCGACTATCTCGGCGAGATTACCGAAGACAAGAAGGCGGCGTTCCTCGGCAACGCGGCAGGTCTGCTCTTTCCCATCGACTGGCCGGAGCCGTTCGGCCTTGCCCCGATCGAGGCCATGGCCTGCGGCACGCCGGTGATCGCCTGGAAGGAAGGCGCTCTGCCGGAGATCATCGACCAGGGCGTGACCGGCTTCGTCGTGGATTCGGTCGACGCCGCCGTGGCGGCGGTACCGTCCCTTGTCCAGCTCGACAGGCGAAATGTCAGGGCGGTCTTCGAAAAGCGGTTTTCGGCCACCAGAATGGCGCGCGACTACCTAGCTGCCTATATGCGGCTGACCGGCGCCAGGGAAGCGAAGGCCTCCTGATCGGCACTGCCTTTGGGGTGGGACAGAAATGAAGAGGTGACGAATGATGGAGCTCGACGAGCGCAAGCTCGATCCCGCCGTGGCCCTTGCCTCGCTGGACGAAACGGCGCCGCGCGAGCCGCACCGGCTGTTCGCGCTCAAGCAAGGCGATTGTTTTACCGTCGCCGATGCCTATGGCGACATCAGGGGCTCCGGCGACGGTTTCTTCCGCGACGACACCCGCATCCTGTCCGAGTTTCGGCTGACCGTCGGCGGCAGGCAGATGTCGCTGCTCGGCGCCTCGCTCAGCCAGGACAATGTGCTGTTCACCTCCAACCTGACCAACCTGCCGATCCAGAGTGCTGCCGGCCGCGACATTCCGCAAGGCGCGATCCACATCGAGCGCGTCAGGCTGATCTGGCAGGACCGGCTGTTCGAGCGCATCACGCTTTCCAACTACAGCCGCGAACATTCGACCATCGTCGTCTCGTTGCATTTCGCCGCCGACTTCCGCGACATGTTCGAAGTGCGTGGCTCGACACGGCCGAAACGCGGAACAACGCATGTGGCTAAGACCGACAAGATGTCGGTGCTGCTTGGCTATGACGGTCTCGACGGGCTGCCGCGGCTGTCGGCGATATCGTTCTCGCAGACGCCCGACCAACTGAGCGACAATCGCGCCGACTTCCTGATCGCGGTGACCAAACGCAGCAGCAAGGTGCTCTATGTCGAGGTCGGTCCGGAGGCTTCCGAAACGCCCAGCCGTGATCGGTTCCGCGCGGCTGCCGCCCGCGCGCGCTTCGGCATGCGCGCCAAGCGCCGGCACGGCGCCACGGTGCGCAGCTCCGGCCGCGTCTTCAACGACTGGGTCGAGCGTGCTCGCGCCGATGTGGCGCTGCTCACCACCGAGCTTTCGACCGGGCCTTATCCTTATGCCGGCATCCCGTGGTTTTCGACAGCCTTCGGCCGCGACGGCGTGATCTCCGGGCTGCAGATGCTGTGGCTCAATCCCGGCCTGGCGCGCGGCGTGCTGGCTTTCCTGGCCGAGCATCAGGCGACCGAGACATCGCCGTTCAGCGATTCCCAGCCGGGCAAGATCATGCACGAGACGCGCAAGGGCGAGATGGCGGCGCTGCTCGAGCTTCCCTTCGGCCGCTATTATGGCGGCGTCGACACGACCCCGCTCTACATCCATCTCGCCTGCGCCTATGCCGACCGAACCGGCGATATGGCTTTCATCGACAAGCTCTGGCCGTCGCTCAAGGCCGCGGCCGAATGGACGGAGGAGGCAAGCCGCGCGACAGGTTTCGTCACTTATCAGCGCGCCGCCGGGTCCGGGCTCGCCAACCAGGGCTGGAAGGACAGTTTCGACTCCGTCTTCCATGCCGACGGCCGCATGCCCAAGGGGCCGATCGCGCTGGTCGAGGTGCAGGGTTATGTCTTTGCAGCATTCCGCGGCCTCGCGGCACTCGCGCGCCGCCGCGGCGAATACGCGCAAGCCGAGCACTGGGAGGGCCGCGCCGAAGAAATACGGATCGCCGTCGAACGTGACTTCTGGATGGATGATCTCAGCTTTTACGCCATTGCCATCGACGGCGAGGGCGAGCCTTGCAAGGTGCGAACTTCCAATGCCGGGCATCTGCTCTATGCAGGCCTGCCTCAGCCGGAGCGGGCGAAAATGGTCGCAGACCAGTTGCTGTCGGCTTCGTTCCATTCGGGCTGGGGGCTGAGGACGCTCGCCGACGACGCGATTTTCTTCAATCCGATGTCTTACCACAACGGCTCGATCTGGCCGCATGACACGGCGCTCTGCGGTGTCGGCCTGGCGCGCTATGGCGAGCGCGACAGTGTGGTGCGGCTGATGAGCGGCACCTTCGAATCGGCCGTGCATTTCAACATGCGGCTGCCGGAACTGTTCTGCGGCTTCACCCGGGCGCCGGGCGAGGCGCCGATCGCCTATCCGGTCGCCTGCCTGCCGCAGGCCTGGTCGGCGGGCTCCTCCTTCATGTTGATGCAGGCCTGCCTCGGCCTGGAAATCGACGGCTGGCAGGGCGAACTCCACGTTACCAGGCCGCGGCTTCCGATCGGCATCGACACGCTCACGCTGCGGCATCTGGCCGTCGGCGACAAGGCGATCGATCTGACTTTCCAGCGCGTCGGCGACCGTGTCGTCGCCTTTCTGTCGGACCGGCATGAGGGCCTCGTGCCGCTGATCGTGCGGACCTAGAACAGACTTCTACAAGGGTACATCCTTCCACCGAAAAATGTCGGAACCCACGACCGGTTTGTGCGTTGCACACTCGAACCGGCGCACCGGTCCGCAGCCGGCAATACGAAAAAACAAAACTAGCGGACAGCCGGAGGCAACCTGGCATTTCAATGACACAATATGGCGTCGACCTTTTGTGGGTCCTTATCCTCGCAAGTCTCGGACTTTCCGCCCTCGCAGTTCTGATCTCCGCATCGCGGCACCGCAGCCAGCAATCAAAAGGCCCTGCGCCCGTCACCGGTGATGATGTCGCGTCGGAAGCCGCACGCAAGGTGCTGCGCGAATTCGAGAAGAACGGGCAATCGGTCGATGCGGCCCTGGTTACATGGTCGCCGGAGACATTGCGCAAGATCCTCGCCGAGGATCTGCCGGATGCTCAGGTCATCATTGTCTCCAACCGCGAGCCCTACATCCACAACGAACGGGACGGCGAGGTCGAATTGGTCGTGCCGGCGAGCGGCCTGGTCTCGGCACTGGAGCCGATCACGCGCGCCTGCGCCGGCACCTGGATCGCCTATGGCGGCGGCAGCGCCGATCGTCTGGTGGTCGATGAGCATGACCGGGTGCAGGTGCCGCCCGGCAACCCGTCCTACACGCTGCGCCGGGTCTGGCTGAGCGAGGAGGAATATCAGGGCTATTATCTGGGTTTCGCCAATGAGGGCCTGTGGCCGCTCTGCCATATCGCCTTCACCCGGCCGATCTTCCGCGAATCCGACTGGGAGGCCTATGAGGCCGCCAACCGCAAATTCGCCGATACAGTGGTTGCCGAGGCGCGCAACGAGCGGCCGATCGTGCTGGTCCAGGATTACCATTTCGCGCTCATGCCGCGCATGATCCGAGAGCGGCTGCCGGAGGCGATCGTCATCACCTTCTGGCACATCCCGTGGCCGAATTCGGAAGTGTTCAGCATCTGCCCCTGGCGTGAACGCATCCTGGATGGCCTGCTCGGCAGCTCGATCATCGGCTTCCATACCCAGTTCCACGCCAACAACTTCACCGAGAGCGTCGACCGCTTCATGGAAAGCCGGATCGAGAGGGCGGATGCCGCCGTATCCTATGGCGGCCAGACGACCCTGGTGCATGCCTATCCGATCTCGATCGAATGGCCGGTCGAACTGCTGAGGAGCTTGCCGCCGATCGAGGCGTGCCGCGCGCGCGTCCGCGAGCGGTTCGGCATTCCGGCGGATGCCAAGCTGTGCGTCGGCGTCGAGCGCCTGGACTATACCAAAGGCATTCTCGACCGCTTCCATGCGCTGGAGGAATTGTTCATCCGCCACCCCGAAATGATCGGCAAGGTGGTGTTCCTGCAGATCGCCGCGCCCAGCCGAGGCACGTTGCCGGCCTACAGGCAGTTGCATGACGAATGCATGCGCTTTGCCGACGAGCTCAACGAGCGCTACGGCAATGGGACCTACCGACCGCTCGTGCTGGTGGCCGAGCATCACGCCCAGAAGGGCGTGTACGAAATCTACCGCGCCGCCGACATCTGCCTGGTCACCAGCCTGCATGACGGCATGAACCTGGTCGCCAAGGAGTTCGTCGCCGCGCGTGACGACGAGCAGGGCGTGCTTCTGCTCAGCACGTTTGCCGGCGCTTCGCGCGAATTGCTCGAGGCGCTGATCGTCAACCCCTACGACGCGGCGATGATGAGCGAGACCATGCTGCAAGCGCTGACCATGGGGGCCGACGAACAGCGCGAGCGCATGCGGCGCATGCGCGAGATCGTTCGCGACAACAATGTCTACCGCTGGGCCGGCAGCATGCTGCTCGATGCGTCGCGGCTGCGCAAGCGCGGCGAACTCGACCGGGTCACGGCATTATCCGACCGGCAGGCCAACACCAATGGCGACAATGTCGTCTCCATATTCGAGCGCAAGCAGGCAGCCGGTTTCCGATGAAAAGCGAGACAGACTTGACGCCACGCCTGCCGGAGGGCCGATGGGCCCTGTTCCTCGACATCGACGGCACGCTGCTGGAGCACGCAGCCCATCCGGACAGCGTGTCCGTCAGCGCTGAGCTTCGCCTGCTTCTGGAGATGATCGAGGCCCGGCTGGGTGGCGCGCTGGCGTTCATCACCGGCCGGTCAATAGCGGCGGTGGATCGGCTGTTCGATCCCCTGAAGCTGCGTATTGCCGGGCTCTACGGATTGGAGCACAGGCTCACCCCGGACGGGGAAATCGAGGCTGCGGACGAGCCTGCCGATATGGCGGCGCTCGCAGACGAGATCGAACTGGAGCTGGCGAGCAAGGCCGTCTATGTCGAGCGCAAAGGCCCGGTGCTTGCCATCCATACGCGGGCGGCGCCGCATCTGCTGGCACGCGCGACGCAGCTGGTCGAGGCAGCGCTTGCCCGCCTGCCAAAGGGGTATCGGGTCATCGCCGGCAATGCGGGCGTCGAGTTGATGCCGCTCGAAGCGGCCAAGGGCGCGGCGATCCGGCGCTTCATGCAGCTTGATCCTTTCACCGGCCGGCGCCCGGTATTCCTCGGCGACGACACTTCCGACGAAAACGGCTTTGAGACCGTCAACGCCGCGGGAGGGATCTCGATCCGGGTCAAGCCGCAGGGCGAGACCACGGCCCGCTTTGCCATCGCCGACGTCATTGGCGCGCTTGCCTGGCTCGAGGCCAATTTCGGCGATGCGGCAGACGAGGCCGGTCGCGACAATCTCGTCGCCTAGAGCAATTCCAGGAAAAAGGGCTGCATCTTGGCCCCATCGTCGAGCGCGGACGTGCCGCTGTTTGAAGTCGCTAGCGTCGAACCAGCGACCATCGAAAATGCCATGGCGCCAAAGCAGATCATCTTGGCATTTATGGTGTAATCTTCCTGTTGCCTTCAGATGGCTCAAGCAACGATCAGAAATCGAACGGCAGGTCCGGATGAATGTTCCAGGTTTTCATGCGAAAGGGATGTGCCAGGCAAAATATTACCATTGAATAACTTCGAATTCCTTCAGAATATTTTCGTATGCAATCTGAATTTCCGTCAATTCCTGTCCGTGGGCTTCGAGCGCATGCGTGACACGGTCTCGCGCTCGGCGCGCTTGGAGCGCATGGGCGGCAGGCCACGGTCGATCAGGTCCATGTCCTCCAGCACCATGTCGCCCATGCGCTTGAAGGCGACGTCGAGGGCGCCGGCACGGTGGGCGGAACGCAGGAAGCCTGGCAGGGTGCGCACGGGATGGTCCTTGGCCAGCGGCTCTTCCGGGAAGACGTCGCTGGCGGCGACGATATGGCCGCTCTTCACCGCCGCCATCAGCGCCGGGAAATCGACAACGCCGGCGCGGCTGAGCAGGATGAAGGCTGCTCCTTTACGCATTTTCGCAAAGGCGTCGGCACCGAGAAAGCCCTGGTTCTCGCTGGTTACCGAGGCGACGACGAAAACGAAGTCGCTGGTCGACAGAACCTCGTCCAGCGAAGCCGGCTCGACGCCATTGTCGACCAGGATCGACGGCGGCAGCCAAGGGTCATAGACCTTTGTGCGCGTGCGGAAACCGCTGAGCAGGCGGTTCAGCGCCCGCCCGAGATCGCCGAAGCCGATGATGCCGACATCGGCGCCGGAGAGCAGTCTCGCCGTTTGGTTGCCGTCGCCGCCCCACAATTCATTGCCTTGCCGGAAGGCGAGGTCGGCATCGACGATATTGCGGGCGAGGTTGAGCGCCATGGCGAGGCCGAGCTCGGCGACCGGCTCGGCAAAGACCAGGCCCGTCGTGACCACATGGATGCCGCGCGCGAACAGCGTCTCATAAGGCATGTTGTTGACGAGGTTGGTCTCGACGTTGAAGAGGCAGCGCAGGGCCTTCAACTTCTCCAGCGTCTCGGCAGCGATCGGCGGCTGGCCGATGATGTAGCGGGCCTCAGCCAGCACTTCTGCCGGCAGATCGGCCAGGTCTTCCGGTGTCGTCTCGACGATGCGATAGTTCTTGCGCAGGCGCGCCAACTGCGGCGGCGTGAAGATCAGGTCGAGCGTGCGGGGTTCGGGTACGCTGATAACCAGCGGCAAGCTGCTGTCGGACATGGTATATTCCTCCCGGCGCCATCCTGACGGCGCCACACACAAACTAATGTTACTCCCGATTAAACGATTTACAACTGCGAAAAATCGATTTATCGATTACATTAGCAAGGCAGCACAGGGTTGCCTGCCCTCGGGAGGAGGAGAATGGCGCAACAGCAAGGCCAGCAGCGGCGTCCGTCGATTCACGACGTGGCAAGCCATGCCGGCGTGTCCGCCGCCACCGTTTCCAAGGTGCTTTCGGGCGTCACCACGGTGAAGCCGGAAAATGCGCAGCGCGTCCTCGATGCCGTTGAACTCCTCGGCTACCGCGTCGATCCGCTCGCCTCCGACATGCGCAGGGCCAAGCGCCGCATCATCGGCGCCATCATGCCGGAGTTCGAAAGCGAATTCTTCGGCCAGATGGTCAGCGAGCTCGAAGGGCTGGCCGAACAGCGCGGCTACACGCTCGTCGCCGCCTCCAGCCGCGAATCGGAAGCGCGCGAGAAGGAGATCCTCGCCCGCATGCATGACTGGCGCGTCGCCGGCGTCGTGCTGGCGCCGGTGCGCAACGAGCACGGGCCGGCAGCCGATTTCATGAAGGCGAACCGCATGACCGGCGTGCTGATCGACCGCGTGCTTGCCGACGATGCCTTCGACACCGTCTCGGCCGACAGCGCCGCCGCAAGTGCGGAAGTGGCGCGCGCGCTGGTCGGCAAGGGACACCGCCACATCCTCGTCGTCGGCCTTGGCCAGCAGGCGGCGACGGTGCGCGCCCGTCTCGAAGGGTTTCGCAACACGGCGCTTCAGCTTGCGCCGGACATCCGCATCGACGTCGTGCTTTGCGAAAGCGACGTCGAGCCTTTGCGGACGCTGCTTCGCGACTATTTCACCAAGGCCGCGGATGGCGGCGAACGCCCGACGGCGGTCTATTCGCTGTTCCTGAAAGGCACGCTGGTGGCGCTATCGGAGTTCCGGCGGCGCGGCTGGCATTGCCCGGACGATATCTCGCTGGTCGGCTTCGATGACGCCGAATGGATGCAGGTGACATGGCCGGCGATCGCCGCCGTGGTGCAGCCGGTACGCGACATCGCCGGCAATGCGATGGAGGTCTTGTTTCGCAGGATCGAAGGCGAGGGCGGCCCGCCAAGGGCGCGGCTCGAACCCTGCAAGGTGTTGATGCGGGAATCCGTTGGCTCGCCAGGCAGCGGCCCGCATTCCGGGGGAGGAGACGGACAATAGCCCCCATTGTCGTCAACGGAAGCAGAGCGCCGGCCCTGGCCGAGGCATCCGGCGCACAAGATCGACGGAGGATCAAAATGACATCTCTTATCCTGAAGATAAATCGATTTACCCTTGCCCTTACCCTGGGCGTGGCGCTGGCGTTCTCGGCGATAGGCGCCGCCAAGGCAGAGGATGGCGAATATGGCGTGCTGATGAAGACGCTGGCCAATCCGTTCTGGGGCGCGATGGCCCAGGGCGTCGCGGACGGCGCCAAGGAAGCCGGCGTGAAATACTTCCAGCAGGCGGCCGAAAGCGACCAGGCGGCCGAGCCGCAGCTCAATCTGTGCAACACGATGCTGGAGCGCAAGCCGGTGGCGATGATCACCGCCGCCATCAACTCGACCAATCTGCTCCCTTGCCTGAAGTCGGCGCAGGACGCCGGCATCAAGATCGTCGACCTCGACAACAATCTAGACCAGGCGGTGCTCGACAAGGAAGGAGTGAAGGTCACCTTCCATATCGGTTCCGACAATGTCGCGGCCGGCGCGCAAGGTGCCGAATATCTCGTCTCCAAGCTCGGCAAGGATGCCAAGGGTCCGGTGCTGGTGATCGAGGGCCTATCGGGCAACATCACCGGCGAGAAACGCGCCAAGGGGTTTGCCGACAAGCTCAAGGAACTGGCGCCGGGGCTGCAGATTGTCGCCTCGCTGCCGGGTGACTGGGACCGCGGCAAGGCGGCCTCGATCGCCACCGACACGCTGACGGCGCATCCAGACCTGGTCGCCATCTTCTGCGCCAATGACGGTATGGCGCTGGGCGCTGTCGAATCTGTCTACGCGGCGGGCAAGGGTCAGCAGGTGACGATGATCGGCGTCGACGGCAATGTCGATGCGGTGAAGTCGATCAAGGAAGGCCGCCTCAACGCTTCCGTCGCGCAGCTACCCTATCTGGTCGGCAAGCAGGCGGTGGAAAACGTCAAGAAGGCGCTGGCCGGCGAGAAGGTCGAGGAGAGCATCGCGGTGCCCACCCTGGTGTTGACCAAAGACGTGCTCGACGCCGGCAAGGAGCCGATGCTGCAGTATGTGAAGTAAGAATGGAGGGGAGTAGGGAAGTAAGGCAGTAGGGGAGTAGGGGAAGGGCCGGTTGTGCTCCTCCGAGAGGACCCAGCCTTCTTACTTCCCTACTCCCCTACTGACCTACTCCCTTATTCCCCTACCCGAAGGGTGCAAAATGGCTTCCGAAATGGCGCAGCCCGGGTTTTGGGCCCGATTGCAGCGCGCATCCGTCGAACGGCTCCACATCAGGCTGGAATCGCTGCTGGTGCTGGTGGCGCTGAGCGCGGCGATGGCGCTGCTGTCGCCCTATTTCCTGTCGCTCAGCAACTTCCTCAACATTCTCTTGGCAACATCGACAATCGGCGTGCTGGCAATCGCCGCCACCTTCGTCATCGGTTCCGGCGGACTCGACCTGTCGCTCGGCTCGGTGATGGGGCTGGCCGGCGTCGCCGGCGCCTTCGTCGCCGTCAATCTCGGCTGGCCGTCGGTGTTCGCGGTCGCGGCTTGCATCCTCGCCGGCGCGATCGCGGGCTATATCAACGGGCAATTGGTCACCCGCGCCTTCGTGCCGGCTTTCATCGTCACGCTCGGCATGCTGGGCCTGGCGCGCGGCCTGGCGCTTGTCATCTCGCAGGGCAGGGCGATCTACGGGCTGCCGCCCGAGATCGTCTACATCGGGCAAGGCAGGCCGCTCGGCATCCCGATGCCAGTCATCATCTTCGTGCTGACGGCGGTTGTCGCGCATTGCGCGCTCGCCTATACGCGCTTCGGCCGCCACACGTTGGCGCTGGGCGACAGCGAGGGCGCGGCGCGCGCGGCCGGCATCCGCGTCGAGCAGCATCGCCGCATCATCTACACCTTGTCCGGGGCGCTTGCCGGGCTCGCGGGTCTCTTGTTCACCGCCCGTGTCAATGCCGGCGATCCGACCGCCGGCATCAATTACGAACTGACCGCCATCACTGCGGCGATTATCGGCGGCACCAATCTGTTCGGCGGCCGCGCCTCGATCCTCGGCACCATGATCGGCGCCTTGATCATGGGCGTGCTGCAGAACGGGCTGACGCTGCTTGCGGTGCAGTCCTACTACCAGCAGATGGCGATCGGCGCGGTGCTGATCCTCGCCGTCTTCATCGACCAGTACCAGGTCCGCAAGGAGTCGCGCGTATGACGCTTCTCTCGCTCCACGGCATCCGCAAGAGTTTCGGCGCCGTCGACGTGCTGCATGGCGTCGACCTGTCGGTTGCGGCCGGCGAGGTGGTCGGCCTGGTCGGCGACAACGGCGCCGGCAAATCGACATTGATGAAGACCATCACCGGCATCTACCGCGCCGACACCGGCTCGATCGAGTTCGACGGCAGGGACATCCTTGCGCTCGATCCCGGCCAGCGGCGCCGGCTCGGCATCGAGATGATCTACCAGGACCTGTCGCTGGCCAGGCAGCAGGACGTGGCGTCGAACATCTTTCTCGGCCGCGAGCCGACCAAGCGGCTGTTCGGCCTGATCCCGGGCTTCGTCGACAAAAGCGAGATGGATCGCCAGGCGTCGAAGATGATCGAGCGGTTGGGCGCGCATCTGCCGTCAATAAACCGGTCGGTCGGTTCGTTCTCCGGCGGCCAGCAGCAGACGGTGGCGATTGCCCGCGCGCTGACCTTCAACCCGAAGCTGGTCATCATGGACGAGCCGACGGCGGCGCTCGCCGTGCGCGAGGTGCAGAGCGTGCTCGACCTGATCCGGCGGCTGAAGTCGGAAGGGATCGCGGTCATCCTGATCTCGCACCGGCTGAACGACGTGCTGTCGGTTACCGACCGCATCGTCGTGCTGCGTCATGGCCGCGCCGACGCCGATCTGGTCACCGCCAGGACCAACATGAACGAAGTCGTCAGCCGCATTGTCGGCGGCGGCGATATCAGCGCCGCGGCGGCGCACGAACAACGAGGCTGACATGAACACTTTCGGACTGCACACTTTCGCCATCGCCCCGGTCTGGGACCTTGCCCGCATCGAGCCGCAGATGGACCGGCTGAAGGAGCTCGGCATTAGCCTGATGGAGATCCCGCTGCTGCGTCCGGAGGAGATCGACACCAAGCGCACGCGCGGCTTCGCCAGCCACTATGGCGTCGAGCTGATCCCCTCGCTCGGCCTGCCGCGCGCGCTCGACGTGGTCGAGCGGCCGGAAGAGGCGCTCGACTTCCTGCAGCCGGCGTTCAAGGTCTGCAACGAGGTCGGCAGCGAGGCGCTTGGCGGCGTCACCTACGGCACGATCGGCAAGACCACCGGCCGGGCGCCGACGCAAAGGGAGATCGACGGCATGTGCCGCTTCCTCGAACGGGCGGCGAAGGCAGCCAAGGCACGCAGCCTGAAGCTCGGCATCGAGCCCTGCAACCGCTATGAGACGCATCTCATCAACCGCGGCATCGATGCGGCGCGGATCATCGAGCGGGTCGGCGCCGACAACATCTTCATCCATCTCGACACCTATCACATGCATATCGAGGAAGAGAGCTTTGCTTCCGGTTTCGAGGCGGCCGCACCCTTCCTCGGCTATGTGCATGTGTCGGAGGCCAATCGCGGCGTGCCGGGGCGCGGCATGCTCAACTGGGCGGCCTGCATGAAGGCGATCGCCGACATCGGCTATGAGGGCGCGATCACGCTGGAAAGCATGAACCATGTCGACGTCGACATTGCCGGCGGGCTGGCGGTGTGGCGGCCGGTGGCGGAAGACCCGCGCGACGTCATCGAGGTCGGCCTGCCGTTCCTGCGCGAGGAAGCGAGGAAGGCCGGTCTGACTTTGGGGTAGCGGCGCCGCGGCACGGAACGAAGGAGACACGTCTCGATTTACCGAACCAAACGTCCTTTGCAATGCAAGCTTCGGAGGATCAGGGATCGTGGCATTCGTAAGCGTCGGCGGCATCACGCTGCACTACCGCCACATTGAGGCACGAGGTACTGCTCGTCCGATCATTTTCATCAATGCACTCGGCACGGACTTCAGGATCTGGGACGAAATCGTCTCGTTGCTGGGCAGTGAAATGCCGATGGTCGTCTATGACAAGCGCGGCCATGGGCTCTCGGACATTGGCAGCGGCGTGCGCTCCATCGACGACCATGTCGATGACCTGAGCGCCCTCATCGATCACCTTGGCTTCGACAAGATCACGCTGTTCGGACTGTCGGCCGGCGGCGTGATCGCGCAGGGCCTTTATGCCCGCCGTCCCGAACTCGTCGAGGCGCTGATCCTCAGCGACACCGCCCATAAGATCGGCACCGCCGAGAGCTGGAACACGCGCATTGCGACGATCGAGCGCGACGGCATCGGGGCGATCGCCGACGGGGTGCTCAAGGGATGGTTCACGCCGCATTTCCACGCCACGCGCGCGGCCGAGCTTGCAGGTTGCCGCAACATGCTGACCAGGCAGGCGCTGCCCGGTTACATCGGCACGTGCATTGCGGTTCGCGACGCCGATTTTACGGAGGCCGCGCGACGCATCGCGGTGCCGACGCTCTGTATAGTCGGCGACCAGGACGGCTCGACGCCGCCCGCCCTCGTGCGCTCGCTGGCCGAGCTCATTCCCGGCGCGCGCTTCGAAGTGATCCAGGACGCCGGCCATATCATTTGCATCGAGCAGCCGAAGGTGCTGGCCAACCTTATCCGCGACTTCGAAGCCTCACTCGCCAATCGGAGAGGCTAACGTCGTCTCTCGGCGAGCCGGTTGGCGTCAAACCCGCTCCAGCGCGATCGCGATGCCCTGGCCGACGCCGATGCACATGGTGGCCAAAGCATAGCGGCCGCCGCGCTCGCGAAGCTCGATCGCGGCGGTGCCGGTGATGCGGGCGCCCGACATGCCGAGCGGATGGCCAAGCGCGATGGCGCCGCCATTCGGATTGACATGCGCGGCGTCCTCGCCAATGCCGAGCTGGCGCAGCACCGCGATGCCCTGCGAGGCGAAGGCTTCGTTTAGCTCGACGACATCGAACTGGTTCGGACTCATACCGAGGCGGGCACAAAGTTTCTTGGTGGCCGGCGCCGGTCCGATGCCCATGATGCGCGGCGCCACGCCGGCGACGGCGCCGCCGAGAATGCAGGCGATCGGGGTCAGGCCATATTTCTTCACGGCGGCTTCCGAGGCGACGACCAGCGCCGCCGCGCCATCATTGACACCCGAGGCATTGCCGGCCGTCACCGTGCCGCCCTGCCGGAACGGCGTCGGCAATTTGGCCAGCGCCTCGATCGTGGTGCCGGCGCGGGGATGCTCGTCCTTGCCAACAACGACCGGCTCGCCCTTCTTTTGCGCGATCGTCACCGGCGTGATCTCTTTCGCCAGGCGGCCGTTGGCTTGAGCGGCGATGGCCTTGTCCTGGCTGCGAACGGCAAAGGCATCCTGGTCGGCGCGCGAGATCGAAAATTCCTCGGCGACGTTCTCGCCGGTTTCCGGCATGGAATCGACGCCGTACTGTTTCTTCATCAGCGGGTTGACGAAGCGCCAGCCGATGGTCGTGTCGTAGATCTCGGCATTGCGCGAGAAGGCGGCGTCTGCCTTCGGCATGACGAAGGGCGCGCGGCTCATCGATTCGACGCCGCCGGCTATCATCAGCTCCGCCTCGCCGGCCTTGATGGCGCGCGCGGCAATGGTGACGGCGTCCATGCCCGAGCCGCAGAGACGATTGACGGTCGAGCCGGGGATGGCCTGGGGCAGGCCGGCGAGCAGCAGCGCCATGCGCGCCACATTGCGGTTGTCCTCGCCGGCCTGGTTGGCGCAGCCAAAGACGATGTCGTCGACTTGAGCCCAGTCGATGCCCGGATTGCGCTCCATAAGAGCCTTCAGCGGGATGGCGGCAAGATCGTCGGCGCGCACCGAGGACAGCGCGCCGCCGAAACGACCGATCGGCGTGCGGATGTAATCGCAGATGAAGGCCTCGGCCATCCTATGCAGCTTTCCCTTTGGCGGTTCCCGCATGCGCCGTCCTGGTGCGGGCCTGCAGGTCGCGTAATGTCTTCAGCTCGAGTTCCGTCGGCGCCGCCGTTTCGTCAAGCGGCTCGGCGAACTTAACCGTCCAGCCACAGGTTGCCTGCACCTGCTCGCGGGTCACGCCGCGATGCAGCGACACTACGGTGAATTCCTTGGTGATGGGGTCGGGCTTCCAGACGGCGAGGTCGGTGATCAGCAGCGTCGGGCCGGCGGTGTCGATGCCGAGCCGTTTGCGGTGATCGCCGCCGTCGCCATGGCCAAAGGAGGTGAGGAAGTCAATCTTTTCCACCATGGCGCGCTTCGACTGCGCCATGGTGATGTAGACCTGCCTCGCCGAAGTGGCGATCTCAGGCGCGCCGCCGCCGCCGGGAAGCCGGGTCTTGGGATGCGCATAGTCGCCGATGACGGTGGTGTTGATGTTGCCGAATTTGTCGAGCTGAGCCGCACCGAGGAAGCCGATCGAGATACGGCCCCCCTGCAGCCAGTAGCGGAACATCTCCGGCACCGCCACCGTGGTGACCGCCGTCTTGCACAATTCGCCGTCGCCGATAGACAGCGGCAATACGTCGGGCGCGGTGCCGATGGTGCCGCTTTCGTAGATCAGGGTGATATCTGGCGCATGCGTCAGCCGGGCGACATTGCAGGCGGCAGAAGGCGCGCCGATGCCGACGAAGCAGACGTCGTCATTCTTCAGCGCGCGACTTGCAGCAATCGTCATCATCTCGTTCGGAGTGAAGCCGGGGCCGTCGCTCATGCCGCTGACCTCAAATGCTCGACGCGGGCGGCAAAGTCGTCCGCAGTGCTTTCAATGACGTTCTTCTGCATCCAGGCCCGGAAGCGGTCGCGGTCGGCGGCAATCTCGTCCCATTCGAGATAGGCGGCGTTGTCGCGCGCGTAATAGCCGTACGTGTAGGAAGGATGCGAGCCGCCCGGCACCACCGAGATCGCCGCAATCGTCCAGCTTGGCAGCACGGTGAGGTTGGGGTGGAGGTCGTCGAAATTATCGACCACTTCCTCGACCGTCACCACGGCGCGCTTGGCCGCCAGCACCGCCTCCTTCTGGATGCCGATGATGCCTTCGACCAGCACGTTGCCCTTGCGATCGGCCTTTTGCGCATGGATGAAGCTGACGTCGGGCCGGATCGCGGGAACGGCCGCCAGCTCTTCGCCGGTGAACGGACAGGTGACAAACCGGATGTTCGGATTGACCGCCGGCAGCCCGGCGCCGCGATAGCCGCGAAACACCGCGCAGGGCAGGCCGGCGGCGCCAGCCTCATAGGCATTCGCCATGCCAGCGTGGCTGTGCTCCTCGACCTCGATCGGGCGTGGAAAACCGTTCTCGATGGCGTCGCGTGCGCGCCGCAGCAGGCCGACGCCGGGGTTGCCAAGATAGGAGAAGACGATCTTCCTCGCCATGCCCATGCCGATCATCTGATCGTAGATCAGGTCGGGCGTCATGCGGATCAGGGTGAGGTCCCGAAAGCCTTGGCGGATCGCCTCATGCGCGGCCGCTGTCGGGATCAGATGGGTGAAGCCCTCGAAGGCGACCGCGTCGCCATCGTGCAAATTCTGCGCGACGGCCTCTTTCAGCGGCAGGAATTTTACCATCGCCCATGTCCCAAGTCGCAGCGAAGAATTCCCTTCGTCTAGCAAACTCCTGCGCGCTTGGCGAACGAGCACCTTCCATGGACCCTGATGGGAAATGATGGTGTGGGCCTTGGCTGAGGTCCCGACCATGGCGTTATATCCAGTCCTCGACGGGAGGAATGGATGGCAGGCATGGGTTTCGAACCGGATGTGAAGGTTCGCGCCAGGGAATACCGGATCGGCTGCATCGGCGCCGGCATGATCATGGCCGAATGCCATCTCGCGGCCTACGCGCAAGCCGGCTTTCCTGTGGTGGCGATCGCGTCGCGCACCAAGGCCAATGCCGAAAAGGTCGCCGCCCGCTGGGCGATCCCGACCGTGCACGACACGCCGGAGCAGTTGATCGAGGACGCAGAAGTCGAGATCGTCGATCTGGCCTTCCCGCCGGACCAGCAGCCGGCGCTGATCCGACACGCTCTGACGCAGAAACACGTCAAGGCGATCCTGGCACAGAAGCCGCTGGCGCTGTCGGTCGAGGAAGCGATCAAACTGCGCGACGAGGCGGCTGCATCGGGAAAGATCCTCTCGGTCAACCAGAACATGCGCTACGACCAGTCGATGCGCGTGCTGAAGCAGATCATCGACAGCGGCGCGCTCGGCGAGATCGTGTTTGCGCAGATCGACATGCATGCGATCCCGCACTGGCAGACTTTCCTTGCCGGCTACGACCGGCTGACGCTCGCCAATATGAGCGTGCATCATCTAGACGTGCTGCGCTTCCTGTTCGGCGATCCGGACGAGATCACCACGCTGACGCGCAAGGACCCGCGCACGACGTTTGAACATTCCGATGGCATCACGGTTTCGACGCTGCGATTCGCGTCCGGCGTGCTCGCCGTGTCGCTGGAGGATGTCTGGTCCGGCCCGCGTCAGGAAGGCTATCATGACGACCAGCACATCGCCTGGCGTGTCGACGGCACCAAGGGCGTGGCCAAGGGCACGATCGGCTGGCCGAAGAGCGTGGCTTCGACGCTGACCTACGCCTCGACCGAAACGACTGATGGAGAGTGGGTCAGCCCGAGCTGGGACACGATGTGGTTTCCGCACGCATTCATCGGCGTGATGGAGCAACTTCAATACGCGCTGAAGACGGGCACGCCGCCGGCATTGTCGGTCGCCGACAACGTCAAGACCATGGCGCTGGTCGAGGCCGGCTACCGCTCGATGGCGCAGGCTCGCACGATCAGGCTGTCCGAAATCCCTGTCGATTAAACGACTAATAGACAGGCAACTGAATCGCTTACCGGGAGGACTTCACCTCATGATGCAGGCAGGTATCTTCACAGGCTATTTTCCTTACGAGCTGGAGGAATCAGCCAGGCGCATTCGCGCGCTCGGTTTCAACACGGTGCAGCTCGACCTGCATTTCAAGGATATCGATCTGTCGGCCGGTGAGATCACCGGGGACAAGGCGCGCAAGGTGCGCGACACGTTTCGCGACCACAATCTGCCGGTATGCTGCATCTCGGGCTACACCAACATCATCCATCCCGACAAATCCGAGCGCGAAAGGCGGCTTGGCTATCTGAAGGAGATCATCCGCAACGCGCGCGACTTCGGCTCGCCTTACGTGATCTCGGAGACCGGCACCTACAACACCGAATCCGACTGGGTGCATCACCCCAGGAACAAGACCGAGGAAGGGTTCGAGGAATGCCGCAAGGTGATTTCCGACCTTGCCCAGACGGCCTACGACCACGGCGCGGTGTTCCTGCTCGAGACCTATGTCAACAATGTCGTCGGCTCGGTCGAAGAGACGGTGAAGATGTTCGCGCAGGTCGATCATCCCGGGCTCGGCCTGCTGATGGATCCGACCAATTATTTCGAGGCGTACAACATCGACCGCATGGACCAGGTGCTGAACCAGGTGTTCGACACGCTGACCGACAAGATCAGGATCGCGCATGCCAAGGATGTCAAGCGCTCGGGCGGCGACAAATCGGAGAAGCACGCCGATATCGGCGACGCGGACGCGCATGAGGGACTGACCTTCCGCGGCGTCGGCGAGATCGAATTGCCGGCGCCCGGGCTCGGCGCGCTCAACTACGATCTTTATCTGAAGCGGCTCAGCGAAAAGCATCCAAACATCCCGGTCATCATCGAGCATCTAACCGAGGACGACGTGCCGCGCGCCAAGACATTTCTGGATGGGAAATTCCGCGCCAACGGCCTTTGAGGCTGAGCGGGAGAAGACGATGGCGATGACGGCCAGCACCAAACGCGACTACAGCCTTGTCGGCCAGAGCACACGGATTGCGATCGAGACCGGGCTTGCCTCGGCCGAGTGGTACCATACCGATGTGCCGCGCAAGGTTATGAAGGAGTTGATGCAGCGCTCCGACGGGCCGGCGATCCGCGATACGATGATCTGGCTTGCCGCGATCCTGGGCTCTGCCGCCGGCATCGTCTGGTTCTGGGGCACGTGGTGGGTGGTGCCGTTCCTGTTCGTCTACGGCGTGCTCTACGGCTCGTCGAGCGACTCGCGCTGGCACGAATGCGGCCACGGCACGGCTTTTCGAACGCGCTGGATGAACGATGTCGTCTACCACATCGCCTCGTTCATGCTGATGCGCAACCCGGTGCAGTGGCGCTGGAGCCATGCCCGCCATCACACCGACACCATCATCGTCGGCCGCGACGCCGAGATCGCCGTCATGCGGCCGCCGGACCTGCTGAAGGCGGCGCTGGCTTTCACCGGCATCCTCGACTTCCGCTATTCACTGCCGACGCTGCTGCGGCAGGCGTTCGGCAAGCTGTCGGACGACGAGAAAAGCTACGTTCCGGAGACGGAGCAGAGCAAGGCGGTAACGGCCGCCCGCTGGCACATGGTCGTGTATGTCGCGACGATCGCTCTCGCGATCGCGCTTGGGTCATGGCTGCCGCTGGTGCTGATCGGCCTGCCGCGCCTTTACGGCATGTGGCACATGGTGATGACCGGACTGCTGCAGCATATCGGACTCGCCGACAACGTCACCGATCACCGGCTGAACACGCGCACCGTCTACATGAACCCGATCAGCCGCTTCATCTACTGGAACATGAACTACCATGTCGAGCATCACATGTTCCCGATGGTGCCCTATCACGCGCTGCCGAAGCTGCATGAATTGATCAAGCACGATTTGCCGGAGCCGAACCCGTCGATCTGGCATGCCTATCGCGAGGCCTGGCCGGTGCTGCTCAGGCAGCTGAAATACGAGGACTATTACCTCAAGCGCGAATTGCCGCCGACGGCCAAGCCCTATCGCGGCGAGTTCCACGAGGTCGATATGTCGGCGGCGGCCGAATAGCGGGACGGGACTGCGAGGAAACGAAAATGGCCGATTGGGTCGAGGCGTGTGCGGTGGAGGACGTCGAGGAAGAGGACGTCATCCGCTTCGACCATGGCGGCCGCAGCTTCGCGATCTACCGCTCGCCGGACGACGAGTTCTTCGCCACTGACGGGTTTTGCACGCATGAGAAGGCGCATCTGGCCGACGGGCTGGTGATGGACGACATCATCGAATGCCCCAAGCACAATGGCCGCTTCAACTACAAGACCGGCCAGGCCAAGGGAGCGCCGGTCTGCGTCAACCTCAAGACCTATCCGGTCAAGGTCGAGGCCGGTAAGGTGATGATCGCGATCGATTGATCGCCCGCCCAAGCCACAAGGATTCAGATACGATGAGCCGAAAGAGACCGACCGTCGCCGACCTGCGCGCCATGAAAGGCAAGCGCCAGCTGACCATGCTGCGCGTGCTGACGATGGACGAGGCGGAGGCCGCCGAACGGGCAGGGGTCGACATCGTCTCGGTGCCGCCGGAACTGGTGCTCAATCCGCAATATCGCGATGCCGCGCCCAGCCTGTTCACCATGCCGGGCGACAATTTCTTCGAGATCGGCACGGCCGACGATTTCCTGCGCTGGGCCTTCCGCCTCTACAAGGCCAGCGCCGATGCGGTCTATTGCAGCGCCGGATACGCGACCATCAAGCGGATGGCGGACGACGCGATCCCGGTAATCGGCCATGTTGGCCTGATCCCGTCGCGCGCGACCTGGACCGGCGGCTTCAAGGCCGTCGGCAAGACCGCCGACACGGCCATGCAGGTGTTCGAGGCGGTGAAGCAGCTGGAGGCGGCCGGCGCGGTCGGCGCCGAGATCGAGGTGGTGCCGGTCGAGGTGGCCAAGGCCATCTCCGAGCGCACTTCGCTGATCATGCTGTCGATGGGGGCTGGAACCGGCTGCGATGCGCAATATCTGTTCGCCGACGACATTCTCGGCCAGAACAGGGGCCACATGCCCCGCCATTCCAAGGTCTATCGCAACTTCGCCGCCGAGTATGACCGGCTGCAGGCGGAGCGGGTGGCGGCATTCTCCGAATATGTCGCGGACGTCAACAGCGGCGCCTATCCGGAAGACAGGCATATCGTGCGCATGGATCCGAACGAGCTCAGCCTCTTCATGAAGAGGGTGGACGGAAAGGCCTGAGTTGCCAGGCTTGCCGCGGCTAGGCCTGCCATGCGCCGTTGGCGAGCGCAGCGTGCAGCGCTTCGGCGTCCGTGCCCAACGGCCTGTCTTCCTTGAGCGTCGCAACATGCGTGCGCACCGCGGCATGGATCACACCGGTCGCCGGCGCCAGCGTCGGGCCTTCGCGCAGATCGGCGGCTTGCGCGGCCGCCATCAGCTCGAAGGCGATCAGCCGCCGCCACAGCGCGACCATGTCGGCGCATTTGGCAACCGTAAGCGGGGTCTGAGCCGCGTGGTCCTCGACCCCTTCCGACACCGGCAGGAAATCGAGCATCACCGGATTGGCCTTGTGGCGGATGCCGGCCAGGATCGCCGTCACCGTCTTTTGCAACGGCACGAAGCCGGCCGACGCGCCGCCGATCGGCGACAGATATTTCGGCAGGCCGTTGCGGCCCGAACCGGTGAGCTGGATGAAGCGGGCGGCGCAGGCGGCCGCGGCCTGCGCGATGGCGAGGCCTAGCGTCTCGAAGGCAAGCGACAATGATGCGGTGTGGAAATTGCCGGTCGACAGCACCAGCGCGTCATCGGCGAGCACCAGCGGGTTGTCGGCCGCCGCGTTGAGCTCGATCTCGACAGCAAGCCTTGCATGATCGATCGCCTGGATCAGCGCGCCGTGGATCGAGGGCATGCAGCGGATCGACAGCGGGTCCTGCAAGGTGGTGGGAGGCGGCGCCTCGTCGCGGGCGAGCAGGTCGCGCAAAGCCCTCGCCGCCAGCTGCTGGCAGGCGGCCGGCCGCGCCAGATGCAGGCGCGGGTCGAGGATGGTGCGGTTGGCGCCGATGCCTTCCATGGTCAGCGCGCCGGCCTGCTGCTGCTGGTCCAGTGCCGACAGCGCATCGGTCAGCGCCAGCGCGCCGGCGCCGGTGGAGACCGCCGAGGCGTTGATCAGCGACAGGCCGTCCTTGGGCGCCAGACTGACCGGCACGAGACGCGCCATCATCAGCGCCTTGGCGGAAGGCATGCGCCGGCCCTGGTATTCGGCTTCGCCTTCGCCGATCAGCATGCGTGCGATCGCCGTCATCAACACCAGGTCGCCGGCGCCGATCGAGCCGAGCGACGGCATCACCGGATGGACACCGGCATTGAGGGCTTCGACAAGCGCGATGAATACGCGCGGCGACAGACCGGAGCCGCCCGCCGACAGCATGGCGAGGCGGGCAAACATTGCCGCCCGCACCATCTGGACCGGCAACGCCTCGCCGACAGCGGCGCTGCGGCCTTCGAGAAGCTGGCGCTGGAAAGCGGCGGCGTCGCCTGCAACGGCCGTGCCGAGATTGGCGCCGAGGCCGGTGTTCAGCCCATAGATCTGCTGGCCGGCGGCGGCCGCGTCGTCTAGCACCTTGCGGGCTTGGCCCAGCTTTTCGATGACAGTTGCCGTGACCTCGATCTTGCATCCCTCGCGCGCGGCGGCCGCCACGTCCTCGATGCTGACACCGGCGCCGGTGAGGACGAGCGGGGTCATGCGAAGCGCAACCTCTGGCCGATGCCTTGCCGGCCGGCTTTGGCCAGCATCGCCTTGCCGAGCGCGATGTCGGAGAGCGACAGGCCGCGATGCCAGAACAGGATCGTCTCGTCGTCACTTTCACGTCCGGGCTTCAGGCCGGCGGCGATCTGGCCGAGCTCGGCATGCAGCGTGTTTTCGCTCAAGCGTCCGGTCTCGACATGGGCGCGCAGCGAGCCGAACTTGCCGCCCTTGCACTGGCCCCAGTCGTCGACGACCAGCTTCTGCATGATGTCGGTGAGCGACAGTTCCACCGCGCTCATCGTGCCGTACGGCATGACCAGCGCACCGCGCTTGATCCATTCGGTCTTGAGCAGCGGCTGCGGCTCGGGCAGGCGCGAAGCCTCGACGACGATGTCGGCGCCTTCGACGCAGCTTCTCCAGTCGGCGACTGCCGTGACCGTCTTGCCGAGGTCGGCCGAGAGTTTGGCGGCAAAGCCGTCGCGGCTTTCGGGCCGGCGCGAATGGACGCGGATCTCGTCGAAATCGAAGAGATGGTCGAGCAGGCGCACGTTCCAGCAGGCGGTGCCGCGCGCGCCGATATGGCCGAGCACCCTGGAATTCCTGCGCGCCAGATGCTTGGCGCCGATCGCGGTGACGGCGCCGGTGCGCATGTCGGTGATGACGGTGGCATCAAGGATGGCGCGCGGCGTGCCGGTGCGCGGGTCGAACAGGTTCAGGATGCCGAATTCAGACGGCAGGCCTTGCTGGTAATTGTCTACGTAGTCGCCGACGATCTTGACGCCGGCCGCATCGAGCGGCGCCACATAGCCGCGCAGCACGTTGAAATGGCCGTGGAAGGACGGGTCGGGCTCGAGGTGGACGCGCGGCTCGATCACCGTCTGGCCGTTGCCTTGCGCGATGAGGCCGGCCTCGACCGCATCGATGATCTCGGCGTCGGTCATCGCCAGCGCTTCGATATCGAGCGCGTTGAGGTAGTCGATATAGATGGGCTTCATGCATTTCCCTCGGCCACCGCATCCATAACAGGCCGCGACGCCGCACGAAAGTTTGTTGGTTAAACTTCTGGACTGGACCAGGTCTCTATACCGGGCGGTAAACTTTCTCAGCGGTGTTCCAGAAGATGTCCGCCTCGGCCGTCGCGCCATGCTTTGCCACCGCGTCCCGGTGCGCCTTGATCAGCTCGGCGTGGCTGGTCCACAGCTTCTCGATCGGGAAGTTCGAGCCGAACATCAGCCGATCGCTGCCGAGGATTTCTATCGCATTGTCGACGATATAGGCGATTAGCTGCGGATCGTTGCGGTGCACGAAGGTGCCGAGCCCCGACAGCTTGGCGTAGAGATTGCCCGCAGCGGAGAGCGTGCGCAGGCCGGCCTTCCACGCCTCGGTTGTTTCCGGCGCCATACTGGTCAGCATGCCGGCGTGGGTGAGGATGAAATTGGTTTCGGGGTTCTCGCCGACCAGCGTCAGACCGTCCTGCATCTGCGCCGGGAAGAGCTGCAGGTCGAAGGAGAGGCCATAATCCTTGAGCCGCGCCACATTGGCGCGCACCTTGGGATCGATCACCTGGTCGGCGGAGGCGGCGAAGCGAAACGCCGGCGTCTCGTGCCAGTGGAGCTGCATGCGCACGCCGCGCAGCAGCGGATATTTCTTCAGCCGATCGATTTGCGGCCGCACGTCGTCGACCGTCATGTCGGCATAGCCGACGATGGCGTGCGGCCAGCCGGTCTCGTCGGCTGTCTTCTGCAGGAAGGCGACTTCCTTCTCGAAGTCCTCCTTGGCCCAGTTGGTCTGGACATAGACGGCCTTCTCGACGCCGGAGCCTTGCTGGTCTTCGAGGAATTCCTCGATCGGATAGTCGCGGCGGATCGGCTCGTAGGGGCCGAAGATGCGCGGCACCATCGGCCCAACCAGCCACGGCTGGTCCTGCTGGCGCCAGATGTGGAAATGCGCGTCGATGGCTTTCTGCATCACGAGACCCTTTTCCAGATGGCGTCGGCCGCCGGGGCAGGGCGGGCGAGCGACAGGATGAAATTGCTGAGGCTCTTCAGGGACGAGCCGTCGACCAGATCGTCGAGCACCGGCAGCATCGCTTGAAGCGCTGCCGTCGCCGGCTTGAAGCGCGGATCGCCGGCCAACGGCGTCGCCAGCGACAGCCGGAAAGCGCGGACGCTCAGGCGGTGCATCGCGGTTTCAAGTTCGGCATGGTCGCCGCGCTCCAGCGCATCCGACAGGATCACCACCGCCGCACCCCGTGCAAAGGCCGAAAACCGTGGCACCGAGAGGAAGGCAAGCAAGGTCGGCCCCATGCGCGTGCCGCCGTCCCAGTCGTCGACCTGGGCTGCCGCGCGCGCGAGCGCCTGGTCGCGGTCGCGGATGCGCAGCGCCGAGGTGATGCGGGTAAGCCGCGTGCCGAAAGTGAAGACCTCGGCGCGGCCGGCGCCTTGCACCGCGGCATGGGCCAGCTTCAGGTAATCGGCGGTGTGCAGTTTCATCGAGCCGGAGACATCGATGAGCAGCAGCAGTTTGCGCGGAACGATCTGGCGGCGGCGCAGCAGCGGCCAGGGGATGTCGCCATCGGCGCTGACGATCTCGCTCAGCGAGCGGCGAAGGTCGAGCGTGCCGCGCGAGCGGGTCCGGGCGGTGCGGAACGAGCGCCGGGCGGGCAGGGCGGACGCAAGCTTGCGGCGGAATGAGCCAAGGTCATCGAGGTCGCGTTGAAAATCGCGGCTGCTTAGCCGTTCGAGCGCCGAAGACAGCTCGCCGCCTTTCTCCTGGCGAACGATCTGTTTTTCTTCTTCGCGTGTGCCGCGATCGTCCTTGATGCGGGTTTCCTGGTCATCTTCGCCTTCGATCAAAGGCTTGGCGTCGCCGTAGAAGTAGCTGCGGAAATGCGCCTCGAATTCGCCGCGGCGGTCGGGCGAGGGCGCCAGCGTCGCAAGAGCTGCCTCGCGAATGTCGTTCATCGAGCGCGGGCCAAGCAGGGTGACCGCCTGCATGAAGCTGGTGACTTGCTCCGGCGCGATGGCGAAGGCGTGACGGCGCAGCAGTCTGGCGAAGCCGAGGAAGGGCGTGGTCGGACGAGGCAAGCTTTCCCCACGCCTCATTCCTTCGCCCCCCTCTCTGTCCTGCCGGACATCTCCCCCTCAAGGGGGGAGATTGGCAGCTTGGGCGCTCCGCTCAATCCTGCAACGTTGAAGATTGGCGAAAGCCGGAATGACAGCTGATCTTCCCCCTTGTGGGGGAGATGTCCGGCAGGACAGAGGGGGGCGCTGTCCCGCCAGCGCTGCTGGTTAGGCGGACGATGCCGGTTCGTCTTCGGCTCGGTCAGATAACGCGTCACCCCAAAGCCTCCTCGACGATCCTCCCCAGCTCCGGCGCAATCGCCGACAAATCCTCCTCGTCCTTGATCAGCACGCCGATGGCGCGGCGGAAGGCTTGCGGCCATGGGCTGCCGCCTTTTTCGAGGATGGTGGCGGCGTTTGCCCATTCGACCGCTTCGGCGATGCCAGGCGGCTTGGCCAGCGGGCGGGCGCGGATTTGCTGTACGGCATTTGCCACCGCGCGCGCGGTGGCCTCGGCGACATCGCCGGCGCGCAGCATGATGATCTCGGCCTCGCGCGCGGCGTCGGGATAGCCGATCCAGTGATAGACGCAGCGCCGGCGCAGCGCTTCGGCGAGCTCGCGGGTGCGGTTCGAGGTCAGAATGACGATCGGCTGCGTCGCGGCGCGGATGGTGCCGCGCTCGGGAATGCTGATCTGGAAGTCCGACAGGAATTCCAGCAGCAGCGCCTCGAATTCATGATCGGAGCGGTCGATCTCGTCGACCAGCAGCACGCGCTGCTCGGGCGCGCGCAGCACCTGCAGCAGCGGACGGGCAATCAGAAAGCGGTCGTCATAGATGTCGATCTCGTGCTCGCCGGCATGGCGGATGGCGAGCAGCTGGCGCTGGTAATTCCATTCATAGAGCGCATGCGCCGCGTCGATGCCTTCATAGCATTGCAAGCGCACCAATTCGCGGCCGAGCAGTTCGGCGACCGCCTTCGCGGCTTCGGTCTTGCCGACGCCAGGCGCGCCTTCGAGCAGCAGCGGCTTGCCGAGGCGGATCGCCAGGAAGATGGCGGTTGCGAGGCCGTCGTCGGCGAGATAGCGCAAAGCGGCAAGCCGCGCGGCTACGGCCTCCGGCGAGGTCGCGACAGTCTCGGCGTTCACCTCTGGCATCTGCGGCCCTTAGCTCGCGGCCTGCGCCTTCAGCGCGCGCAAAATGCGCTCGGGCGTGATCGGCAGCGTGTCGATGCGCACACCGACGGCGTCGAAGACCGCGTTGGCGATGGCCGGGATCTGAGGGTTGGCGCACATCTCGCCAGGGCCCTTGGCGCCGAACGGCCCATCGGCGGAAGGACGCTCCAGCACGATGATCTCGGTCTCGGCCAGATCGCCGGGTCCGGGCATCAGATACTGGTTGAAGTCGGTGCCGCCATGATCGCGGCTCGGATAGTAGGGCTCGGTGGTCTCGTAAAGCGCGTGGCTGATGCCCATCCAGGAGCCGCCGACCAGCTGCTGCTCGACCATCTTCGGGTTGAGCGCGCGGCCGATCTCGAAGACGTTCTTCACTGTCAGTACGGTCACTTCGCCCGTCTCGTCGTCGACCTCGACCTCGGCCACCGTGCAGGCATGGGCGTAGCAGGTCGACGGCTTCATCGCGCCGGTCTCCTTCTCCGGATAGGAGCGCGGGATCAGGAACATGCCGCGGCCGGAGATCGAGCGGCCGCGCTTGAAATGCGCCGACAGCGCGACATCGAAGATCGAGATCGATTTCTGCGGCGCGCCCTTGACTAGGATGTTGCCCTGGCCGTCGGTCTCAAGATCGGAGGCGTTCACCTCCAACTCCTCGGCGGCCACTTCCAGCATCACCTGGCGGGCTTCCTTGGCCGCCTGGATGACGGCATTGCCGGCGCGGTGCGTGCCGCGCGAGGCGAAGGTGCCCATGCAGTGCGGGCCGGTGTCGGTATCGGCGGTGTCGATGACGACGCGGTCGGTCGGCACGCCGATCGTCTCGGCGCAGATCTGCGCCATGATCTGCTTCATGCCTTGACCCAGATCGACGCTGGACAGCGTCACCATGAAATTGCCGGTCGGCGTCGAATGCACCAGCGCCTGGGTCGGGTCGCCGCCGAGGTTCATGCCGGTCGGGTAGTTGATCGCGGCGACGCCGCGTCCACGCCGGATCGCCATCTCAGGCTCCCTTCCTGTAGGAGGACATCGCCATGTATTTCTCCGCCACCGGCCAGTTGGCGGCGCGCGAGGCTTCCTGCATGCACTCGATCAGCGCTGCCCCCTCGGTCGGCTGGCGATGCGCCTTCGTGTCGCCGTCGCGATAGGCATTGATGAAGCGGAATTCGAGCGGATCCAGGCCGATCAGCCGCGCCAGCTTGTCCATCTGCACTTCGAGGGCGAAGTCGCCGATGGTGACGCCGAAGCCGCGCATGGCCGACGAAGGAGTGCGGTTGGTGTAGACGCAATACGTATCGATCCAGACATTCGGGATCGTGTAGGGCCCGGGATAGTGCGCAGCACCCTTCTGCGCGCCATAGGGCGAATGGCGCGAATAGGCGCCGGCATCGGTGTAGCCGGTGACCTTGCGGGCGACGATGCGGCCGTCCTTCATGACGCCGTCCTTGACGACGATTTTTTCGGCGGCGCGCGGCGACGAAATCTGCATCTCCTCTTCGCGGCTGTAGATAAAACAGACCGGGCGTCCGGTTAGCTTGGCGCCGAGGATGGCGATCGGCTCGACGATGACGTCGACCTTGCCGCCAAAGCCGCCGCCGACGGTGCCGCCGACGAAGTGGAGCTTGCTGCCCGGCATCTGCAGGATGATCGAGGTGTTGTCGAGGGTGAAGAACATCGCCTGCGTGTTGGTGTAGCAGGTGAAGCGGTCATTGCCCTCCGGCGTCACCACGCAGCCGGTGGTCTCGGTCGGCGCATGCTCGATCGGCGAAGACTGGTAGGACTGTTCGAGGATGTGGTCGGCCTGGGCAAAACCTGCCTCGACATCGCCGAAGCGCACCTTGCGGCATTCGCCGCTGTCGTAGAGGTAATAGTTCTGGCCGTGATATTCGTTGACCAGCGGCGCGCCGGGCTTCAGCGCTTCCTCCATGTCGAAGACGGCCGGCAGCACCTCGTAATCCACCTTGACCTTGGCGGCTGCCTCCTGCGCGGCGCGCTCGGTCTCGGCCAGCACCGCCACCACGGCCTCGCCCTTCCAGCGCACCTTGCCGTCGGCGAGCACCGTCTCGTCCTCGGGGCCGATCTGGATCAGGATCAGGATGGTGTAGACATTGTGCGGCACGTCCCTGGCGGTCAGAACCTTCACCACACCCGGATGCTTCTCGGCTTCGGAGGTGTCGATCGAGCGGATGCGGGCATGGTGGTGCGGACTGCGCACCATCTTCAGGTGCAGCATGCCCGGAAAATTGCGGTCGGCGAAATAGGTGGTCCTGCCGGTGACATGGCCTGGCGAATCCAGCCGCGGCCGCGGCTGGCCGATCTCGTGGAGGCCGTCCTTGCGGACATCGGCGAAATAATTTTTGCGCAGTTCCATCTTGCTTCCCTCAGGCCGCGTTCTGCGAATTGGTGCGCGCGGCGGTCAGCACAGCCTGGATGATCGGCTCGTAGCCGGTACAGCGGCAGATATTGCCGGACAGCGCCTCGACCACATCTTGGCGGCTCGGGTTCGGCGTGCGGTCGAGCAGCACTTTTGCGGCCATGATCATGCCCGGCGTGCAGAAGCCGCATTGGGTGGCGAAGGCGTCGAGGAAGGCGCGCTGCAGCGGATGCAGCACGCCGGCCTCGGCGAGGCCGGCGGTTGTTATGATGGCCGCTCCGTTGCAGGTCTCGGCCAGCGTCAGGCAGGAGAGCCGCAGTTCACCGTCGATGATGACCGAACAGGCGCCGCAGGTGCCCTGATGGCAGCCGCCTTTTGGCGAGGTGTCGCCGATCTTGTCGCGCAAGGCGTTGAGCAGCGCAGTGCCGCTGTCGACGAATTCGGCCTTTTCCGAACCGTTGAGCGTGAACTGGACCGGGACCTTCGCCATTCTTCCTCCTTGCGCGCCTGCCCCGAAGGGCAAGCGCGCGCCCCCCGACAGCTTAGACTTTGATTTGATTGAGCAGCAGCCGGCCAAGATGCACCGGCAGGACTTCCGCGCGATACCAGGAGCTGGCGATCGGATCGGTGATCGGCGAGGTGCCTTCGCCGGCGGCGGCTACCGCCGGCGCGATTTCGTCGGCCGTCAGCTTGCGACCCAACAGCGCCTGTTCAGCTGCCCTGGCGCGCATCGGCCGGTCGGCCATGCAACCGAGCGCAATGCGCGCCGAGGCAACCGTGCCGTCGCTTGCCTGCTGCAGCATCGCGGCGATGCTCAGCACCGAAATGCCTTTCGGCTTGACCCGCGAGACTTTCAGGAAGCGGAAGCCTTTCTCCGGCGGCAGGGCAAAGGTGACCGCAGTGACGATGGCGCGGCTGCTCTCGCGTTCGGCCAGGAAGGTCTCGACCGGCACTTCGCCGCCTTCGCCTATGACCGTCGCATCGAGCGCCAGCAGCGCGACGGCGAAGTCGCCATAGGGTGCCGGCGCGAACAAATTGCCGCCGACGGTCGCCATGTTGCGGATCGCCGGGCCGCCGACGGCGCGCGCGGCCGGCGCGAGCACGGCAAGTTCGGGATGGCGGGCAACCGCCGCCAAGGTGACCGAGGCGCCGAGCCGCGCCTTGCCGCCGGAAATGCCGATCTGCGACAGGCTCGGCTCGGAGACGCGCACAAGGCGGGAGACGGAAACATCGCCTTCATTCGCCGCGCGCAAGACCAGTGTGCCGCCGCCGAGGTAGCGTGTGCCAGACGCCTGCAAAGCCGCGTTGGCGTCCTTCACGGTCGAGAAGGTCTGCAGCGCAAGCGTCATGGCGACCTCCTCCAGCCTTCAGTTCCGGCCGGCAAAGTGGCTCTTCAAGGCATTGAAGCCGCCCTGGAAGACATTGGCGCCCATGCCTTCGGCGAGCTTGTCGGCCTCTTCCGGAGCGGCGTCGAAGCTTGCCGACCATTCGGCGTAGGTGCGGTTGCTGTCGGTGACGCGCCTCAGTTGCAGCGTCGCCTTGTGGTTGGTGATCGGCTGCGGCGTCTCCAGGATGGAGTAGCTGACCAGGAAATTGTCATCGGAAAAGTCGAGCAGCTTTTCGCGGATGCGGGCGCCGCTGGCGAGCTTGAAGTTGCGGACGCAGCCGATCTCGGAGGCGTCCTTGCCGTCCTCGATATGACTTTCGACCATGCGCGGATGCCAGCCGGGCAAGCCGTTGAAGTCGCGGATCCTCGCCCAGACCTCTTCGACCGGCGCGTCGATGACGCTGGAAATGGTTACTTTCGCCATGGCTCGTTCCCTCGCAAAGATGGGACAAGGTTAGGGCCGTGAGCGCTTGCGCGCTTATCAATGCGTCTTGGACGCCTATCAATCAGTCTGAAAATAACCGGCTCTTTGCCGGGTCAGGCCATCGCCCGCGCTGCCTCGCGATAGAGCGTCGGCGGCACGCCGACATGATCGCGGAAGAAGCGCGAGAAATTGCCCTGGGTGGTGAAACCGAGATTGCAGGCGACCGAGATAAGCGGCTCCTCAGAGCACTGCAGCTGGCGCACGGCTTCCTCCATGCGCAGCGTGTTCCAGTAGACGTTGGGCGTCAAATTGGTCTGTTCCTTGAACAGGGCGAAGAAATGCGGCCGCGACAGGCCGACGCGGCGCGCGACGTCGTCGAAGCAGATGCGCTCGCACACATTGGCCTTCATCAGCTGGATCGCCTTGCGGACGCGGAAATCCTGCATGGTATTGAGGCGGCAGCGCGCGACCTGCGCCGAGGCGTCGGCGGCATCGAGCACGCTGTCGATGAAGCGCTCGATCTCGTAATTGGCGACGTCGTCGATGCTCTCATTATCGGTGAGATGATCGAGCAGGTTTGCCGCCGCGTGATGCAGCCAGGGCTCGAGCGTGATCGCGGCCTGCGCAAACAGCGGCGCCGACGACGGCAGGTCCCGGCGCCGGCGCGCCCAGTCGGGATCGATGTAGAAGGCAAGGAACAGGCCGGGTCTGCCGTCATGCGAAAGCGCGTGACTGTGCGGCTGGAAGGAATTGATGCCGGCAGCGGTCGACGGTCCCAGCCGCACCGTCTCGCGGCCGATGGTCATTTCGCCGGCCGTGCCTTCCAGCCAGATGATGAGATGCGCCTCGCCATGGGCATGGGTGACGAAGTCGTTGGCGACATTCAGAACAGAAACATGTCCGAACCGGCCCCAATAGAGCCTGATCGCGTCCGTCATGGGTATAATTCCTCCCGCAGGCGACTGGCCTCCCTTCGCCTACAAGGAGATTGTGCGGCTGAGTTTCGGGTTGCGTCAAGACAGGAAGGCGCGAGGCCTGCCCCGGGGGCGGCCACCGAGCGGGATTTTCAGACTGAGCGATAGGGGTCGCCGAAGGCGACGGATGAGGGGTGCTCCAGGGAACACCAGCGTCTCACTCCGCTGGAACACCCCTTGTCCCACAAGGGGGAAAGGGGGAACGTTGCGCTTCAGTCGCTGCGGCGGAAGTTGCGGATGCGGTCGAACAGCACCGCCAGAAGAATGGCGCCGCCGATGAAAGTGCCTTGCCAGAAGGCGTTGATGCCCAGCAGGCCGAGGCTGTTGCGGATCACCTCGATCAGCGCCGCGCCGACAATGGCGCCGAAGGCGGTGCCGACGCCGCCGGCGAGGTTGGCGCCGCCGATGACGGTGGCGGCGATGACCTGCAGCTCCATGCCGGTGCCGATGTTGGTGGTGACAGCGCCCAGCCAGCCGGTCTCGATGATGCCGGCAATACCCGCCGACAGCGCCGAGATCATGTAGACCGCGACCTTGATCTGCTTGACCGGAACGCCGGTCAGCGTCGCCGCATGCTCGTTGCCGCCGATGGCGAAGATGTGCCGGCCGAACTTGGTCCAGCGCAGGATGAAGCCGGTGATCAGCGCCAGCAGGATCATGTAGAGGACCGGGTTGGCGATGCCGAACAGCCAGGCGCCGCCGCCCAGTGACAAAAGCTTGGCGTGGTCCGGCCCGAACTGGAAGACGACGGTGTTGTTGGAGGCGACCATGGCCAGGCTGCGCGCGATCGACAGCATGCCGAGCGTCACCACGAAGGGCGGGAAGCCGAGATAGGCGATCAGGATGCCGTTGAAGGCGCCGATGACAAGCGCGGTG
The DNA here is from genome assembly GCF_006442795.2 of Mesorhizobium sp. B1-1-8. Classification (NCBI taxonomy): domain Bacteria; kingdom Pseudomonadati; phylum Pseudomonadota; class Alphaproteobacteria; order Hyphomicrobiales; family Phyllobacteriaceae; genus Mesorhizobium; species Mesorhizobium sp. B1-1-8. Next base: position 2,529,723 of record NZ_CP083956.1, read on the forward strand.
AGGATCGAGGCCAGGATGCCGATCTCGATCGAATAGCCGGCATGCATGGTGACGGCCAGCACCATCGAGCACAGGCAAAGCACCGAGCCGACCGAAAGGTCGATGCCGCCGGTGATGATGACGAAGGTCATGCCGAGCGCCACGATGGCGACGAAGGTGATGTTGCGGGTGATGTTGTAAAGGTTCTTCTGCGTGGCGAAGGCGTCGGTGGCGAAGGACAGGAACAGGCAGGCGAGGATGACCGCGATCACCACCCAGAAGGTCTGGCTGCCAAAGAGCCGCGACAGGAAAGTGTGCTGCTTCTGCGCGATCGTCTGATCAAGGGTGACTGCCATTATCGACCTTTCCTGCCGGCGGTGAAACGCGCCGGCGCCACGAGTTCCGCCGCTGTCATGCCAGCTGCTCGATGGCCCCGGTGATCAGCCCGGTGACCTCCTCCGGCGAACTGGAGGCGATCGTCTTGTCCGCCACCTTCCTGCCGCGCCGCATGACGATGACGCGGTCGGCGACATCGAAGACGTCGGGCATGCGGTGGCTGATCAAGACGACGGCGATGCCCTGGTCGCGCAGATGGCGGATCAGGTTGAGCACTTCGGCGACCTGCCTGACCGAGATCGCCGCGGTCGGCTCGTCCATCAGCACGATCTTGGCTTGCGACAGCATAGTGCGGGCGATCGCTACCGCCTGGCGCTGGCCGCCCGACATCTGCTTGACGAGATCGCGCGGCCGCGTCTCGGATTTCAGTTCGGCGAAGATCTGGCCGGCGCGCTTGTACATCGAGGCGTAATCGAGGATGCGGAACGGGCCGACACCTCGGCGCAATTCGCGGCCGAGATAGACGTTGGCGGCAGCGGTCAGATTGTTGCACAACGCCAGGTCCTGGTGGACGATCTCGATGCCGTGCTGGCGCGCCTCCACCGGCTTGTGCAGGACCAGTTCCTTGTCGTCCATGCGCATGGTGCCGTGGCTCGGGCGGAAATTGCCGGCGATCATCTTGACCAGCGTCGACTTGCCGGCGCCATTGTCGCCCATCAGGCCGACCACCTGTCCGGCCTCGATCGTCAGCGACACGTCGTTGACCGCCTGGATGGCGCCGAAATGCTTCGAGATGTTGGTGAGTTCGAGAACCGCCACCCGCCTTTTGCCTCCCCGTCTTCGTCCCGCGTCTATCCGCCGATCTTCAGGACGGCGCCGCGCTAATCCCGCTCGTCCAACTCCTCCCGAGCGGCCGCGATTGGTGCATTTAGGCGAAAGCCAATAGAGGCGTCAATCAACTGCCGGATGATTAATTTCGGAGCTCGTCGAAAAATCCGTTTTGTAGGACAAATAGGAATTGACCTTGGCGGCAAGCCGATATTAGCTAGCATCGGAGGAAAAATCTGCTCTTCGTCAACCCGGCTGTCGGGTAGAGGACGGGCAAGTGAGGATCCGGCAATGCCAGCGGTCAGTCGACCCGGCTGCGGATCGGCAAATGCTTATCGGCCCGGCTTAGACACGAGCGTTCGAGGCGATCGCGTGTCCCTGGCATCCGGCCGATCGGTGTGGCGGGCACGTCGTGTTCGTCTGTTTCAAGGGAGGACTGATATGAGGAAAACACTTTTGCTTGCCGCCGTCGCCGCCATGGCGCTGGGCGCCGGGCCGGCTTTGGCCAAGAAACAGCTCGTCATTGTGGTGAAGGGTCTCGACAATCCGTTCTTCGAAGCCATCCATCAAGGCTGCGAGAAGTGGAACAAGGAAAACGCCAGCGCCGAATATGAATGCTTCTACACCGGTCCGGCTTCGACCTCGGATGAGGCCGGCGAAGCCCAGATCGTGCAGGACATGCTGAGCAAGCCCGACACGGCGGCGATGGCGATTTCGCCGTCCAACGCGCCGCTGATCGCGCAGACGATCAAGACCGCCAATCCGTCGATCCCGATCATGACCGTCGACGCCGACCTGGCCAAGGAAGATGCGGCGCTCCGCAAGACCTATCTCGGCACCGACAACTATCTGATGGGCAAGAAAATCGGCGAATACATCAAGAAGGCCAAGCCGAATGGCGGCACGATCTGCACCGTCGAAGGCAATCCTGCCGCCGACAACATCCTGCGGCGCGCGCAAGGCATGCGTGATGCGCTGTCGGGCAAGGACGGCCTGTCGGCGCTCGCCGGCGAAGGCGGCTGGACCGAGGTTGCCGGCTGCCCGGTGTTCACCAATGACGACGGCGCCAAGGGCGTTCAGGCGATGACCGACATCCTCGCCGCCAATCCGAAGCTTGACGCTTTCGGCATCATGGGCGGCTGGCCGCTGTTCGGTGCCCCGCAGCCCTATCGCGACCTGTTCAAGCCGATGGCGGAGAAGATCGCCAAGAACGAGTTCGTCATCGGCGCCGCCGATACGATCGGCGACGAAGTGGCAATCGCCAAGGACGGGCTGGTCACCGCGCTGGTCGGCCAGCGGCCGTTCGAAATGGGCTACAAGGCGCCGTCGGTGATGATGGATCTGATTGCCGGCAAGAAGGTCGACGATCCGGTCTTCACCGGCCTCGACGAATGCACCAAGGATACGGTCGATACCTGTATCCAGAGGTAGTTTCTACCCCGGGGCGCCTGGCGAAGGGCGCCCCTTTCCTTTCGCTCGGGCCATGGATGCGGCGTTTGGGATGGGCGGCAAGCCCAGCCTTTCGCACGCCCGAAATTTCAGGTCCGGCAGATGTTTGCGGAGGCTTTTTGCCCGCGACGGGAGGCACCGGAACACGGATGCCGCAGCACAAATCGAGCAAGCGCCCGGCCGAGCCGGTCCAGCCCGCCGTGCGCCGGACCGACGCGACGCGTATTGCCGGCCTCAGCGTGCATGCCTCGCTGGCCGGCGAGATCGGCCTCAGGATCGTGCGTGGCGACTATCCGCCGGGCACCATCCTGCCCAATGAAGCCAAATGGTCTGAGACCTTCAACGTCAGCCGTTCGGCGGTGCGCGAAGCGATCAAGATGCTGATGGCCAAGAGCCTGCTCGCGTCGCGGCCGAAGATCGGCAGCTGGGTCGAGCCGAGGGAGCGCTGGAACCTGCTCGACCGCGACGTGCTCGCCTGGTACGCGACCTCGCCCGACCGTGAAGTGTTCCTGAGGACGGTGCAGGAATTCCGCCACATCATCGAGCCCGAGGCTGCCGCCTTTGCCGCGGTGCGGCGCAGCGACGAGCAGATGGCCGAGATCAGCGAGGCCTGCCGCGAGATGGGCGAGGCGACGCATCTGCAGGAGCGGACGCGGGCAGACACGCGTTTCCACCTCGCCATTTTGAGAGCTTCGGGCAACGAGCTTTTGGTGCCGCTCGGCGTGCTGATCGAATCGGCGCTCGACCACCTGTTCGTCTTTGTCACGCGCGAGCATAGCGACCAGAGACGGGCGCAGGCCCTGCACGAAGCAATAGAGAGAAACGTTCGCCTGCAGCGTCCGGTTGCCGCCAGGAGCGCCGTGCACAGGCTGCTCGCCAACACCGACGAGGTGATCGAACGCTCGCGCCGCTGAGGCGAGGGCGGCTTTGCTAAGGCCTCAGATCTTCTGCTTCACACCATCCTTCGACGGCATCAGGTCGACGCCGTTCAGCTTGCCGATATGGGTGGCCAGCATCGGCACGAACTGCTCGGCAGGCCCGGCGGCGAAGGCCGTCGCAAACGAGTTCTTGGTGGCGTTGCCGAGCGGGTTGGCGATGCCGGCGGCGCCCGCCATGGATTCCAGATAGGTCAAATCCTTGAAAGCATTGGCGATGGAGAATTTGTGCGCATCGCGGTCGCCTTCCAGCGTCCAGCGCATGAAGGTCTGGTAGAAGCCGCAATCCATGCGGCCGTTGCGAATGACGCTGTCGAAGCGCGGCGGCGAGATGCCGACCTTCTGCGCCAGGGCGAGCGCCTCCGAATAGATCGCCGCGTAACCCAGCGAAATGAAATTGTTGAGCAGCTTCATGCGATGGCCGTCGCCGGTGTCGCCGATGTGGACGATGCGGCCGGCCCAGGTTTCGATCACCGGCTTCACCTTGGCAAAGACGGCGTCGGGTGCGCCGACCATGGCGTCGAGCGTGCCTTCCCAGGCCTCCTTCGGCGTGCGGCTGAGAGGAGAGTCAACATAATCAACACCAAGCGCGTTGAGTTCGGCGGCTAAAGCCACCGTAGACGTCGGATCGGATGTCGAGCAGTCGACCACCACCGAGCCCTTCTTCAGGCCTTCCTTTAGTCCGTCAGCGCCGCGGATGATCGCCTCGACCTCACGCGAGCCGGTGACGCAGATGAAGACAATGTCGGACGACGCCGCCACCTCGCGAGAGGTGGCTGCTTCCCTGGCGCCGCGGCCGAGCAGGTCGTCGGCCGGCTTGCGGTTCTTGCGGCCAAGAAAGGTCAGCGGGTAGCCCTTGTCGACGATGTTCTTGGCGATGCCGTGCCCCATCAGGCCGAGACCGATAAAGCCGATGGTTTCGCGAGCGTCGGTCGTGGTCATGTCGTTGGTCCTGTCCTTGTGATGATCGCGCCGGCGCAATCGGCCGGCGAACGATTTGCCCTGGGAGAGTTTTCGCGCATCGCCGTTGGCAGGCGATTGCGGAGCGCCATATTGTCTGACAATACACATAATCCCCAAGCGATGTGGAGAGCAAAATGACGAAGCGGATCATGTTCACCGGCGGCAGCGGCAAGGCTGGGCATCACGTCGTGCAATATCTGGTCGAGCATGGCTGCCAGGTGCTCAACATCGACACCAAACCGCTCGACAATCCGAAGGTGCGCACGCTGATCACCGACATCACCGCCAGCGGCCAGGTGTTCAACGCGCTGTCGAGCTATATGGGCCTGCACGAATTCGATCCGTCGCTGCGCGCGCAGCCGGTCGATGCCGTGGTGCATTTCGCGGCGATCCCGCGCATCATGATCACGCCCGACAACGAGGTGTTCCGCATCAATGCGATGGGCACCTATAACGTCATCGAAGCGGCGGTGAAGCTCGGCATCCGCAAGGTGATCATCGCTTCCTCGGAGACGACCTACGGGCTGGTCTTCGCCAACGAGCCACGCAATCCGACACATTTCCCGCTCGACGAGGAGTATGACGTCGACCCGATGGACAGCTATGCGCTGTCGAAGATCGTCAACGAGAAGACAGCGCGGGCCTTTGCGCTGCGCAGCGGCTTCGACATCTATGCGCTGCGCATCGGCAATGTCATCGAGCCGCATGAATATTCGCTGTTTCCGAAATGGTTCGCCGACCCGGGTTTCCGCAAGCGCATCGCCTGGAGCTATATCGACGCCCGCGACCTCGGCCAGATCACCCTGCGCGCCATCGAGAAGGACGGGCTGGGCTATCAGGTGTTCAACGCCGCCAATGACGACACGTCGTCGGACCTGCCGACGGCCGAACTGCTGAAGCGCTTCTACCCCGGGGTGCCGGTCAAGGCCGAACTCGGCGAATATGAGACGTTGCTTTCGAACCGCAAGGCGCGGGACGTGCTCGGTTTCCGGCCCGAACACAGCTGGCGCAAATACGTCAAAACGGCTTGAGAGGAGAGCGAAATCGCGCCTGAGTTGTGCACAGCCGCGCGCTCTGCTTGACAGCTTTCGAAAAGCGGACTTTCTGGAGTAATGCGGGACGCGAAGCCGAACAACGAAAAAAAGCCGACCAAAGCGGCGTCCGCCGATCGCCCGGCAGGTGTTCGCCGGCCCGGCGCACCGCGTATCCCAGGCGCCAGCGTGCACGCCTCACTGGCCAGCGAGATCGGTCTGCGGATCGTTCGCGGCGACTATCCGCCGGGCACCATCCTGCCCAATGAAGCGAAATGGTCGGAAACCTTCGACGTCAGCCGCTCGGCGGTGCGCGAAGCGATCAAGATGCTTATGGCCAAGAGCCTGCTGGCTTCGCGGCCCAAAATCGGCAGCTGGGTCGAGCCCAGGGAGCGCTGGAACCTGCTCGACCGCGATGTGCTCGCCTGGTACGCGACCTCGCCGGACCGCGAAGTGTTTTTGAGGACGGTGCAGGAATTCCGCCACATCATAGAGCCGGAGGCGACGGCATACGCGGCGATGCGGCGTACCGACGCGCAGATGGCCGAGATCAGCAAGGCCTGCCGCGAGATGGGCGAGGCAACCAATCTGCAGGAGCGGACGCGCGCCGACACGCGCTTCCACCTCGCCATTCTGAGAGCTTCGGGCAATGATCTGCTGGTGCCGCTCGGCGTCCTGATCGAATCCGCCTTCGACCATCTGTTCAGCTTCACGACACGGGAAATCGACGACCTGCAGCATGCCCAGAAGCTGCATGAGGCGATCGAGAAGAACATCCGCCTGCAGCGGCCGGGCGCGGCGCGCAACGCCGTTCGCAAGCTGCTTGCCAATACCGACGATGTCATCAAGTCGCGGTAGGCGTGTTGTTATTCAGGTGATGCCAGCCTGACCTGAACCTGGCTAGTCCTGCTTTTCGCGGCCGAAGGCGGCGCGCAGCTCGTCCTTTGCTTTTTCCAGCACCTTCTTGCGTGATTCCGGCAGGTTCTTGCCGGCGCGGTTGATGTAGAAATTCAACATCGACATGGCGGACTGGAACGGCTCGGCCTTGCGGCGGTGGCTGTGCTCGGCAGAGCGCTTGAGCGACGCGGCGATCGTCTTGGCATCGTCGGATTCGAATATGTGCTCCTCGAGGTCCAACGCATCGCTGTGCTCGGTCACGTCGGCCGACCATTTTTTCTTGGCAGTGGGCATGGTGAAACTCCTTCCTGGGGCACAACTCCGGGCGGCAGGGCGGGTTCCAGATGCTGGAGCCACGGATTTGCCGGTCTTGGCGCTGCTCGACATCGCAGATGTGCCGATACTGGTGTTGAACCGCGCTCGGACCGCGGACGGGAAACGCCTTGACGACAATTTCTGGAAACCTGGCCAGCAAATCCGGCATCGACAGCGGCTACGCATGGACGCGGCTCGCCATTTCGGTGCTGCTCGCCACGATCGGCTGTGTCGGCAGCTGGGCCGTGATCGTGGTGCTGCCCGCGGTCCAGGCCGAATTCAGCGTCGACCGCGCTGCCGCCTCGATGCCCTATACTGCGACCATGGTCGGCTTTGCCGCCGGCAATGTCCTGATCGGCCGCGTCGTCGACCGCCTTGGCTATTGGATCCCGGCGTTGTTCTCTTCGGTAGCGCTGGCCGCCGGCTTTGTGCTCGCGGCGCTGTCGCAGTCGATCCTGCAATTCGCCCTGGTCCAGGGGCTCTTCATCGGCGTCGGCACTTCGGCGATCTTCGGGCCGCTGATCGCCGACATCTCGCATTGGTTCAACCGCCGCCGCGGCGTCGCAATGACGGCGGCGGCGTCCGGCAACTATCTCGCCGGGGCCATCTGGCCGACGGCCATGCCCTATCTGATCCAGGGCCATGGCTGGCGTTTCACCTACGCGGCGATCGGCATCTTCTGCCTGGTGACCATGGTGCCGCTGGTGCTGATGCTGCGGCGCAGGGCGCCAAGGCAGATGGCGGCCGGCTCACCCGGCAGCAGGACGGTCCAACCGATCTCGCTGTCGCCGGCGGCGCTGCAAGTGCTGCTGGTCATTGCCGGCCTCGGCTGCTGCGTGGCGATGTCGATGCCGCAGGTGCATATCGTCGCTTATTGCATGGACCTTGGCTACGGCGTGGCGCATGGCGCGGACATGCTGTCGATCATGATGGCGGCGGGCGTCGTCAGCCGGCTTGCCTCCGGCTTCATCGCCGACCGGATCGGCGGCGTGAAGACGCTGCTCATCGGCTCGGTGCTGCAATGCCTGTCGCTGTTCTTCTACATCCCCTTCGATGGACTTGCCTCGCTCTACGTCGTGTCGCTGATGTTCGGGCTGTCGCAAGGCGGCATCGTGCCTTGCTATGCGATCATCGTGCGCGAATACATGCCCGCGAAAGAAGCCGGGCAGCGCATCGGCATCGTGATGATGGCGACGATTTTCGGCATGGCGCTCGGCGGCTGGATGTCAGGCTGGATCTACGATTTGACGGGCTCTTACGCCGCCGCGTTCCTCAACGGCATCGCCTGGAATCTTGTGAACATCGCCGCAATGCTTCTCCTGATGTGGAAAGCCAACCGAAGCGCGGCAGCGGTGGCCTGACGCTCGGGCTGCAAGTGTTGCCATGGCCCGTCCGCTTGACAATGGCGGGTGCCTGCGCGACCCAAGGCTAAAGCATGTCGCGTGGAAAAGGATTCACGCGCCAAGCTTTAGGTCTTTGATTTTAAGCATGTCTTTGCCGCGAACCCGCTGCACACTTTCGGGAGACATACTTTGAATGAGCCGGGTGGCGCGATGACACGGATGCCGACCTTGGTCTGCCGACCGCGCCTCGAATGCGCTGGAGCAGGGCGGTGACCAGGCCGCGTTCGCGCCGCGGCGGCGGCCGCCCGACCATTGCCGACGTGGCGCGCAAGGCCGGCGTTGGCGCCATCACCGTTTCCCGCGCCCTACGCGAGCCCGGACGGGTTTCGGAGGATCTGCGCCGGCAGATACAGGCCGCGGTCGACGAGCTCGGCTATGTTCCGGACCCCAATGCGCGCGCGCTGGCCTCGGCGCGCGCCGAGGTTTTTGGCGTGCTGGTGCCGTCGCTCACCAACAATGTCTTCGCCGAGGTGGTGCGCGGAATCTATGACAGCCTCTCGGACGGCCCGTTCCGCGTTCAGCTCGGCAACACGCATTACTCCGGCCTCGAGGAAGAGCGGCTGCTGCAGGTCTTCGGGTCGCAGCGTCCGGCGGCGCTGATCGTGGCCGGCATCGACCAGACCGCAGGATCGCGAAAGCTGCTGGAGCGCGCCGGCTGTCCGGTGGTGCAGGTGATGGAGACGGGACCCGATCCGGTCGACATGATGGTCGGCTTCTCGCATTTCGACGGCGGCCGCACGGCAACCGAGCACCTGATCGAGGTCGGTTACCGGCGCATCGGCTTCATCGGCGCGCGCATGGACCCGCGCTCGCAGCGGCGTCTTGCCGGCTACCGCGCGGCGATGGAGACGGCCGGCCTCTTCGACCCCCGTCTGATCACAACCACACCGTTGCTGTCGAGCGTCACCCTCGGCCGGGAGCTTCTGCGCGATGCATTGGCCAAGGTGCCGGCACTCGACGGCGTGTTCTGCAACAATGACGACATCGCGCTTGGCGTCCTGTTCGAATGCCACCGCGCTGCCATCGACGTGCCGAAGACGATCGGCATCATCGGCTTCAATGACCTCGACATGATGCAGGCGGCGTTTCCCTCGATTACCAGCGTTCGCACCTATCGCTACGAGATCGGCCGCCGAGCTGTAGCCATGGCGCTTGCTGCGATCGGCGGCAACAGGCCCCAGGATCGTGTCATAGACCTCGGCTTCGAACTCATGCGCCGCGAAAGCACGGCGCGCTGAGACACCGTCAATTCCATCAAAGATGATGCTTTACACTAACTGATGGTAGCGCTACCATTCGCAGGTACGATATCAGCCCGGCGGAGATCGGCGGCTGTTTATTATATATAAGCAACAGCTCAAGCTTGTTTATTATGTATAATATGATAGTTTGCTGAATTGCCTGGAAGGCACGGAAGAGGAGACAGCGGGGCGGCTTGGACCACCCGTCGAGCGCTCAAGCTGGCATGAGGGTGCCAGCGGACAGCGCGACCAACTTCAACAACAAGCAGAACTGCAATTGGGAGGAATACCGATGATCAAGTCACTCGTTGGCGGCGTCATTGCCGCCACTGCATTCGTCATGTTGAGCTCGTCGGCAATCGCCGCCGGCCCGGAAATCGTCAAGGGGCCGTCCGCCGAGCCCGACTGCTTCGCGCCCTGGGCTGCCGACACGCAGTTCTTCAAGTTCCCGAAGAAGGACGGTCCGTACCGCATCGCGCTCGCCAATGGCTATATCGCCAACACATGGCGCATCCAGATGATCCAGACGGCCAAGGCCTATGCGGCGCAGCCGGACGTTGCCAAGAAGCTGAAGGAATTCAAGGTCGTGTCGACCGGCGAGGATGTGCCGGCGCAGATTTCGGCGATCAACAACTTCATCGATTCCGGCTTCGACGCAATCGTCGTCAACGCCCAGAACCCGACAGCGTTCGGGCCCGTCATCAAGCGCGCCAAGGAAGCCGGCGTCGTGCTCGTCGCCTTCGACAACATCCTCGATACCAAGGATGCCATCAACGTCAATGTCGACCAGAAGGGGCTCGGCGAACTGTGGGGCAAATGGCTGGTCGATCATATACCAAGTGGCGGCAAGATTCTGGAAGTGCGCGGCGTTGCCGGCACGTCGGTCGATACCGATCGTCACAATGGCATCCATGAGGTACTGGACGGTTCGGGCAAGAAATGGGAAGTGACCGAAGTCGCCGGCAAGTGGGATGATCCGACCGCACAAAAGGTTACGGCTGACGCGATCGCAACCAACGGTCCCTTTGTCGGAATCACCGGCCAGGGCGGCGACACCGGCATCGTGCAGGCGATGATGGACGCCAAGCATCCGTTCGTTCCGTTCGGCGGCGAGACGGAAAACGGCTTCCGCAAATTCTGCGCAGCGCACGCGGGCGACGGGCTGAAATGCTCGTCTGCCGGCACCGGCCCGGCCCAGGTGGCGGTTGCCATCAAGACAGCGATCGCCGCGCTCGAAGGCAAGGTCGTGCCGCAGTCGGTCAAGCTGCCGCTGGCCATCGTCGAGGATCCGAACTTCAAGGCGGGTCAGGATTTCTTCCCTGATCAGTCCGACAATTTCTTCGTCGGCAACTCCTTCCCGACCTGCGGCATCAATTTCACGGCGCAGGAAATCATGGGCCAGACCAAGGAAAACAAGTAGTCTGACCGGGCCGACGCCGCGGCAAGAAGTCCGCGACGCCGGCCGCTCGACATCACTCGCGAAAACGGCCGGGGAGGGCTGATGGACGTCGCGGCTCCGCTCTTCCGCATGGAAGGCATATCCAAGCGCTATGGCGGTGTACGCGCCCTGGAAAAGGCCGACCTAACGGTTACGGCCGGCAGCATCCATGGCATCCTCGGCGAAAACGGCGCCGGCAAATCGACGCTGATCAAGGTTATGGCCGGCGTCGTCGCGCCGGACGAAGGTCACATGGCGCTCGATGGCCGCGACGTGACCTTCGCCTCGCCAGCAGCGGCAAACCAAGCCGGCATCGCCTGCATCTTCCAGGAATTGTCGCTCATCCCCGAGCTCAGCGTCGCCGACAACATCGTCATTTCCGACCCGCCGAAGCGCTTCGGCATGATCGACCGCAAGGCGCAGCGGCGCATCGCCGAACAGGCGCTGGCGCGCGCGGGCGCCTCCGACATCCATCCTTGCGCGTTGGTCAAGGACCTGCCGCTGTCGCGCCGGCAGATGGTCGAGATCGCCAAGGCGCTGGCCAGGAAACCGCGTATCCTGATCCTCGACGAGGCGACCTCGGCGCTGACGGCGGCGGATGTCGCCAAGGTCTTCGGCGTGCTGAAGCGACTGCGTGCGGAAGGGCTGGCGCTGCTCTACATCTCGCACCGCATGAACGAGATCGCCGAGCTCGCAGACCAGTGCACGGTGTTCCGCAACGGCCGCAACGTCGCCAGCTACGCCGCCGGCGCCAAGAGCGACAACGAAGTCGTCGAGCTGATGATTGGCCGTGAATACAGCCACATTTTTCCGCCGAAGCCGACCCGAGCCCAGTCCGGCGCGGTTCCGGTGCTGGAGGCACGAAATCTTTCCTGGAGCGGCCGGTTGGACAATATCTCGCTGTCGATCGGCAAAGGCGAGGTCGTCGGGCTGGGCGGCCTCGACGGGCAGGGCCAGCGCGAACTGCTGCTGGCTTTCTTCGGCGTGCTGCGCGGCCTTTCCGGCCAGATCCTGGTCGACGGCAAGCCGGTCTCGATCGGCAGCCCGTCGGACGCGAGCGGCGACCGTATCGGCATGGCGCTGATCCCCGAGGACCGCAAGACCGAGGGGCTGATGCTGCCGATGACGGTGCGCGAGAACCTTTCCTTCGCGGCGCTCGACAGGCTGTCGAAAGCAGGCGTCATCGACCGCGCCGCCGAGCAGCGGCTGATCGACGATATGGTCGGGCTGCTGGCGATCAAGACGGCGGGCCTCGACATCCCCGTCGGCGCGCTCTCCGGCGGCAACCAGCAGAAGGTGGTGATCGCCAAATGGCTGATGCGGCAGCCGCGCATCATCCTGCTCAACGATCCGACACGCGGCATCGACGTCGGCACCAAGCAGGAGCTCTACCAGTTGATGCGCAAGCTCGCGGATGCGGGTGCCGCGATCCTGTTCTATTCGACCGACTATGACGAGCTGATCGGCTGCTGCGACCGCGTGCTAGTGCTCTATGACGGCGCGGTCAAGCGGGAGCTGGTCGGCGCCGGGATCACCGAGCACGCGCTGATCGCCAGCGCGCTCAACATCCATGGCGAGGATGCCCGCTTGAGGCAAGGAGACGGCGCGTGAAGGGGGTCCCAGCGTGAAGGATTGGCACTACTGGCTCGCCGAACAACGCGGAACGCTGTTGGCTTTCGGTATCTTCATCGTCATGTTCGCCATCTACAGCGCGAACCATCCGGCCGGCTTCAGCGCCAATGTCGTGCAGACGGCCGCGAACAAGGGCGTGCTGCTTGCCTTCGTCGCCATGGCGCAGACGCTGGTGGTGATCACCGCCGGCATCGATCTTTCGGTCGGCATGATCTTCACGCTGACCAATTGCATGGCTTCCTGGCTGGTGATCGGCACCGGCCTCGAGACCACGCTCGGCGTGGTGGCGGTGCTCGGCACCGGGCTGCTTTGCGGCGCGGTCAACGGCGCCATCGTCATCTACGGGCGGCTGCAGCCGATCGTCGCCACCATCGCCACGGGCGCTGTCTATTTCGGGCTGGCGCTTTTGCTGCGACCGGTTCCCGGCGGGTCGGTCAATGAGGACCTTGCCGATTTCCTGACCGGCCGCTTCTTCGGCGTAGTGCCGGCGAGCCTGGTTGCGCTGCTCGCCGTCGTGCTCGTCGTATGGGTGCCGTTCAGCCGCTCCGAGCTCGGCCGTGCCGCCTATGCGGCGGGCTCGTCGGAGACGGCGGCCTATATGTCGGGCGTGCCGATCCGCAGGGGCAAGTTCCTGGCCTACGCGCTTGCCGGACTGCTCGCGGCGATCGGCGGCCTGTTCCTGACCTTCTTCACCTATACGGGCGAAGCGGCCTATGCGAGCGGCAATGCCTATACGCTGTTCTCCATCGCCGCGGTCGTGCTCGGCGGCGTTTCGCTGTTCGGCGGCAAGGGCAGCGCCATCGGCGCGATCTTCGGTGCGCTTGCCTTCCGCACCATCGGCGACCTTCTGTTCGTCTTCGATTTCGATCCGCTCTGGCAGCCGCTGTTTCAGGGCGTTATCCTGTTGATCGCGGTCAGCCTCGGCGCCTTCGCGCTGTTTCGGGTTCGCAACCGGCTGGAGTGGTTCCTGTGAGCGAAACGACGCTTGGCGGCATCGCCGGCCGCATGCCGAAATTCATCCGCCGCGCCGACCCGGCTGTGGTCACCGCCTTTGCCTGCATCGTGCTGCTGCTCTTGCTCGGCAGCCTCTATTCTCGCAGCTTCCTGTCGCCCGAATATCTGCTGCAGCAGCTCAAGGTCGCCGCGTTCCTCGGCGTCATCGCCACCGGCATGATGCTGGTCATCCTGCTCGGTCAGATCGACCTGTCGGTGCCATGGTCGGTGGCAACGGGCGCCATGATGGCATGTGCCGCCGCGGCCTATGGTCCGGTCGGCGTCGCCCTCGCCATCCCGTTCGGCATCCTGTGCGGCGTCGTGATCGGCATCGTCAACGGCGTCGGCGTCGCCTACCTGCGCATTCCCTCGATGATCATCACGTTAGCCACCAATGCCGTCGCGCAAGGGTTGATGGTGGTCTATACGGGCGGGTTCTCGCCGCAGGATTCGGCGACAGCGGCGATGCGCTATCTGGCGACCGGCTTTACCATTCCGGGGGTGCCCAATGCCGTCATCATCTGGGCGCTGATAGGGGCTGCGATGGTTTTCGTGCTGACCCGCACCAGCTTCGGCCGGGCGGTCTACGGCATCGGCAACCGCGAGCGCGCCGCCTATCTCTCCGGCATCGACACGCGCCGCGTCGTGATGATCGCCTTTGCGGTGTCGGGCGGGCTCTCGGCCTTCGGCGGAGTGCTCTTGGCGGGCTATGCCTCGAAGGCCGCACAGTCGATGGGCGATGCCTATCTCTTGCCGTCGATCGCCGCGGTGGTGCTCGGCGGCACCTCGATCCTCGGCGGGCGCGGGTCCTATCTCGGCACGGTCGCCGGAGTCATCCTGATCACGCTCTTACAGTCGATCCTCTCGGTCCTGCAGATGCCTGAGGCGGGGCGGCAGATCATCTACGGCGTCGTCATCGTCGCCATGCTTTTGCTCTACGGCCGCGCGCCGGCAAGCCGCTGACCATGGATGACAAGGCGGCAAGACCGCAGCCTGCGGAGGCTCGCATGAACGACGTCCGGTCGGCTCCGGCCATCGTGGTGATGGGCGTTGCCGGCTGCGGCAAGTCGGTCGTCGGCGAGGCGCTGGCCAGGGCGCTGGGCGCGGACTTCGTCGAAGGCGACAGGCTGCACCCGCCTGAAAACGTCGCCCGTATGGCAAGCGGCCAAGCGCTGAACGATGCCATGCGCGAAGGCTGGCTCGACGCTATCGGCGAGCGCACCGCTGCTTCCGTCACTGGGGGCCGAAAAGTGGTTGCCGCGTGCTCGGCGCTGAAGCGCAGCTATCGCAACCGGCTGCGCGGCTTTTCTCCCGGCGTTGTCTTTCTCTACCTGAAGATCGACCGCGAGGCTGCCTGGGGCCGGGTTGCGAGCCGCAAGGGTCATTTCATGCCGGCGAGCCTGGTCGACAGCCAGTTCGCGATCCTCGAAGAGCCGGCCGACGACGAGCGGGCGGTGACCGCGGACGCGACGCGTAGTGTCGCCGAGATCGTCACGAAAGCACTTGGTTAGCCAACATCATTGCCGAGTTCGGATTCATCCGGCCGCTCGGTGAGCCGGTTGGCGCCCGACCAGGACATCATCTGCTCCGGATGCAGCATCAGCGCTTCCAGAATGCGGTCGCGCTTGAGCAGGATGTAGCCCGCCTGCAGACCGAGATTCTTTGCCGCTGTTTCCTTTGCCGGCCGGGATGCGGGCTCGCCTGTGCCTGGCTTCAGTTCAGGGCTGACGATCGCCCGGTATTCACGAAACGGCACCGTCTCCAACGTCGCCATGGCAAACAGCGCCGCGCCGCCCCGCGCCGCGAAGTTTGCCGGCGCCGAGGCAAGATGCGTCCAGCCCCGTTCGCCGATGGCGGCCTCGGTGAAGGTGGAGCCGGCATGGATGGTGTTGGTCATCAGCACGACGCCATTCCCCTTCAGGATCTTCTGGATGCGCGTCGTGACCTGGTAGGCATCGGCACGCTCGAAGACGATGCGGCTTTTCAGGAAGCGGTTCTCGACCTTGACCAGCGGCGGGTTGAGCACATGCAGGCCGAACTTGCTCTCCGAGAAACCGTGGAAGTTGACGCTCACCTGATGCGCTTCGACGCCAGCCTCGAAGAGCGCGCGTTTGCCGATGATGGTCTGGGAGGTGAACTGATCGCACCAGACAATGGCGCCGCGGCCGCGCCGCAAGGCTTCGCGCAGACCGTCGAGGCCTTCCAGCCGGATGGACGGCAACCAGCGCCGGCCAGGCACGAGATGGGCGGCGAGGATCAGCCGGCGGCGGTGGGCGGCGGCGAGATGGCCCTTGAAAAGGTCTTGCGCATCGATGCCGTGGCCGAGCACCGCTTGTGTCGCGGCGGCGTAGCGCGCGAAGTCCTTGCGGAAATGCCGTTTGCGCCTCAGTGTCGAGACAAAGGTGCAAATCGGCGCCCACCAGGCCACCGGCAGAAGCGCCGCCACGCCGAGATAGAAGCCGAACAGCAGGCTTTCGCGCAGGTCCCTGTTGGAGAAGCCGCGCAACTTGCCCGGACGGACCAGCTTGCGGCTGAAGAAGCGGACGGATTCGCCGCGCTCCGGCACCAGCACATCAGCGATGATTTCGGTGTGATAGATGCTGGCGGAGGATGGCTTCCGCTTGGCTTTGCGCGAATTACCAAGCCAAGGCAGCCTCATGCGTCAGAGCCCTGTTGCATCGTCTTCAGCGCTTTACCGGGTCCGCCGCTGACGCGCAACCGGCGGGGTCGGACAGGCGACTTTAAAGCATGTCGCGTGAAGGGTCACGCAACATGCTTTAAGCCTTTGATCTTAAGCATGTCTTTGTCCCGAAATCGCTGCACACTTTCGGGAGATATGCTTTAGATCTGCGAGGTCAGTTCGGCCGGGAAATCGTCGTTGTCGGCGTCGCGCATGGCGGCGAGGCTGCGATTGTCGAGCACCTCGGCGATCGCCTGGCGCACTTCCAGCATCATATGGCGGACCTGGCACGTCGCCTCGTCGCAATCCTCGCAGCGCTGGTACTGAGTGCGGCTGGCGCAGGGGATCGGCGCCAGCGGGCCGTCGAGGACGCGCACGACATGGCCGATCTTGATCTCCGAAGCGGGGCGGGCGAGGCGATAGCCGCCTTCCTTGCCCTTGCGGCTCTGGACGAAGCCGGCATTGCGCAGTTCGCCAAGGATGGCATCCAGGAATTTCTTCGGGATATTGTTGGCGACGGCGATGTCGTTGACGAATGCAAGCTGGCCAGCCGGCAGGCCGGAAAGATGCACGAGGGCCTTGAGGCCGTATTTGCCTTTTTTGGTCAGCATGCCCGATTCAGTTTCATCAAACCCCAATCGCCTGCATCTGGCGGTTGTTTGTGTGCAAATCATGACAGTTCGGCCGCCGAGGGCCGTTTGGCCCAACAATTTGCCGGTGCAGCTTAGGCGCAAACGCGTTGATTCTTCGTAACGTTTTTCACGTTGGCGGCGATGGCTTCGCCGGCAAAGGGTGACGGGTTCGTCAATGCAGAAAGCCGGCAAAACCCGGCTTGCTTGCTCTTCGTAATTGCCGGGATATTCCGCATCTTGAATTGTGGAGCCGAATGGCATATACAATTGGCATATACAAACGGGAGCCGTCATGCCTCAGCGCCATCATTCAACACCGCCGAAGGAAGCCAAGTTGTTCCGCAACAACCGCAGTCAGGCGGTACGCATTCCTGTTGAGTTCGAACTTCCCGGGGACAAGGTTCTGATCAGCCGAGACGGCGAGCGCCTCATCATCGGGCCGGTCCGCAAACCCGGCATTGTCGCGTTGCTCGCCCAATGGGCGAAAGAGCCTCCGCTTGGTCCTGAGGAAGACTTTCCCGAGATCGATGATGTGCCTATCAAGCCCGAGGACATCTTTTGATGCGCTTCATGCTGGATACCAACATCATCAGCGACATAATCCGAAATCCGGCCGGCAAAGCCGCCGGTGCGGTGGCTCGCGAGGGAGATAGCGCCGTGTGCACCAGCATCGTGGTTGCCTCGGAACTGCGTTATGGTTGTGCCCGCAAGGGATCGGCCAAGCTGCTCGCGAAGGTCGAGGAACTACTGGCGGAGGTTCCCGTCTTGCCTCTCGATGTGCCGTCGGATGCCAAATACGGCGCACTTCGTGCCGACCTGGAAGCCAGCGGTCAGATCATCGGCCATAATGACCTTTTCATAGCTGCGCATGCCTGCACATTGGGCGTCACGCTGGTGACGGCCAACATCGGGGAATTCAGCCGGATCAAAGATTTGAAAGTCGAGAACTGGTTGGAGTAGCGCCGAGGATCAGGCCGCCGGAAAAAGCTTCCAGCGCCGCGGCCGGAACGCCACGCGGCTTTTTTGCGCCGCTGGATGGTCGACCGGCAGTTCGATCTCGACGCGCTGGCGCTCGCCGCCGATCTCAAGCTCGACCCGCCTGGTGCCGGCGACGCGGCGGCTGGCGGCAACCGTGCCGGCGATGCAGCCGCTGCAGCCGTCGAGCAGTTCGACGTCGTGCGGGCGGAAGTGGAGCAGCGCTTCGCCGGACGGCGCGTGCGGCGCCTGCAGGCCGATCGGCCGGTCGGCGATCCAGATCTCGCCATTCTCGACCCTGACCGGCAGCGAACTCGATTCACCGATGAAGGAATAGACGAAGGGCGAGTTCGGCGTGTCGTAGATCTCGTCGGCGGAGCCGACCTGCTCGATGCGGCCCTGGCTCATCACCACGACGCGGTCGGCAAGCTCGAGTGCTTCTTCCTGGTCGTGGGTGACGAAGACGGTAGTGTGGCCGGTGCGGTCGTGGATCTCGCGCAACCAGCGTCGCAGCTCGCGCCGCACCTGGGCGTCGAGCGCACCGAACGGCTCGTCGAGCAGCAGCACCCTGGGCTCGATCGCCATGGCGCGGGCGAGCGCCACGCGCTGGCGCTGGCCGCCGGAGAGCTGCGCCGGATAGCGCTTTTCCAGTCCCGTGAGCTGGACGAGGTCGAGGAGCTCGGAGGCGCGGCGGCGGATCTCCTGGGCGGAGGGACGTGCCGCACCGTGCCGGACCTTCAGGCCGAAGCCGATATTGTCGGCCACCGTCATGTGGCGGAACAGCGCGTAGTGCTGGAAGACGAAGCCGACATTGCGCTCCTGGATCGACTTCTGCGAGGCGTCCTCGTCGCCGAAGAAGATTTTTCCCCGCGTCGGCCGTTCGAGCCCCGCGATCAGCCTGAGCAGCGTCGTCTTGCCGGAGCCGGACGGTCCAAGCAGCGCGATAAGCTCGCCCGACTTGATGTCGAGCGAGACGTCACGGAGGGCCGGAAACCGCTCAAACTCCTTGCGCACGTTGGCAACGCGAACTTCCATTTACAAACCTTTTAGTTGATGCACGGCGTACGCATTCAATGTCCGCGCGTCGCGGCGATTTCGGCGCCGTAGCGCATCTCGAGAAGTGTTTTCAAGACCAGCGTCACCAGCGCCAGGCCGGCCAGCAGCGAAGCCACGGCGAAGGCGCCGACGGCGTTGTATTCGTTGTAGAGGATTTCGACGTGCAGCGGCATGGTGTTGGTCAGCCCGCGTATGTGGCCCGACACGACCGAGACCGCGCCGAATTCGCCCATCGAGCGCGCATTGCATAGCAGCACGCCGTACAGGAGCCCCCATTTGACGTTGGGCAGCGTCACATACCAGAAGGTCTGCCAGCCATTGGCGCCGAGCGAGAGCGCCGCCTCCTCGTCGCCATTGCCCTGTTCCTGCATCAGCGGGATCAATTCGCGGGCGACGAACGGGAAAGTGACGAAGATGGTGGCAAGCACGATGCCGGGCACGGCGAACAAAATCTGGATGCCGTGCGCCTTCAGCCATTCGCCGAGCAACCCTTGAGCACCGAACAGAAGCACATAGACCAAGCCGGAAATAACCGGCGAGACCGAGAAGGGCAGGTCGATCAGCGTCGTCAGAAACGCCTTGCCCTTGAATTCGAACTTGGCGATCGCCCAGGCCGCCGAGATGCCGAAGACGACGTTGAGCGGCACCGAGATGGCCGCCACCAGCAGGGTAAGGCGGATCGCCGAACCGGTGTCGGGGCTGGAGAGCGCTTCCGTGTAGGCGCCGATGCCCTTGGCCAGCGCCTCGTGGAAAACCACGATCAACGGCAGAAGCAGGAATATGGCGAGGAAGGCGAAGGCGATTGCCATCAGCACGGCCTTCACCGGCCGGCTTTCGGTCACCGCCGCCGACTGGCTCTCGTGGTGCGGCTCGTAGGATTTGATCTCGGGATCAGCCATAGCGCTTGCGGCTCCATGTCTGCGCCAGATTGATGACCAGCAGCATGACGAAGGACAAAAGCAGCATGATCGCCGCGATCGCGGTCGCCGCCGGGTAATTGTATTCCTCCAGCCGGATGACGATCAGCAACGGCGCGATCTCGGATTTGTAGGGCAGATTGCCGGCAATGAAGATGACCGAGCCGTATTCGCCGACGCCGCGCGCGAAGGCGAGCGCAAAGCCGGTGGTGATGGCCGGCGCCAGCCCCGGAAAGAGCACGCGGGTGATGATCTGGAAGCGATTGGCGCCAAGCGTGGCGGCCGCTTCTTCCACTTCCTTGTCGATCTCCTCCATGATCGGCTGCACGGTGCGCACGACGAAGGGCAGGCCGATGAAGATCAGCGCGATAACGATGCCGAGCGGCGTGTAGGCGACCTTGATGCCGAGCGGCGCCAGCAGATAGCCGATCCAGCCGTTCGGCGCGTAGAGCGTGGTCAGCGCGATGCCGGCGACCGCGGTTGGCAGCGCAAAAGGCAGATCGACCATGGCATCGACGATGCGGCGGCCGGGAAAACGATAACGCACCAGCACCCAGGCGACGAGGGTGCCGAAGACGACATTGACCGCGGCGGCGATGGCGGCGGCGCCGAAGCTGATCTGAAGCGCGCCGAGGGTGCGGCGGTCGGTGGCGATCGCCGAGAATTCGGTCCAGCCGAGCGCGGCCGAGCGCCAGACCAGCCCCGACAAGGGGATGAGAATAATGAGCGTCAGGTAGGCAAGCGAGAAGCCGAGCGTCAATCCGAAACCCGGAACGACGCTCGGCTGTCTGAACCGCCACCCCGCTCGCGCGGGTGTTGTGGTCATAGAATTCTGGATCGTCCCTTCTTATTCAAACCGGAATGACTTGGCAGTCGTTCAGCCGGCATTCCCGATCGGGTCAACCGGGCCTTCGGGGGTCTTACTGGGCGGATCTCACTGGGCTGGCTGGTAGATCTGGTCGAATATGCCGCCGTCGCCGAAATGGTAAGGTTGTGCCTTCTTCCAGCCGCCGAAAAGCGGATCGTCGATCGAGATCAGCTTGATATCGGGCGTCTTGGGCAGATCTTCCGGCGCCACCAGCTCGGGCTTGGCCGGACGATAGTGGTTCCTGGCGATGATCGTCTGCCCTTCCTTTGAGTAAAGCCAGCCGAGATACGCTTCGGCCACCTTGCGCGTGCCCTTGGCGTCGACATTGGCGTCGACAACAGCCACCGGCGGCTCGGCCAGGATCGAGGTTGGTGGATAGACGAGGTCGAAATTGTCGGCGCCGAACTCGTCAAGCGCCAGATAGGCGTCGTTTTCCCAGGCAATCAGCACGTCGCCCAGGCCCTTCTGCGCGAAAGTCACGGTCGAGCCACGCGCGCCGGTGTCGAGCACCGGAGCGTTGGCGTAGAGCTTGCCGACGAATTCCTTGTTCTTGGCCTCGTCGCCGCCGTCATGGGCGTTGGCGTAGGCCCAGGCGGCAAGATAATTCCAGCGCGCGCCTCCGGACGTCTTCGGGTTCGGCGTGATCACTTGCACGCCATCCTTCACCAGATCGTTCCAGTCGTGGATGCCCTTGGGATTGCCCTTGCGCACGAGGAAGATGATGGTCGAGGTGTAAGGAGCTGAATTGTTTTCGAATTTCTTGCGCCAGTCGGGATTGATCTTCTTCGACTTGTCGACGATGGCGTTGATGTCGCCCTCGAGCGCCAGCGTCACCACGTCGGCGTCGAGACCGTCGATGACCGCGCGGGCCTGGGCGCCCGATCCGCCATGCGACTGCTGGATGGTGACGGTCTCGCCGGTCTCGGCTTTCCAGTGCGCGGCGAAGGCCTCGTCATAGGCCTTGTAGAGTTCACGTGTCGGGTCATAGGACACATTGAGGATGGTTGTGTCGGCAAAAGCGAAGCCCAACGTGCCGAACTGGACAGATGCGGCGACCAGCGCGCCGAGCAGTTTCCTGAAATGAGGTTTGGTCATTTCCGTCTCCGTTGAACTGCACGAACTCTACCGAGTTTATAGAATTTAGATGCATTCGAATGTTGCCTTTTTCATCTCCTTGAAGCAATTTTTCGCCGAGCAGCCGGTCAAGGAGGAAATATTTTCCTCAAAACGACACCGGCTACTCCGCGTCAGCGGGCCTAACTAGAAGCGGCCTGTGTGCGGGCAAGCCCTACGCAGGCCGAAACCTACTTGGCGGTCGCCGCTTTCTGGACGTTGGGGACCGCCTTTGCCGCCTGTCGGGTCAGGATGCAGACCAGCGCGTGATAGCCGCCGGCCTTGCGACGCGGGAATTTTCGAGGCTGGCATAGTGGATGTTCTGGCGAATGGTGGGATCGACATCGGCGAGCCTGACGAAGCCGGCGGGCAGGGGATTGGCACGGGCTGGGGGAGGGATCGCGATTGTTAGCGCAAGCGCTGCGAAGAATGCTTCCAAAGATTGGCGCGAGGCCCCCCTCTCTGGCCTGCCGGCCATCTCCCCCTCAAGGGGGGAGATCAGCAGCTTCGGTGTCGCGCTCAACCTTTGACGGTTGGCGAAAACGGATGCGAAATCCAATCTCCCCCCTTGAGGGGGAGATGCCCGGCAGGGCAGAGAGGGGGGCCTCGCGCCGGGCTTCAGCCCAAAAAGCGCAATCCCCTGAATCGCTTGCCGTTTTCTATTCAACAAACACCTTCACACTTGCCGCGCGGCCGGCCGCGTCGATCACCGTCAGGGTTGAATAACCGGTGCCGTCGGGCTGCCAGGTGGCGGTGCGGCGGCGGTCGATGCCGGCGAGCGGCTTGCCGTTGGCGAGCCAGCGGAACGGCGCGCGGCCACCCTGCAGCTTCAGCACCAGCGGCGTGGCGTCGGCCGAATTGGTGCCGAGATCGACGCGAGCGCCGTCCGGCGGAAAGATGATGGTCGGCGCCGGCTCGGTCGGCGTCGCCTGCACTAGCCCGTCCGATCCGGCGCCGAAGCGGGCAAGCGTCAGCGGCAAGTCCTCGCGTTTGGGGTTGAAGACGCCCGGCGGGCGGCTTGGCAGCGGCACGCTGGCCAACCCCGAGCGGACGAAGCCTTCGAACAGGATGGGCGCGGCCGAGACATAGCCGGAGAGGCCCGGTACCGGCCCGGCATCGGCGCGGCCGACCCAGACACCCAGCACGTGGCGGCCGTCGAAGCCGACCGACCAGGCGTCGCGGTAGCCATAGGAGGTGCCGGTCTTGTAGGCGATGCCGCGCTGCATGGCGCCTTCCGGCGGCTTCACGCCGGACAGGATGTCGTCGATCTGCCAGGCCGCCTGGTCGTCGAGGATGGTGGCCGTGGTGCGCTCGGCATTGGCCGGCTCGGTGCCGTCATGCAGCGTGTGCGCCTTGCCGCCATTGGAAAGCCCGGTATAGAGCTGGACGAGGTCGCGCAGGGTCACACCGACGCCACCGAGGCCGATGGCCAGGCCCGGCGCCTCGTTGACCGGCAATATGGGATTGACGCCGGCCTGACGGAAGCGCGCCGTCAGCCTGGCCGGGCCGACGGCGTCGAGCACGCGGATGGCCGGCACGTTGAGCGACAGCTGCAGCGCCTGGCGGATCGAGACGTCGCCTTGGTAGCCCATGTCGAAATTCTTCGGCCGGTAGCCGCCGAAATCGGCGGGACTGTCCTCGATGATCATCTCCTGCGCCACCAGCCCCTGCTCGAAGGCGAGCCCGTAGATGAACGGCTTCAGCGTCGAACCCGGCGAGCGCACGATTTTGGTCATGTCGATCCAACCCGAGCGGCTGGCGTCGAAGAAATCGGCCGAGCCGACCTCGCCGAGGATGTCGCCTGTACGCGCATCGGCCATCACCATGGCGACCGAGAGCTTTGGCCCGAGCCTTGCGGCGGCGTTCTTGGCCACCTGCTCCAGGCCTTCCTGGACGCTTTTGCGGATGGTCAGCTGCAGTGGCTTGCCGGGCTCCGCCTTGGGCAGCATGGCATAGGAAGCGTGCGCGGCGAGCGCCGGCAGCTTGCGGCGCAAGCCGGAGACGTCGTCGAGCGCGGCGCGCGCGGCCTCGCGTTCGCCGAGCAGGCCAGCCGATACCATGCGGTTGAGCACGCGGTCGCGGGCGGCATGGGCGATGCCGAGGTTGCGGTCGGGCCGGCGCTTTTCCGGCAATTGCGGCAAGGCGACGAGGAGGGCGGCTTCCGAGACCGTCAGCCGCTTCGGCTCCTTGCCGAAATAGGCAAGCGAAGCGGCGCGAACGCCTTCGAGATTGCCGCCATAGGGCGCCAGCGTCAGATAGCGTTCGAGGATCTCGCGCTTGGTCAGCCGCCGCTCAATCTGGATGGCGCGCAGCATCTGCTTGAGCTTGGAGCCAAGGCTGCGGCTGTCGCGCGGCTCGATCAGCCGGGCAAGCTGCATCGACAGCGTCGAGCCGCCGGAGACGATATGGCCGCTGGTGGCCAACTGACCGGCGGCGCGCGCCAAAGCCAGGATGTCGACGCCACGGTGATCCCAAAAACGCTTGTCCTCATAGGCGACGAGCATGTCGACAAACTGCTTGTCGACCTGGTCGAGCCGGGTTTCGAGCCGCCAGTAGCCGTCCGGCGTGGCGAAGGCGCGCAACAGCTGGCCGTCACGGTCTTGCACCTCGGTCGAGACGGTCAGCGTTGCCGGCAGCGGCGGCGGGAAGGCGCGGTCGAGTTGCCAGAGGGTGGCGACGGAGAGGGCAAGAAAGCCGGCGAGGCAAACGCCTGTGATGGCGGTTCGCCGGAGGATTTTTCTGGAGAGCATGGCGCTGCCCCTCATCCGCCTGCCGGCACCTTCTCCCCGTATAGGGACGGGGAGAAGGAGGCTGTTGGCAACGCTGACGACCTTCGCATCTTACGGCGCCTTGATCTCCATCACGCCGCTGGCGGTGCGGGCCGAATATGCCGGACGGTACATGTCCTCCACCGTCGCCGGCGGATGCGCATAGGTGCCGGGCGTCACCGCGCGGACCACGTAAGCCAGCATGATGTTGCGGTTGCTGTCGCCCTCGTTCGGATTGAAGGCGGCGACGAAACGGTCGTCACGAAACTCGAGATGCGCGGCGTCGGTCTGCGCCAGCCAGGAGAAGTTTGACAATTGCGCGCTGGAAACGAGGCCCGGATTGTCGATCTCGAAACCGGCCGGCAACAGGTCGGTGATCAGCAGGCGCGACGGCCACTTGTTCTGCTCGTAGATCTTGAGCACGACGACATAGCGTTCGTTCTGCTTGACCTCGGTGACGTTGGCTTCGGTGCCGTCGAGCCTGTAGTAAGTGCGATCGATGGTGAAGCCGTCGCCGCCTGCCGGCAGCGGCTCGACCGGCGACGCCACCGTGGTGACGACCGCCTGCAGCGGCGTCGTGCCGGTGTTGGCGATAGTGAGCGGGCTATCGACGAGGTTGCTGCCGGCGACCTGGTCGGAGTAACCGCCCGAATGCGGCGCGCCGTTGACGGAAAGCGTGATGGAATCATTGCCTTCCTTCAGCGCCCGCGCCGCCAGCAGCATCCAGGATTCGTCCTGGGTGCTTGTCCAGCGGGCATCGGCGCGCTCGCGGCCCACCAGCTTGATCAACTGCGGCATGATGCTTGGCACCGGCTTCGATTCCGCCGCCAGCGCCAGCATCGCCGCGCCGTCGCGGAGTGGCGAGCCGTAGTCGGAGCGGTAATAGTCGTATTCGGTGCTCGACTGCGCCAGCCGCAACGCCGTCTGGAAGGTGGCTTCCGAGCGCTGCGTGTCGCCATAGAGCGCCAGGCTTGCCGCCAATTGGGCGACCGCCATCGGGCTGGAGAAGGCTTCGAGCCGCGTGTCGGCGTAGTAGCGCAGGTCGCCGATCGAGGCCTTCTTGTTGCGGGCGAGAACATAGAGCGCATAGGCGATCTCGCTGCCGCGATCCTGGACATCCTGGTCGTAGCCGAGCGAGTTCTGCAGATTGTTCAGCGCCTGGTTCATCGCCAGCGCCGGCACGTCATATTTCTGCTCGCGCGCCCTGGTCAGGAACTCGGTGACATAGGCGTCGAGCCAGAGATCGCCGGAGCCTGGACCCCAGAGGCCGAAGCTGCCGCTCGCCGCCTGGTAGGACAGGACCTTATAAATCGCGTCCTGGACGCGTTGATGCAGGTCGGGGTCGCTCTCCATGCCGATGCTCTTGGCCATGTCGTTGACATAGAGCAGCGGCATGGCGCGGCTGGTGGTCTGCTCGGCGCAGCCATAGGGGTAGCGGTCGAGCGTCATCAACAGCGAGGGCACGTCTAGCGCGGACGACTGCGAAACGCCGACACTGACGGACGCGCCGTCGAGCACGCTTGCGGCAAGCAGCTCCTTATCGACGCGCAGCGAGCCGCCATGCGGCTTCAGGTCGACCACCATGCGGTTGGTGACCGGAAGCTGCGCCGGACGCACCGGCATATAGAGCGTCTGCTCGACAGTGGTGCCATCGGCGTGGGCCAGCTTGACGGTGATCGAGGCATCGCCGGCGGTGTGTGCAATCAGCGGGAAGGAGAGCGTCTGCCGCTTGCCCTGGGCGAGCGTCAGCGTCTGCGGCAAAGGCTTGTCGCCGGTCGAGAGGTCGCCGGTGGTGGTGACCGAGAGCTTGTAGTCGCCGGCCGGGCCGTCGGTGTCAGCGATGTCGAGGCGCATAGTGGCGGCATCGTTCGGCGCCAGGAAGCGCGGCAGGCCGGCGGTGATCACCACCGGATCGCGCACGATGACGTCGGTCTGGGCGTGGCCGACGGCTTCCTTGGTCCAGGCCACCGCCATGACGCGCACGGTGCCGTTGAACTGCGGAATGTCGAAGTCGATGCGCGCCTTGCCGTTGGCGTCGAGCTCCACCGGGCCGGAGAAGAAGGCGACCAGCTTTTCGGTCGGCGGGCTGCCTTGCGACTGCATGTTGGCGCCGTCGCCGCCGGTCCGCAATTTGCCGGCGGTGCCGAGCGAGCCGTCGATCAGGCGGCCGTAAATGTCGCGGATCTCGAGCCCGAGCATGCGCTGGCCGAAGAACCAGTCCTCGGGATCCGGCGCCTTGTAGTTGGTGAGGTTCAGGATGCCGACATCGACCGCCGCAACCATGACATAGGCGTTGCTGCCGGCCTGAGCGCCGGCGACCGAGACCGGGATCGACAGCTGCTGGCGCGGCACGGTCTTTTCTGGCGGCGTCAAAGCAACAGTCAGCTTCTTCGAGCCGGGATCGACCTTCAGCCATTCGATGCCGATGGCGCGTGCCGGCATGCGCGTTTCCTGCGCGTCGCCCGGCCTGAACAAAGTCGCCGTGACATAGGCGCCGGCGCCCCAGTCGTCGCCGACCGGGATGTCGACGGTGCTGCCGCCGGCCGGCACGGTTGCCGTGACGGTCTTCAGCAATTTGTCGGCGCCGATGGTGACCAGCAGTTCGCCGGCAAAGTGCGGCGAGATTTTCAGCCTGGCGACCTCGCCGGCGGCGTAACTATCCTTGTCCAGCGCGATCTCCAGGGCGTCCGGGGTTTCGGTGGTGGTGGAGGAGACATACCAGCCGGCGTCGAACTCATAGCTGGTAGCCGGCCCGTCCGGATCCGCCGTCTCGACTTCGAGCCGGTAACGGCCCCAGTCGACGGGGAGCGACACGGTCGCCTCGCCGTCGGCCTTCAGGTTGATCTGGCCGTTGGCGACGGCCTTGGTAAGGTTGACCGCTTCGTAGTTCCAGGAATTGTTGGAGCGGTACCATTGGTAATTGCGCTCGACCTTGACCAGCGACCACTGGGCGCCCTTCAATTCCTCGCGCTTGCCGTTGGGGTCCACCGCGATGATGCTGAATTTTGCGGTTCCGCCTTGCGGCACCTCGCCGTCTTCGAAATCCGGACGGATGCCGATCATGTCCTTTTCGGGGTGGACGGCGATATCGAGCGAGCGCTCGACGGCGCGGCCGCCGGTTTCACGCATCCGCACCGTGACCTTGGCGTTGACCAGCTTGGTGGTCGAGGGCAACTTGTCGATCGAGACCGGGAAGGTCGCCTTGCCGTTATCGCCGACCACGGGCAGATTGGTGAACGGTGTCACCGTCGGTTCGGCAGACTGTTCGTCGGCAAGGCCGAAGGTGAAGTCCTTGAACCGGTCCCAGGTGCTGGTGGTCGACAGTGTCATCTCGCCTTCGAGCGCCAGGCCCGCGGCCGGCGCGCCATAGAGGAATCGGCCGTCGACATTGACATTGGCGGTCTCGCCCTGGGCGATCTCCTTCTTGTCGGCGGTCAGGTCGAACTCGATGCGATCCGGCACGAAGTCCTCGACCAGGAACATCTGGCTGGCCACCGCCGCCTGCTTGGGATCGGTGTAGATCGATACCGTCCAGGTGCCGCGCATGGCGTTGGGCTCGAGCGGCAGGTCCACCGCGTGGCCGCCGGCGGAGGCGCCGTCGCTGACGATGCGGCGGTTCTCGACGCCGTCGGGACGCGTGAAGATGAAGGTCAGCGGCAGGTTCTCGACCGCTTTGGCGGCGCCGTCGCGAGCGAGCGCCGCGACATGCACGTCCTCGCCGGCGCGGTAGATGCCGCGCTCGGTCCAGGCATAGACGTCGAGCGCGCCGGGTGCCGCGCGTCCCTCGACACCGCGATCCGAGAGGTCGAAGCCGGCACGGCCCATGTCGAGGAAGACGAAGTCGTTATCGCTCTGCTTGGCCATCAGCACGGCCGGCACCATGCCGCCTTCGCCGCGCGTCAGGCCGGGATTGAAGACGGCGTGGCCTGCGGCATCGGTCGTCGCGGTACCGAGGATTTCATTGTTCTTGGCAAGCAGCGTGACTTCGGCGCCGCCGATCGGCTTGGCGCTGCCGAGCGAGCGGGCAAAGACATTGAGCCCGTCCTGGCCGGTATAGGTGGAGAGGCCGATATCGGAGACGACGAACCATTGGGTGGCCAGCGAACCGTAGTCGTCTTCCTTGGCGTTAACGGCCTGCGCGGTCAGCACGTAGACGCCGGGCTTGCGCTGCGGGATCGCCTCATCGACCGGAAACGACGTGGTGACCTCCTTGTTGAGGTCGTTGGCGATATCGAGCGTGCCCTCCCAGACCGGGGATCCCATCTGGTCGGAAATGGTGGAAATATCATAGCTGTCGAGCTGATGCAGGAACTGGTAGCCGGACAGAAGCTGCGCCAGCGAACGGTCGCCGATGCGGTAGAGCTTCATCCTGGCGGCTGTCATGTTGACGGTGACGACCGGGATGCCGCGGCGGGCGCCGGACGGCAGCACGAAGCTGTCGCCGGTGAAGCGGGCCGACGGAGCGCGATCCTGGACATAGATCGACAGCACGACCGGAGCGGCGATCGTCTCGCCGACCGCGGCCGGCAGGCCGGCACGGAAGGTGACGTCATAGTGCTGGCCGTGTTCCAGCCCTTCGACGCAGATCTGCTTGTCCTTGGCCTCGACGCCCTTCGGGGGAGCGCTGTCGACGGTGACGAACTGCGAATAGTCGACGCCGGTCTTGACCAGTTCCTCGGAAAACTGCGCGCAGATGCGCGGCGAACTGGAATCGGCGTCGACCGAGTGGTCGACGACGCGGAAGCCTTTGCGCGCCTTGAGATCGGCATAGTCGGCCTGCACGGCCGGCGAACTGACCAGTGCGAGGCTCGCCTCATAGGCCTGCAGGGAGGGCCGGAAGAGGTCGCGCTTGTCGAGACCGGCGGCAAGCAGCGCCAGCGCCTCGGCGCGGGTCTTGGCGGTGCGCACGAGCTTATAGGCGTTGAAGGCGGCGGAGGTGACGTTTGCCGGCAAAGTCGAGGGTTCGGAGGTGTTGGCAGCCGGCTGCACGGCCAGAGTCTGGCGCGCCAGCGCCAGCCAGAGCGCGCCGTCGTCGGGCAGGACGGAAACGGCGGCCTGATACTTCTGCATGGCCAGGCGATGATCGCCGGTGAGCGCCGCCTGCTCGGCCGCCGCCTGGAGCGCGGCCAAGCCTTCGGTCGGCTTGTCGTAGGCCGGGTCGGTCAGCTTGTTGCGGAATTGCTGGGCCTGGTCGGCCATCCAGTTGGGAAAGAAGGCCAGCGCCGGCGGAGCACCGATATCGGGGTCGCCATCGACATTGGCGATCTTGCCGGCGACGGCGCCGCTGAAAGGTTTCAGCTGGTTATAGTCGGATTTGAGAAAACACCATTTGGCCTTGGTGTTGTAGGTGAAGGCGCGGCAGGCGGGGTCGCCGAGGCATGTGGTTTTGCACTGGTCGAGGCTGGCATTCTGTTCGGACCTGAGGTCGAAGCCGAAATAGTCGGAATTGTCCGTCGTCACGATGCGCCGGGCTTCGGCCGCAAGTGCCGCGCCGCCCAGGGCGAAAAAGAGAAGGACGAAAAAAGAAAGACCACGAGCCGCGCGCATTGCCACATCACCCTCCCAGACATTGCTTGCGTCCAGGCATGATCAAGCTTCGGTCAGGCTTGTCAACGCCAGGAGCGCCGCAGGTTTATCACCCGCGAACGGTTTCCGTGCCGGCCAAAGGCCGGTATTTCGACAGAACCTCTGTGAGAAGGATCACACTTTCTTGCGAAAATGCAAAAGGTGTGAATTCCAAGCCCGGTCTATTTCAGACAATTGGATTGTGGCCCCTTTACGAACGTTTCAGAACTTCATTCCAATTTTAGTTTTGTCGACTAGGTTACCTTAATGCCGGCGCATGAAACGCAGATGTCAGGAGGGTTCGCGCCAGGGCGCGGGCTTCCGCGCGCCCTGCTTTTTGCGCTTATTTGCATGACAATGCTCGCCGGCGAAGCGCGGCCGGCGGCAGCCTTCGAGATTTTCGGCATCAAGCTCTGGGGCTCGTCCAGCGACGAAGATGCCGACATTGTCGACCCGTTGCGCTATTCGGTGACCATCGACGCGCCGGACGCCGACAAGGATCTGGTCAAGCGGCTTGAAAACGCCTCGGCGCTCAAAAATGACGAGGAGCATCCGGTCTCGGGATCGCTCGGCCTGATGGCCAAGGCGCGCAGCGATCGCGAGCAGCTTGTCGCCGCTCTTTACGCCGACGCCCGCTATGAAGGCGTTGTCACCATCACCATCCAGGGCAAGTCGATTGACGAATTGCCGCCGGATGCCGAATTCAAGGGGCCGCAGCCCATTCCGGTGGTCGTCAGTATTGCCGCCGGACCGAAATTCACGCTCGGCAACATAAGGCTGAAAGGCGATGCCGCAGGACTGGCGAGCGCCGATTTCGGCCTGATCGCCGGCGGCGATGCCGGATCGGGCGCGGTGATCAAGGCCGAAGCCGCGATCGTGCGTGCGCTCAAGGAAGAGGGCAGGCCGCTCGCCAAGGTGACGGATCGCCAGATCGTCGCCGACCACGCCACCTCGACGCTCGACGTGACGCTGACGGTGGCGGCGGGCCCGGTCGCCGGCTACGGCGACACCACGGTCGAGGGCACGGAGAAGGTCGATCGCGACTTCACCGAATACATGACCGGGCTGAAGCGCGGCCAGCAATATTCGCCGCAAGAGATCGACGATGCGCGCGACCGCCTGCTCGGGCTCGAAGTCTTCAACAGCGTGACCGTCAAGGAAGGCGACAGACTCGACACTAACGGCAATATTCCGATCGACGTCCGGGTCAGCGAGCGCAAGCCGCGCTTTTTCGGCATGGGCGGGACGTTCTCAAACACGGAAGGCCTGGGACTCGAGGGCTATTGGGAACATCGAAACCTGTTCGGCCAGGCCGAGAAATTGCGCTTCGATGGCGCCATCAGCGGCATCGGCAGCAACAAGATCACCGAGCTCAACTACAACGCCGGCGTCATGTTCGAAAAGCCGGGCCTGCTCGGGCCGACATCGAAATTCTTCACCGGCGTCAAGACAGTCCTGGAGCACCCCGACGCCTATGACCATTTCTCGGTCAAGGGCGACGTGGGCGTCTCTTACGACCTCGACAAGAGGCAGCGGGTCTCGGCTGAATTCGATCTGGATTATTCACGCATCCACGACGCGTTCGGCAAGCACACCTACCTGATCGCCAGCGTGCCGCTGCAATATGTCTATGACAGCCGCGACAACAAGCTCAACCCGACCAGAGGGTTTCGGGCGCTTGCCTATGCCGAGCCGAGCTACGACATCCTGAACGGCGCGACTTTTCTGAAGCTGAAAGGCGAGGGTTACGCCTATCAGTCGCTCGATACGGCAAGCAGGTTCGTGCTCGCCGAGCGCGCGACGCTGGGTTCGATCGTCGGCACCGGCCTGCAAAACGTGCCGGCCGACCGGCGCTTTTATTCTGGCGGCGGCGGGTCGGTGCGCGGTTATGCCTATCAAGGCATCGGCCCGAAGGACATCAACGGCCAGCCGATCGGCGGCCTGTCCTTCTTCGAAACCTCGGCCGAGATGCGCATCGGCATCACCGATACGATCGGCATCGTGCCCTTCGTCGATGCCGGCACGGTTTCGACGAAGTCGTTCCCCGATTTCTCCAACGTCAAGGTCGGCGCCGGCGTCGGCCTGCGCTATATTACGCCGTTCGGGCCGCTGCGCATCGATGCCGCCGTGCCGCTCAACCGCAATCCGGGCGATCCGCATTTCGGCATCTATGCCGGCATCGGCCAGGCGTTCTGACGATGAAGATATTCTGGCGCATCCTCCGCATCTGCCTCTACACGCTGCTTCTGCTTGTGGTGGTGGCGCTCGGCGCGCTTTTCGTGCTGACCGGCACGGAAGGCGGCCGGCAGAACCTCGCCAGCCTGATTTCCACAATGGCCTCGAGCGAGGACCGCAAGGTCACGGTCGCTGGAATCGAGGGCATCTGGTCGGGCGCGCTCAGGCTCGACCATGTCGTGGTGGAAGACCGCGCCGGCCCATGGCTGGTGGCCCGCAAGGTGGCGCTCGACTGGTCGCCGACGGCGCTTTTGTCGTGGAACTTCGACGCCGACCGTATCGCGGCGGAGCGCATCGAGCTGGCGCGGCTTCCGCACGCGAGCCAGCAGCCGTCGCAAGGCGGGTCGACGGACCTGCCGGTGTCGATCGACGTCAGGCAGATCGACCTGCCGGAGATCGCGCTTGGCCAGCAACTGGCCGGCAGCGGCATTGCCGAGCTGGCTGCCGAGGGATCGCTCAAGGCCGATCCGTCGCCGCTGGCGGTCCAAACGGTGCTTAACGTCAGCCGGCATGACGGCAAGCAGGGCAATGTCGACGCCAAGATCCATTTCGCGCCGGCCGACAACAAGCTCGATCTCGACCTCAAGGCATCGGAGCCGGCGGGCGGCATCATCGCCAACCTGCTCAATCTGCCGGGCGCGCCGCCTGTGAACATCGTTGTCACGGGCACGGGACCGCTGGGCAATTGGAACGGCATCGGCACCTTCGTCGTCGACCGCCAGATCGTCACCCAGCTCACCGGCCGCCACCAGCTTACCGACAAGGGCCACCATATCGAGGCCAAGGGCGACGGCGAATTCGAGCGTTTCCTGCCGGAGAGGATCAAGTCGCTGTTTGCCGGCAAGACGAGCTTCGACGTCGCCGGCACGGCGACCCCGGCCGGTGGTGTCGACATTGAGCACGCCAACATCGAGAGCGACGCCCTGCATGGCACCGCCACCGGCAACGTCGATCCGAAAGGCGCCAGCGACCTTGCCGTCGAGCTTTCGGCCAAGGACAAGCCCGTCACCGTCGATGTCGGCACCAGCGCCGTGCCGATCCTGGTCGCGGTCTCGAAGGCGACCGCGCGAGCCTTTGGCGACGGCAAGGCGCCGACGGTCGATATCGGCACCGCGCTGGCCTCGGTCGCTGTCGGCGGCACGCAGCTCAACAATCTGACCGGGCAGATCCATTCCGACGGCTTCGATGTCGAAAACCGCAGCGGGCCGGTCAGCATCAAGCTAGCGGCCGCCGGACTGAAGACCGACGTGGCAACGCTGGCGCCGCTGGTGACGGGCAAGCTCGCCGCCGATCTCTCCGGCTCGATCAGCCGCGAGAGCGTGACCATCGACAAGGGCACGCTACGTAGCGACGCGCTCAATGCCGCGCTGACGGCCGGCGTATCGCTCGCCGACCTGTCGATGACGCTGAAGATGAACGCCGACGCCGTATCGAAAGCGCTGCCGCCGCAGATCAGCTCGCTGCTTGGCGAGCGGGTGAAATTCTCGGCCACCGCGACCCGCGATCCGCAAGGCGCCTTCGCCGCCAATTCGCTGGAACTCACCTCCGGCTCGCTCAGCGCCAGCGGCACGGCCAGCGCCCAGGGCTCCGACATCCAGGCCAACCTCAAGGGAACCTTGGGCGATGTCTCGTCGCTGTCGTCACTGGCCGGCACGCCGCTTGCCGGCGGGGTCGCTTTCGCGCTGACCGCCAGCGGCCCGCGCTGGGCGCCGGACTTTTCCGTCTCGGCCAATAGCGCCAGCCTGACGGCGGCGGGCCGCATGGTGAAAGACATCAAGCTCTCGGCAAAGGGCAAGGCCGACATTGCCAACCCATCCGCCGACGTTTCACTGACCGGCAGCGTCAACGAGCAGCCGCTCGATATCAGGGCATCGCTGGTTACCGCTGACGGCAAACGCTCGATCAAGGGGCTCAGCCTGTCGCTCGGCGACAGCAAGGTTTCGGGCGATCTGGCGCTCGACGACAAATTCCTGCCGCTTGGAACGCTGACGCTGGCCATGCCCGATATCGCGCCGCTTGCCGCACTTGGCGGACAGACCGCGACCGGCGACATCAACGGCACGATCGGCCTGGCCAAGGATGGCGAGGCACCGACCGTCACCGTCAATGCGACCAGCGGCTCGATCGCGCGCGGTGACGTGGCGGCGAAGGCGATCACCGTCAATGCGCTGATTGCCAACTACCTGAAAGCCCCGGGAATCTCAGGCACGATCAAGGCCGACAGCGTCACCTCCGGCAGCACCGTCGTCACCGGGATTGATATCGATCTCAAGCACGACGGCGACTGGACGAATTTTTCCGGCGGCGCGACGCTGGCAGGCATTCCGGCCACCGCCGCCGGCCGCTTCAAGATCGCGCAGCGTGTGACCAATGTCGAGATCGCTTCGGGTGAGGCCACCGTTCGCGGCATCAAGGCGGCGATCACCGAGCCATCGAGCCTGACAATCGCCAATGGCGTGACCAACATCGAGAAACTTGCGCTCGGTCTGGATGGCGGCGCTGTTGCTCTGTCCGGCAGCGCCGGCCAGGCACTCAACCTGACCGCGACTTTTGCCAATTTGCCGGCTGCGATGGCCAATGGTTTCTCGCCCGGCCTCGATGCTGTCGGTACGCTGAATGGCACGGCGCAGGTTACGGGTTCGTCGTCCAATCCCGATGTTCGCTTCAACGCACAACTGACCGGAGCCGAAACCAGCCAGACCCGGCAGGCTGGCCTTGGGCAGCTCAACCTCGATGCCGCCGGCAATGTCTCCATCGCGGCCGGCCTCGTCATCGACCAAGCGACGCTTTCGGGCGACAAGATCTCGGGCAAGGCGGCAGGCACCATCAACCCGAACGGCGCCACTGATTTTTCGCTCGACCTGGCCTCGAACGGACCGAGCGTGCCGCTCAAATTCGGCAGCGCCGCAAGCCCGATCGCGCTCGAATTGCAGACCTTATCGGCGAAGGCCGGGGGGCGGGGTGCGAAGCCCCGGCTCGACATCTCTGCGGTGCTGCCGTCCGCTGCGACCAATCATGTCAAGATGGCAGGCATGGCGCTGGCGCTGCATTCCGATGGTTTCGACATCGAGAACCGCACCGGCCCGGTTTCCGGAACCGTCGCGGCCGACCGGATCGATCTCGACAACCCGACCGTTGCACCGCTGGTAGCCGGCAAAGTCACCGCCAAGGTCGCCGGCAGCCTTGCCGGTGACGCCATCACGATCGACAGTGGGTCAGCCACCAGCGGCGCGGTCGACAGCGCCTTCAACGGCCGGATATCGCTTGCCGAAGGCGCCGTCGATTTCAATCTCAAGGCGGATGTGCTTTCGGCAGCACTGCCGGCTGCGGCGCGTGGCGTGCTGGCCGCGCGTACGCAATTCAGCGCCACGGCCAGGCGCGATGCTGCGGGCAATGTCAGCGTCGGGCCGGTCAACCTTGCTTCCGGCGCGTTGACCGCCGGCGGGCAGGCGAGCCTCATCGACAACAAGCTCAGCGCCGCCATCAAGGGCGCGCTGGCCGACATCTCGCTGCTGTCCAAGGATGCCAAGGGCGCCGTCGCCTTTTCGCTCGACGCGCACGGCGCCGCCACGGCGCCGGATCTCTCGGTGACGGTAAACAGCGACCGGCTTTCGGTGGCGGCGCGTGAGATCACCGGACTGAAACTGACCGCGACCGGCAGGGCCGATGCAGCCAACCCGGCGGCCAATGTGCAACTGACCGGCAATGTCGCTGGCCAGCCCCTGCAAGGCAGCGCGGCGCTCGCCACCACAAATGGCAAAAGCGCCGTCAACGGGCTGTTGCTGTCGCTGGGTCCGAACAAGATTTCCGGCGACCTCGCGCTCGACGAGGCGTTCGTGCCGTCAGGCACCCTCTCGCTCGATCTGCCCGACATCGGGCCGCTGGCGGCACTTGCGCTGGAACAGGCGGAAGGCGACGTGCGAGGCACGATCGCGTTCTCGACAGCAGCCAGCGGACCGATCGTCGCCGTCAAGGCCAGCACCCGAGCGATCAAGCGCGGTGACCTCTCGGCGAAGAACGTCGCCGTCGATGCGCAGATCGCCAATTATCTGGCGGCGCCCGTCATCTCCGGCACGGTCCACGCCGACAGCGTGACCTCCGGCGGCACCATCGTCACCGGCATCAGCGTCGACCTCAAGCGCGACGGCGACTGGACCGGCTTTTCCGGCGGCGCCACGGTGGCCGGCATTCCGGCCACAGCAACCGGTCGCGTCAAGATCGCCAACGGCACGACCAATGTCGAAATCGCCTCCGGCGAGGGGACGGTGCGGGGCATCAAGGCGGCGATCGCCGAGCCGTCAAGCCTATCGATTGCCAATGGCGTGGCCAGCATCGAAAAGCTGGCGCTCAATCTCGGCGGGGGTTCGGCCACGGTCACCGGAACGGCCGGCCAGGCCCTTGATCTAACGGCCAATCTCGCCGATCTGCCGGCAGCACTTGCCAACGGTTTCGTGTCAAGCCTCGACGCCGCCGGTTTGCTGACCGGCACGGCGCACGTCACGGGTGCCTCCGCCAGCCCCGACATCCAGTTCAATGCCCAACTCACAGGAGCTGAAAGCAATCAGACCCGGCAGGCCGGGCTGGGGCCGCTCAACCTCGACGCCGCGGGCAGCTACAGCCTGAAGGGCGGCGTAGCCCTGGACCACGCAACGCTTTCGGGTAACAAGATTTCCGGCAAGGCCGGCGGCACCATCAATCCAAACGGCGCCAGCGACTTTTCCCTCGATCTCGCGTCATCCGGGCCAAGCCTGCCGTTGACGGTCGGCAGCGCCAAGAGCCCGGTCAGGATCGAGGTCCAGTCATTGTCGGCCAAGATCGCGGGCCAAAGCACGCAGGCTCGCCTGGATGTGTCGGCTGTTCTGCCGTCCGTTGCCGCCAGCCAGGCGAAGATGGGCGGTCTTGCCGTGGCGCTGCACTCGGATGGGTTCGATCTCAAGGCGCGGGCGGGTCCGGTTTCCGGCACCGTGTCTGTGGACAGGATCAGTCTCGACAATCCCATGATCGCGCCGCTGATTGCCGGCAGGGTAACGGCCGAGGTCAACGGCCGCCTGACGACGGATTCCGTCGCCGTCGACAGCGGCTCGCTCAAGAGCGATGCGCTCAACAGCCAGGTCGCTGGCCGGATGTCGCTCGGCGACGGCGCCGTCGATCTCAATCTGAAAGCCGACGTTGCGTCTTCCGCCTTGCCGGCGGCGGTGCGCGGCATGTTTGGCGACACCGCGCAGTTGAGCGCTGCGCTGAAGCGTGATGCCGGCGGCAATATCAATATCGACGGCCTGAAGCTGATCTCGGGCGCGTTGAGCGCCGACGGGCGGGCGAGCCTTGTCGACAGTAAGGTTGCCGCCGACATCAGGGGTGCGTTGAGCGACGTTTCGCAGCTGTCGAAAGACGCCAAGGGCGCCATCGCCTTTGCCATGAATGCGCAGGGCCCGATCATGGGGCCGGATCTGTCGTTGACGGTGAACAGCGACCGGCTTTCGGTGGCGGCGCGCGACATCACCGGGCTGAGGCTGATCGCGACCGGCAAGGCCGATGCCGCCAATCCGGCGGCCAATGTGCAGCTTACCGGCAATGTCGCCGGGCAACCCCTGCAAGGCAGCGCGGTGCTGGCGACCACCAATGGCAACCGCGCCGTCAACGGGCTGCTGCTGTCGCTGGGCTCGAGCAAGATTTCCGGCGACCTCGCGCTCGACGAAGCTTTCGTGCCGGCCGGCACCGTCTCGCTCGATCTGCCCGACATCGGCCCACTGGCCGCCCTTGCGTTGGAAAAAGCCGAAGGTGACGTGCGCGGCACGATCGTCTTCACCAAGACGGCAAATGGGCCCCCCAACGTAGTCGTGAAGGCCAGCACGGCGGCGATCAAGCGCGGCGATCTTTCGGCGAAGAATGTCGCCGTCGACGCGCAAGTCGCCAATTACATGGCTGCCCCTGTCATCGCCGGCACCGTTCGTGCCGAGAGCGTCATTTCGGGCGGCACTGCCGTCACCGGCGTCGACGTCGACCTCAAGCGCGATGGCGACTGGACCGGCTTTTCCGGCGGCGCCACCGTCAAGAACATTCCGGCAAAGGCCACCGGGCGGGTGAAAGTGGCGAACGGCACGACAACCATTGAGCTCGCTTCCGGCCAGGCGACGGTGCAAGGCATCAAGGCGGCGATCGCGCAACCCTCGACGGTGACTATCGCCAACGGCGCGACGACGCTGGACAGGCTGGTGCTCAACCTCGGCGGCGGCACGGCGACGGTGACCGGCAAGGTCGGGCAGGCGCTCGATGTCAACGCCAATCTCGCCAGGGTGCCCATCTCGCTCGCCAACAGTTTCTCGCCCGGCCTCGATGCAGCCGGCTCGATCTCCGGAACGGTGAAAGTGACGGGCGCGCCGGCCGGCCCGTCCGTTGCCTTCAACGTCAATGGGTCCGGTGTGCAGACATCGCAGACCCGCGGCGCCGGGCTTGGCGCGATAAACGTGACTTCGTCGGGAAATTTTGCCGGCAACAAGCTTGCCTTCGACGCCAATCTCAGCGACGCGGCCGGACTTGGCCTGAAGGGCGGCGGCACGGTGACGACGGCAGGGACACCGACGCTGGCGCTCGACTTCAAGGGCAAGGTGCCGTTTTCCTTCCTTGCCGCCAAGCTTGCCGCGCAAGGCCTGGCGCTTAACGGCACCGCCAATGTCGACGTGCAGGTGCGCGGCCCGGCATCCGCGCCGGTGATCAGCGGCAAAGTCACCACGTCGGGTGCGCGCTTTATCGACGCGCGCTCCGGCCTTGCGGTCAACGACATCGCCGCCGACGTCTCGATCGGCGGCGGCGTTGCCAGGCTCAATAGCCTGACCGGCACGCTGTCAACGCGCGGCAGCGTGTCGGCCAGCGGCACGGTCGGCATCACGCCGGCGCAAGGTTTTCCGGCCAATCTGTCGGTCAAGCTCACCGATGGCCGCTACATCGACGGCCGGGTGGTGACCGCCAATCTCGGCGGTGATCTGACCATCAAAGGGCCGCTCGTCTCGGCGCCGGTTATCGCGGGCACCATCAATCTGGCGAAGACGGTCATCACGGTGCCGGAAAAGCTGCCGGGATCGCTGTCGGCGCTCGACGTCAAGCACAAGAATGCGCCGCGTGCGGTGCGCGCGCAGGACAAGGCGCTGCGTCCGGCCTCGTCCAGCGCCAACAGCAATAAAGGCGGTGGTCTCGCCCTTGACGTCACCGTCAATGCGCCGAACCAGATTTTTATCCAGGGCAGGGGCCTGGATGCCGAACTCGGTGGCTCGCTCCGGCTGACCGGGCCGGCATCGTCGCCGCAGGCGGTCGGCACCTTCACCCTGCAGCGCGGACGGCTGACGATCCTCGCCAAGCGGCTGACTTTCACCGATGGCACGGTCGGCTTCTCGGGCTCGCTGGTGCCTTACCTCAACCTCACTGCGACCACGACGACCAGCAGCGCCACCGTCACCATCGTCGTATCGGGCGAGGCGACCAATCCGAAGTTCACCTTCTCCTCGGTGCCGGCGCTGCCCGAGGATGAGGTGCTGGCGCAGCTGATCTTCGGCCGCTCGATGTCGAACCTGTCGCCGCTGCAGATCGCGCAGCTGGCCGATGCGGCCGCGCAGCTGGCCGGGGCCGGCGGCACGACCTCGCTGCTCGACAATCTGCGCAGCGCCATCGGCATCGACGATCTCGACGTGACGACGGACGAGAAAGGCGGCACCGCGGTGTCGGCCGGCAAATATCTCAACGACCGCACCTATGTGACGATCCAGAAGGGCGACAAGCCGGGCTCGGGCAAGGCGACGATCGACCTCGATGTCGGGCGCGGCGTCAAGCTGCGCGGCGAGGCGAACGACGCCGGCGAAGCCAAGGGCGGCATCTTCTACGAGCGCGAATATTGACGTTCCCGGCTTGCGCCGCGGACGATGCGCCTGGCCTTATCCGTCTAAAATGTCTTGATTTAATTGCCCGGGCGATTTTTCAGAAATCTGCGGCGCAATAGCAATTTTGCGTCATGACTGTCGCTATCGCGCGAACCGGCTTGCATCTTAAGTTGCACATTCCCTAACCTGTTCCCAATTCACACCGTTTTTTGACATCACGGTTTGGATGCGGAATGTTAAAAGGCAGAAAGCCAACCAATGGGAGATAGTCATGGCAATCTACAAAAGTAACGGTGACCGCGTTCCGGACCACATTCTGGCGATGGCCGAAGAGGCCAAGTCAGGCGAGGTGGACCGCCGCGAATTCCTGGCGCTCGCCAGTATCTTCGGCGCTTCGACCGCCATGGCATACGGCATGCTCGGCCTCGCCGCTCCGACCCCGGCCAGGGCCGAAGACGTGCAGGGCAAGAAGGGTGGCGTGATCAAGGTCGCCATGTCCATCAAGGACCCCAAGGATCCGCGGACGGCCGACTGGTCGGAGATTGCCAATGCCGAGCGCCAGGCGCTCGAGCCGATGGTGAAATACACCAAAGAATACACATTCGCCCCATATCTGATCGAAAGCTGGGACATCAACGACGACGCCACCGAGTACACGCTGCATGTGCGGCCGGGCGTCGAATGGAACAACGGCGACAAGTTCACCGCCGACGACATCGTCTACAATTTCACCCGCTGGGCCGACAAGGGCGCGGAAGGCAACTCGATGCCGGGCCGTCTCGGCAGCCTCGTCGACGACAAGACCAAGAAGCTGCGCGAAGGCTCCGTGGTCAAGGTCGACGACATGACGGTCAAGCTCAAGCTGAGCAAGCCCGACATCGCCATTATCCCGAACCTGTGCGACTATCCGGCGCTGGTCGTGCACAAGACGTTCGACGAGAAGGGCGCCAACTTCAAGGCCTGCCCGATCGGCACCGGCCCGTTCGAGCTCGTCTCCTACGACGTCGGCCAGAAGGTGGTCTACAAGCGCCGCACGACCGGCAAGTGGTGGCAGGGCGAGGCTTTCCTCGACGGCGTCGAGTTCATCGATTACGGCACCGATCCGGCTGCGACGGTTTCGGCCTTCGAGTCCGGTGAAGTCCAGACCAACCACGAAACGACCGCCGACTACACCAAGATCATCGCCGACGTCGGCGCTCCGGTTTCGGAAGTCGTGACGGCAGCCACTGTGGTGTCGCGTTTCAACGTCACCCACAAGCCTTATGATGACCAGAAGGTCCGTCAGGCGATGTTGCTTGCCGTCGACAATGCCACCGTGCTGCAGCTCGGCTACGGCAATGCCGGCACGCCGGCCGAAAACCACCATGTCGCGCCGATCCATCCGGAATATGTCAAGCTGCCGGAGATCAAGCGCGACATCGCCAAGGCCAAGCAGATGCTGACGGAAGCCGGCGCGATCGATTTTGAGCACGAGCTGATCAGCAACGACGAGGACTACCACAAGAACACCACCGACGCGATCGCGGCGCAGCTGCGCGAGGCCGGCATCAAGGTGAAGCGCACCGTGCTGCCGAGCTCGACCTTCTGGAACGACTGGACGAAGTACCCGTTCTCGGAAACCAACTGGAACATGCGCCCGCTGGGTATCCAGGTCATCGCCATCGCCTACCGCTCCGGCGAAGCCTGGAACGAGACGGCCTACGCCAATCCGGAATTCGACAAGAAGGTCAATGAGGCCCTCGGCATCGCCGATGCCGAGAAGCGCAAGGTGGTGATGAAGGACATCGAGACGATGCTGCAGGAATCCGGCATCATCATCCAGCCCTACTGGCGCAAGCTCTATATCAACATCAAGCCCGAGGTGAAGAACCACTCGATGCACCCCACCTACGAGCACGACTTCGGCAAGGTCTGGCTCGACCAGGCGTGATTCATTGCTCGACGGATACGAGGGGCGCAGCCTCTCGTATCCGCAGCATCGCCGCCGTTGCATGTCGTGCGGCGGCGGCGTGACGTCACAAGGTTTTCGACACAAGGGTTGACCGTATCTGACCCCAACCCGGCCGGCAGGGGGTGCAAATGTTCTCATTCATCGCCAGACGCATCGGCACCATTTTGCTCACGATGCTGTGCCTGACGCTGGTCGTTTTTTTCCTCGTCAATCTCGAGCCCAATCTGAAGAAGCTCGCGATCAGCCAGACCGAAATGCACACCTCGGCCGAGCAGCTTGAAAGCTGGCTGGTGAACCATGGCTACCGGCAGAACTTCTTCGCGCGCTACGGCCAATGGCTGGGTGTCCTGCCCAAGCAGCCGATCACCGATCCGGCGACCGGAAAGACGACGCAGCGCTTCACGTTCTGCAACGACCCGCTGGAGCCGAAATTCTCCGGCGTCCTCGAAGGCGATTTCGGCTGCTCGACCAAGTTCAAGACGACGGTTGCCGCCAAGCTGTTCCCGGCGCTCGGCGCCACCGGCATCCTGATGCTTTGCGTGCTGGCGGTGATGGTGCCGATCTCGCTGCTTATCGGCATTCTCGCCGGCATGCGCGAGGGCTCGCGCACCGACCGCACGCTGTCGGTCGCCTCGATCGCCTCGACGGCGACGCCTGAATATGTGTCGGGCGTCATCTTCACCGTCATCTTCGCCTCCTGGCTCGGCTGGCTGAACGGTTCGGCCGCTTCCGCCAGCCAGGGCATCACCTTCTATAATTTCACCCTGCCGGTGATCACGCTGGCGATTTACGGCATCGGCTATATCGCCCGCATGACGCGCGCCTCGATGGTCGAGGTGATGACACAGCAATATATCCGCACCGCCCGCCTCAAGGGCCTCTCCTTCAGCAACGTGGTCGTCAAGCATGCGCTGCGCAACGCGCTGATCGCGCCGTTCACCGTCATCATGCTGCAGTTCCCGTGGCTGCTCACCGGCGTCGTCATCGTCGAGGTGATGTTCCGGTACCAGGGGTTCGGCTACACGCTGGTCGAGGCCGCCGGCAACAACGACATCGACCTTCTGCTCGGCTGCTCGCTGGTCTCGGTGTTCATCGTGCTGATCACGCAGCTCATCTCCGATGTCGGCTATGCGTTTCTCAATCCGCGCATCAGGGTTCAGTAGGGGGAAGGCGCATGCAAACTCAGTATATCGGCGCCTCCACCATCATCCTCGAAGTGCTCTGGCGTTTCTGGCCGGTGTGGGTTGCGCTGGTCATCGTCATGGGCACGAGCTTCGTCTACAAGAAGAAGCTGGCGCTCTACGGACAGCTGTTCGACAGCGGCGTCGGCATCGCCGGCGTCGCCATCTGCCTGTTCTGGCTGTTCACGGCAATCTTCGCCTCGACCATCTCGCCTTTCGATCCGCTCGGCCAGATCCCGATCATGAAGGATACACTGCCCGGCGCCATCGAGCCGCAATCGGGTCTCGTCTATTTGTTCGGCGGCGACAAGCTTGCCCGCGACGT
Source organism: Mesorhizobium sp. B1-1-8 (assembly GCF_006442795.2). Taxonomy (NCBI): domain Bacteria; kingdom Pseudomonadati; phylum Pseudomonadota; class Alphaproteobacteria; order Hyphomicrobiales; family Phyllobacteriaceae; genus Mesorhizobium; species Mesorhizobium sp. B1-1-8. The sequence goes on from NZ_CP083956.1 coordinate 2,573,297, forward strand.
GTTCTCGCGCATGGTCTACGGCAGCCAGATCGTGCTGATCATCGCACCGGCGGCGACCGGCTTCGCGCTGATGGTCGGCATCACGCTCGGCCTGCCGGCCGGCTATTATGGCGGCAGGATCGATACGATCCTGTCGTTCCTGGCCAACCTGGTGCTGGCCTTCCCGGTCATCCTTTTGTTCTACCTGCTGGTGACGCCGGGCATCATGGACACGCCGATCCCCTATGCGCTGGCGGGTGTCTTCTTCCTGTTTCCGATCATCTTCTTCTGCGTGCTGTTCTGGACGCGCTACAAGAACCGGCCCGACCGGATCTACATCCTTTTGGGGCTGACGCTTGTCATCGGCGGCTGGGTCTATGCCGGCCTCGTGTTCGACAGGGATCCGCTGAAGATCGTGCACATCGATCCCAACCAGCTCAACATCTTCGTGGCGGTGGTTTTCGCCTCCAGCCCCGGCGTGTTCCGCATCGTGCGCGGCCTGACCATGGACATCAAGACCCGCGACTATGTGGCGGCGGCGCAGACGCGCGGCGAATCGCCCTGGTACATCATGCTATGGGAAATCCTGCCCAATGCGCGCGGGCCGCTGATCGTCGATGCCTGCCTGCGCGTCGGCTACACCACGATCCTGCTCGGCACGCTCGGCTATTTCGGCCTGGGCCTGGCGCCCGAAAGCCCCGACTGGGGCACCGCGATCAAGGATGCCAGCCGCCTGCTGCGCTCCTTCATCCATCCGGCGCTGCCGCCGACGATTGCGCTGATGTCGTTCGTGCTGGGGCTGAACCTTTTGGCCGATTCCCTGCGCGAGCAGTCGATGAAGGATTGATGCCGGGGTCTTCGACCCTAACTGGCGACGAATAAGGATTGGAGCGACCCAATGAACGAGGCAGTTCGAGATCCAGCCAAGCCGACCAATGGGCCGATCATCGAGATCGAAAACCTCTCGATCTCGTTTTTCACCCGCAAGGGCGAGATACCGGCCGTGATGGACTTTTCCTGCACGGTCATGCCCGGTGAGGCGATGGGCATTGTCGGCGAATCCGGCTGCGGCAAGTCGACCGTGTCGCTCGGCATCATGCGCGACCTCTCCAACATCGGAAAGATCGTTGGCGGCAAGATCAAGTTCCAGGGCAAGGACATGGGCGAGCTCTCCGAGGAGGAGCTGCGCGCCATCCGCGGCAACAAGATCGCCATGATCTACCAGGAGCCGATGGCGAGCCTGAACCCGGCGATGAAGGTCGGCCAGCAATTGATGGAAGTGCCGCTGATCCACGACAAGGTGTCGAAGGAAGAGGCCTACAGCCGAGCGCTCGAAATGGTGCGCGCCGTCAAGCTGCCCGATCCGGAGCGCATGATGCGCTCCTATCCGCACCAGCTTTCCGGCGGCCAGCAGCAGCGCATCGTCATTGCCATGGCGCTGCTGTCGAAGCCGGCGCTGCTCCTGCTTGACGAGCCGACGACGGCACTCGACGTGACCGTCGAGGCCGGCATCGTCGAACTGGTCAAGGGGCTTGGCGAGAAGTTCGGCACCTCGATGATCTTCGTGTCGCACAATCTCGGTCTCATCCTGGAGACCTGCGACCGGATCACGGTGATGTATTCGGGCGAGGCGGTGGAAACCGGCAAGATCGAGGACGTCTTCGACCGGATGCGCCATCCCTATACGCAAGGGCTGTTCCGCTCGATCCCGCTGCCCGGGGCCGACAAGAATTCGCGGCCGCTGATCTCCATCCCGGGGCAATTGCCGCTGCCGCATGAGCGGCCGAAGGGGTGCAATTTCGGTCCGCGCTGCCACCATTTTGTCGAAGGCGTCTGCAACGCCGCCGAAATCCCGATGATCCCGGTCGAGGGCCATGACGGGCATTTCTCGCGTTGCGTGCGCTTCAACGAAATCGACTGGGAGGCGCTGCCGCCCGGCGCCAAGAAGGTCAACGAGCGCGTCGTGCCCGGCGCACCGGTGCTCAAGATCGAGGACCTGAGGAAATACTACAAGGTCGGCGGCAGCGAAGTGTTCGGCTCCAGCGAAGGCCGCGTCGTGAAGGCCAACGAGACGATTTCGTTCACGGCGCGTGAATCGGAAACGGTCGCGATCGTCGGCGAATCCGGCTGCGGGAAGTCGACGCTGGCCAAGGTGCTGCTGGGTCTCGAGACCGCAAGCTCCGGCATCGTGACGCTCGCCAACAAGGAAATCCAGTCGACCGGCATCGAGAATCGCGGCGTCGACACCGTGTCGTCGATCCAGATGGTGTTCCAGAACCCGTTCGACACGCTGAACCCCAGCCACACCGTCGGTGCGCAGATCATCCGTACGCTGGAGAAGTTCAACGTCGGCAAGACGGTTGCCGACCGCCGCAAGCGCATGCTCGAGCTGCTCGACCTGGTGAAGCTGCCGCGCGCCTTCGAGAGCCGCAAGCCGCGCCAGCTCTCGGGCGGCCAAAAGCAGCGCATTGGCGTGGCGCGCGCCTTTGCCGGCGACGCCAAGGTGGTGGTTGCCGACGAGCCGGTCTCGGCGCTCGACGTCTCTGTGCAGGCGGCGGTGACGGAGCTGTTGATGGACATCCAGCGCAAGAACAAGACGACGATGCTGTTCATCAGCCACGATCTGTCGGTGGTGCGCTACATCGCCGACCGCGTCGTCGTCATGTATCTCGGCTACATCGTCGAGCAGGGCACGACCGACCAGATCTTCGCGCCGCCTTACCATCCCTATACGGAGGCGTTGCTGTCAGCGATCCCGATCGCGGACACCAGCGTGGTCAAGAAGCACATCGTGCTCGAAGGCGACATCCCATCGGCGATGAACCCACCGACCGGCTGCCCGTTCCAGACGCGCTGCGGCTACAAGAAGCTGGTGCCGGACAATCTGTGCGAGACGAAAGTGCCGCCGGTGAAGAATCTCGGCGACGGCCATATGAGCCTGTGCTGGCTGTCGGACGATGTGCTGGCCAAGATGGAGCCGGTGATCAAGTTCGACAAGGAGCACGCGGCGCATGAGGGCGTGCCGGACGATGCGCCGCATGGCGAGGGGCCGGGCTTTGCCGGTTCGCCGCCGCAGCGTCCCGACGGCAAAAACGCCAGTGCGGAAGCCGACGCGATCGGAGAGGGCGTCGAGGAGAATGACGCTGTGCTCAAAGCCCGTCGCCACGAAGTGCGCGACGAGGATTCGGAAACCGGTGTCTCAAGGCCGAAGGACACGACAAGGCGGCACTAACCCCGAAAGGGTCTATCTTTAGTTTCCGCATTGCCGCAACTGGGCGGCGTAGTCCTGCGCCATCTTGTCCGTGGCGCGCGCGTAGCTTTGCACGCCGGCGTCGCCGCGATTGCCGCGGCCATAGGCGGTCCAGCCGAGATAATAGGCCAGATAGAGATTGTAGGTGTCGTTGCGGGCGACGCCGAAGGTGTCGGCGGTCTTGGAATGGTACCAGCCGACGAAATCGACGGCATCCGCGAATCTGGTCCGCCGTGCCGCCCAGTTGCCGGTTTCGCTCTGGTATTGCGACCACGTGCCGTCGAGCGCCTGCGAGAAGCCCGTGGCGCTGGAGACATGCGTCCAGGGAATGAAGCCGAACAGCTTGGTGCGCGGCGGCCTGGCGTTGCTCTTGAAGCCGGACTCCTTGCGCACCGTCGCCATCAGCACCGGAACCGGCACGACGTATTTCTGCTCGGTGCGCTCGGCGGCGGCCTGCCAGTTGTCGAACCAGCCGTCATTCTGGTCGAAGACGGCGCAGACATTGTTGATGTGGCTGGGCGCCGTCGCGCAGGCGCAAAGCTCCAGCAGCACAGAGACAGCGACAATTTTACTAAAACTCGACCTACGCATTGGAAGACGAATAGGCCGAAATCATAAAAGGAGTCTTGCGCGCTTCCTTAACGCGGCCGGCTCGCCGACCAAGACAAGTATTGACATTGCGACTGATCGCGTCGCTTTCCTTTCGGTCAATTCCTGGAAATGCCGCCTTGGCTAAAATCACGCCGGCAAAGGGCGAAATCCTGACAGCCGCTGCAGCGCGCCGGCGTTCTGATGGGCACATGAGCGAACCAAGACGCAAGCGCGGCGCCGAGCGCACCAGCAACCGAGGCCCAGCCGCCATTCCGCAACTGCCGCTGCGGCGGGTGACCAACCCGTACCCGCCGATGGCGATGCTGTCGGCCGATCAGATCGAGGCCATTCACCAGGCGTCGATGCATATCCTGGAAAATTTCGGCATCGAGGTGATGAGCCCGCGGGCGCTTTCGCTATTCGAACGCGCCGGCGCCACGGTCGATCACGCGACGATGAATGTGCGTGTCGATCGCGGCATGGTCGACGAAGCGCTGAAGACGACGCGTTCGAGCTATACGCTCACGCCACGCAACCCAGCCCGCGCCATTCATCTCGGCGGCAACACAATCAACTTCACGCTGGTCGCCGGGCCGCCCAATGTGCACGACATGGAGCGCGGCCGCCGCGCTGGCAATCTCGCCGATTATTCCGACCTGGTCCGGCTGGCGCAGCACTTCAACTGCATCCATATGCTCGGCAACCAGGTGTGCGCGCCGGTCGAGCTGCCGGCAAACTCGCGCCATCTCGACACCTATTTCGCCAATCTGACGCTGACCGACAAATGCTTCCATGTCTCGGCGATCGGCCGGGGCAGGGCGCTGGACGGCATCGAGATGATGGCGATTGCGCGTGGCTTGACCCTCGACCAGATCGGCGAGGAACCAGGCATCACCACCATCATCTCGGTCAACTCGCCGCGCCGCTTCGACGAAATGATGGCCGAGGGCCTGATGACCATGGCCGAGTTCGGCCAGTCGGTGGCGGTGACGCCGTTCACGCTGATGGGCGCGATGAGCCCGGTGACGCTCGCCGGCGCTTTGGCGCAGCAGAATGCCGAGGCGCTGTTCGGCATCGTGCTGACGCAGCTCGTGCGCCCCGGCGCGCCGGTGATGTATGGCGCCTTCACCTCCAACGTCGATATGAAATCCGGCGCACCGGCCTTCGGCACACCGGAGAACACCAAGGCCAACATCGCTTCCGGGCAATTGGCGCGGCGCTATAAATTGCCCTACCGCACGACGCCGGGCTCGGCCTCCAATGCCGCCGACGCGCAGGGCGCCTATGAGACGCTGATGGCGCTGTGGGGCGCGGTGCTCGGCCATGGCAACCTCGTCTACCACGCCGCCGGCTGGCAGGAGGGCGGGCTGACGGCCTCGTTCGAAAAGCTCATCATCGATGTCGAGATGATCCAGCACATGATGGAATTCCTGCGGCCGATCGCGGTCGACGAGGCGGAGCTTGCGGTGGAAGCGCTGGGGGCAGTGCCGACCGGCGGCCATTTCTTCGGCGAGCCGCACACGCTGGAGCGCTATGCTACCGCCTTCTACCAGCCGATGCTCTCCAACTGGCAGAACTACGAGGCCTGGCAGGAGGCCGGCGGGCTCGACACCACCGCGCGGGCGACGCGGCTGTGGAAGAAGGCCTTGGAGGAGTATGTCCAGCCGGCGATGGACCCTGCCGTGCGCGAGGCGCTCGAATCCCATATGGCCAGGCGCAAGGAAACGATCGGGCAGGGCGAGCCGTGATGCTTCCCATTCCGATTGAACGCCCTACCATCCTGAATCCGTTTATTCTTCTAACGTCCTGATATCAGAGAAAAACTCATGAAATCGCATGCAAAGGTCGTGGTCATTGGCGGCGGTGTCGTCGGATGCTCGGTACTGTTCCATCTCGCCCGCCACGGCTGGACCGACGTCGTGCTTCTGGAGCGCGACGAGCTGACCTCGGGCTCGACCTGGCATGCCGCCGGCGGCATGCACACCATCAATGGCGATCCGAACGTCGCCAAGCTGCAGAAATACACGATCTCGCTCTACAAGGAGATCGAGGAGTTGTCCGGCCAGGCGACCGGCGTGCATCTGACCGGCGGCGTGCTCTTGGCGGCGACCGAGGCGCGGCTCGACTGGCTGCGCGGCGTCGTCTCCAAGGGCCGCTACCTCGGCATCGACCTCGAGGTGATCTCGGCCAAAGAGGCGGCCGAATTGATGCCGCTGATCGATCCCAGCCAGTTCGTCGGCGCGGTGCGCAACAAGGAGGACGGCCATCTCGATCCGTCCGGGGTTACGCATGCCTACGCGAAGGCCGCGCGGAAACTTGGCGCAGAAGTGGAACGCTTCACCAAGGTCGAGGACATCGTGCGCTGCCCGGACGGGCTGTGGCGCGTCATCACCAACAAGGGCGACGTGATCGCCGAGCATGTCGTCAATGCCGGCGGCCTGTGGGCGCGCGAGGTCGGCCGCATGGTCGGCCTCGAACTGCCGGTGCTGGCGATGGAGCATATGTATCTGATCACCGAGGACATGCCGGAGGTTGCCGACTGGAACAAGAAGACCGGCACCGAGATCATCCATGCGGTCGATTTCGACGGCGAGCTCTATCTGCGCCAGGAACGCGGCGGCATGCTGATGGGCACCTATGAGAAGGCCAACAAGGTCTGGTCTGAATTCTCCACACCGTGGAATTTCGGCCACGAATTGCTTGAGCCGGATATCGACCGCATCGCGCCGTCGCTGGAGGTCGGCTTCCGCCATTTCCCGGCGTTCCAGAAGACCGGCATCAAGCAGATCATCAACGGGCCCTTTACCTTCGCGCCGGACGGCAACCCGCTGGTCGGCCCGGTGCGCGGCCTGCCGGGCTTCTGGGTCGCCTGCGGCGTCATGGCCGGCTTTTCGCAGGGCGGCGGCGTCGGCCTGGCGCTCTCCAACTGGATGATCGAGGGTGATCCCGGCGCCGACATCTGGGCAATGGATGTCGCGCGCTACGGCGACTGGGCGACGATGGCCTATACCAACGCCAAGGTGCGCGAGAATTACTCACGGCGTTTCTCGATCCGCTTTCCCAACGAGGAATTGCCGGCAGGGCGCCAGCTCAAGACGACGCCGGTCTACGACCTGCTGTCGGCCAGGGGCGCGCAATGGGGCGTTTCTTTCGGGCTCGAGGTGCCGCTGTGGTACGCGCCGGAAGGCGTCAAGGACGAGTTCTCATGGCGGCGCTCGAGCGATTTCGACCACGTCGCCAAGGAGGTCGCGGCGGTGCGAGGCGGCGTCGGCCTGTCGGAGATTTCGAACTTCGCCAAATACAAGGTGACCGGCGAGGGCGCCCCGGCATGGCTCGACCGCATGCTGGCCTGCAAACTGCCGAAGCCCGGCCGCATGACGCTGGCGCCGATGCTGAAGGAAGACGGCAAGCTGATCGGCGATTTCACCCTCGCCAATATTGACGATCGCGAATGGTTCATTGCCGGCTCCGGCGTCGCCGAACAGTATCACATGCGCTGGTTCGAGGCGCATCTGCCCAAGGACGGCTCGGTGCGCATCGAGGCGCTGGGGCAGCAGCTCACCGGCCTCGCTATCGCAGGGCCGAAGGCAAGGCAGGTGCTTGCGAAAGTCAGCCGCGCCGATGTTTCCAATGCCGCGTTCCCGTTCATGGCGGTGGCCAGGATGGATATCGGCATGGCGCCGTGCCTGGTCGGGCGCGTCAGCTATACCGGCGATCTCGGCTACGAGATCTGGGTGGCGCCGGAATATCAGCGCGCGGCTCTCCAGGCGCTGCTGGCGGCTGGCGAGGAATTTTCGATCGGTCTGTTCGGCTCGCGCGCCCTCAATGCGCTCAGGCTGGAGAAGAACTACGGCTCATGGGCGCGCGAATACCGGCCGATCTATGGGCCGCTGGAGGCTGGTCTCGACCGCTTCGTCGCCTATGGCAAGGAGGCCGAATTCATCGGCAAGGAAGGCGCGCTGGCCGAGCGCAAGCAAGGCGGCAAGCTCAGGCTGCGCGCCTTCATCGTCGACGCGACCGATGCCGACGTCATCGGCGACGAGGCGATCTGGCATGACGGCGCGGTGCGCGGCTGGGTCACCTCCGGCGGCTACGCTCACCATTCGAAGAAATCGGTCGCCATGGGCTATGTGCCGAAGGAGATCGCCGACAGACCGGACGGCTTCGAGATCGAGATCCTCGGCAAGCGCCATGCGGCACGCATCCAGGCAGCGCCGCTGTTCGACGCCAATTTCGAGCGGATGCGCGCCTGAGACAGACGCGCATCTGTTCTGACGGTCAGGCGTTGCGGCGGTTGTCCAGCGCGAAGGCGCCGGCGCCGGCGAAGATCAGATAGAGGAAGATGAAGCAGAACGAGATCGCCGAGTCGCCGCCATTGTTGACCGGGAAAAAGTCGCGCGGGAAGTGCGCCATGAAATAGGCGATCGCCATCTCGCCACAGAGCAGGAACGCCACCGGCCGGGTGAAAAGGCCCAGCAAGAGCAGGACGCCTCCGGCAAATTCGAGGATACCTGACGTCAGCGCAATCCCTGTCAGCGCTTCAGCATGGGCACCGGCAGGAAAATTGAACAGTTTCTGGGTGCCGTGTTCGATGAACTGCAACGCCGTCATGATCCGGAGCACGGCCAGCGCCTGCGGCTGGTATTGGGCAAGGCCTTCGAAAAGCTTCATGCAAAACTCCATTTACCCCGCCCGGATCGGCCATAGATTATCGCCCCGCGGTGGACCATTCACTTCCTGGGTCCTGCTATCAACAATCGGTGACTTGAAACGGTTCCCCGACGACCTGCATTTTTTCTCTCTGTGGTTGCATTTATATCGTTATAGTTGTATCTAAAGGCGTCGAACGCTTTAAACCGTATAGGTCCGCGCATCATGAAAACACTCGTCATCAGCCTCTTCGCAATCCTTGCGGGCACCTGCTCCGCCACGGCCGCCGACGCCGGCTGTGATGCCTTCAAATGGCCGGTCGCACGCGAGCAGGCCCTGTTTCCGGAGGCGCCCGCCGCGCAGTCCGGCGCCGCCCTCACGGTCGGGCAAGCGGTGGATTTCTCACTCGCAGCGGTCGACACGATCAGCTTTGAAGTGCCGCCCGGGCATGCACCGGCAGCCGACACGTTCGGCGCCATGGCCAGCGTGACCGTGCCACCTGAAGGCGAGCTCCAGTTCAGCCTGTCCGACGACGCCTGGATCGATGTCGTTCAGGACGGCCATGCCGTAAAATCAGCGGCCTTCAGCGGCGTGAAGACCTGCCCGGAAATCCGCAAGAGCGTGCGCTTCAAGCTGGCGGCCGGTCCGGCCACCGTTCAGCTCAGCGGCGCGAAGAAGACCGATCTCAAAGTGGCGGTGCTGGCGCCGGAATGAAGCCCCGAGAGGGCCAGCGCCGGCGGGACAAGCACCCCTTCTGTTTTGTCCATTCTTCGCAGCAATTGCGGAGGGTTGATCGCACATCTCCCAAGGGAGTAGTGCAATCGCATACGGCGCTCCCCCACTCCGTCTCGGCTTCGCCGAGCCACCTCTCCCCCCACATTCGTGGAGGGAGAGGAAATGCCAACCGCTAAGGCTGCGGCCTTGAAAGGCTTGGTTTCCTCTCCCCCATGCACATGGGGGAGAGGTGGTCGCGCAGCGGCCGGAGTGGGGGGCTGGCGCTGCCTTAGGCGATTTGCCCGCCCCAAGGAAAGATCGGCAATTCTACCGTGCCGCGGCCAGCAGCGCGAAATGCGCGCCCTGCGGGTCCTGGCACTGGACGATCCAGCTGCCGTTCGGCACTTCCATAGGTCCCATCAGGACCTTGCCGCCATTGTCGGTGACGCGCTTGGCCGCCGCGTCGATCCCGTCGACGTTGAAATAGAACAGCCAGACGGGGGTTGGAATCTGCGGCGGCTTGTTCATCATGCCGCCGCCGGATTCAGGGCCGGCGCCGAAAGTCTTGTAGATGCCCATCTCGCCCATGTCGAACTCGCCGGCGCTGGTCCAGCCGAACTGCTCGGAATAGAAGTCGAAGGCCGCCTTCCAGTCCGAGGTGTAGAGTTCATGCCAGCCGACATGGCCAAGGGTGGTCGCCGGCACTGGCGGCTGCTCGGGCTGGTTGGGCTGCAAGAACATGAAGGTGGCGCCCTGCGGATCGGCAACGACGGCGAAGCGTCCGACGCCCGGAATGTCGTCCGGCGCGCGGTGGACGGCGCCGCCGGCGTCCTTAAGCGCCTGGGTCGAGGCATCGACATCCTTGGTGTAAATATAGCCGAGCCAGGCCGGCGGCATGCCCATCTTGGCGGCGGCCTCGGGCAGCATCATCAGTCCGCCGACGCCGCGCACGGCCGAATTCATCACAATGTAGCGGGGCATGCCTGGCGCCTTGTCGAAGGGCTCGGCCCTCCAGCCGACGACTGCGGTGTAAAAGGCCTCGGCGGCGTCGAGGTCGGTGGTCATCAATTCGTACCAGAAGAAGGGCTTTGGGGAATTCGGCATAATCGGTCTCCTCACCGGTTCGGGTGTCGATCGCAACGCGATCCATCTTAGGACGTGTTTCCCGACAGAAATCCGACAAGGGGAGCAAAAATTGACAAGATTGATCGTGATAAAACATGACTATAATCATCATGTTTTATTCAGCCATTACAGTGATTTGGCCGAAAATTGACCAATTGATAAAAAAATAAAACGTGCTAGCCTTCCCCAAAACGAAAACAAGGGGAGCTGGAATGGCGACTGGTCATTTCATCGAAGGCATTACCGGCGGCCGGCTGTCTTCGGAGCAATATGCCGATAATTTTTCCGACCTGCATCCGCCGCTCGATCATCACGAGGCGCTGGTCGAATCCGATCGCTGCTACTTCTGCTACGACGCGCCATGCATGAATGCATGCCCGACCTCGATCGACATTCCGCTGTTCATTCGGCAGATCTCGACCGGCAATCCGCTGGGGTCGGCCAAAACCATCTTCGACCAGAACATCCTCGGCGGCATGTGTGCCCGCGTCTGCCCGACCGAGACGCTGTGCGAGGAAGTCTGCGTGCGCGAAGTGGCGGAAGGCAAGCCGGTGCAGATTGGCCGCCTGCAGCGCTACGCCACCGACGTGGCGATGGGCGAGAACAAGCAGTTCTACACGCGCGCCGAGCCGAGCGGAAAGAGCGTCGCGGTGGTCGGCGCCGGGCCGGCAGGGCTGGCGGCAGCGCATCGGCTGGCGCGCCATGGCCATGACGTCACCATACTGGAGGCGCGGCCGAAGGCCGGCGGCCTCAACGAATACGGCATCGCCGCCTACAAAAGCGTCGACAATTTCGCCCAGGCCGAGGTTGACTATGTGACCTCGATCGGCGGCATCGACATCCAGAACGGCAAGGCGCTCGGCCGCGACTTCCGGCTGTCGGACCTGATCCGCAACTACGATGCGGTGTTCCTTGGGCTGGGTCTCGGTGGCGTCAACGCGCTGCGCGCCGATGGCGAGGATGCCGACGGTGTAGCCAATGCAGTCGAGTTCATCGCCGAGCTCAGGCAGGCGAGCGATCTTTCGAGCCTGCCGGTCGGCCGGCGCGTCGTCGTCCTCGGCGGCGGCATGACGGCGATCGACGCCGCGGTACAGTCGAAGCTGCTCGGCGCGGAAGAGGTGACGATCTGCTACCGGCGCGGCCAGGAACATATGAACGCCTCCGGGTTCGAGCAGGATCTGGCCGCCGCCAACGGCGTCACCATCCGCCATTGGCTGCAGCCGAAGCGCGTCATCGCCGAGAACGGCAAAGTGTCGGCGATCGAGCTGGAATACACCGCCATGAACGGCGAAAAACTTACGGGTACCGGTGAAACGCTCAGGCTGAACGCTGATCAAGTGTTCAAGGCGATCGGCCAGAGCTTCGTGCCGGCAACGCTCAACGGCAGCGTCGCCTCGATCGATCTCGAGCACGGCCGCATCAAGGTCGACGCGGAAGGCCGCACCTCGCTGGCGAAAGTCTGGGCCGGCGGCGACTGCATCTTCGGCGGTGACGACCTCACCGTCTCGGCGGTGGCGCAAGGCCGCGACGCGGCGGAATCGATCCACCGGGCACTCACCTCGAACGGGAGGGCATGAGCATGGCAGACATCCGCAACAGTTTCGTCGGCATCAAGTCGCCGAACCCGTTCTGGCTGGCCTCGGCGCCGCCGACCGACAAGGCCTACAATGTCGAGCGCGCCTTCAAGGCGGGCTGGGGCGGCGTGGTCTGGAAGACGCTGGGCGAAGAGGGGCCGCCAGTCGTCAATGTCAACGGTCCCCGCTACGGCGCGATCTGGGGCGCCGACCGCCGGCTGCTTGGCCTCAACAACATCGAGCTGATCACCGACCGCGACCTGCAGACCAATTTGCGCGAGATGAAGCAGGTGAAGATGAACTGGCCGGATCGGGCGCTGGTTGCGTCGATCATGGTGCCATGCGTGGAGGAAAGCTGGAAAGCGATCCTGCCGCTGGTCGAGGAGACCGGCGCCGACGGCATCGAACTCAACTTCGGTTGCCCGCACGGCATGAGCGAGCGCGGCATGGGCTCGGCGGTCGGCCAGGTGCCGGAATATATCGAAATGGTGGTGCGCTGGTGCAAGCAGTATACGCGCATGCCCGTCATTACCAAGCTGACGCCCAACATCACCGATATCCGCAAGCCGGCGCGGGCGGCGCATGCCGGCGGAACGGACGCCGTCTCGCTGATCAACACGATCAACTCGATCACCGGCGTCGATCTCGACTCTTTCGCGCCGCAGCCGACCATCGACGGCAAGGGCTCGCATGGCGGCTATTGCGGCCCGGCGGTGAAGCCGATCGCCATGAACATGGTGGCCGAGATCGCGCGCGACCCGGAAACGCACAGCCTGCCGATTTCCGGCATCGGCGGCATCACCACCTGGCGCGACGCCGCCGAATTCATGGCGCTCGGCGCCGGCAATGTGCAGGTCTGCACGGCGGCGATGACCTATGGCTTCAAGATCGTGCAGGAGATGATCGCGGGCCTCGAAAACTGGATGGACGAGAAGGGCCATGTCTCGCTGTCCGACATCATCGGCCGCGCCACGCCCAATGTCACGGACTGGCAGTACCTCAACCTCAATTATGTCGCCAAGGCGCATATCGACCAGGACGCCTGCATCAAATGCGGCCGCTGCCACATCGCCTGCGAAGACACCTCGCACCAGGCGATCACCAGCATGGTCGACGGCAAACGGCATTTCGAAGTGATCGATGCCGAATGCGTCGGCTGCAATCTGTGCGTCAATGTCTGCCCGGTCGAAGGCTGCATCACCATGGAGCCATTGGCGGCGGGCGCGATGGACGAGCGCACCGGCAGGCCGGTGTCGCCGATCTACGCCAACTGGACGACGCACCCCAACAACCCGATGGCCAAGGTAGCGGCGGAGTAGGGTTGGTTCCTCGCCCCACGTAGGGGGGAGAGGTGGCCCGGCGAAGCCGGGACGGAGAGGGGCCTTCGGGACGACTGGGGCGCTACCTTAGGCTCTTGATCGCCCCCTATCTTCCTCGCGCCCCGTTCTTTCGCCGGTTTCTGTCTGCGCGGATGGCTTCCCCCTCTCCGTCCCGGCTTCGCCGGGCCACCTCTCCCCCGCTTTGCGGGGTGCGAGGAACCCAGGTCCTGCGAAGCGCCGTGTCTCGTTTTTAAATCATCAAACTCTTCCCTCATATTCCAGCGGCAATTTCCACGTCTCTATTGCAGATAAAAATTATCCATGATAAAAACTATCATGAATTGGAGCGACAAACCATGAAGCTCGGCGAGGGCGTTGAGGCGGCCATCCACTGCGCGGCGACGCTGGCCAGCGTCGAGGGCAACAGCACGATGCCGGGGGCGGCCCTGGCGGAGGCTTTCGGTCTGTCGCCGAGCTATCTGTTGAAGCATCTCAACCAGCTGACGGCGGCGCGCATCCTGGAATCGGTGCCGGGACCGGCGGGCGGCTATCGCCTGGCGCAGCCGGCCGAGCGCGTCACGCTGCTCGACATCGTGCTGGCTGTAGAGGGGCGCGAACCGGCCTTCCGTTGCGCCGAAATCCGCCAGCGCGGCCCGGTCAAGATCGATGCATCGGCCTATGTGAAACCCTGCGGCATCAATGTCGCGATGCTGAAGGCCGAGCGCGCCTATCGGGCCGCGCTCGCCGAAGTGAAACTTTCCGACATCGTGGCGACCTACGCCGCGGAAGGCGATCCGCGTTCGATTGCCGCAAGCTGCGCCTTCGTCGAGCGCCACCAGCGGCCGCAGAAATCCGGCCCAACAAGCAAGTTTAACCCCCGCCAGATGTGAAAGGAAAGACGATGAACCAGAGACTGCAATTCTTTGCCAAAGCGCCCGAAATCATGAAAGCGGTGTCGGCCCTCAACAAGGCGGTCGATGAGTGCGGGCTCGAGGTTGGCCTGCTGCACCTGGTCAAGCTCAGGGCGTCGCAGATCAACGGCTGCTCCTACTGCGTCGAGATGCACAGCCGCGAGGCAAGGCGCGACGGCGAGACCGAGCAGCGGCTCTATCTGGTTTCCGCCTGGAAGGAATCGCCGCTGTTTTCCGAGCGCGAGCGTGCCGCTTTCGCCTGGACCGAGGCGGTGACGAAGATCGCCGACAACGAGATATCGGACGAGCTTTACGCCCGCACGCTCGAGCATTTCTCGGAAGAGGAACTGGTCAAGCTGTCGGTGGCGATCGGTATGATCAATACCTGGAACCGGCTTTGCATCCCGTTCCACGCCATTCATCCGATGCCGGCCGCCAAGGCCGCGTGACGCTCCGATTTTTACTGGAGCGCCGCCCAAAGGGTGGCTCTCCAGTCATATTTTTGACTGGAGAGTTTGAGGCTTCCTGGCGTTGATGGCGCAGCCGGTTCGAGAAGCGGCTGGTCATGCAGCGTAGCGCAGGCCGCCGTCGCAGGTCAGCACCTGGCCGGTGACGAAAGTGTTGGAGACGAGGAAGGCGATTGCCGCGGCGACGTCCTCGGCGCGGCCGATGCGGCCGACCGGCGTCTTGGCGACATAGTCGGCAAACAACGCCTGCCGCTGGTCGTCGGCCAGAAAATCCCACCACGGCGTGTCGATGACGCCGGGAGCAACCACATTGACGCGCAATGGTTTCAACTCGACGGCCAGGATCGGCGCGACAGTCAAAAGCATGCCGTTGATGGCGCCGATGCCGGCGATGCCGGGTGCGGCGAGCTGCGCCGACACCGCCGAAATGAAGGTAACGGAGCCGCTGCGGTTCAAGGTCGGCAGCGCCGCCTGCAGGCAGGACAGTTGCGGCCGGATCTTTTCGTCGACGCCGCTGCCGATGTCGGCAAGGTCGAGGGTCGCGAACGGTCCCAGGCCCTTGCCGCCGCTTGCCGCCAGGACGAGATGATCGAATGGGCCGAGCCGATCGAAGAACTGGCGGACCTCATCCGGCTTGGTTGCATCGAAAGCGGCCTTGCCGACTCTGCCGCCAAGGCTCGCCCAGGCGCTTTTCAACTTATCCTCGTTGCGGCCAGTAATCGTCACTTTCATTGTGGGGCTGACCAGCCGCCTTGCGGTTGCAAGGCCGATGCCGGACGAGCCGCCGACAATCACGCAATGTTCGATGGTCTCGCTCATGAATGTTGTTCCCTGGATGTTGAGGATGCGTGCCCGGTCAGTTCGAGGCTGAGGGCCCGCAACTGGCGGCGGGCGTTTTCATCGTAGGCCTGTGCGTCGGCGCGCGATTCCCGCTGGCCGTCGAAATAGCGTCCGCTTCGCCCGTCCAGAGCCGGCGAGGTCGCTAGGTTGAGGATGGCCTCGGCGCCGGTCTCGACCGAATTCCACGGTGTGATGCCGGCCTGCCGGACCATGGTGGTGTTCATGTAGCTGGCCGGATGGAGCGCGTTAACGGTGACGCCGGTGCCTTTGAGCTCTTCCGCCAGGTCGATGGTGAACAGGATCTGCGCCAGCTTGCTCTGGCAGTAGGCGCGAACGCCGCTATAGCCTTGGGTCAGCATGACGTCGCCGAAATCGATCGCCTGCTGGCCGGCCGAGGCGACGTTGACGATGCGCGCCGGCGCGCTGGCCTTGAGCAGCGGCAGCAGTTCCGATGTCAGCAGAAAACCCGCGAGATAGTTGACGGCAAAGCGCAGTTCGTAGCCGTCGGCGCTCACCTGCCGCCTGGCGCCATCGCCGCCGGTGCCGACGCCGGCATTGTTGATCAAGATGTCGAGCCGGTCGGTCCGGGCGCGCACAACTTCTGCGAGGTGGCGTACTTCGGCAAGCGAAGCGAGGTCGGCGGCGAGAAATTCCGCCTTCCCGCCCTCTGCTTCAATGGCGGCGACTGTCGCCTTGCCACGGCCTTCGTCGCGGCCGTGCACCAGCACGTGCGCGCCCCCGGCGCCGAGCCTCTCGGCGACAACGCGGCCGACGCCGTCGGTCGAGCCGGTGACGAGAACGGTTTTGTCCTTGAGTTCCATGTTCAGAGCCTCCTTGTGTTGCTCTGAACGTTAAGATGGGGCGCGGCGCGCATCCCAAACAGTTCAAACTTTATCCTGGTATCGATACTGCTATAATAAGGTCATGGATGCCGTGACCCAATCCCCCGAGGACGGCCGTCGCCACGAGCTTGGCGCCTTCCTGCGCTCGCGCCGCGAGAGGCTGTCGCCTGCCGAAATCGGCATCGCGACCGGCGCCAGGCGGCGCACGCCCGGGCTGAGGCGCGAGGAGGTGGCGATGATCGCCGGCGTCGGCACCACCTGGTATACTTGGCTGGAGCAGGGCAGGGACGTGCGACCCTCGGCGGAAGTGCTGACCGCGCTCTGCGAGGCATTGCGCCTCGACGCCGTCGAGAAGCGGCATCTGTTCATCCTCGCCGGCCGGCAACAGCCGGAACGCCGCCCGGCGGCGTCCGAGAAGGTCGACGGAACGCTGCTGCACATGCTGCAGAGTCTCGTCCTGCAGCCGGCCTATGTCGTTGGCCGACGCTGGGATGTACTGGCCTGGAACGATGCGGCGGCGGCGGTGTTCGGCGACTATGGCCTGCTGGAGGGGGACGCCCGTAATATCGTTCATCTGGTGTTCACCAGCCCACACCACCGGCGACTGCTGGTCGACTGGGAGGAGCTAGCCCGCGTGGTGCTCGCTTCGTTTCGCGCCGAGAGCGCGAAATATGTCGGCGATCCGGATTTCGAGCGGCTGATCGCACTCATGATGCGCTCAAGCCCGGAGTTCCGAGATTGGTGGCCAAGGCGAGACGTGGCGCGCAGGCTGACGGGAGTGAAGCACGTCCGTCATCCCACTGCCGGAGCGATGGCCTTCGAGCATATGAGCCTGTCCATCGATGACGGATCGGACATGCGGCTGATCGTCTACACGCCGCTCGCCGAGCACAACTCGGTTGCGAAATTGCGGAAGCTGCTGGACGATCTGCCATCCGAGCGGCGCAGCGCGTGAGATTGGCTAGCGGCACCCCTCAGCATCGTCATCCACGGGCGGAGCGGGAGCGAAGCGGACGCGGAGACCCGAGGATCCATTCCGTTACCTTTGCCGGTGGGTGCAGCGGTGAGAATTCTGGACGGTAGCGGAGCTTTGGAGTCACGGAATGGATCCTCGGGTCTGCGCTGCGTCGCTACGCTTCCTTGCTTCGCCCGTGGATGACGAACATTGGATGTCTCGGCCAATCACCAACGTCAGTAACAGCCAAACGGTCAGTAAAGTTGGTCCTGTCCGTTGGCAATTTGACGAGACGCTAAAACTGTTTCATCCCAGGCTTTAATGGTTCATTATTTTCCCCCGATTGGAAGGAGGCACTATGGGCCAGGTTCTGCATGGGCGCGCCACGACGACAGAGGCAATCCGTCGAGCAATACAAAATAGTCAAGAGAGCCTGAGGAAGCTGTCCAAGCGCTACGGGATCGATCCGAAGACGGTTGCCAAATGGAAGGGGCGAACTTCGGTCGCTGATCTGCCGACTGGTCCCAAAGCCCCGAAGTCGACGGTGCTGTCGATCGAGGAAGAGGCTGTCATCGTCGCTTTCCGCCGGCATACGCTGTTGCCCCTGGATGATTGTCTCTATGCGCTGCAGCCAACGATCCCGAACCTGACGCGCTCGTCATTGCATCGCTGTCTGCAGCGTCATGGCATTTCGAGATTGCCCGAGGTTGAAGGCGACAAGCAGCCCAAGAAGAAGTTCAAGGCCTATCCGATTGGCTATTTCCACATCGACATCGCCGAGGTGCAGACCGCCGAGGGCAAGCTATATCTCTTCGTGGCCATCGACCGAACCTGCAAGTTCACCTACGTCGAACTCCACACGCGGGCCACAAAAATGATCGCGGCCGAGTTCCTGCGCCACCTCATCCAGGCAGTTCCCTACCAGATCCACACGATCCTCACCGACAACGGCGTCCAGTTCAAAAACCGCGAGCAGGACCGCACCGCCATGGAGCACATCTTCGGGCGCACCTGCCGCGACAACGGCACCGAGCATCGTACCACCAAGGTGAAGCATCCCTGGACCAACGGCCAGGTCGAGCGAATGAACCGCACCATCAAGGACGCGACCGTCAAGCGCTTCCACTACGACGATCACGACCAATTGCGACAGCAACTCAACGACTTCGTCGCAGCCTACAATTTCGGCCGGCGACTGAAGACCCTCAAGGGCATCACTCCCTTCGAGTTCATCTGCAATGTCTGGAAAAAAGAGCCTGAGCGGTTCAGACTCGATCCAATCCATCAAATGCCGGGACTAAACAGCTAACCCTTCGGTTTCAGCCCGTCGAGGAACAACTGCTCCAGAAACCGCGCGGCATCCTCGAAGCGGCCGTCGCCGCCGCGGTCGGCGCCGAGCACGGCGCGCACCTGCACGTCGAAATCGGCATAATGCTGGGTCGTCGCCCAGATGGAGAAGATCAGGTGCCAGGGGTCGGTGCGGGCGATCTTGCCGGCGCGCATCCAGCCCTTGATGACGGCGGCCTTCTCGTCGACCAGCGTCTTCAGCTCGCCCTCCAGCAGCGGCATGATGCGCGGCGCGCCTTGCAGGATCTCGTTAGCGAAGAGCCGGCTTTCGCGCGGGAAATCGCGCGCCATTTCGAGCTTGCGCCTGATGTAGCTGCGCAGTTCGGTGAGCGGATCGCCGATGTCGTCGAGCTCCCGGAGAGGCGCCAGCCAGGTGTCGAGCAGGCGCTGCATCAGCGTTTCGTGAATGTCTTCCTTGCGGCGGAAATAGTAGAGAAGGTTAGGTTTCGACATGCCGGCGGCCTCGGCGATCTGGTCGATGGTCGAGCCGCGAAACCCGTTGGTGGAGAAGACTTCGAGCGCGGCTTCCAGGATGAGTTCGCGCTTTTCCTGCTGGATCCGGGTGCGGCGAGGAACTGAGCCTTCCATCGCCGCCGTCATCCTTGCCGGCTGCTGGAGCAATTCCAGGAAAAGTGCGCAGCGGTTTTCCGTCCGGAATTGCGTAACAACAAGGAATTGGAGCAGGTCAGCCGTTCTATCAAGCGCTGAACTGCTCTAGCGCGCGGGCTCTCTGGACCAATTCTCTGGACCAGTTTTTCTCCGATCCGTGGAGCGCGCTTTCGCTGCCGCATTTCCGCTAGTAATCCCTTGACCGCCGACAGGGCGGTGCTAACGTTTGTCCAACCGGTCAAAATTTTGCGTAGCACGAAAACGCAGCAAAGACCAAGCGTTGGCCGCACCGAAACAAGGTTACAAGGGGAAGTCTTGGTCATGTCCAACCGGCTGAAAGTCACGCCGAACGATCTCAGCGCATTCTGGATGCCGTTCACGGCAAACCGCCAGTTCAAGCAGGCGCCGCGCATGTTCGTGTCCGCCAAGGACATGCATTACACCACCAGCGATGGCCGCAAGGTTCTCGACGGCACGGCGGGTCTGTGGTGCGTGAACGCCGGCCACTGCCGGCCGAGGATCACCGAGGCGATCCAGAACCAGGCCGCCGAGCTCGACTACGCGCCGGCCTTCCAGATGGGCCATCCGATCGTGTTCGAGCTGGCGAACCGGCTGGTCGATATCGCCCCCAAGGGCATGGACCATGTCTTCTTCACCAATTCCGGATCGGAATCGGTGGACACCGCGCTCAAGATGGCGATCGCCTATCACCGCGTTCGCGGCGAGGGCTCGCGCACCCGTCTGATCGGCCGCGAGCGCGGCTATCACGGCGTCAATTTCGGCGGCATCTCGGTCGGCGGCATCGTCTCCAACCGCAAGATGTTCGGCACACTGCTCGGCGGCGTCGACCACCTGCCGCACACGCATCTGCCGGAGAAGAACGCCTTCTCGAAGGGCGTGCCGGAGCATGGCGCCGAGCTCGCCAATGAGCTGGAGCGTCTCGTCACCTTGCATGACGCCTCGACCATCGCTGCCGTCATCGTCGAGCCGGTCGCCGGTTCCACCGGCGTCATCCTGCCGCCGAAGGGCTATCTGCAGAAACTTCGGGAAATCTGCACGAAGCACGGCATATTGTTGATTTTCGATGAAGTGATCACCGGCTTCGGCCGCCTTGGCGCGCCGTTCGCGGCGGACTATTTCGGGGTCACGCCGGACATCATGACCACCGCCAAGGGCGTCTCCAACGGCGTCATCCCGATGGGTGCGGTATTCGTCAAGAAGGAGATCCACGACGCCTTCATGACCGGCCCGGAGCACATGATCGAGTTCTTCCACGGCTACACCTATTCGGGCAACCCGATCGCCTGCGCCGCGGCGCTCGGCACGCTGGACACCTACAAGGAAGAAGGCCTTTTGACCCGCGGCGAGGAGCTGGCGCCTTACTGGGAAGACGCGCTGCATTCACTGAAGGGCGAGCCGCATGTCATCGACATCCGCAACATCGGCCTGATCGGCGCGATCGAGCTGGCGCCGATCGCCGGCAGCCCGACCAAGCGGGCCTTCTCGGCCTTCGTGAAGGCGTTCGAACGCGGCGCGCTGATCCGCACCACAGGCGACATCATCGCGCTGTCGCCGCCGCTGATCATCACCAAGGGCCAGATCAACGAACTGATCGACCATGTTCGCGATGTTCTGAGATCGATCGACTGACAAGCCGGAGCGGGCACCTTCCCATCGAGGGGAGGGTGTCCGCGGCAAGGCAGGTGAGGTCGGCGCGGGAGCGCCGATCTTGAGTGAGAGTCAGGCGGGCAGCGCGCCGATGCCGGTCAGAATCACCCGCTTGATGTTTTCTTTGGCTTCCCGCCATTGCCGATCCGACAGCGACTTGCCGCCGTTCAGCGTCTCGATCTGGTGGCCGAAATCGGCGTAATGCTGGGTCGTGGCCCAGAGCATGTAGAGGAGATGACGCGGGTCGACCGGGTCCATCTTGCCCTCCTCGATCCAGCGCCTGATGATCTCGACGCGACCGTCGGTCCATTCGCGCAGCGTCGATTCCATATAGTCCTGAAGCACGGGCGCGCCGTGCATGACTTCCGAGGCCCAGACCTTCGAGCCGTCCGGGTGGCGACGCGATATTTCCATCTTGGCGTCGATATAGGCGCTGATGCCGTCTACCGGGCCACGCGCGGCGTCGAAGCAATTGGCCGCCTGCAGCCAGATCTCGAAAATGTTCTGGACGACGGACCGGTAGAGCTCTTCCTTG
Organism: Mesorhizobium sp. B1-1-8; assembly: GCF_006442795.2. NCBI lineage: Bacteria > Pseudomonadati > Pseudomonadota > Alphaproteobacteria > Hyphomicrobiales > Phyllobacteriaceae > Mesorhizobium > Mesorhizobium sp. B1-1-8. The sequence goes on from NZ_CP083956.1 coordinate 2,594,673, forward strand.
GTGGCGAAATAATAGTGGAGATTTGCCTTCGGCAGCCCCGCCAGATCGGCGATCAGCTGCATCGTGGCGCCGCCGAACCCGGCTTCTGCAAACACCTTTTCGGCGGCGAGCAGAATTGCTTTTTCATTCTCGCGCCTTATGTCCTGTCGCCGCATGGGACGGGTGGATTCGCTCATGTCTCCCCCAAGATTCTCGTTGACCGCTTGGTCAGCTTGTGTAGTCTGAAAGCTGACCATACGGTCAGGATGCAAACCACTCAAGGGGCGACAAGACCCCTGGTGAAAATGGGAACTGCAAATGGCCGCACCCGGCGAAAATCTGCGCGTGAATTCAGATCGCTTGTGGGACTCCATCATGGAGATGGCGAAGATTGGTCCCGGCATTGCCGGCGGCAACAATCGCCAGACCGTGACCGACGAGGACGGCGAGGGCCGGCACCTGTTCCAGCGCTGGTGCGAGGCCGCCGGGCTCGAAATGGGCCTCGACGAGATGGGCACCATGTTTGCCCGCCGCGAAGGCGCCGATCCCAGCCTGCCGCCGGTCTATGTCGGCAGCCATCTCGATACCCAGCCGACCGGCGGCAAATATGACGGCGTGCTCGGCGTGCTTGGCGGGCTGGAAGTCGTGCGTTCGCTCAACGATCTCGGCATCAAGACGAGACATCCGATTGTCGTCACCAACTGGACCAACGAGGAAGGCGCACGCTTCGCGCCGGCCATGATGGCGTCCGGCGTGTTCGCCGGCGTGCTCGACCAGGCAGATGTCTACCAGCATGTCGACAAGGACGGCAAAAGGTTCGGCGAGGAGCTCGAGCGCATTGGCTGGAAGGGCACCGAGAAGGTTGGCGACCGCAAGATCCACGCCTTCTTCGAATTGCATATCGAGCAGGGGCCGATCCTCGAGGACGAGGGCATCGATATCGGCGTCGTCACCCATGGCCAGGGGCTGAAATGGCTGCAGGTGACGCTGACCGGCAAGGAGGCGCATACCGGCTCGACGCCGATGCCGAAGCGCCGCAATGCCGGGCTCGGCATGGCGCGCGTGACCGAACTGGTGCACGAGATCGCCATGGACTACCAGCCGGACGCCGTCGGCGCGGTCGGCCATATGGAAGTCTATCCGAACTCGCGCAACATCATCGCCGGCCGCACCGTCTTCACCATCGACATCCGCTCGCCGGAAAAGGAAGTGCTCGACGCCATGGACGGCCGCATCCGCGAAGGCATCGACACGATCTGCGACGCGCTCGACGTCAAGTATGAGATTGAGCAGGTCGGCCATTTCGACCCGGTCACCTTCGACAACAACTGCGTCAAGGCGATCCGCGATGCGGCCGAGCGGCTGGGCTACACGCATCGCAACATCGTCTCGGGCGCCGGCCACGACGCCTGCTGGATCAACCGGGTCGCGCCGACGGCGATGGTGATGTGCCCGTGCGTCGACGGGCTCAGCCACAACGAGGCGGAGGAGATCACCAAGGAATGGGCGGCGGCGGGCGCCGACGTGCTGTTTCATGCGGTGGTGGAAACGGCGGGAATTGTTGAATGATCGACTAGACCAATCACCTCGGAACGCAGCTCGCAAAGAAGCGCGACAAGAACAGGGGAACAAAATGACCAAAGTCATCAGGAACGGCACCGTCGTCACCGCCGACCGCACGTGGAAGGCCGACGTGCTGATGCAGCACGGCAAGATCATTGCCATCGGCTCCAACCTGCACGGCGACCATGAATTCGATGCCACCGGCTGCTACGTCATGCCGGGCGGCATCGATCCGCACACCCACCTCGAAATGCCGTTCATGGGGACGTACTCGGCCGACGATTTCGAATCCGGCACGCGCGCCGCGCTTTCCGGCGGCACCACCATGGTCGTCGATTTCTGCCTGCCGGCACCGCAGCAGTCGCTGCTGGAAGCCTTGCAGATGTGGGACAACAAGACCTCGAAGGCAGCCTGCGACTATTCCTTTCACATGGCGATCACCTGGTGGGGCAAGCAGGTGTTCGACGAGATGGCGACCGTCGTCGACAGGGGCATCACCTCGTTCAAGCATTTCATGGCCTATAAGGGCGCGCTGATGGTCGACGACGACGAGATGTACGCCTCGTTCCAGCGCTGCGCCGATCTCGGCGCGTTGCCGCTGGTGCATGCCGAGAACGGCGACGTGGTCGCGGCGCTTTCGCAGAAACTGCTTGCCGCCGGCAACAACGGCCCCGAGGGCCATGCCTATTCGAGGCCGCCGGAGGTGGAAGGCGAGGCGACCAACCGCGCCATCATGATCGCCGACATGGCCGGCGTGCCGCTCTATGTCGTGCATGTGTCGTGCGAGCAGAGCCACGAAGCGATCCGCCGCGCGCGCCAGAAAGGCATGCGGGTGTTCGGCGAGCCGCTGATCCAGCACCTGACGCTCGATGAAAGCGAGTATTTCGACAAGGACTGGGACCATGCGGCGCGCCGCGTGATGAGCCCGCCATTCCGCAGCAAGTGGCACCAAGATTCGCTGTGGGCCGGCCTGCAGGCAGGCTCGCTGCAGGTGGTGGCGACCGACCATTGTTCCTTCACCACCAAGCAGAAGCGCAACGGCGTCGGCGACTTCACCAAGATCCCGAACGGCACCGGCGGCCTCGAGGACCGCTTGCCGGTGCTGTGGACGACCGGCGTCAACACCGGCCGGCTGACGATGAACGAGTTCGTCGCGGTCACCTCGACCAACATCGCCAAGATCCTCAACATGTATCCGAAGAAGGGCGCCATCGTCGAAGGCGCGGATGCCGACATCGTCGTGTGGGATCCGAAGCGCAAGAAGACGATCTCGGCCGACAAGCAACAGTCGGTGATCGATTACAACGTCTTCGAGGGCTTCGAGGTGACCGGCCTGCCGCGCTTCGTCTTCTCGCGCGGCGAACTGTCGATCGAGGAGGCGGACGTCAAGGCCAAGGTCGGCCATGGCGAATTCGTCGCTCGCGAGCCGAACGCGGCGGTCAACCGGGCGCTGTCGACCTGGAAGGAGATCACCGCGCCGCGCAAGGTTGAGCGTTCCGGCATTCCGGCGACAGGAGTTTGAGGATGCGCGCCATTCATCTTGCCATCGCGGCAGCCGCGTTGCTGGCCGCCGGCCAGGCCTTGGCGGCCGGCATCGACCTGTCAAAACCCTATGGCAATAAATCCGGCTGCATCAACAAGAACGGCCAGCAAGTCTATGCCGAGGACATGCTGCTGTTGACCAGCGAGGCATTCGTCACCGTGGCGAGTGCCTGCACCTTCACCGACAAAAAGGAGCAGGCCGACGGTTCGCTGACGGTCAACGCAGAATGCGAAGCCGAAGGCGAGGATGGAAAGTCACCCGCCACCTTCACGGTCAAGCACAGCGCCAGGAACGCCAAGAAGCTGGTGATCGCCGACGAGGATGGCACCGTATACGGCGAAGTCTCGCGGTGCCGATGATTGCCGAAGCAATTGTTCGGCCCGCATTGCTTACGTGGATTGCCGACCCGTCAATGCCGATCTCAGGCAACCAGCGCATCCAGTTCCGGCAGCAGGACGACGCTTTCCTGCTCGTTGGGGTCGGTGCGGGCGATGACCGCCGAAGAAGGCGCGCCGCTCAGATTGGCGGGCAGATGCGGGACGCCGGCCGGAATGTAGAAGAGGTCGCCGGCCTTGACGACGATGTGATGCTCGAGCCGGTCGCCATACCAGGTGTGGACCTCGCCGGACAGCACGTAGATCGCCGTCTCATGGTTTTCGTGCATATGCGCCTTGGCGCGGGCGCCTGGCGGCATGGTGAGCACATGCATGCAGATGCCGGACGAGCCGACCGTTTCGGTGGCAATGCCGGCGAAATAGGTCAGCCCCTGCTTGCCTTCATAAGTGCTTTCGGGGCGAATAAGATGACAAGTGGGTTTGGGCGGCATCGGCAAGGCTCCTGGCGGCGTCGAGGGATTGGACAAGTGGAAAGCAACATCAACGCAAATGCAATCGTATTTCATCCCGCGCGGCAGCGGCTGCGAAAGGCAGGCTGCTGCCAATGACAGGACAATCGCCAGCCGTCGTTTCGGCAAGCAAGCTCGGCCTCACCTTCCAGACCAGTGACGGTCCGGTGCAAGCGCTATCCAATGTCGACCTGACCGTCGGCAAGGGCGAATTCGTCTCCTTCATCGGCCCGTCGGGTTGCGGCAAGACCACTCTGCTGCGCGTCATCGCCGATCTGGAGAAGCCGACGGCCGGGACCATCTTGGTCAACGGCATGACGCCCGAGCAGGCGCGCGAGAAACGCGCCTACGGCTATGTCTTTCAGGCGGCGGCGCTTTTCCCGTGGCGCACGATCGAGCGCAATGTGGCGCTGCCGCTGGAGATCATCGGCCTCGGTCAGGCCGAGCAGGCGGAGCGCATCAGACGCACGATGGAGCTCGTCAACCTGTCCGGCTTCGAGAAGAAATATCCCTGGCAACTTTCGGGCGGCATGCAGCAGCGCGCCTCGATCGCGCGCGCGCTCGCCTTCGACGCCGACCTGCTCTTGATGGACGAGCCGTTCGGGGCGTTGGATGAGATCGTGCGCGATCATTTGAACGAGCAGCTTCTCCAACTCTGGGACCGGACCAACAAGACAATCTGCTTTGTTACTCATTCGATTCCCGAGGCGGTCTATCTCTCGACGCGCATCGTGGTGATGTCGCCAAGGCCCGGCCGCGTCAGCGACGTTATCGAATCGACGCTGCCGAAGGAACGGCCGCTCGACATTCGTGAGACGCCGGAGTTTTTGGCGATCGCGGCGCGCGTGCGCGACGGGCTCAGGGCAGGGCACAGTTATGATGATTGAGGGGGATGAGTTTCCTCCTCTCCCCCACGGGGAGAGGGTGGCCGGAGCGAAGCGGAGGCCGGGTGAGGGGACGGCCAACCGCGCCTTCGTCATCCTGGGGCGCAGCAGGCGCGACGTCGCCTGCGCAGCGGGACGAGCTAACAACGCCATCGTCATCCTAGGGCGGAGCAAGGAGCGTAGCGACGCGGCGCAGACCCTAGGATCCATGCCGTTACTTCCGAGCGCTACAGCGGCGCGGAACATGGTTCCCCGCGCCGCGCCATGCCAGTCGGATATTCTCGACCACGTCCGCCCTTCGACTGACGTCACGGAATGGATCCTAGGGTCTGCGCAGGCGCGTTCGCGCCTGCTCCGCCCTAGGATGACGAAGGATGGGTTGCGCCGCGCTCTGCCACCGAGCGGAGGCGTGCCGCATGGATAGCTTCCGCTCCAAAATCATCCCCGTCTCCACCATCCTCGCCGGCGTGGTGGTGATCTGGTATGTCTTCGCCGTTATCCTCAACACGCCGTTCCAGCGCGATCTCGACAGCCGAGCCAACGAAACACCCGGCGCCGTCGAATTCGTCGGCAAGACGCTGTCGCAGCCCAAGCCGACGCTGCCGGCGCCGCATCAGGTGGCGGTGAATTTCTTCGAGAACACTTTTCTGCGGCCGGTCACCTCGACCCGCAGCCTCGTCTACAATGCCTGGGTGACGCTGTCCTCGACGCTGCTCGGCTTCGCCTTCGGCACCGCGCTCGGCATCCTGATCGCCGTCGGCATCGTGCATGTGGCGACGCTCGAGCGCAGCCTGATGCCGTGGATCATCGCCTCGCAGACCATTCCCATTCTGGCGGTGGCGCCGATGATCATCGTCGTGCTGGCGGCGGTGGGTATCACCGGCCTGATCCCGAAAGCAATGATCTCGACCTACCTGTCGTTTTTCCCGGTCGCCGTCGGTATGGTGAAAGGACTGCGCTCGCCCGAGATCATGCATCTCGACCTGATGCACACCTACAATGCCAGCCCTACGCAGACCTTCTGGAAATTGCGCGTGCCGGCCTCGGTGCCGTTCCTGTTCACCTCGATGAAGGTGGCGGTGGCGGCAAGCCTGGTCGGCGCCATAGTCGGCGAATTGCCGACGGGTGCCGTCGCCGGCATCGGAGCGAAGCTTCTGGCCGGTGCCTATTACAGCCAGTCCATCGACATCTGGTCGGCGCTGGTCGCAGGCTCGGTCGTGGCGGCGCTGCTGGTCATGGTGGTCGGTATCGCCGGCCGGCTGGTTGATCGCGCCATGGGCGGGAGGCCGGCATGAGTACGCTCCTGGACCTTGCCAACATAGGGCCACGCTCCTGGCAGGGGTTTACCGCGCTTGCCCTGATCGCCGGTGCCATATTCTTATGGCCGCTTACCAATGCCACACCCGGCTACAACGTGGCGGCAGCGGCTTTGATTTTCTTCCTGCTGCTGCTTGCGATCGAGATGGATCAATTTCCACCGGTGTGCGCTGCAATCTGCCTTTTTGTTGGCTCGCATGGCGCGGTCTGGGTGCTGATGCGCGGATTGGTAGGAAACGAAGGCACCGCCCGAATATCCTTCTTTTTTGTCCTTGCAGCTGCCTGGCTGCTCGGCTGGCGATGCGTGGCGGTGCTTTCGACGCTCCGTCCTGCGGCGAACTGGGCTCGGACCGCGCTACGCCTCGTCATCCCCGCCATCTTCGGCGCCTGGATCCTGATCATCTGGGAAGCCGTGACACGGGGAGCCGGCATCCCCTTCATCCTGCTGCCGCCGCCGAGCGCCATCGGCGCGCGTATTGCCAACTCACTGCCGATCCTGGGATCGGACGTGCGGCAGACGATCTTCAAGGCGGTGCTGATCGGCTATGTCGTCGGCAATCTCGCCGGCTTCACCGTCGCCATCCTCGCCGACCGCGTGCCTTTCCTGCGGCGCGGCCTGCTGCCGATCGGCAATATGGTTTCGGCGCTGCCGATCATCGGCGTGGCGCCGATCATGGTCATGTGGTTCGGCTTCGACTGGCCGTCCAAGGCCGCGGTCGTCATCATCATGACCTTCTTCCCGATGCTGGTGAATACGGTGGCGGGCCTTGCCGCATCCGGGCATATGGAGCGCGACCTGATGCGCACTTATGCATCGGGCTATTGGCCGACCTTGCTCAAGCTCAGGCTGCCGGCGGCCATGCCGTTCATCTTCAACGCGCTGAAGATCAACTCCACGCTGGCGCTGATCGGCGCCATCGTCGCTGAGTTCTTCGGCACGCCGGTCGTCGGCATGGGATTTCGCATTTCGACCGAAGTCGGGCGGATGAATATCGACATGGTCTGGGCCGAAATCGCAGTTGCAGCACTTGCGGGTTCGGTCTTTTATGGCGTGGTCGCTCTTGTCGAGAGAGCCGTCACGTTTTGGCATCCCTCTGTCCGTGGTGGATAGGGGCGGTGGGTTTGGGTGCTAACTTCAGAGGGTAAAAACATGAAAAGACTGGTAATTTCTGCTTTGGCCGGCGCGATGTCGCTGGCCGCTTTCCAGGCGATGGCGGCCGACAAGGTGACGCTGCAGCTGAAATGGGTCACGCAGGCGCAGTTCGCCGGCTACTATGTCGCCAAGGCCAAGGGTTTCTATGACGCGGAAGGCCTCGACGTCGACATCAAGCCGGGCGGCCCCGACATCGCGCCCGAGCAGGTGATCGCCGGCGGCGGCGCCGACGTTATCGTCGATTGGATGGGCGGCGCGCTGGCCGCGCGCGAGAAGGGCGTGCCGCTGGTCAACATCGCCCAGCCGTTCAAGAAGGCCGGCATGGAGCTGGTCTGCCCGAAGGACGGCCCGATCAAGACCGAAGCCGACTTCAAGGGCCATACGCTCGGCGTCTGGTTCTTCGGCAACGAATATCCGTTCTACGCCTGGATGAACAAGCTTGGCCTCAAGACCGATGGCGGCAAGGATGGCGTGACCGTGCTGAAGCAGAGCTTCGACGTGCAGCCGCTGATCCAGAAGCAGGCGGACTGCATCTCGGTCATGACCTACAATGAATACTGGCAGCTGATCGACGCCGGCTACAAGCCGGAACAGCTGACCGTGTTCAACTATTCGGCGATGGGCAACGACCTGCTCGAGGACGGGCTCTATGCGTCGGAAGACAAGCTCAAGGATCCGGCCTTCGCCGACAAGATGGTGCGCTTCGTGCGCGCCTCGATGAAGGGCTGGAAATATGCCGTTGATCACAACGACGAGGCGGCAGGCATCGTCATGGACAATGGCGGCCAGGACGAGAACCATCAGAAGCGGATGATGAGCGAAGTCGCCAAGCTGGTCGACAATGCCGACGGCAAGCTCGACCCGGCGACCTATGAGCGCACCGCCAAGGCGCTGCTCGACCAGAAGATCATCACCAAGGAGCCGACCGGCGCCTACACCACCGCCATCACCGACAAAGCGGTCAAGTAAGGCCGCTTCTCAACGGCTGACATCGAAAGGGGCGGGCGACCGCCCCTTTTTCATGCGTGGTGGTAAAATAAATGTGTACCGGGGGATACATCCGGCCGTCCAGCCGTTGCATCGACGCATTCGCGCGTCGAGGGGCCGTGACGGATGCGACAGCCAACGGAGGTTCTCAATGCGCATCCAGTCTATGTCGCCGATGCTTTCGGCGATCGTCGTTTCGACGGCTTTCCTTTTCGCATCGCCAGCCATGGCCGATATGGTGAAGTACAAGGCGACGCTCGACGGCGGCCAGCAGAGCCCGCCTGTCACCACCAAGGGCAAGGGGACCGCCACCCTCACCTTCGACACCACCAAGAAGAAGCTGACCTGGAACGTCAAATATTCCGGCCTCAGCGGGCCGGCGACGGCCGGGCATATTCACGGCCCGGCGGACATGGGCGCAAACGCGGATCCCGTAATTCCGTTCAAGAAACTCAAGAGCCCGATCAAGGGATCGGCGATGCTGACCGATGCGCAGGCGGCCGATCTGGAGGCCGGCAAATATTACGTCAACATCCACACCAAGGCCAATCCGGACGGCGAGATCCGCGGCCAGATCGAGAAGGCTGCGACGACGATGTAGCGCAGGCCTGCCGGCAGGACAGGGCGGTAACCGCCCTGTCCGTCGCGTCATGATTTATCGCGGATTTGCGTCAGCGTGCGGGTCGGCGTGATCGCCTCGGGATCGAGCCTGATCTCGACGATCGCCGGCTTGCCGCTGGCGCGCGCGCGCTCGAAGGCGGGCGCGAAGTCGGCGGTCTTCTCCACCAGCTCACCATGCCCGCCATAAGCGCGGGCGAGCGCGGCGAAATCCGGGTTCTTGAGGTCGGTGGCGACGACGCGGCTCGGATATTCCCGCTCCTGATGCATGCGGATGGTGCCGTAGATGCCGTTGTTGACGACGATGACGATGATCGGCAGGCTGTACTGCACGGCGGTGGCGAATTCCTGTCCGTTCATCAGGAAGCAGCCGTCGCCGGCAAAGGCAATGACCTCGCGGTCCGGAAACAGGGTCTTGGCCGCGACCGCCGCCGGGGTGCCGTAGCCCATCGAGCCGGATGTCGGGGCGGCCTGTGTCGCGAACTGGCGGAAGCGGTGGAAACGATGCACCCAGGTGGCGTAGTTGCCGGCGCCGTTGGTGAAGATGGCGTCTTCGGGCAGCGCCTTTTCCAGATAATTCATGATCGGCCCCATCTGAACCGGGCCGGGGCCGGTCTCGGGCGGCGTCGACCATTCGAGATAGGCGGCGTGCAGCCTTGGCGCTTCGGCTGTCCAGGCTGGCTCCGAAGCCGGCTTGCGTCCGGCTAAGGCTTCGACGAAGGCCGAGGGTGAGGCGTTGATCGCCAATGTCGGCCGATAGACGCGGCCAAGTTCGCCGGCGTCGGCATGGACATGCACCAGCGCCTGGTCGGGATAGGGGCTTTTCAGCAGCGTGTAGTCCGAGGATGGCATCTCGCCCATGCGGCCGCCGATCAAAAGCACGACGTCGGCCTGCTTGATTGCCGAGGCCAGCTTCGGGTTGATGCCGATGCCGACATCGCCGGCGTAGTTCGGATGGAGGTGGTCGAACAGCATCTGGCGCCGGAAAGAGCAGCCGACTGGCAGCGACCAGGCTTCGGCGATCGTGCGCATCCGCGCTACTGCCTCTTCGTCCCAGCGCGTGCCGCCGAGAATGACGAATGGGCGCTTGGCGCCGGCAAGCAGCATCTCCAGCGCGTCGAGCTCTGCTTCGCCGGGACGCGTCTCCACCGGCGTGTGCGGAAGGGCTTCCGGCGCCTCGACCTCGCTGGTCAGCATATCCTCGGGCAGCGAGATAACCACGGGGCCAGGCCGGCCCGAAGTCGCCACCGCGAAGGCGCGGGTGACGAATTCGGGAATGCGCGCGGCATCATCGATCTCGACCACCCATTTGGCGATGTCGCCGAAGAAGCGTTTGTAGTCGACCTCCTGGAAAGCTTCGCGCTCCTTGGCGTGGCTGGCGACCTGGCCGATGAACAGGATGAGCGGCACCGAATCCTGCATGGCGATGTGGATGCCGGCCGAGGCATTGGTGGCGCCCGGGCCGCGGGTGACGAAGCAGATGCCGGGTTTGCCGGTCAGGCGACCCTGGCAGTCTGCCATCATCGCCGCACCTCCTTCCTGGCGGCAGACGATGGTGCGGATGGGCGAGTCATGCAGCGCGTCGAGCACAGCCAGATAGGATTCGCCCGGTACGCAGAAGATGCGGTCGGTGCCGTTGGCTTCCAGCGCCTCGACTATCAATTGTCCGCCTGTCTTCATTTTTCGGATCTCTCCAGTTCGGCAAGGATTTCCGCGGTGTGCTCGCCAAGGCGCGGCGAGGGGCGCTCGTAGACCAGCGGCGTGCCCGACATCAGCATCGGCGCCCGCACCGATGGCAGCAAATTGCCATGGCCGTCGTCGAGGTCGAGCCGCATGCCGCGCGCGATCGTCTGCGGGTCGGCGAACATCTGGCCGATGGTGTTGATCGGGCTCGCCGGCACGCCTGCTGCCTCAAGTTTTGCCAGCAGCGGATCGCGATCCCAGGTCTTCAACGTCTCGATGATCAGTTCGCGCAGTTTCGCGCGGTTGGCGACGCGGGCAGGATTGGTCGCGAAATCGGGATCGGCTGGCAGGTCGGCGAGACCGACCGCGGCGCAGAATTTGGTGAACTGGCCGTCATTTCCAATCGCCAGGATGATGTGGCCGTCCTTCACCGGCAGCACCTCATAAGGCGCAATGTTCATATGCGCATTGCCCATCTGCACCGGTGACTTGCCGGAGACCAGATAATTGAGGTTCTGGTTGCCGAGCGCCGAGATCTGGCTGTCGAACAGCGCCATGTCGATGTGCTGGCCTTCGCCGGTCTTTTCCGCATGGCGCAGCGCCGCCTGGATGGCGATGACCGAGTAAAGCCCGGTGAACAGGTCGGAGATGGCGACCCCGGCCTTTTGCGGTTCGCGCCCGGCCTCGCCGGTGATCGACATCATGCCGGCCATCGCCTGGATGATGAAATCGTAGCCCGCACGGGGCGCATAGGGGCCGTCCTGGCCAAAGCCGGTGATCGAACAATAGACGAGGCGCGGGTTGAGCTTCTTCAGGCTGTCATAGTCGAGGCCGTATTTCTTCAGGCCGCCGAGCTTGAAGTTCTCGATCAGCACGTCCGCAGTGGCGACCAGCCGGCACAGCGTGTCGGCGCCTTCCGCTTTGGAGAAATCGACAGCGATCGAGCGCTTGCCGCGGTTGCAGGAGTGATAATAGGCGGCCGACAGGTTCACGCCGTCGTGGCTCATGACGAAGGGCGGACCCCATTTGCGGGTATCGTCGCCGCCATCCGGGCTCTCGACCTTGATGACATCGGCGCCGAGATCGGCGAGCAACTGCCCGGCCCAGGGGCCAGCCAGGATGCGGGCGAGTTCGATAACGCGGATGCCTTTGAGCGGAGGTTCGGCCATCGCCGGTTCGGACATGGGATCACCGTGGTTTAACGAAGCGAAGGCTCTATCAATCGCAGGCCACCCTGTCACGGCCCATGCGATGGGCCACACCGGTCAGCACTTCAGCACGCGGTCGGTCCAGGCGGCGAAATCATCCATGACGACGTCGCGATTGATCTCGTTCAGACTTTCGTGGCGGGTGTCGGCGTAAACTTTTGAAACCAGATTCGAAAAGCCCATCATGTGCATGCGCCCGGCCAGGTGGTTGACGGCTTTGCCGTAATCCGACGCGGGATCCTTCTCGCCACCGACAAGATTGACGAAGAGTTCGCGGCGCACATCGGCAAAGCTGCTGTTCTTGCCGCCGTAAAGCGCCATTTTGACCACGTCGCGCCACATCGACACCGAGGCGTCCCAGCCGCAGAGCGGGTCGGCGATGTATTTGTCGACCTCGGCCGGGTCGCGCGACAGCCAGTCGAACAAGGTCCGGTGATCGGGCACCGCCTTGCCCCAGGCCTGGAAGGTCAGCTTCGGCAAAAGCCGAGAAGGGACGTCGGAGCCCAGCCGCATCCGTTCCCAGCCGAGAATGCCCAATGCCAGCTGCCCGAGCAGGCCTTGCGAGAAATTGCCGTTCCAGATCGCGGCGGCATGGACACGACCGGAATGGCGCAGGACAAAGTTCAGCGCGATCGAGGCACCGAGCGAATGGCCGAAGACGATGACCGGCAATCCCGGATGCTCGGACGCGATCAGGTCATGGACCGCGCCGACATCGGCGATCACCTTGGCGATGCCATCAGTATCGGCGAATTTACCGAGCGGCGCGTCGGGTGCCTTCGTCGCGCCATGGCCTCGATGGTCATGCGCATAAACGTGGAAGCCACGGCCCCCGAGGAAATCGGCAAAGCGGGCATAGCGCGCCGCATGCTCGGCCAGCCCATGGTTGATCTGGACCACGGCGCGCGGGTTTGCCCCCGCCTGTTTCACATTAAGGTTGAGGTCGGCCCCTGTCGGTGAGGCCAGCCTGATCTGCTTGTCGAATGGCATGTCTCGCTCCCTCCGCGACTGTTGGGGGAGCGGCTGATCGGCGTCAAGGGCAGAGCCGTTCGATCAGCGCAGCCTGGAAGCGTTCAGCGGGAGATTGTTTTTTTCGCCCGGCGAAAAAAGATCGCAATTCTGACACGCCGACTGTTCTAGTGTGACAATCCAATACTGATTTGTTGCAATCAACTGCCGGGAGAGCGGGAATGCGGGTTTGGGCACTGTGGGGTTCGGTTTTTCTGTGCGCCGCCGGCGTCAACGCGGCGCATGCCGACGTCAAAATGAGCGGCACCTTCGTGGCCGACAGCGCCTGTCCGGCGACGCAGGCCATCAAGAGCGGCAAGAACCCCGGCAATGTCTCGACCGAGGCCGGGCAGAGCTATCAGCTTCTGGCCGGCAACAAGGACCAGCCAAGCCATTATCTCATCCAGGTGCCGGGCGCCGATCCGGAACGGCGCTGGGTGAAGATCGGCTGCGGCCATGTCAGCGGCGGCAGTGCGTCAACCACGACGGCGCCCTCCGACCAGACCACTAGGCCGTCGCAACAGGTCTCGGGCAAGCCGGAATATGTCTTCGCGCTGAGCTGGCAGCCGGCCTTCTGCGAAACCAAGGCCAGCAAGCCCGAATGCAAGGCGCAGAGCCCCGGCGAGTTCGATGCCTCGCACTTCACGCTTCATGGGCTGTGGCCGCAGCCGAACGGCAATTTCTATTGCCAGGTGTCGGGAAGCGACAAGGCCAATGATAATCCATCCCACTGGGGCGACCTGCCGCCGGTCAATCTCGACGCGAACACGCGCGCCGAGCTTGAACAGGTGATGCCGGGCACGGCTTCCAAGCTCGAACGCCACGAGTGGATCAAGCACGGCACCTGCTACGGCAAGAACCAGCAGGATTATTTCTCCGATGCGCTCAATCTGATGCGGGCGGTGAACGCTTCGCCGGTGCGCGATCTCTTCAACAAGAATGTCGGCAAGCAGCTGACGTCGGACCAGATCCGCAGCGCCTTCGACCAGGCTTTCGGCGCCGGCGCCGGCGAGCGCGTGCGCGTGTCCTGCCTGGTCGATCCGTCGAGCGGCAGGCGGCTGATCGGCGAACTGACGCTCGGCCTCTCGGGCCCGATCGCTGCGGATAGCAAGCTCAGCGATCTGCTCATGGCCTCGGCGCCGACAAGCAAGGCCGGCTGCCCGAAGGGCACGGTCGACCCGATCGGGTTCCAGTAGAAGAGCCGGGCCACCGGCACGTCCAGTGCGCAGACGGCGCGGATTTCGGCGTTGTCTGCGGGAACTTGCGAGCTTGCGCAAGCCGCGGGATTGACCGCGGCATGGCGAAAGCGATTGCCGTTGGCCGCTGCATCGCCTACATAGCGCGCAATCTCCATCCAACCGACACTTCAGTTTTCAGGGAAAGCGCGCGTGGCTCGCCAGTTCATCTATCACATGTCCGGCCTGTCGAAGGCCTATGGCACCAAGAAGGTGCTCGATAACGTTCATCTGTCCTTCTATCCGGACGCCAAGATCGGCATTCTCGGCCCCAACGGCTCGGGCAAGTCGACCATCCTGCGCATCATGGCCGGGCTCGACAAGGAGTATCAGGGCGAGGCGTGGCTGGCCGAAGGCGCGACCGTCGGCTACCTCGCGCAGGAGCCGCAGCTCGACCCCAACAAGACCGTGATGGAAAACGTCATGGAGGGCGTCGCCAGGAAGACCGCCATCATCGAGCGCTACAACGAGCTGATGATGAACTATTCCGACGAGACGGCCGACGAGTCGGCCAAGCTCCAGGACGAGATGGACAGGCTGAACCTGTGGGACCTCGAGCAGCAGGTCGAGATGGCGATGGATGCGCTGCAGTGCCCGCCGGGCGATTCCGAAGTGACCAACCTGTCGGGCGGCGAGCGCCGCCGCGTCGCGCTTTGCCAGCTTCTACTGCGCCAGCCGGATCTGCTGCTGCTCGACGAGCCGACCAACCATCTCGACGCCGAGACGACGGCGTGGCTGGAAAAGCATCTGCGCGACTATCCGGGCTCGGTGCTGATCATCACCCACGATCGTTACTTCCTTGACAATGTCACCGGCTGGATTCTCGAGCTCGACCGCGGCCGCGGCATCCCCTACGAGGGTAACTATACCAAGTATCTCGACGCCAAGGCCAAGCGCCTGATCCAGGAAGGCCGCGAGGACGACGCCCGCCAGAAGTCGATCTGGCGCGAACGCGAGTGGATCCAGTCCTCGCCGAAGGCGCGCCAGACCAAGTCCAAGGCGCGCATCAAGGCCTATGAAGAGCTGGTCGAGCAGTCGCAGAACCGCAAGCCGACCGACACGCAGATCGTCATCCCGGCGAGCGAGCGGCTCGGCAATGTCGTCATCGAGGTCGAAGGCCTCAACAAGGGTTTTGGCGACGAGCTTCTGATCGAAGATCTGTCCTTCAAGCTGCCGCCGGGCGGCATCGTCGGCGTCATCGGCCCGAACGGCGCCGGCAAGACGACGCTGTTCAAGATGTTCACCGGCCAGGAGAAGCCGGATGCCGGCTCGATTCGCATCGGCGAGACGGCGAAGCTCGGCTATGTCGACCAGAGCCGCGACGCGCTCGACCCGAACAAGACGGTATGGGAAGAGATTTCGGGCGGCGCCGAGGTCATCAAGCTCGGCAAGCACGAGGTCAACAGCCGCGCCTATTGCTCGTCCTTCAACTTCCGCGGCGGCGACCAGCAGCAGAAGGTCGGCAACCTTTCGGGCGGCCAGCGCAACCGCGTGCATCTTGCCAAGATGCTGAAGGGCGGCGGCAATGTGCTGCTGCTCGACGAACCGACCAACGACCTCGACACCGAAACGCTGAGCGCGCTGGAAGACGCGCTGGAAGCCTATGCCGGCTGCGCGGTCATCATCAGCCACGATCGCATGTTCCTCGACCGCATGGCGACCCACATGCTCGCCTTCGAGGGCGATGCGCATGTCGAATGGTTCGAGGGCAATTTCGAGGAATACGAGAAGGACAAGCTGCGCCGCCTGGGCGCCGAAGCGGCGGCCCCGCACCGCATGACGCACAAGCGGCTGACGAGGTAGGCTTCAATCCGTTGCGAGCATCCCCGGTTTGACCTAAATTGGTCTAATGGAGCTTCCATATGATCACAGTAAAACTGCCTGAGAAAGCCGAGAAGCTGCTGACCGCCATGGCCAAGGCCAGCGGTCGTTCGACAGATCAGGTCGCGACAGAAGCCATTCTCGAGGCGATCGAGGATTGGCAGGACGCCAAGATCGCTGACGAGCGTCTGGGGAATGACGACGGCATTCGCATTCCGCTGGAGGACGTGATGCGGAAGCTTGAGCTTCGTGAAGCCGAGGAACGTCGCAAGAAGCCCGCCGCTGAATGAACTGGCGTGTCGAGTTCACGCCAGGAGCCGTGAAAGACATCGAACGGTTGTCCACAAAAGATCGGCGCCACATTCTTGAATTCCTGCACCAGAGGGTATCGTCCCATCCCAACCCAAAACCCTTGCCAAGCGGCTCACCGCGACCAAGGCAGAGGCTTGGCGTTTTCGCGTCGGCGACTACAGGATCATCGCTCAATTCCAGGATAGCCGTCTGGTTGTTCTGATTGTGGAAGTTGGCAACCGTCGCGAGGTCTATCGATGAGCATCACAGCCACCAGGACGAAACCTGACTGGTCCGCCGCCCAATATCTGAAGTTCGAGGACGAGCGCACGCGGCCGGCGCGGGACCTGGTGGCGCAGGTGCCGGTGGATTTCCCGCGCCGCGTCGTCGACATCGGCTGCGGGCCCGGCAATTCGACCGAGCTTCTGGTCGAGCGCTGGCCGGATGCCGAGGTCAGCGGCTTCGACACCTCGCCCGACATGATCGAGAAGGCGAGGGCGCGGCTGCCGGGTGTCACCTTCGCGTTGGCCGATGCCGCCAGATGGCAGCCTGAGCAGCCGGTCGACGTCATCTTCGCCAACGCCGTCTTCCAGTGGCTGCCTGAGCATCCGACGGTATTCCAGCGCCTGATGGGATTGCTGGCGCCCGGCGGCGCGCTCGCCGTCCAGATGCCGGACAATCTCGGCGAGCCCTCGCATCAGATGATGCGGGATACGGCGGCCGAGATGCCGTTCTCGGCGAAGCTCGACGGTGCGGCGCGCGGGCCATTGCCGCCGGTGTCCTTCTACTACGACCTTTTATCGCCGCTCGCCGACCGGCTCGATATCTGGCACACGATCTACAACCATCCGCTCGCCGATGCCGAAGCGATCGTCGAATGGGTCAAGGCGACCGGGTTGAAGCCGTTCCTCGATCCACTCGATGCGGATGAGAAAAAGCTGTTCCTGGAGCATTATACGGCAAGGATCGCACAGGCCTATCCGAAGACGGCGAACGGCAAGGTGCTGCTGCGCTTCCCGCGTATTTTCATCATCGCCAAGCGGGCTTAAAGCATGTCGCGTGAAAAAGGGTTCACGTGACATGCTTTAAATCTTTGATCTTCAGCATGTCTTTGTCCCGAAACCGCTGCACACTTTCGGGAGACATGCTTTGGCCCGCCGGAACGATACCTGGCGATGCCAGGCTTGGGGCGCCGCAGTGCCCGCGGCGGTTGTCGATTTAAGCTGGCATAAACCGGCCAAATGCGACATGGGTAGCGCGGGTTCGCTTCGGGCTCCGTGCCCCCGGATGGATTGGACATGCATCGCGTCATCATCAGCGGCATCGGCGCCGAAATCCCTGAACCCGTCATCACCAATGAAGAGCTGGTCGAGAGCTTCAACAGCTGGGTCGACACCGAAAATGCGCGGCGCGCCGGGACCGACAAAGAGTTGCTGCAGAAATCCGACAGCGCCTTCATCGTCCATGCCTCGGGCGTAAAGACGCGCCACGTCATCGAGCGCGAAGGCATCCTCGACCCGACCCGAATGGCGCCGCGCATTCCAGCGCGGCCGGACGATGCGCTGTCGCTGGAGGCGGAGTTCGGCATTGCTTCGGCCAGAAAGGCGATTGCCCACGCCGGCGTGGAAGCGTCGGATATCGACCTGGTGATATGCTCGGCCTCGCATCACCAGCGGCCCTATCCGGCGATTGCCATCGAGATGCAGGAGGCGCTCGGCACAAAGGGCGCCGGCTTCGACATGGGGCTTGGCTGCTCTTCCGCCGCGGCCGCCCTGCATGTCGCGGTCAATCTGGTGCGCGCGGGCGCGCACAAGCGCATTCTGGTCTCGACGCCCGAGATCATCACCGGCCATCTCAATTTCCGCGACCGGCAGACGCATTTCATCTTCGGCGATGCTTCGGTGGCCATGGTCGTCGAGGGGCTGGCGCAAGGCGAGAAGCGGCCGGGGCGCTTCGAGGTGCTCGACACGCGCGCCTGGACACAGATGTCGAACAACATCCGCACCAATCTTGGCTATCACACCCGCACCGCCCAGGACGATCCCTATAGGATCGATCTGGTGGGCAACCTGATCAAGCAGGTCGGCAACAAGGTGTTCAAGGAAGTCACGGTCGCCGGGCACAAATTCATCGTCGAGTTCCTGGCCGAGCATGGGCTGACGCCGCAGGGCATCCGCCGCTTCTGGCTGCACCAGGCCAATGCGCGCATGAACGCGATGATCCTGAAACTGTCCTTCGGTCACGATGTCGACCACGACCGCGCGCCGATGGTGCTGGAACGCCTCGGCAACACCGCAGGCGCCGGCGCCATCGTGGCGCTGTCGGAGAACCACGCCGACATGAAGGCCGGCGATTTCGGCCTGCTCTGCGCCTTCGGCGCCGGCTATTCGATCGGCGGCGCCCTTTTGAAAATGCTTTAAATCGCCGCTATTTACGCCGGTGCGAAGGGCACCAGCATCGGCACCCGCCTGGCATAGTCGTCGTAGGCGGTGCCCAACTCGCCGCGCAGGAAGTTCTCCTCGAGCTTCGCCTTGACGACGATGCCGATGAGCAGCAAGGCGGCGCCGGCGATGCCCCAGACCGTGCCCTTGGCAGCCATGGTAGCGAGGATTGACAGCAGCAGGCCGGTGTAGATCGGATGCCTGACCAAGCCGTAGGGTCCGGTATCGACCACACGGTGATCGGCCTTGGCGGTGATGGTGCCGGACCACAGCCGGCCGAGATGCAGGCGCGCCCACCAGGCGAAAGCGATGCCGACGGCGATCAGCGCGACGCAGATCCACGCCTCTGCAAGGGTCGGCATCCAGAGCCGAAGCCTGCCGACATAGCCATGCGCCGGAACGAATAGCAGAATCGTGCCGGCCAGCCACAAAATACGATAGCTGAATTCAGCTCGAACGCCGGCGCGCTTTTGCGCCGGATCGGACCAGAAGGCGGCTGCGGCCCAGGACACGACCCAGGCCAGCCACAATGCCGCAATTGCGGATGCGGGTTGCATGATCGAACGTCCTCCCGAGTTATGGTTCAGGTTTGCCGCACGGCGGCAATGCCGCATAGCGGAAAGCGCCGGCGTTTCCGGTAAGAAAGTCGTGATCGGCCATCAGGTCGCCTGATCGGACCATCAGCGCTTTCGACTGGACCGCGCGAGGGAGGGTCTCTAGACCAGCGATATGCAGGATACGAAAACAAATCCGGACCTCTTCCCGGCGACCGAGGCTCCGACCGATATCGTCCCCGCGCGCAAAATCACCGCAAAAGCGGCGGCGCTGTATGCGGCGCCGTTCGATCATTTCGAAACCAGGCCGGTTGAGGAATTGCGGCTCGGCTTCGACGGCATCGAGGGCGACTTTCATGCCGGCGCGACGCGGCGCTCCGGTGGGCGCGAGCCCTGGTATCCGCGCGGCACCGAAATGCGCAACGAACGGCAATTGTCATTGGTGGCGGCCGACGAGCTCGCCATCGTCGCCGAGCGCATGGGACTCAAGCAGATCAAGCCGGAATGGATCGGCGCCAACCTGCTGATCGAGGGCGTGCCGCAGCTTTCCATGCTGCCGGCCGGCTCGCTTTTGTTCTTCAAGGGCGGCGTGACCATCAAGGTCGACGCGCAGAACGGGCCTTGCCGCATCGCCGGCCGCTCCATCGCCGAGAATGCCGGCATGGCCGATCACGAGGCGGGAGCGCTGCTGTTCCCGAAGGCGGCGAAACGGCTGCGCGGCCTCGTCGCCTGGGTCGAGAAGCCGGGCACGATCAAGGCCGGTGAGGAGATTTCCGTGCGCGTGCCAGAGCAGTGGATCTATCGCGGATAATCAGCGCTATTGCAGAAGGCCGCGCCGCCGTTTTGCGACGCGGCCGGATCGTACCTCAAGCCGCCTTGCGGTTCTTGTTGGCGCCCTGCGCCTTGACCGAAACATCGTCCCACTTTTCCCAGGTGGCGATGCGGTTGGCGTATTCCTGTTTGATCATCGGCAGGCCGCCGTCGCCGAAAAAGACTCTCAGCGGCGGCTCGGCTGCGTCGACGATCGCCAACATCGCGGGGCCGGTCGCCTCTGGATCGCCGGCCACCGCGCGGCTGCGGCGCTCCGCCATGGCGGCGCGGGCCGGAGCATAGGCCTCGATCTGCTTCGACACCTTGGCCGACGGGCCGGCCCAGTCGGTGGAAAAGCCACCCGGTTCGACGAGGGTCACATGAATGCCGAACTCGGCGACCTCGAGGCTGAGCGACTGGCTGAACGCCTCCAGCGCCCATTTCGAGGCATGGTAGAGGCCGAGCGAGGCGAAGGCGTTGACGCCGCCGATCGAGGAGATCTGGATGATGTGGCCCGAGTGCTGCGCCCGCATGATGGGCAAGGCGGCCTGGGTGACCCAGAGCGCGCCGAACACGTTGGTTTCGATCTGGTCGCGGGCTTCCCGCTCGCTGACTTCCTCGATGGCGCCGAAATGGCCGTAGCCGGCATTGTTGATGACGACGTCGAGCCGGCCAAAGCGCTTGTGCGCCTCGGCGATTGCGGCCTCGACGGCTTGCTTGTCGGTGACATCAAGTTTCAGAGCCGCGATCTTGTCGCCATATTTCTCGACGAGGTCGGCGAGGGTGCCGGCATCGCGAGCAGTGGCGGCGACGCGGTCGCCGCGGGCGAGCGCAGCCTCGGCCCAGACGCGGCCAAAGCCCTTCGACGATCCGGTGATGAACCAAACCTTATCTGTCATGATCGGTGTTCCTTGCCCATGGGGGCGTGATTTTTGGGGATAAGCGGAGGTATCTCCGTTTCTGCCATATATGGCGAACACCGGGTTTTTCCAGCGGCGGCGCCGGAAATATTTGGACAGCGGCGATCGAGGTCAGGAATAGCGCACTGCGCTCGACCAGGCCGGATCCTCATGTTTTTGCCAGTAGAGCCGCATCAGGCGATCGGTGATTGTGCCGACTTTGCCGTCGGCCACGGGCATGCCGTCGACCGTCGTCACCGGCATGATGCCGCCGGCAGTCGAGGTGATGAAGACTTCGTCAGCCGCCTTGAGGGCGGCGACGCTGACATCCGCGGCAATCGCGGCGAGCCCGGCTTCGGCACAAAGATCGAAGACAGTGCGGCGCGTGATGCCGGGCAGAACACCGACGGCCGGCGTCGACAGCCTGCCGTCCTTGACGCAGAACACGTTGAAGCCCGGGCCTTCGGCGACATTGCCGTTGAAGTCGAGGACGAGCGCGGTTTCGGCGCCGCGGTCATAGGCATCGTAGAGCCCACGCACCAGGTCCAGCCAATGGTAGTTCTTGATCGAGGGATCGATTGAGGCCGGCGGGATGCGCACCTTGTCGCTGATCGCGACGTGAAGGCCGCGGCGCAGTTGCTCGGCATTGGCGACCGAGCCGAAGGGGACGGCGAAGGCCATGAAGCGGTTGATCGACTGGCGCGGATCGCGGCTGAAGGTCGGCGAGGCGCCGCGCGTGCAAAGCATCTCGACATAGGCGGCGCGATGGCCGGAGAGCGCGACACAATCATGCAGGATTTCGGCGACGTGCTCACGGTCGAACGGGATCGACATGCGCAGCCGCTCCAGCCCGCCGAAGAAACGGTCGAGATGCAGGTCGAGCCGGAAGAAGCGGCCATCCCAGACATGCACCGTGTCGTAGGTGGCGTCGGAGTGCAGGAAACCCCAGTCCAGCACCGAGATCTTGGCTTGCGACATCGGCAGATATTGCCCGTCGAGAAAAGCGACGCCGCTGGGATAGGCATGCGGGTCGACATGGCGGTCCGAGAGCAGGGGCGGCGACCCGGGGGGCCTGGCGGCAGCGTTCTGGCTCATCGCGATCGTCCTCCTCGATATGACAACGCAGGCTATCGCGGCGTCCCTGATGAGATAGAGCCAGCCTGCCCGTGCTGCTTGGCCTCGGAAGCAGACCGAACAAGCATATACGGGCCAGCAGTTCTCATTCTTCCTCGTCATGTTCCTGAAGCAGCCGTGTCGCCCGCCAACGGGTGAGCACCTCGTTGGTCCGCCCAATGACGAAGAAGCGCGCCGAATCCCGGTCGTAACCTTCGGCGAGCAGCTTTTCGTAGTCGGTATGGGCGTGGCGAACATGGGCGATGGTTGCCAGCCACACGGCGATCGACGGCGGCAAGCTCTTCATATGCACCGAACCGGCGTCGGCGCGGATCTTTTCCATGTCCGCATAGGGAGCGAGCGGCAGCAATGCCGTGAGCGCCTTGGCGATGGCGCGGCGGCGGCCGGTCGGCGCGCTCATTTTTCGTCGCGCCCGGCAATGGTCGCGTCGGGGAAAGCGTCGGTCGAGGCATAATAGGGTTTTACGTCGATGACCGGCGTGCCGTCGAGCACATCGATCGCATCGATCTCGATGCGGCCAGCCTCGATATCGAGCGCGACGAGTTTCGCGACATGCAGCCCGACCGGGTTCGGCCGGGCAGGCGAGCGCAGCGAGAAAACCCCTTTCGGTTCAGCGGCATGGCGCGGTTTCTGCACGATCAAATTGCGCGGCGCGTGATTGAGCCAGGACAGGATGACGATGTGGCTGGCGCGGTCGAGGTTTTGCAGCCCAGGGCGGAAAGGCTCGCCGACAAGGATGGTTGCCGTCCGTCCGTCCTCGCGGGCGGCGCGCATGTTCTTGGGGCATTCCTCACGGCTCGTCCAGGGCGAGACGATATGGCCGATGAAGACGACATGGCCGTCCGGCCGCATATCCGCCGGGTCGGTCTGCAGAAACTGCTCACCGTCACGTGTCTCGAACATCGTTTTCATCCCAGTCTTTTCCGCGAAGAACCGCATAGCCAAGCGGATCACGGCTGCGCCATTTTCTTGTCCGGAAGCGACATAGCGCTTGCCAAGATATCAAAATCCACATAAACATATCTTTATATCTTTCAACGAGAACGCGCCCATGCATGCTCCGCTCGACACCATGGTAGATACATTGAAGGCGGCGGCCGAATCCAGCCGGCTGCGCATCCTGGTGCTGTTGTCGCGCGGCGATCTCACCGTCTCCGACCTCACCGAGATCCTCGGCCAGTCGCAGCCGCGCGTCTCGCGCCATCTCAAGCTGTTGCTCGAGGCCGAGCTTATCGGCCGTTACCAGGAAGGGTCGTGGGCCTTCTTCAGGCTGTCGGATGCGGACAGCTCGCGCGACTTCGTGCAGCGGCTGGTCTCCAGCATAAGTGAGGCCGATCCGCAGGTGGTGCGCGATCTCGAGCGGCTGGCAGCCGTCAAGCGCAAGCGGCAGGACCGCGCCGCCGAATATTTCTCGGAAAATGCCGCAAGCTGGGACCGAATCCGCTCGCTGCACGTGCCGGACCGCGCGGTGGAAGCGGCATTGCTCAAGCTCGTCGGCAAACGGCCGTTCCAGTCGATGCTCGACCTCGGCACCGGCACGGGCAGGCTCTTGGAAATCTTCTCGCCGCTTTACCGGCGCGGCATCGGCATCGACATGTCGCGCGAGATGCTGACGGTGGCGCGCGCCAATCTCGACAAGGCCGGTGTGGCCAATGCGCAGGTGCGCCAGGGCGACATCTTCTCGCCGCCGGTCGAGCGCAACGCCTTCGATCTCGTCACCATCCATCAGGTGCTGCACTATCTTGACGATCCGGCGCGCGCCATCGGCGAGGCGGCGCGGCTGCTGCGCCCATCAGGTCGGCTGATCGTCGTCGATTTCGCGCCGCATGCGCTGGAATTCCTGCGCGACCAGCATGCGCATATGCGGCTCGGCTTTTCCGACCGCCAGATCGCGGAGTGGTTCGCGGAAGCAGGCCTCGATCTCGAGGACAGCCAGGAATTCGAGCCGCGCGCCGGGAATGAAGCAAGCCTTACCGTCAAGCTTTGGCTCGGCCGCGATCGCCGCCTGCTGATCGCCGATCCATCCAACGACACGCTGCCAGCAAGGGAAACAGCCTGATGAACCAGTTCCGCTTTTCCCGCCGCCCCGACATTGGCGACAAAGTCAGGGTTTCGTTCGAGTTCTTTCCACCGAAGAACGACGAGATGGAGGCAAGGCTCTGGGATACGGTCACCCGCTTGGAGCCGCTCAAGCCGAAATTCGTCTCGGTGACCTACGGCGCCGGCGGTTCGACCCGGGAGCGCACCGCGCGCACGGTGAAGCGCATCCTCAACGAGACGACGCTGACGCCGGCGGCGCACATGACCTGCGTCGATGCGGCCCGCCATCAGGTCGACGCCGTCATCCGGGAATTCACCGACTTTGGTGTCACCCGTTTCGTGGCCTTGCGCGGCGATCCGGCCGCCGGCGTGGGAACCGCTTACCGTCCGCATCCCGATGGCTATGCCAACGGCGCCGAGCTGGTCGGGGCGCTGAGGAGCGTCGGCGATTTCGACATCTCGGTCTCGGCCTATCCGGAAAAGCATCCGGAAAGCCCCGATTTCGCCACCGATATCGACATGCTGAAGCGCAAGGTCGACAATGGCGCGACGCGGGCGATCACCCAGTTCTTCTTCGACAACGATCTTTATGAGCGCTATGTCGAGCGGGCGCGCCGCGCCGGGATCTACATCCCGATCGTGCCGGGCATCCTGCCAGTGCATAATTTCACCCAGGTCGCCAATTTCTCGGCCCGTTGCGGCGCGCTGGTGCCGGCCTGGCTGGCGGAGCGCTTCGAGGGGCTCGAGAACGACCCGCAGACGCATGCGCTGGTGGCATCGGCGGTGGCGGCGGAGCAGGTGCTCGACCTGGTCGAGCGCGGCGTCGGCGATTTCCATTTCTATACGATGAACCGCGCCGATCTGGTATTTGCCATTTGTCACATGATCGGCATCCGCTCGCATGAGTCGGAGGCAGCCGGATCGGCGGCGGCCTGAACTTTATGTGGGCAGAATGAAATGCAAAAGGCCGGGAGAAAACCCGGCCTTTCGAATAGTTTTTGATTATCAGCTAATTTTGTTCGTTCCGCTCTGGCGGTTACGGAAGAACACCTATGATAAGGGCGCAGATGAATGCGAACGCTGCGCAAATCATCAATGCGTTGATTGGCCTCGTCAGTCCCATGTCATAGCCTCCTGTCAAGAGCTATGGCGGGAGTCTAGGGTCATTTGTGCCACAGGCAAGCGGAAAATATGCTGCAATGCGACGCGATTGTGGAATCCGCGACCCGCAATTTGCTGTTTAGCCGTTGAAACTCTTCGGCAAAAACCGGCTAAGAAGTTGTGAATAAATTATGGCGGCGCTGTGGCATGGTACCGCTACCATCGGCCGAACAAGCGCCCGTCTATGGTGATCAAGCCGAGTCCGATCAGCGCCATGCCGCCCATCTCGAACAGCTGGAGTCGTTCGCCGAGGAACAAAAAGCCGAGCAGCACGGCGCTGACCGGAACGATCAGCGTCACCAGCGAGGCGTTGGTGGCGCCGGCCGAGGCGACGAGGTTGAAATAGAGGATATAGGCGAAGGCGGTCGACAGCAGCGCCAGCGAAAACACCGCTGCCCAGACCGGCGGCGAGGCCGAAAACAGCCCGGCTGGACCATAGGCGATGAGCACCACCGGGATCATGAGGACGGTCGAGGCGGTCAGCTGGCCGGTGGCGATGACCGGCGACGGCACGCCCTTGAAGCGGCGCGCGATCATCAGCGCCACTGCATAAGACACGGAAGCGCCGATCAGCGCGAACTTGGCCCAGACCGGGCCGCCGAGCCCGGCAAGCAGGCCCGGACCGATCATCACCGCCGTGCCGGCGACGCCGAGCGCGATGCCGGCAAGCTTGTTCCAGGTGAGCTTCTCGTCGGTGGTCAGCGCATTGGCGAGGATCAGCGTCCAGAACGGCGTCGTCGCATTGAGCACGGACGCGACACCGGCGCCGAGCTCGGTCTGGCCGGCGAAGATCAGCGAGAAGGGCACGACGTTGTTGGTAAGCGCCAAAAGGAAGAACAGGCCGGCATGCGGCAAGGCGAGGCGGAAGGACGGGCCGCGCAGCCCGAGATAGAGCTGAAGCGCCGCCGCGGCGATCGCCACACGAAACAGCACCAGCGCCAGCGGGTGAATCTCGGAGACGGCGATGCGGGCGAAGAAGAACGAGCCGCCCCAGATCGCGCCGAGCAGCAGGAGTTGCGCCCAATCCCTTAATGTCATCGGTCCGCGCGTCGGCGCGGTGCCGGCGGTGATCGTCATGTCGTCAGCCCTCTCCCGGGGCCGATCGCAATTCGGCCCGTCAAACATCTCCAACCGATATCCGGTCTGGCGGCAAGGGCCACCCGAAACCTGACCGGTGGTTTAGCATTGCCGCGAAATGGTGCGGCCGGCCGCAAAGGAAGGCCAGACACAGAACTGTTTTCTTTGGCGGCTAGCTAGGATTAATTGTGCGCGCTTCAGATTGGGGATTCGTCCATGCAGCGATTCGAAAATGCCAGCGAGGCGGCGCTCGCCCTTCGCCCGGACGACCCTGTCTACTGCTTCCGCCCGCAAGTGCTGAAAGCCGATGCCCTGCAGTTCATGGGTATGTTTCCCGGCAAGACCGCCTATGCGGTGAAGACCAATGGCGAGCAGATCGTGCTCAGGACGCTGGTGGACGCCGGCGTCGGCGCCTTCGATGTTGCCTCGCCCGGCGAATTCGCCGCCGTGCGCGCCGTCTCCCCCGATGCCGAGATGCTCTACATGCATCCGGTCAAGGCGCAGTCCGACATCAAGCTGGCGCTGGAGAAATACGGCATCCGTGTCATTTCGCTCGACCATGAGGACGAGATCACCAAGCTGACGCGTGTGGTGCGGGCGCTCGACATCGATCCGGGCGCAATCAGTGTGTTCGTGCGCATCCAGACCAAGGGGCACGCGGCTTACGAATTGTCGAAGAAGTTCGGCGCCGGCCCCGCCAACGCGGTGGAGCTCGCCGAACGGCTCAACCGCACCGGCTACAGAGTGGGCCTGTGCTTTCATGTCGGCAGCCAGATCGAGGACCCGGACACCTATGAGCGCGCACTGGCATCGGCAGACTGGGTGCGCAACCGGCTGACCTTCGACATTGCGGGGCTCGATGTCGGCGGCGGCTTTCCGGCCGAATACGGCCACGATCCCAACCGCAAGCAGATCGAGATGCCTTCGCTTGGACAGCTGATGTCGCGGCTGGCGGGCGACCTCAAGGAATATCAGTTCGACGAGATGCCGCTGGTGGCCGAGCCGGGGCGGGTGATCGTGGCGCGCTGCCTGTCGCTGATCGTGCGCGTGCTGCTGCGCAAGGGCAAGCGGCTCTATATCAATGACGGCATCTGGGCGTCGCTGTCGGATTCATGGACCGGCAAGATCACGCTGCCGGCGCGCTTCATCCCCGACCCGGCAATCCGCACACGCAATGGCGACGAGAAGACGATCGTGCCGTTCAAGGTCTGCGGCGCGACCTGCGATTCCGTCGATATCCTGTCCAGGCCCTTCTGGCTGCCGGAAACGGTCGACACCGGAGACTGGATCGAGATCGGCCATATCGGCGCCTATTCGCTGTCGCTGCGGACCCGCTTCAACGGCTTCTATCCCGATACCTTCGTCGAGGTGACGACGCCGTTCGACGAAGGCGACGCGCCGGTGGGGTTTGCGAGTTTGGAGACGATGGCGGATTAGGGAATTGGTGAATAGTGAATAGTGAATAGTGAAAATCCACCTATATAAAGTGAAGTCAATCCGAGTTACCACTCACTACTCACTACTCACTACTCACTACTCACTACTCACTACTCACTATTCACTATTCACTATTCAACTTCGCCAGTAGCTCCGGCGTCGGCCAGCCATCGACCGGCATTCCAAGCCGCATCTGTTCCTTGCGGATCGCCTCGCGGGTGTTGGTGCCAAGAATGCCGTCGACGGTGCCGACATCGTAGCCTCTGGCTTCGAGCTTGGTCTGCAGCGTCTTCATCTGGTCGCTGCTAAGGCCCGGATCGGGGGTGCGCGGGTCGAATTGCGGCGCGCCGGCAAGCCGCGACGCAAGGGCGGCCGCGGTCAGCGCGTAGGTGAAGGACTGGTTCCACTCCAGATAGACGTCGAAATTGTCGTAGGTGAGGAAGGCAGGACCCTTGCGGCCCATCGGCAGGGCGAGGCCGGCCTTTAATCCGTTGTCGATGAGCGGATTGCCATTGGGTTCGGTAACACCCCATTGAGCCCATTGCGACAGCGGCAGCTTGTTGGTGCGGCCGGTCTGGTCCCAGGGCATGTCGTCGGGAACGCGCACTTCCTCGATCCAGGGCTGATCGCGCTTCCAGCCGCGCGACAGGATCTTGTTTGCCGTGGTCATGATGACGTCCGGCGCGCTGTTCCTGAGATCGACCTTGCCGTCGCCATCGCCGTCGACACCGTGGCCGAGGTAATCGGTCGGCAGGATCTGGGTCTGGCCGATCTCGCCGGCCCAGGCGCCCTCGACGTCGGGCGGCAGCACGCCGCGATCGATCAGGGTCAGCAACGGCACCAATTGCGGCCTGAAAAGCTGCGGGCGTCGGCAGTCATGCGAGAGCGTGACCAGCGCGTTCAGCGTATGGAAGTCGCCTTGCACGGCGCCGAAATCGGTTTCCAGGCCCCAGAAGGCGGCAATGACGGCCGGCTGCACGCCGAACTGCTGGTCGGCGCGGGCAAAGACGTCGGCATATTTCTTCAGATTGGCGGCGCCCTGCCTCAAGCGGTAGGCCGAGATCATGCGGTTCGAGAATTCAGTGAAGGTCTGGGTGAAGACACCCTGGGCGCGGTCGCGCGCCAGCGCCTTCTGATCGATAGTGGCGTCTTCCAGCGCGTCGAGGCCGACCGCGCCGACGCCGGCCGCCTTGGCTTCTGCCGCGACGCCCTGTTTCCAGGCCTCGAAATCGCCGCCACATTGCTGTGCCGCCGCCGGCCAGGCGAAAGCCCCTAGGATCAGCGCTGCCAAGATTTCAACGCGCAATCGCATCGTTTCCCTTTCGAGACCGGCGCATGGCGCCGCATGACCACGAACCGGTTCTTGCCAGACCATGCGTAAGTATCAAAGTTCAGGGGCGTCCACAGACACCCCCTATGAATGCGCCGCTCGGGTCACCAGCGGTTGCAAAAATCGCCGCTGGCCGTGTCGAAAAGCAGGCGCGGCGGCCGATGTCAACGGGTGTTCTGCCGCAGCCATTTTTTCCAGGCCGCCTCGGAACCGTTGAAAACGTTGATATCGCACTTGCCGGTCATACCGGGAACGATGCCGGTTCCGGTGTATTGCCAGAAGGCGAAGGGATGGCCGCCGTATTTATCGCGCGGATGGCCGGCGACCGAGCGCAGCCAATAGGGATAGCCGCGGAACGTCGCCAGGTCGTTGTCGTCGAAGAAGTCGAGCGAGGTGTAGATGATCGGCTTCTTGCCGTAATGGCGCTCGATCATTTCGAGGAAAATGGTCATCTCTGCGCGCACCGTCGCCGGGTCAGGGCGCAGCCTGCAGGTCGGCGACTTCGGGTTCCATTCCATGTCGAGCACCGGCGGCATCGCCGACGGATCGTTGGGGACATTGGCGATGAACCAGCGCGCCTGGGCTTCGGCCGGCGTGCAGAAATAGAAGAAGTGATAGGCGGCGCGGGGAACGCCCGCGGCCTTCGTCCTTTGCCAATGCTCGTTGAAGGACTCGTCGAAGCGGTCGCCGCCCTCGGTCGCTTTGATGAAGGCGAAAGAGATGCCGCTGGCTCTCGCCGTCGGCCAATCGACCGAGGTCTGATACTTGGAGACGTCGGTGCCGTGGATGGCGTAAGTCCATGGCGCGCCGCTGTCCCACTCATGCGGCTTTGAGTCTTCGAATTTGGGCGCGCGCACGGCAATTGTCTGCGACGGCGACAGCGGCGAAAGATCGTCCACCGTCGAACAGGCGCCCAGCAGCGTCAGCATCAGGATGGCCGCAAGACGGCGCATGATTTTCCCCGAGCCGGTTCCAGCCGGCCGCTGATGGGTCTCTACTGATGGCCTTCGCTCGCTCGGGCCCCCTCCGAACGATCGCCCCACAGGATCGTTCAGCTGTCCAAAGCGCGTCGAAGGGGACGCGCCTTGGTGGTTATTCCTTCGTGCATGTCGTTGTCCCAAAACCGCTCGGCACTTTTGGGCGACATGCATCGGTCATCGCCGAACATGGTTGATAATCCATTGACGGCGCTCGACAACGCTCGTGATTTTGCGGAAGCAATGGCGGCAAATCGATGACATAAGTCGAGCCGGAAAATTTGGGGGAAAGATGCGGGCGGTTGTGAAATTCATCAAATGGCTGCTGGGCCTTGTCGTGCTGGCTGTCGTCGCACTCTTCGCCTGGCTCTATTTCGCGCCGCCGGAGCTGATCCGGGTCGGCTCCGGCTATTCTGCCAAGATCGTCTGCTCCAACGTCTTCATTGCCGGCCGCGACGCCGATCAGGTGCTGGCGGTCGACGTCCAGGCACCGGGCCATCCACTGCTGAAACTGATGAAAGTGTCCGTCGACAAGGAGAGGGGGATTGTTTCGGCGGGCCTGCTTTGGGTGCTGGGAAAAAGTATCGCCGTCGAGCGGGACGGCGTCGGCTGCGCTTCCGTTCCCGACGGCGACACTGGCAAGTCCAGACAGACGTCCCTGCATGCCGCGCCGCCAGCCGCAACGCAACCGGACGCGCTCTGGCCCGAGGGCGAGCGGGTGGATGCCTCGCAAAACCCTGAGGTTTCGAAGATCGTCGACGATCAGGCTATGGCCGGCATCGGCATGCGCGCGATCGTGGTGGTGAAGAACGGCCGTATCGTCGCGGAGCGCTACGGCGACGGCTTTTCGGCAAAGACGCCGCTGCTCGGCTGGTCGATGACCAAGACGGTGAATGCCGCGATCGTCGGCACGCTGGTGAAGGACGGCAAGATGGCGCTCGACAACAAGGGCCTGTTCGCGCCGTGGAAAGCCGACGGGCGGGCGGCAATCAGCCTTGCTGACATGATGGCGATGTCGAGTGGGCTGGAATTCAATGAGGATTATGGCGACGTCGCCGACGTCACACGCATGCTCTATCTGGAACCGGACATGGCACGGTTTGCCGGGGCCAAGCCGCTGACCGGCGAGGTCGGCAAGGTGTTTTCCTATTCGAGCGGCACGGCGGTGATGCTGTCGCGGCTCTGGCAGGATGCGATCGGCGACAAGGTAAAGGCGCTGGCATGGCCGAGGACGGCGCTGTTCGAGCCGCTCGGCATGCGCAGCGCGGTGCTCGAGACCGACGAGCAGGGCACTTTCGTCGGTTCATCCTATCTCTACGCCACGGCGCATGACTGGGCCCGCTTTGCACAGTTCCTGCTGCAGGGCGGGGTCTGGGACGGCAACCAGATCCTGCCTGCCGGCTTCGTCGACTGGATGCGCGAACCGGCGCCGGCCTCGAGAGTCTACGGCAAGGGCCAAGTGTGGATCGAAGGTCCGGGCGACGAGGAGAATCCCGGCGCCGGCGTCACCGAGGGCCTGCCCAAGGACACTTACTGGATGGAGGGGCATGACGGCCAGACGGCGGCCATCATTCCGTCGGAGCAACTGGTGGTGGTGCGGCTAGGACTGACGCCGGGCAAGTTCGGCTACCGGCCGCAAACGATGGTGGCGGCGCTGGTCAAGGTGCTGCACCAGTAATGTGTTATTTTGGGGATCCAAGCACGGCCAACCAGGCGTAGCCGCGATAAAGCGTTCTGAAATGGAAGCCTGCGCCGGTCCGCTCGGATTCCGATTCCAGCACCTCACGCAGCGAAGCGCGTGGCTGGACATGGAACTTCCGCAGCCAGCCGCGCAGCATCGCCCGGAACCACCGCGGCAGGCCTTCCTGCTGGCCGAAGTCGACGACATGCAGCGAGCCGCCGGGTGCCAGCGCAGCGAGTGCTGCCGAAACGGTCTTTTCCCAGCCTGGGATCATCGACAGCGAATAGGAGACGAAGACGCGGTCGAACCGCTCAACGCCGAAGAGCGCCCCAGCGTCGAAATCGGTGGCGTCGCCGCGCGCCAGGCTGACTTTGGCCGAGAGGCCTTCGCGGGCGATTGCAGCGCCGGCCGTTTCCAGCATCTCGGCCGAGATGTCGAGGCCGAAGAAGCGGGCATCGGGATAACGGCGAGCGGCGAGCACGATGTTGCGGCCGGTGCCGCAGCCGAGCTCAAGCACGGTGCTGCCGGGCGGCACGTCGAGCCCTTCGATCAACCGATCGCGGCCGAGCAGGTAATATTTGCGGGTCAGATCGTAGATATGGCGCTGCCAACGATAGACGCCATCCATCAGTTCGGCGTGGCTGGCGGGCAGCTCCGTCGTGCTCATGCGGCGCGCTTCACATAGAGGTGGAAGCCGCCATAGATGGCCGAGCGGTCCTGCGCCGAGAATTCGCGCGACGCTTCGTTCTCGTAATTCCACTGGTCGAGGAGCGAGTTGGAGAGGCGGCCCGGCAGCAGGCTGGGTTCGGCCGCGGTGCGAAAGATGACGCGGGCGCCGGCCGACGCCGTGCGGGTGATCTCGGTCCACAGCGCATTGAGCTGGTCGTCGGTCATCCAGTCCTGCGCATCGAGGAGCACGAAACGGTCGACGGAGCCGGCATCCTTGCCGGCGAGGAATTCGATCAGATTGGCGTGGTGGATGGCGACGCGATCGATGTTGGCGCGGATCACCTTGTAATTGCGCTTTTCCAGGTAGGCGGGCAGCGCAGCCTCGCCTGGCTGCGGATAGCGGCGGGCAAAGGCCTGCCAGGCAAAGTAGTTGTTCTTCAGCGGGAAATCGCAAGCGAGCTTTTCCAGCCGGGCTTTCAACACGCTGACCATCGTGCCGTCGCCTGAGGTGA
Source organism: Mesorhizobium sp. B1-1-8 (assembly GCF_006442795.2). NCBI lineage: Bacteria > Pseudomonadati > Pseudomonadota > Alphaproteobacteria > Hyphomicrobiales > Phyllobacteriaceae > Mesorhizobium > Mesorhizobium sp. B1-1-8. The sequence goes on from NZ_CP083956.1 coordinate 2,627,529, forward strand.
TCAGCGAATCGTACTGTGCCGGCGGGATGCCGAGGCCGAACAGCGAGGCCTTGCGCGACATCGTCCATTTCAGCAGCTTCTTGTCGAAAACCGGCGCCAGCTCCTCGTTGAAGAAGCGGCGCTGTTCGCCGATGTTGGTCGCGGCCATGATGCCGGCCGGGTCGACGCCGAACAGCTTGGCGACGCGATGTCCCATGGCGATGAACAGGCCGAGCAGGCCGGTTTGATAGAAGTTGCGGTCGAAAACCGCGATGCGGCGGCGGCCTCGCCAGTTCCGGCGCTCCCAATATTGGCGGCTGACCGGATCGAGACGCGGCGCGATGAAGCGGTCATAGGCGTCCGAATTATGGCTTGTGTCGGCGGCGCCGAAGAAGCGGAACAGGTCGGCCTGCGACGGCAGGTGGCGCACGGCCTGCAGCTTCATGCGGTTCAGTGCGACATGCGCGGTATTGAGATCGACGGCGTCTATGCTGGCCGGAGAGCGGGTGAGATAAGCCAGAATGTTGCAGCCGCCCGACGCGATCGTGACGACGCGATGGCCGGCGCCCAACTGCATGGCCTCCATGTCGACGTCCGGATCTTCCCAGATCTGCGGATAGACGAGGCCGGAGAACAGAAAGGCAAACAGCCGCTCGGAGATACCCGCCTTCGACAGGGCCCGGTTCTGATAGACGGCTTTTCCGACTTCCTTGCCACGGCGAAAAACGAGTTCTCCCGAAATATCCGACATGGCAAGGTGATTCCCCGTTTGCGTTGGCGCAAGCGGGTAGCGCAGCGTCATGACAGGCAGGTGACAGGCTGTTGACGCCCGGTTGACACTATTCTTACAGCTTCCCGAAGCCTCCCGGCGTTGGTGTGGTAACAACGACTGCTTCGCCGGCATCGAGCGTCGTCTGGTCGCAAGCCTTCAGCACGTCGACCGATCCGTCGTTGCGGCGGACCTTGGTCGAGCCGGCCTCGCCATCGCCGCCGCCGTCGAGACCACGAGGCGGCCGGTTGCGGTGCGAGGACAGGATGGCGCATTCCATCTTCTCCAGGAAGCGGATCGTGCGCCTGGTGCCGTCGCCGGCGTTCCACTTGCCTTTGCCGCCGGAACCCTCGCGGATGCGGAAGTCCTCCAGCAGGACAGGGAAGCGCAGTTCCAGCACCTCCGGATCGGTCAGGCGCGAGTTGGTCATGTGGGTGTGGACACCGGAGGTGCCGGCAAAACCACGGCCCGAATTCATCCGGCCGGCCGGCGAGCCGGAGCAGATCGTCTCGTAATACTGGTATTGCTTGTTGCCGAAGGTAAGGTTGTTCATCGTGCCTTGCGCATTGGCCATCGCGCCCATGGCGCCGAACAGCGCATTGGTGACGTGCTGCGAGGTCTCGACATTGCCGGCAACGACCGCCGCCGGATAGGCGGGCTTCAGCATGCAGCCGTCGGGAATGATGATATTGATAGGCCTGAGACACCCGGCATTCATCGGGATATTGTCCTCGACCATGACGCGGAAGGCATAGAGCACGGCGGCGCGGGCGACCGGCTCCGGCGCGTTGAAATTGTTCTTCATGACCGGCGAAGTGCCGGTGAAGTCGACGGTGGCCTCGCGCTTTTTGCGATTGACGCTGATCTTGACCTTGATGACTTGGCCCGTGTCTGTCGGGTATTCGTATTGCGAGCTGTCGGGCAGTCTTTCCAGCACCCGGCGCACGCTCTCGGCGGCATTGTCCTGCACATGGCCCATATAGGCCTCGACGACATCGAGGCCGAAATGCGCGACCATCTTGCGCAACTCCGCGACGCCCTTTTCGTTGGCGGCGATCTGCGCCTTGAGGTCGGCGATGTTCTGGCCGGGGTTGCGGGCCGGGTAGGGATGGTCGGTGAGCAGCGTATCGAGCTCCTTCTCGCGGAAGCGGCCGCGGTCGACGATGCGGAAATTGTCGAACAGCACGCCTTCCTCATCGACCGTCGTGGCGAGCGGCGTCATCGAGCCGGGCGCGGTGCCGCCGACATCGGCGTGATGGCCGCGCGAGGCGGCCCAGAACAGGATCTGCTTGCGCGCATCGTCGAACACCGGCGTCACCACGGTGATATCAGGCAAATGCGTGCCGCCATTATACGGCGCGTTGAGGGCGAAGACGTCGCCCGGATGGATGTCGCCCGAGTTCAGGCGGATAATCGTTTCGACCGAGCGATCCATGGAGCCGAGATGCACCGGCATGTGCGGCGCATTGGCGACCAGCGCGCCATGGCGATCGAACACCGCGCAGGAAAAGTCCAGCCGCTCCTTGATGTTGACGGAATAGGCGGTGTTCTGAAGCGTCACGCCCATCTGCTCGGCGATCGACATGAAAAGGTTGTTGAACACCTCCAGCATGACCGGGTCCGCTTCGGTGCCGAGTGCCGCCCGCCGACGCTTCTTGCTCGTTCGCCGCAAAAGCACATGGTTCCTTGCGGTGATCTCGGCCTGCCACCCCGGCTCGACGACGATGGTCTGGTTGGGCTCAATGACGAGCGCTGGCCCCGCCACCTTGTAGCCGGGCTGCAGATCCTCGCGCCTGAAAATGCCCGCATCGCGCCAGGCGCCGTCGACAAAGAATTGCCGGGCCTGCCAAGGACTTGCCGCCTTGTCTTCGAGGTTTGATTCGCTTTCGTCCCGGCCAGTATTGCCGATCTCTGCGCCTTCGACGCCAACTGCCTCGACGATCATCGGCTTGTTCTCGTAGACGAAGCCGAACTGGGCCTTGTGGGCGGCTTCGAAATCGCTTCTGGCCCGGAAGATCGAGCCATGCTCGAAATTCACCGGCAGCGCGGTATCGGTGCCGTCATAGCGGATCTGCAGGATCGGCTTTGAAGCTATGGCGGCCTCACCAATGCCTTGCTCGCTCAGTTCGGCGACGACGCCCTGGCGCAACGCCGCGATTAGCGCCTCGATCGCCGAGCGGGATTCCTCCGCCAGCGGCTGCAACAGCGCCTGCTGGCGCGAGGCAAAAACCGACGACAGGCCGATGCCGTAAGCCGAAAGCAGGCCGGAAAACGGATGGATGAGCACCGCTTCCATGCCGAGCGCGTCGGCGACCAGGCAAGCATGCTGACCGCCGGCGCCGCCAAAACAATTGAGCAGATATTCGGTGACGTCATAGCCGCGCTGCACCGAGATCTTCTTGATGGCGTTGGCCATGTTCTCGACGGCGATGGTGATGAAGCCTTCGGCCACCGCTTCCGGCGAGCGGCCGTCGCCGATGTCGGCGGCAAGGGCGGCGAACTTTTCGCGTACGGCGTCGACATCGAGCGGCTGGTCCTGGCCGGGGCCGAAAATCGCCGGAAAGAAATCGGGCTGCAATTTGCCGAGCATGACATTGGCGTCGGTGACGGCAAGCGGTCCGCCGCGCCGGTAGGCGACCGGGCCGGGATTGGCACCGGCCGAGTCCGGGCCGACGCGAAAACGCCCTGCCTCGTAGTGCAGGATCGAACCGCCGCCGGCGGCGACTGTGTGGATGCGCATCATCGGCGCACGGATGCGCACGCCCGCGACCTCGGTGTCGAAGGCACGCTCATACTCGCCGTCATAGTGGGCAACATCGGTCGAGGTGCCGCCCATGTCGAAGCCGATGACCTTGTCGAAGCCGGCGAGCTTCGCCGTCTCGACCATGCCGACGACACCGCCGGCCGGGCCGGACAGCAGCGCGTCCTTGCCCTGGAACATGTCGGCGGCGGTCAACCCGCCCGAAGACATCATGAACATCAGGCGAGGCGATTCCCTCCCACTTGAGGGGAGGATGGCGGCGGAGCCGCCGGGTGGGGTCGGGTCGACTGGGCTTGGCGTTCTAGCGGTGCCTTCTGAGGTGACCCCCTCTGGCCGCTTCGCTGCGATCTCCCCCTCGAGGGGGGAGATTGGTGCCGTGCCCAGTTCGCCCGCCACCCTTTGCACATAGCGCGATAAAATCGGCGACAGATAGGCGTCGACCACTGTTGTGTCGCCGCGGCCGACCAGCTTGATCAGCGGCGAGACTTCGTGGCTGACCGAAACCTGGCCGAAGCCGAGCTTGCGGCAGACCTTGGCCACGGCCTTCTCATGGTCTGGATATTTCCAGGCATGCATGAAGACGATCGCCACCGCATCGATGCCGTCGGCCTTCGCCTGCTCGATCGCCGGGCGGCAGGCGGCGATGTCGAGCAGCCGCTCGACGCGGCCATCGGCGCGCACGCGCTCGTCGATCTCGATGACGCGCTCATAAAGCTGCTCGGGAAGAATGATTTCCTTGGCGAAGATATCGGGCCGCGCCTGGTAGGCGATGCGCAGTGCGTCGCGAAATCCCTTGGTGATCAGCAACAGGACACGATCACCCTTGCGCTCGAGCAGCGCGTTGGTGGCGACGGTGGTGCCCATCTTGATATCGCCGATCAGGTCGGCGGGAATGGTGGCGCCGGCTTTCAGCCCAAGCAAATCGCGAATGCCCTGGATAGCGGCATCGGCGTATGCACCCGGATTGTCCGACAGCAGTTTACGCGGATACAAGCGGCCTTGCGGGTCGCGACCGATAACATCGGTGAAGGTTCCACCACGGTCGATCCAGAAATCCCATCTGGAGATATCGGCAGGTCCCGGCATTTGCTTGTCCGATTTTGTCATTGAGTCTGTCTGTTAGTTCGCCGTACGTCCGCCGGCAATCGCAAGTTGATGTTACATATGGAAACGCAACGTTACGAAACCGTGCGGCGACTGATGCATTTTTCTTTCGACCGCTCACCGAAACGTGAGCGTTGTTGAAGGAGAGATATCATGAAGAAGCTCATTCTGGCGTCTGTTTCGGCGCTCGCCCTGCTGGGGGTCGCGGCTTGCAGCAACAGCGGCACCGGAACCGACAATACGACCACCCAGAGCACCAACCCGCCGGCCTCCGACCAGACGATGAAGCCGGCGAATCCTGATGCTTCGAAGCCTGCCCAGCCGGCTCCGGCAACACCTCCCGCTGCCCCTGCGAAGTAGGGTTCAGCCCAATGGAATGGAGAAGGCTGGCCTTGTGCCGGCCTTCTTTCTGCTCTGGGAACTCCTCCGCGTGCCGGCGGGTCGGCGTCTGCGGCATTGTCCCAGCTTGATAGTGGTGGCCGGTTCGCACTAAGAAGCCGGCATGTCGATTTGGGACCGCCTCGGCGACTTCATCGCACGTGTTTCGTCGTCGGCGTCCTCGGGCGTTGCGGACGTGGTTGAGGCTGTGCGCACAGTCTTTGCCGGCGACGCGGACCTGCGCCGCCGTGTTGCCTTTTCGGTGGCGATGATCGCACTCTCGGCCAAGATGGCCAAGGCCGACGGCATCGTCACCCAGGACGAGGTGCGTGCTTTCCAGGAAATCTTCGAGGTGCCACCGAACGAGACACGCAACGTGGCGCGCCTCTACGACCTCGCCAAGCGCGACGTCGCCGGGTTCGAAATCTATGCCCAGCGGATGGCGCAACTTTGCGGCTCCGGCCATGCGAACTGCATGATGCTGGAAGATATCCTCGACGGGTTGTTCCACATCGCCAAGGCCGATGGCCTGATCCACGAACGGGAAGGGCTCTTCCTGCATCGCATCGCCCAGATCTTCGAGATCGACGAGGCGCATTACCAGGCGATCCTGTCGCGACATGTCAATCTCGGCGCCGCCGACCCCTATGTCGTGCTCGGCATCGAGCGCGGCAAGTCGTTCGAGGAGGTCAGGAAACGCTACCGCAAGTTGATCTCCGACAATCACCCGGACAGGCTGATCGCGCGCGGCCTGCCGCAGGAGTTCATCAAGATCGCCACGACCAGGGTCGCGGCGATCAATGCAGCCTATGAGATGATCGAACGGGGCCTCAGGCACGTATGAGCGGTTTCCTGCCCGATCAGCCGGGTGCCGAGGTCAGGGTGTCGCCGAATTTCGGCCCGCGTCGCGAAACGCTGAGGCCGGACATGATCGTGTTGCACTATACCGGCATGGCGACCGGCGCCGGTGCCGAGGCATGGCTGTGCGACCCGGCAAGCGAAGTCTCATCCCATTATCTCATCCATGAGGACGGCCGCATCGTCCAGATGGTACGCGAAAGCGATCGCGCCTGGCATGCCGGCAGGAGTTCGTGGTTCGGGCGGACCGACATCAACTCCTGTTCGGTCGGCATCGAGATCGTCAATCCTGGCCATTCGCTCGGCTACAGGGCGTTTCCGAAACGGCAGATCGATGCCGTGGTCAGTCTCTGCACGGGGATCGTCGGCCGCCATTCCATTCCGGCTCAAAGGGTGCTTGCCCATTCGGACGTGGCGCCAGGCCGCAAGGTCGACCCAGGCGAAAAGTTCCCCTGGAGGACGCTGTTTGCTGCCGGCGTCGGTCACCTCGTTCCGGCCGCGCCGATAAGGCCGGGTGCGGCGCTGAAGGCAGGCGATACCGGCGCCGAGGTCGAAGCGCTGCAGTCGATGCTGGCGCTCTATGGCTATGGTGTCGAGATATCGGGCGCTTTCGACAGCCAGACCGAAATCGTCGTCGCTGCATTTCAGCGGCATTTCAGGCGGCGGCTGATCGACGGCGTGGCGGACAGTTCGACAATCCGCACACTGCAAAGGCTGCTGGCTTCCGTAAAGGCAGCCTCGTCGAAATAGTCTCCGCAGGTTCTTTAAGTTACAGCCTGTCACTTAAAGTGACTTGCTCCGCCTTCATTGCCGCCAATTCGGCCTTCAAACGCGTCTCCCGCAAGTTGTCGGACGTCTAGCCCCCCAAGATGTTCCGACATTGAATTGGCTTACCTGCGTGAAGTTCTTCGCGTAGCTCAAACAGAACAGGACTACATGCAAAAATTGACCGTTGTAGCGGCAGCTGTTGCTGCCGGCGTAATGACTTTTGCCATCGGCTCGGCAAACGGCGCACCTCTCAGTCTCAGGGCAGATAACGGCTTCGCCGCAGCCCCAGGCAAAACCGCAACGGCGAAGGCGGCCGCCTCCAGCCCGAAAATGTCGAAGAAGACGAAAGCGGCCCCGGCAAAGGTGCAGGAAGCTGCCGCAACCAGGGCGATGAAACCAGCGGCCAAGCGTGGCGCCGCGCGCAACCGGCAGACCGTCGATCTGACGAAGACCGCCTCCATCCATCCTGAAATAGCCGAGTTGCCGGCCTCCGCCGCAGGCGGCGGGCAATATTCGGCGATCATTCAGCGCTATGCCGCGAGCTATGGCGTGCCGGTGTCGCTGGCCAAGGCGGTCATCAAGATCGAAAGCAACTATCGGCCGAACATGGTCGGCAGCGCCGGCGAGATCGGCCTGATGCAGATCAAGCCGGCGACGGCTCGGATGATGGGCTATACCGGTTCGGTCAAGGGACTGTTCAATCCCGACACCAATATCAAATACGGCATGAAATACCTCGCCATGGCGCAGGGCCTCGGCGGCGGGACGACCTGCGGTACGATCCTGAAATACAATGCCGGCCATGGCGCAACCCGGATGAACCCGATCTCGGCCGCCTATTGCAGCAAGGTCAAGGTGCAGATGGCGGCGCTCGGCTCGCCCGCGTAGGAGACATTTCGCCTTTTTCGTTTGCGTTTTCAGGCGCGAACCCCTTTATACGCGCGTGCCAGCTGGCCGGGCGGCCGCACTCGCAAAAGCCGAAAGGCGGCGGGTGAGGAAAGTCCGGGCTCCATGGAGACACGGTGCCGGCTAACGGCCGGCGGGGGCGACCCCAGGGAAAGTGCCACAGAAAGCAAACCGCCACGGCATTTGCCGCGGCAAGGGTGAAAGGGTGGGGTAAGAGCCCACCGCGCGACTGGCAACAGGAGCGGCACGGTAAACCCCACCGGGAGCAAGACCGAATAGGGGCGGTGCGAGGGGAAACCTTCGAGGGCTGTTTCCGGCCCACCGCCCGGGTAGGTTGCGTGAGGCGCGTGGCAACGCGCGCCCAAGATGAATGGCCGCCACGTTCTCGCGCCGCAAGGCGCGAGGGCCATACAAAACCCGGCTTACAGGCCAGCTGGCATCTTCCGACGTTGCGATAGGCATTTGATATCGGCAGGTTGCGCCGCTCGGCGCACCTGCCGATTCAAGCTTTTACGGCGGGGCAGCCACCTGCACGAACGGATGCATTCCTTGAAACCGGTGCGATTAAATCGTACCTTGAGCGAGAGAGGACAGGAGCGCATCGTGGGACAGGTCGACAAACGCAGCATCACGCTTTCGCCGGAACTGGCGGCCGCCGTCGACGACGTCGTCGCGGCGGGCGAGTACGCCTCGGCAAGCGAAGTGATCCGCGACGCGCTCCGTCAATGGAAGGATCGACGCGACCTGCTCGGCTACACCGTCGAGGAGTTGCGGAAGCTGGTGCAGGAAGGGATCGATAGCGGACCAGGGCTAGAGGGGCCGCCGATTATCGAACGAGCGCGCGCCAAATATCTCAAGATGGCTGAGGCGAAAGGCCTCGAAGAGTGAAATACCGACTGCTTCCTCAAGCGGCGGTCGATCTCGAAGATATTGGCGACTACATCGCTGGCCATAATCCTAATGCCGCGGTTCGTTTCGTGGATGGCTTGGAAAGGCGATGGAGTCTGCTCACCCTGCATCCGTTCTCAGGCGCTCCGCGCGACGATATCGCGCCCGGTATCCGGCATCTGGTCGTCGGTGAGTACCTTATACCGGGTCGGTGACGATGCGATCGAAATCGTCCGCGTGCTACATGGCCGGCGCAAGATCGGGGCCGACGATGTGGCGTCGTGATCGGCTTAGCCGATTTTATCCAGCGACGCTTCGATCGCTTGCCACAATTCCTCTGCCGGTTCGCAGCCGATCGACATGCGCACGAAACCGGGCGGCACTGCGTCGCCACGCTTTGAACGCCGCTCGGCCGAACTGTGCACGCCGCCAAAGGAAGTTGTCGATTCCAACAGTGCGCAATTGTCGATGAAAGCTTCGGCCTTCTCTTCAGACGTCAGTTCGAACGAGATGAGGAAACCGAAGCGCTCCATCTGGGCGCGCGCCAGATTGTGCGAAGCATCGCCCTCGAGCCCGGGAAAGCGCAGGCCGCTCACCGCGCGATGTCCCTTGAGACGACGGGCGATCGCTTCCGCCGAGGAACACATGCGGTCGAAGCGCACCTCCAGCGTCTCGAGACCGCGATGGACGAGCCATGCCTCGAACGGTCCCGGAATGCCGCCTGCCGTCTCGCGCCAGTCCCGGACCTTGGCAACAATATCGGGATTGCGGCTGGCGACATGGCCGAACAGCACATCCGAGTGGCCGTTGACCGCCTTGGTATCGGCCGACACCACGATATCGGCGCCGAGGTCGAGCGGGCGCTGGCCGAAGGGCGTCATCGTCGTGTTGTCGACGATGAGGATCGCGCCTTGCTCATGCACGGCCTTGGCGACGGCCGCGATGTCGCAGATATCCAGCCTCGGGTTGGATGGGGTCTCGGCGAACACCAGCCGGTAGCCGGCAAAACCGCCATCGAGCATGCTCGATGTCGCCCTCACGTCATAGGTGACGCCGAGCGGCTTCAGGAAACGCTCCGCCAGCGCACGTGTCGTATGGTAGCCGTCCGAGGGTAAGAGAATGCGGTCGCCCGACTTGGCGAGCGAAAAAAACGCCGCCGAAATCGCTGCCATTCCCGACGGAAAGGCGACGCATTGCGCATCTTCCAGATGGCCAAGTACATGCTCGACGGCGTGCCAGGTCGGATTGCTGAAACGGCCGTATTGATCGAAGCCCGTCGCGTCGCCCGGCGAATGAAAGATCGAAGCCATGGTCAGCGGCAAGGGGATCGGATCGCCCTTGTGGAAATCGCTGCTGCGCAAATGGGCGAGTGCCGCAGCGCGTGACGTCGCGTTATCGGACATGAGGCTCGATCCTTTCGCTGAGCAAAGAGTTGCCCGCCGACGCTATGCGGGCCGGCGATGCGCGGCAAGCCGTGTCCTTTTGTGCCAAGCCGGCTCTAAACGGTTCGTTAGGCTTAATAGAGGATAAAAACGAGACGTGCCGTTAGCCTGCTCCTTCCGGTTGTGGCGCGCGCGTTTGTGAAGCTTGTTCCCGTTGACGCCCATAATACCCCATGATATCCCATTCGCATCATCGAGCCTTCGTTCCGCGTCAGGGTGAAGCGTACGCCAGTCGGGCAGTCGCAGCGGCTGCGCGTTTGCCGGTTTTCGCCCCTGTGAATGAGGGGGATTTTCGCAAGGGAACGCGCTGCGGCGGCGCGGACGACAAGATGGAGAGGGGTGCGGCGGCGGAAGCGGCTGTAACGCGTCATGGACCGGTTTCTGTCAAACGCGGTGAACAGGATCGATGCGAAGGGGCGGGTTTCCGTTCCGGCGCATTTCCGCTCGGTCGTGCAGAAACGCGGTTACCAGGAACTCTACGCGCTACGCTGCCTCGATCTTCCGGCGATGGATGTCGGCGGGCTCGATCTGCTCGACCGCTACGAGCAGCGGATAGCGCTGGAGGATCCCTTTCTGCAGACTGCGGACGACATGTCGTTCTTCTGCCATGGCGATGGCACATTCCTGAAGCTCGATCAGGACGGCCGCATCACCATGAGCGATTTCATCCGCGAGCACACCGGCATCCAGGCAGAGGTGGCCTTTGTCGGTCGCGGCACTTTCTTCCAGATCTGGGAGCCTGGACGGCTTGCCGCCTATGGGGCGCAGGCGCGGGCCAGGCTTTTGCAGCTTCGGCAGGGGACGAAGCCCGGGGAGCGACCGGAATGATGGCTGGCCACGGCGATGATCCTCACGCCGTTGGCGGACTGGCCCGCCACATTCCGGTCCTCCTTGCCGAAGTGCTGGAGGCGCTTGCGCCGAAAGCGGGCGAGATCATCATCGATGGGACCTTTGGTGCCGGCGGCTACACCAGCGCCATCCTGGAGCGCGGCGCCTCGGTGGTGGCTATCGACCGCGATCCGGATGCGATTGCCGCGGGCCGCGCGCTCGAGCAGCGGTCCGGCGGCAGGCTGAAGCTCGTGCAGGCGCCATTCTCGACGCTGGACGAGCATGTCGAAACCGCCGATGGCGTCGTGCTCGATATCGGCGTTTCCTCCATGCAGCTCGACCAGGCCGAGCGCGGCTTTTCCTTTCGCACTGACGGGCCGCTCGACATGCGCATGGCGCAGGCCGGCCTGAGCGCTGCCGACGTCGTCAACACTTTCAAGACGGGCGACCTTGCCCGCATCTTCGGCTTCCTCGGCGAGGAGCGGCACGCCGGCCGCATCGCCCGCATGATCGAGGGCCGGCGCGAGAAGCGGCCTTTCGAGCGCACGCTCGATCTCGCCGACGCCATCGCCACCCATATCGGCCGCGCGCCGAAGGACAAGATCCACCCCGCCACCCGCGTCTTCCAGGCGCTGCGCATCTTCGTCAATGACGAGCTTGGCGAACTGGCGAGCGCGCTGTTTGCCGCCGAGCGGGTGCTGAAGCCCGGCGGACGGCTGGCCGTGGTGACGTTTCATTCGCTGGAGGACCGCATCGTCAAGCGCTTCATCGCCGACCGCGCCGACGCGGCATCTGGCTCGCGGCATATGCCCGACGCGCCTTCACGGCTGGCGACATTCCGCAAATCCGCTGGCGGCGGGGTTACCCCCGGCGAGGATGAGATCGCAGCCAATCCGCGGGCGCGCTCGGCCAGGCTGCGCGCGGCAATCCGCACCGAGGCGCCGGCGCGCGCCGACGACTTTTCGATTTTCGGTCTTCCAAAGCTTCCCGCCATCGAGCGGCCGGGGGAGAGGTAAGCACGTGTTCCGTACCAGCGACATAGTCCTGATCGCCGTCATGGTCTCGGCGGCGGCATTGACCTACAAAACCAAACGCGAGGCCGAGGAACAGCTGGCGGCGGTGCAGAAGATCCAGGCGCAGATCCGCTACGAGGAGGATACGATCGATCTCCTGAAGGCGGACTGGAGCCTGCTCACCCAGCCATCGCGGCTGCAGAAGCTCGCCGACATCTACAAGTCGCAGCTTGGGCTCGAGCCGGTCAATGCCCGCCAGATCGTCGGCCTCGACGATGTGCCGCTGAAGCCGGTCAACATCCAGGACCTGTCGTCGCAGCGGCTTGGCGGCATGGCTGACAATTCCGGCAAAGGGCCGCCGAACGGCAAGGATCCTGTCGTCACCGGGAGCACCGTGCAGTGATCAGCAGATTTCCAAAGATCGGTGACCTGCTGAACCGCCGGAAGAAACCCGCCGGGGACGGCTCGATCGTCGTCGACGCCGCCCGCAAGGCGACCGGCGGCAAGGCCAGAACCCGCATCATCATGACGATGGCGGTGTTCTTCAGCATCTATTCGACGATTGCCGGCAGGCTGATCTATCTCGGTATGCAGAACCCTGACCTGTCGGACGGCCCCCAGAGCCGGGTGACTGCTTCGCGGCCGGATATTGTCGATCGCAACGGTGAGGTGCTGGCGACCGATATCAAGACGGCGTCGCTGTTTGCCGAACCGCGCCGCATCATCGATGCCGATGAGGCGATCGAGAAGCTTTCGACCGTGCTTCCCGAGATCGATTACGAGCAGACCTATCGCAAGCTGAAGAGCGGCGCCGGTTTTGTCTGGCTGCAGCGCCAACTGACGCCGAAGCAGCAGGCTGACATCCTGGCGCTGGGCATTCCTGGCCTCGGCTTCCGCACCGAAAAGCGCCGCTTCTATCCGAGCGGCGAGACCTCCTCCTACATTGTCGGGCTGACCAACATCGACAACCAGGGCATCTCCGGCATGGAGAAGTATATCGACGAGCAGGGGTTGAGCGATTTGCAGGCGTCGGGCCTGGCGGTGGCCAGGGATCTCAGGCCGGTCAAGCTCTCGATCGACCTGCGCGTCCAGCATGTGGTGCGCGACGAGATTGCCGCCGGCCTGGAGCGCTATCGCGCCATAGGCGCCGGAGCCGTTGTGCTAAACGTCAAGACCGGCGAAGTGATCGCCATGGCCTCGGTGCCGGATTTCGATCCGAACAATCCCTATAATGCACAGGAAAAGGACCGGCTGAACCGTATGTCGGCAGGCCTTTACGAGATGGGCTCGACCTTCAAGAGCTTCACCTCGGCCATGGCGCTCGATTCCGGCAAAGCGACCATGGCGAGCCGATTCGACGCTTCGCATCCAATCCGGGTTGGCCATCAGGCCATTCACGATTTCCACGGCAAGGGTCGCGTGCTGTCGTTACCGGAGGTGTTCCTCTATTCGTCCAACATCGGGTCGGCCAGGGAGGCCGAGCTGGTCGGCATCGAGGGTCACCGCGAATTCCTGCATCGCCTTGGAATTTTGGACAAGATGCAAACCGAACTGCCGGAGGTCGCCCGCCCGACCGAACCGAAGGTCTGGAAACAGGTCAATTCGTTCACCATCGCCTTCGGCCATGGTGTGTCGACGACACCGCTGCAAGCGGCCGTCGGTTGCGCGGCGCTGATGAATGGCGGTTATCTGATCGAGCCGACATTCCTGGTCCGCAGCCAGGAGGATGCAATGGCGGTGGCCAAGAAAGTGGTCAGCGAAAAAACGGTCGAAGGCATGCGCTACCTTTATACGCTCAACGCCGAGAAGGGCTCTGCCAGGAACGCCAGAGTCCCCGGCTACCGGGTTGGCGGCAAGACCGGAACGGCCGAGAAAGTCATCAACGGCCGCTACTCTAAGGACTTGAATTTCAATACCTTCGTCGCCGCCTTCCCGATGGACGATCCGCAATACCTCGTGTTCACGATTGCCGACGCCCCGCATCCGGAAAAGCCCGGGATGACAGACGTCGCGGCCAACAATGCGGGGGTTATGGCCGGCAATATCATCAGACGTTCCGCGGCCATGCTTGGCGTGAAGCCAGATTTCAGCCATGAAAATGGTGCAACGCTGGTTTCCTATCAGTGATTCTTGGGGCGCGCCGGTAACTGCGCGCTATTTTGTTGCGGTGAACGGGGTTCGATGCATCTGAAAGATCTAGCCGGTATCCTGCCTGTCGAGGGAACTGCTTGCCCCGATCTGGAGGTGACCGGCCTCTCCTCCGATTCCCGCCAGGTGAAACCGGGCGTCGTCTTTTTCGCGCTCGCCGGCAGCAAGGCGGATGGCGCCAGCTACGCCGCCGATGCCGCCAGCCGCGGCGCGGCAGCAATAGTCGCGGGCAAGAGCAACGCCATTTCCGGCCTGTCTATCCCGGTCATCCATGTCGACGATCCGCGCCTGGCACTGGCGCTGAGCGCGGCGCGCTTCTTCGGCAGGCAGCCGGAAACGATGGTCGCCGTCACCGGCACCAGCGGCAAGACATCGGTCGCAGCCTTCACCCGGCAGATCTGGGAGCAGGCAGGATTTTCCGCCGCCTCGATCGGCACCACCGGCGTGGTGGCGCCCGGCCGCAACGAATATGGTTCGCTCACCACGCCGGATCCGGTGGGGCTCCATAAACTGCTCAAGGAATTGGCGGAGGCCGGCGTCACCCACGCCTCGATGGAAGCCTCCAGCCACGGCCTCGACCAGCGCCGGCTCGACGGCGTCAAGCTCGCCGCCGGCGGCTTCACCAATCTCGGCCGCGACCATATGGATTATCATCCGACGGTCGAGGACTATCATCGCGCCAAGCTGCGCCTGTTCGACACGCTGCTGCCGAAAGGCGCGCCGGCCGTCATCTTCGCCGACGACCCGTGGTCGGAGCCCACGATCAAGGCAGCGCGAGCGGCGGGGCTACACGTGCTGACGGTCGGGCGCCACGGCAATTTCCTGACGCTGAAGCGGGTCGAGCATGAGCGGCGGCGCCAGCGCGCCGAGGTGGAGGCCGACGGCGTGCTCTACGAGATCGACCTGCCGTTGGCCGGCGATTTCCAGATCGCCAATGCTCTGGTGTCGGCCGGCCTTGCCATTTCGACTGGAACGTCGGTCGGTAAAGCCTTGGCGGCGTTGGAAAAACTGAAGGGCGCACCGGGCCGGCTCGATCTTGTCGGCACGACAGCGGCGGGCGCTCCGGTCTATGTCGATTATGCCCACAAGCCCGACGCGCTGGAAAATGTGCTGGCTGCGGTCCGTCCGTTCACCACGGGGCGTGTCGTGGTGGTGTTCGGCTGCGGTGGCGATCGCGATCGGGGAAAAAGGCCGATCATGGGCGGGATCGCGACGCGGCTGGCCGATGTCGTCATCGTCACCGACGACAATCCGCGCACCGAAGTTCCCGAAACCATCCGAGCCGCGATCCTAGCCGCGGCGCCCGGCGCCATCGAGATCGGCGACCGCCGCAGGGCGATCCACGAGGCGGTGGCGATGCTGCATGCCGGCGATACGCTGATCGTTGCCGGCAAGGGGCACGAGGAAGGCCAGACCATCGGCACCGAAACCTTCCACTTCTCCGACCATGAGGAAGTGCGCGAGGCGCTCCAGGAGCGCGCCGCATGAACCTGCTCTGGACCCCCGAGGCGCTGGTCGATGCCATGGAGGGCAGGCCGATCGGCTCGCTGCCGGAAGGCATCAGCGGCATCTCGATCGACAGCCGCAGCCTCGAGCCGGGGGACGCCTTCTTCGCCATCAAGGGCGAAACGATGGACGGCCACGATTTCGCGACCGCGGCGGTAAAAGCGGGTGCTGCCGTGCTTGTGGTCGCGGAAGGCAAGCTGCCGTCGCTCGGCCGGCTGACAGCGCCGATGATCGTCGTGCAGGATGTGCTTGCGGCGCTTGAGAAGCTTGGCGTAGCGGCGCGCGCCCGTTCGAAGGCCAGGATCCTTGCGGTGACCGGATCGGTCGGCAAGACGACCACCAAGGAAGCGCTTCGCCATGTGCTGTCGGCGGTCGGCAAGGTGCATGCCTCGGCGCTGTCGTTCAACAACCACTGGGGCGTGCCCGTGACCCTTGCGCGCATGCCGCAGGACTGCGACTATGCGGTCTTCGAGATCGGCATGAACCATCCAGGCGAGATCAGGCCGCTGGCCAAGATGGTCAGGCCGCATGTCGCCATCGTGACGCTGATCGCCGCCGCCCATCTCGGTTTCTTCAAGAGCCTCGACGAGATCGCCAAGGCCAAGGCCGAGATTTTCGAGGGGCTGGAGCCAGGCGGTGTCGCGGTGCTCAATCGCGACGATCCGCGCTGGAAGCTGCTTGCCAAATCGGCGAAAGAGGCCGGCGTCGAGCATGTTTTGGGCTTCGGCGAGAATGCCCGCTCGACTTTCAGGCTCACCAATTGTGAGCTCCACGCCGACCATTCCGACATCACCGCCAGGATCGGCAAGCAGGACGTGACAGCCCGTGTCGGCGCGCCCGGCCGCCACATCGTGCAGAACGTGCTGGCCGTGCTGGGGGCGGCGCAACTGGTCGGCGCCGATCTCGAAAAAGCAGCGGCGGCTCTCGCCCATCTCTCCGCCGAGCGTGGCCGCGGCAGGCGCCACATATTGCGCCATCCCGAAGGGCGGATCACACTGATCGACGAAAGCTTCAATGCCAACCCGGCCTCGATGGCCGCGGCCATGGCGCTGCTCAACGCCACGCCTGTATCGGGCGAGGGCAGGCGCATTGCCGTGCTCGGCGATATGCTCGAACTCGGAGGCCATTCGGCGAAGCTCCATGCCGCCCTCGCCGAACTCATCATCGGCAGCGGGACGCGCACCGTGTTTCTCGGCGGTCCCGAGATGCGGGCGCTTGCCGAAATTCTGCCTTCCGATATCGAGACGGAGTATCGCGCCGGGACGGAGGATTTGAAGCCGGTCCTGCTTTCGGCGCTCAGGCCCGGCGACGTGGTCATGGTCAAGTCGTCGAAAGGCATCGGGTTTTCGAAACTGGTCGACGCATTGCTCGGCAAATTTCCGGCGGAAGCCACAACCATCGAACCGACCTGAAGTCGGCTCCGGGGGACGGAAGCGCATGTTCACTCTACTCGTCGATTTCGCGGACAAGATCTCGGTCTTCAACGTCTTCCGCTACATCACCTTCCGCACCGGCGGGGCGCTGATCACCTCGGCGCTGATCGTCTTCATCTTCGGGCCGACGATCATCAATTCGCTGCGGCTGCGGCAAGGCAAGGGCCAGCCCATCCGCGCCGACGGGCCGCAGACGCACTTCAAGAAGGCCGGAACGCCGACCATGGGCGGATTGATGATCCTGTCCGGCATCATCGGCTCCTCGATCCTGTGGGCGAACCTTTCCAGCATTTATGTCTGGGTGGTGCTGCTGGTCACCGTCGGCTTCGGCTCGATCGGCTTTTACGACGACTATCTGAAAGTCACCAAGCAGTCGCATCTCGGCTTTTCCGGCAAGGCCAGGCTGGCGATCGAATTCGTCATCGCCGGCATCGCCGCCTGGGTGATCATGCATAACGGCCAGGCGCCGTTCTCGTCGTCGCTGACGTTCCCTTTCGCCAAGGAGTTCCTGATCAATCTCGGCTGGTTCTTCGTGCCGTTCTCCTGCTTCGTCATTGTCGGCGCGGGCAATGCGGTGAACCTGACCGACGGCCTCGACGGCCTGGCGATCGTGCCGATCATGATCGCCGCGGCGTCCTTCGGCGTCATCGCCTATCTGTCGGGCAACGCGATCTTCGCCGAATATCTGCAGATCCATTTCGTTCCCGGCACCGGCGAGCTGGCGGTCGTGCTCGGCGCGGTGATCGGCGCCGGCCTCGGCTTTCTCTGGTTCAACGCGCCGCCGGCGGCGATCTTCATGGGCGACACCGGCTCGCTGGCGATGGGCGGACTGATCGGCACCATCGCAGTCGCCACCAAGCACGAGATCGTGCTGGTCATCGTCGGCGGGCTGTTCGTGGTCGAAATCCTGTCGGTCATCATCCAGGTCGGCTACTTCAAGATGACCGGCAAGCGCGTCTTCCTGATGGCGCCGATCCATCACCATTTCGAAAAGCTCGGCTGGACCGAGAGCCAGGTGGTGATCCGCTTCTGGATCATCGCCGTGATCCTGGCGCTCGTCGGCCTCTCGACCCTCAAGCTCAGATAGGACAACCGATTGATCCCCGCCGCTTCCTTTGCAGGCAAACGCGTTTCGCTCTTCGGGCTCGGCGGCTCGGGGATCGCCACCGCGCATGCGCTGCTTGCGGGCGGCGCCGAGATCCTCGCCTGGGACGACAATCCAGACAGCGTCGCCAAGGCAGCTGCGGCAGGTATCGCGACCGGCGATTTGCGCGGCGCCGACTGGTCGCGCTTCGCGGCCTTCGTGCTGTCGCCCGGCGTGCCGCTGACGCATCCGAAGCCGCATTGGACGGTGGAGTTGGCGCGGGCTTCCGGCGTCGAGGTGATCGGCGACATCGAGCTGTTCTGTCGCGAACGGATCCAGCGCGCGCCGGCCGTGCCCTTTATCGCCATCACCGGCACCAACGGCAAGTCGACGACGACGGCGCTGACGGCGCATGTCCTGAAATCGGCCGGGCGCGACACGCAGATGGGCGGCAACATCGGCCGCGCCATCATGACGCTCGATCCGCTTGAGCCTGACCGGCACTATGTGGTCGAGTGCTCGTCTTACCAGATCGACCTCGCGCCCTCCATCAATCCGACCGCCGGCATCCTGCTCAATCTGACGCCCGACCATCTCGACCGCCATGGCACGATGGCGCACTACGCCTCGATCAAGGAAAGGCTGGTTGCCGGCAGCGACACCGCTATCATCGGCGTCGACGATTCCTGGTGCGCCCAGATCGCCGACCGGCTGGAGCGGGCGGGCAAGACCGTCATCCGCATCTCCAAGCGCCTGCCTTTGACAGACGGCTATTTCGCCGACGGCACCAATCTGATGGAAGCGGTGCACGGCCGCTACAGCCGCGTCGCGTTTCTCGAGGGCATCGGCTCGCTGCGCGGCCAGCACAATGCACAGAATGCGCTGGCTGCCGTTGCCGCCTGCCTGAAAGTCGGGCTGGAGCTCGGCGAAATCCAGGCTGGGCTGGAAAGCTTTCCGGGGCTTGCGCATCGCATGGAGCAGGTCGGCCGCAAGGACAACGTTCTGTTCGTCAACGATTCCAAGGCGACCAATGCCGATGCGGCCGCCCCCGCGCTGTCGAGTTTCAACCGCATCTACTGGATCGCCGGCGGTCTGCCCAAGGAAGGCGGCATCGAGCCGCTGCGCGGTTTCTTCCCGCGCATCGCCAAGGCCTACCTGATCGGCGAGGCGGCGCCTGCTTTCTCCGCCACGCTCGGCGAGGCGGTGCCTTACGAAATTTCCGGAACGCTGGCGGCGGCGGTCGAGCATGCCGCCAACGACGCGGCAAACGACACCGGCGGCGAGGCCGTGGTGCTGCTTTCGCCGGCCTGCGCCAGTTTCGACCAGTTCAAGAATTTCGAGGTTCGCGGCGAAGCCTTCAGGCAAGCTGCGACTGCTATTGATGGGGTGAAACCCATCGGAGGGCCACGTTGATGCAAAGCCGTCTCGACAAAAGTCCGGTCGCAACCTGGTGGTGGACGATCGATCGCTGGTTTCTGGCGGCATTCTTGTCGCTGATGGGGCTGGGTATCGTCCTGTCCTTCGCCGCGAGCCCGGCGGTGGCCGAGCGCATCGGTCTCGACAGCTTCCACTTCGCCACCAGACAGATCATCTTCACCATCCCGGCGCTAGGCGTTATGCTCGCCGTCTCCTTCCTCGAAGCGCGGCAGATCAGGCGCATGTCGCTGGTCATGCTCTGCATCATGCTGGTGCTGATGGTGGCGGTGCTCTACATCGGCGTCGAGGTCAAGGGCGCGCGGCGCTGGGTGTCGCTTGCCGGGCTGTCCATCCAGCCGTCCGAATTCCTGAAGCCGGCCTTCGTCATCATCTGTGCATGGCTGTTTGCCGAACACCGGCGCCAGCCCGATATCCCCGGCAATCTGTTTGCCATGCTGCTGCTTGCCCTGGTGATCTCGCTTTTGGTGGCGCAGCCCGATCTCGGCCAGACGATGCTGGTGCTGGGCACCTGGGGTGTGATGTTCTTCATGGCCGGATTGCCCTGGTTCTGGATCGTCGCACTGGGTGCGGCCGGCGTCGGCGGCGTGTTCGCCGCCTATACCGTCTTTCCGCACGTTGCCTTGCGCATCGACAAATTCCTCACCGGCGAGGGCGACACCTTCCAGGTCGATATGGGCCGCGAGGCGCTGATCAACGGCGGCTGGTTCGGGGTCGGGCCGGGCGAGGGCACGGTGAAGCGGGTCATCCCCGACAGCCACGCCGACTTCGTCTTCTCGGTCGCGGGCGAGGAATTCGGGCTGATCATGTGCTTCTTCATCATGTCGATTTTCGCCTTCATCGTGCTGCGCGGCCTCAACACCGCGCTCAAGGAGCACGATGATTTCACTCGCTACGCCGTCGGCGGCCTCGTCACCGTTTTCGGCCTGCAGTCGGCCATCAACATGTGCGTCAACCTGCAGCTGATGCCGGCCAAGGGTATGACGCTGCCGTTCATCTCGTATGGCGGCTCCTCGCAGATTGCGATTGCCGTCTCGATGGGCATGGTGCTGGCGCTGACCCGCAAGCGTCCGGAAAAGCGCAAGCAGATGGGCTTTGCCTTGTCGCAGCGCGCAATGCCGGCGGAATGAGACCGGATGCCGAAGGGTAACATCCTCCTGGCGGCCGGCGGAACGGGCGGGCATCTGTTCCCGGCCGAAGCGCTGGCGCATGAACTCGCCGAACGCGGCTGGAAGGTGCATCTGGCCACCGACCATCGCGCCGAGCGCTATTCCCGCCATTTCCCGGCTGCAGACGTCCATCCGATCGCCTCGGCGACGCTGGGCTCGAGGAACCCAGTTGCCGTGCTCTCGGCATTCTGGAAGATCTGGCTGGGCGTGCGTGAAGCCGGGCGGGTAATTGCCAAGATCAAACCGGAGGCGGTCGTCGGCTTCGGTGGCTATCCGACGCTGCCGCCGCTCTACGCCGCGACCCGGCGCAAGGTGCCGACGCTCATTCATGAGCAGAACGCCGTCATGGGCCGTGCCAACAGGGCGTTGGCCAGCCGCGTCGACGCGATCGCCGGCGGCTTCCTGCCGGAAGTTGAAAATGCCGCCGGCGCCAAGACGGTGACCACCGGCAATCCGGTCAGGCCGCAGGTATTGGAGGCGGCCAAGACGCTTTATGCGGCGTCCGGCGACAATGAGCCGTTCCGCTTTCTGGTGTTCGGCGGCAGCCAGGGTGCGCAGTTCTTTTCCGATGCCGTGCCGGCGGCAATCGGGCTGTTGCCGGAGGACCTGCGCAAGCGGCTGGTGATCACCCAGCAAGCGCGTGCCGAGGATGTCGCGCGGGTGAAGGCCGCCTATGCCAGCCTCGGCGTTGACGTCCAGGTCTCGCCGTTCTTTACCGACATGGCGGCGCGGATGGCAGCGGCACATCTGGTGATGTCGCGCTCCGGCGCCTCGACCGTGTCCGAAATCGCCGTCATCGGCCGCCCGGCACTGCTGGTGCCTTATCCGCATGCGCTCGACCATGACCAGGCGGCGAATGCTGCGGCTCTGGCTGCTGCCGGCGGGGCCGAAGTTCATCCGCAGTCGACGCTGTCGGCCGAGCACATTGCCGGTCTGGTCGGCGCCCTGATGCAGGATCCGGGCCGGCTGGCCACCATGGCTGCCGCTGCCCGCTTGGCCGGAAAACCCGACGCGGCGCGGTTGCTCGCCGATCTGACAGAGGCTATTGCGTCCGGCAAAACCGTTTCGGACTACAGGAGGACGCGCGCATGAAGATGCCGCAGACGATCGGCCTCGTGCATTTCATCGGCATCGGCGGCATCGGCATGAGCGGCATCGCCGAGGTGCTGCACAATCTCGGCTACAAAGTGCAAGGCTCAGACCAGGCCGACGGCGGCAATGTGCAGCGGCTGCGCGACAAGGGCATCGAGTGCTTCGTCGGCCACAAGGCGGAAAATCTCGGCGATGCCGAAGTCGTGGTGGTGTCGACGGCGATCAAGAAATCCAATCCGGAACTCAAGGCCGCGCGGGAGAAGCTGCTGCCGGTCGTCCGCCGCGCCGAGATGCTCGCCGAACTAATGCGTTTTCGCCAGGCCGTTGCCATCGGCGGCACGCACGGCAAGACGACGACCACCTCGATGGTGGCGACATTGCTCGATGCCGGCGGGCTCGATCCGACCGTCATCAATGGCGGCATCATCAATGCCTATGGCACCAATGCCCGCATGGGCGACGGCGAATGGATGGTCGTCGAGGCCGATGAGAGTGACGGCACGTTCCTGAAGCTGCCGGCCGAGATCGCCGTCGTCACCAACATCGACCCTGAGCATCTCGACCACTATGGCAGTTTCGACAAGGTGCGCGAGGCGTTCCGCCAGTTCGTCGAAAACGTGCCGTTCTACGGCTTCGGCGTGATGTGCACCGACCATCCGGAGGTGCAGGCGCTGGTCGGCCGCATCGAGGACCGACGCGTCATCACCTATGGCGAGAACGCGCAGGCCGACGTGCGCTTCACCAATCATCGCACAGCCGGCGCCGCGTCGGAGTTCGACGTGGTGATCCGCGACCGCAAGGGACGCGGCACGACGGTGATCAAGGATCTGCGGCTGCCGATGCCGGGTCGGCACAATGTCTCCAACGCCACTGCCGCGATCGCGGTTGCGCATGAGCTCGGCCTGTCGGCGGAGGCGATCAAGAAGGGCCTGTCGTCCTTCGCCGGCGTCAAGCGGCGCTTCACCCATACCGGTTCGTGGAACGGCGTCGATGTGTTCGACGATTACGGCCATCACCCGGTCGAGATCGCGGCGGTGCTGAAGGCCGCGCGCAGCGCCACCAAGGGCCGCGTCATCGCCATCGCGCAGCCGCACCGCTTCACCCGGCTGCATGACCTGTTCGAGGAGTTTTCCGTCTGCTTCAACGATGCCGACACGGTGATGGTGGCGCCCGTCTATGCGGCCGGTGAAGAGCCGATCGAAGGCGTGACGTCGGATGCGCTGGTGTCGCGCATCCGCTCCGGCGGTCACCGCGACGCGCGCTTTGTCGAGGGTCCGGCTGCGATCGCGCCGATCATCCGCGACTTGGCCAAGCCCGGCGACTTCGTCGTTTTCCTCGGGGCCGGCAATATCACGCTATGGGCCTATGCGTTGCCCAAGGAACTCGGCGGGACCGGCTCATGACACGCGGCCAGGCCCTGATCGACAAGCTTGGCGACCGGCTTGCCGGCCTGCGCGGCCGCATCACGCCCAATGCCGAGATGGACAAGATCACCTGGTTCCGCGCCGGCGGCCTGGCCGAGGCGCTGTTCCAGCCGGCCGACGGGGAGGATCTCGCGGCATTCCTGCGCGCGGTGCCGGAAGAGATCCCGGTGATGGTGGTTGGTGTCGGCTCGAACCTGCTGGTGCGCGACGGCGGCATTCCCGGCTTCGTCATCAGGCTTTCGGCCAAGGGTTTTGGCGAGGCCGAGGTGATCGGGCCGAGCACGATCAGGGCGGGCGCCGCGACCCCGGACAAGCGCTTGGCTGCTGTAGCCTATGAAGCCGGCATCGGCGGCTTCCATTTCTATCATGGCATCCCGGGCGCCGTCGGCGGAGCGCTCAGGATGAATGCCGGCGCCAACGGCGTCGAGACGCGCGAGCGCGTGGTCGAGGTGCGGGCGCTCGATCGCAAGGGCAATCCCTACACACTGAGCAACGCCGACATGGGCTATGGCTATCGCCATTCCTCGGCACCCGCCGGACTGATCTTTACCTCGGCCGTTTTCGAAGGCGTGCCGGAAGACAAGGCGGCGATCAAGGCGGCGATGGATGCCGTGCAGAACCACCGCGAGACGGTGCAGCCGATCCGCGAGAAGACCGGCGGCTCGACGTTCAAGAATCCGGAAGGCACCTCGGCCTGGAAGGAGATCGACAAGGCCGGCTGCCGCGGGCTGATGATCGGCGGCGCGCAGATGTCGCCGATGCATTGCAACTTCATGATCAACACCGGCACCGCGACCGGCTACGACCTCGAATATTTGGGCGAGACGGTGCGCGCGCGGGTGCTCGAGAATTCGGGAATCCGACTGCACTGGGAGATCAAGCGGCTCGGCAACTTCCGGCCGGGCCACGCCGTGCAGGAGTTCCTCGGACAACTGCTCTGAGATGTGCGATATTCAGGTGATGCCGGCCGGACCTGAATCCCAACACATCCCGGCGGTATATCCAGGTTCAAGTGATGCTTGAACCTGGACGGTTGGAATGCCGCTGAGCGTTGCCGCAAAGACTCAACAACACGCTTTTTTCTGCCGTTTTCGCGGAAAGTGAATCTCTCGGAATCATAGGCACTTGCCAGCGAATCAACTCTCTGATTCTCTGCCCTGAAGCGTTTCCTGATTTGAGTCGTTCGACGCGTGAAGCCGCGTTTTCCGTCTGGGGGGCAACCTGCCGGAAGACTCGGACTCAATGTATGGCGATGCTGGTGTGGAAATCTCGGTTGCGGGCCCGGCGTGAGAGGGGATGACGGGAAATGAACAAGAAGCATGTGGCCGTCCTCCTGGGTGGTTTCTCCTCGGAACGGCCCGTGTCTCTGTCCTCGGGAAAGGCATGTGCGGATGCGCTCGAGAATGAAGGCTATCCGGTCACCCGCGTCGATGTTTCGCGCGATGTCGGGGCTGTGCTTGCCGAACTCAAGCCCGACGTCGTCTTCAATGCACTGCATGGTCCGTTCGGCGAGGACGGCACCATCCAGGGAATTCTCGAATATCTCGGAATTCCCTACACCCACTCGGGTGTGCTCGCCTCGGCGCTGGCCATGAACAAGGAGCAGTCCAAGAAGATCGCCAAGGCGGCCGGCATTCCGGTCGCGGAATCCAAGGTGATCAACCGCTTCGCTGTTCAGAACAAGCATCCGATGAAGCCGCCTTATGTGGTGAAGCCGGTCAACGAAGGCTCGAGCTTCGGCGTCGTGATCGTGCATGAGGGGCAGTCGCATCCGCCGCAGGTGATAGGTTCGTCCGAGTGGCGATATGGCGAGATCGTCATGGTCGAGCGCTACATCCATGGGCGGGAATTGACCTGCGCGGTGATGGGCGACGTGGCGCTCGGCGTCTGCGAGATCATCCCGACCGGCCATTCCTTCTACGACTACGATTCAAAATACGTGCCCGGCGGCTCAAAACACGAAATCCCTGCAAAAATTTCACCGAATATTTACCAAAAAATACAGACACTGGCCCTTAAGGCTCATCTTGCCATCGGTTGCCGGGGCGTCTCCCGGTCGGACTTCCGTTACGACGACCGTCACTCTGAAAACGGCGAGGTTGTCTGGCTCGAGATCAACACCCAGCCGGGCATGACGCCGACGTCTCTGGTGCCGGAAATCGCCGCGCAAGCGGGACACTCGTTCGGCGATTTGTTGAGTTGGATGGTGGAGGACGCTTCGTGTCTGCGTTGAGGTGGGGACAGGATAGAGGCAGCGGCGCGGCTGGTTTCGCGCTGTTCGGCATCCCGCTGTCGTTCGACCATTTCGTGCTGCCGCGCCAGCTTCGCCGGCCGGTGCGCCAGTTGGCGCGCCTGTGCGGCGGTGAATATGAGGCGCCGCGTTTCTCCGCTGCGATCCTCTCCGCCGTGCTGCTGGCCTCGAGCGGCGCCTATGGCGCCATTCTCGGCGGCTACGCCGACAGCATCGTGCAGGGGGTGACGGCCCGCACCGGCTTTGCCGTCGATCAGATCAAGGTCGTCGGCAACCGCCAGACCTCCGAGATCGACATACTGGACCAGCTCGGCCTTGACGGCTGGACGTCGTTGATCGGCTTTGACGCCGAGGCCGCTCGCGAACGCATCGCAACGCTGCCCTGGGTCGAGGTGGCGGCGGTGCGCAAGATCTATCCGCACACGCTGGAAGTGCACATCCAGGAGCGCGAGCCCTTCGCGCTCTGGCAGCAGGGCAGTTCGCTTTCGGTCATCGAGCGGTCCGGCGCCGTGATCGCACCTTTCTCCGGCGGCAAGCAGGCGCTGCTGCCGTTGATCATCGGCACCGGCGCGCCGGCCAAGGCGCCGGAGTTCATGGACAAGATCAAGCGCTATCCCGAGCTCGCCGCGCGGGTCAAAGGCTATATCCGCATCGGTGAACGCCGCTGGGACCTGAAGCTGGAGAACGGCATCACGGTCAAATTGCCGGAAGACGGCGAGGACCAGGCGATCGCCGATCTCGTCAAGCTCGATCATGACGACGGTCTGCTGACGCGCGATATCGCCGCGGTCGACATGCGCCTGTCCGACCGGCTGGTCGTCGAGCTGACGCCGGAAGCAGCAACGCAGCGCGAGGCCGCGCTCAGCGAAAAGCCGAAGAGCCTGGCCAAGCGCAAGCCGGAGACGAAGATATGAGCTGGCTTGGCGGCAGCGGTGATGCTTCTTCGCGCCGGTCCGGCACGCTCACCGTGCTGGATGTGGGCTCGAGCAAGGTTTGCTGCGTGGTGGCGAAGCTGCGGCCGCGCGAGGATGGCAAGCTTCTGCGCGGGCGCTCGCATCGCATCCAGGTGATCGGCATCGGCCATCAGAAATCGCAGGGCGTGAAGTCGGGAGTCGTGGTCGATCTCGACCGCGCAGAGCATGCGATCCGCCTTGCCGTCGATGCGGCCGAGCGCATGGCCGGACTGACCGTCGATTCCCTCATCGTCAACATGACGGCCGGCCGGCTGAAGAGCGAGGCCTTCTCGGCAACCATCAATCTCGGCGGCCACCAGGTCGAGGAAGCCGACATCAAGCGTGTGCTCGCCGCCGGCGCCAAGCAGGCATTGCGGTCCGAGCGGGAGGTGGTCCATTCGCTTCCCGTCGGCTTCTCGCTCGATGCCGAACGCGGCGTGCGCGATCCGCGCGGCATGGTCGGCGATGCGCTGGGCGTCGACATGCACGTGCTGACGGGCGATGCGGCGCCGATGCGCAATCTGGAGCTCTGCATCAACCGCTCGCATCTATCCGTCGAGCGCCTGGTGGCGACGCCCTACGCCAGCGGGCTGGCAGCACTGGTCGACGACGAGCTCGAAATGGGCGCGGCCTGCATCGACATGGGTGGCGGCACCACAACGATCTCGGTGTTCTCGGAAGGCAAGTTCGTGCATGGCGACGCCATCGCGATCGGCGGCAACCACGTGACGCTCGACATGGCCAAGGGGCTGTCGACCTCGCTCGACGCCGCCGAGCGGCTGAAGGTCATGCACGGTTCGGCGCTGCCCGGCAGCGCCGATGATCGTGACCTGGTTTCGATCCAGCCGATCGGCGAGGAAGGCGAGATGCCGCTGCAGATCCCGCGCTCGGTGATGACGCGCATCATCCGCGCCCGCATCGACGAGACGCTGGAACTGCTGCGCGACCGACTCAACAAATCCGGCTACGGCAATGCCGTCGGCAAGCGTGTCGTGCTCACCGGTGGCGCCAGCCAACTGTCAGGCCTGCCGGAAGCGGCGCGCCGCATCCTCGGACGCAATGTGCGCATCGGCCGGCCGCTCGGCGTGGCGGGCCTGCCGGAAGCGGCCAAGGGACCGGCGTTCTCGACCCTGGTCGGGCTGCTGATCTATCCGCAGATGGCGAGCTTCGAGAGCCATTCGGCGAAAGGACTTTCCGGTTTCAGGATGACCGGAACGGGCGGAAAACTGCATCGCATGAGTCAGTGGTTGAGAGACAGTTTTTAATTTGACGGGGACAGCCCCATAGGCGGCCGCAGCGGCGAGGCGGCGGGAAAGGCAAAGGACGGAGACAATGACCATCAATCTGCAGAAGCCGGACATCACCGAGCTTAAGCCGCGCATCACCGTGTTCGGTGTCGGCGGCGGCGGCGGCAATGCCGTAAACAATATGATCACCGCCGGCTTGCGCGGCGTCGAGTTCGTGGTGGCCAACACCGATGCGCAGGCGCTGACGATGTCGAAGGCGGAGCGGCTGATCCAGCTCGGCGCGCATGTCACCGAAGGGCTCGGCGCCGGTTCGCAGCCGGAAGTCGGCCGCGCGGCGGCGGAAGAGTGCATCGACGAGATCATCGATCATCTCTCCAACACCCATATGTGCTTCGTCACCGCCGGCATGGGCGGCGGCACCGGCACCGGCGCTGCTCCGGTCGTTGCCCGCGCCGCGCGCGAAAAGGGCATCCTCACCGTCGGCGTCGTCACCAAGCCGTTCCACTTCGAAGGCCAGCGCCGCATGAAGACGGCCGACATGGGCATCGAGGAACTGCAGAAATGCGTCGATACGCTGATCGTCATCCCCAACCAGAACCTGTTCAGGCTGGCCAATGACAAGACCACCTTCGCCGATGCCTTCGCCATGGCCGACCAGGTGCTCTATTCCGGCGTCGCCTGCATCACCGACCTGATGGTCAAGGAAGGCCTGATCAATCTCGACTTCGCCGACGTGCGCTCGGTGATGCGCGAGATGGGCAAGGCGATGATGGGCACCGGCGAGGCTTCGGGCGAGGGCCGCGCGATGGCAGCGGCGGAAGCCGCCATCGCCAACCCGCTGCTCGACGAGACCTCGATGAAGGGCGCCAAGGGCCTGCTGATCTCGATCACCGGCGGCCGCGACCTCACCCTGTTCGAGGTCGACGAGGCCGCGACCCGCATCCGCGAGGAGGTCGACCAGGACGCCAACATCATCCTCGGCGCCACCTTCGACGAGGATCTGGAAGGCGTGATCCGCGTCTCGGTCGTCGCCACCGGCATCGACAAGTCGGCGGCCGAAATCGCTGCTGCGCCGATCTCGATCCGCGCGCCGCAAAAGCCGGTTGCCCGTCCAGCAGCGCCTGTTCAGGAAAGCCGTCCCGCACCGGTTCAGCAGCAGGCTTACGAGCCTCGCGCCTTTGATCCGGTCGCCGAAGCGATCCAGCTTGCCGAGGCCAACGCCGCCGCGATGGCGCAGCCGCGTCAGGCGCCGGTCGACGACTTCCGTCCGCAGAGCAAGATCTTCCAGGCTCCGCCGGCGCAGCCTCAGCCGCAGCCGGTGGTGCAGCAGCAGATCGTGCAGCCGGCGCCGCTGCGCGAAATGCCGCAGCCGATGGCGGCGGCGCCGCAGCGCATGCCGCGCGTCGAGGACTTTCCGCCGGTGGTGAAGGCCGAGGTGGAAGCCAAGAGCCGCCCCGCCGACCATGAGAACAGCGGACCGATGGGATTGATCAAGCGGCTGACCAACGGCCTGACCCGCCGCGAGGAAGAGCCGGCGCGGCTCCAGCCGGCGCAGCCGCGCGAGCCGAAACTGCGCCAGGCAGCACCGGAAATGCGCCGCCTCGCCAGCCAGGATCCGCAGCTCTACGCGCCGCGTCGCGGCCAGCTTGACGACCAGGGCCGGCTGACGCCGCAGGCGCGTACAGTCCAGGAAGACGACCAGCTGGAGATTCCGGCGTTCCTGCGCCGCCAGGCCAACTGATCGTTAACGATTTATAACGGTTGTTAACAGGCAGACGAGCGACCGTCTGCCTGTTGGCATTTTAAAATGGTGATAAAACAGAGGCTTACGTGTATTTCCTCGCGTCCAGATGCGGTTACACCGGGAAAGAAACCGTGATTTGGAGTCTCCCGGCGGGACCACTATCTTCGCGCCGGACTAAAGTCGGTTTGCCGGGATTCGGGGAGTTGGCCCTGCCTGCCGATCATCAGAGCCGCATGCCCTTGTTTATTTTGCCGCTTTCATGCGGACGCCAAATGATCCATTTGGCCGCAAAATGCGCAAGCGGCTGACGAAGCGGACGCAGGCTATGGGGTTTGTCTTGCACGACTATCAGACGACAGTTAAATCGCGTGCGACGCTGACCGGCGCGGGCGTCCACAGCGGCAAACCCGTCACCGTTCATTTCCTGCCCGCCGACGCCGATACCGGCATCGTGTTCCACCTTTCGGATGGCGGTGCGGGCCGCGAGTTCCGCGCGCTGGTTTCCGAGGTCGGCGCGACCGATCTTTGCACCATGCTCGGCGATCCTGCCGGCCAGCATATCGGCACTGTCGAGCACCTGATGGCGACGGTGTTTGGGCTCGGCATCGACAACCTCATCATCGAGATCGACGGTCCGGAGGTCCCCATTCTCGACGGCAGCGCGGTTGCCTTCGTCGAGGCCATCGACCAGGCCGGCATCGAGACGCTGCCGGTCAAGCGCCGCTATATCCGCGTGGTCAAGCCGGTCCGCATCGAAGCCGGCGCGTCCTGGGCCGAATTCCGCCCCTATGACGGCACGCGCTTCGAGGTCGAGATCGATTTCGAAAG
Organism: Mesorhizobium sp. B1-1-8; assembly: GCF_006442795.2. Taxonomy (NCBI): domain Bacteria; kingdom Pseudomonadati; phylum Pseudomonadota; class Alphaproteobacteria; order Hyphomicrobiales; family Phyllobacteriaceae; genus Mesorhizobium; species Mesorhizobium sp. B1-1-8. The sequence goes on from NZ_CP083956.1 coordinate 2,657,536, forward strand.
CCCGGCGATCGGCCGTCAGCTTTTTGCCTCCGACATCAACGCCGACATCTTCCGCCGCGACATCGCGCGGGCCCGCACCTTCGGCTTCATGAAGGATGTCGAGCGACTGTGGGCGGCCGGCTACGCGCTCGGCTCGTCGCTCGAGAATTCGCTGGTCATCGGTGACGACAACCGCGTCATCAATGTCGGCGGGCTGCGCTACCCGAACGAGTTCGCCCGCCACAAGACGCTCGATGCCATGGGCGATCTGGCGCTGGCCGGGGCGCGTTTCATCGGCTGCTTCCGCTCCTATCGCGGCGGCCACCGGATGAACGCTGCGGCGCTGCGCCGCCTGCTTTCGGACCGCACGGCCTTCGAGATCGTCGAGACCAGGCGCCGCGATCGCGGCCGCAGCGCCGAGATGATCGCTGTCAGCGGGCCGGTCTACGCACCCTGGGTGATCTGATTTTTAACGATTTTCTGGCGTTATAGGGGCGGGGTTGTGTTGCGCGGATGCATCACAAACTCCCGAAATTGTGCAGCCTCGCGCATTGCGTCAAACCGCCACAAAAATGTGCGATTGGCCGCAGATAGCGTTGCCGGGCAAGGGGAATATGGTTTATGGCTGCGGCCCGGACCGAAACGGCGCCGAAAGGGCGGATTCCAAACATGTTTTTTTCGCGAGTTGGTCAATCGGTAGCGCCGCATCGGGCTGTTTTCCTGGCGCTGTCGGTGGTCGTTCCTTCGCTGGTGCTGTCCGCCTGCCTGTCGTCCGAGAAGGACGTTAATCTGGCGACCTATGTCGACCAGACCGAACCGGCGGACGTTCTCTACAACCAGGGCCTCGCCAATTTGAACGCCGGCCGCCTGGACGAAGCGAGCAAGAAGTTCGATGCTGTCGACCGTCAGCATCCCTATTCGGAATTCGCCCGCAAATCGATGGTTATGGGCGCCTTCGCCGACTATCGCGCCGGCAATTATGACGAGGCGATCGGCTCGGCCAAGCGCTATCTGACGCTCTATCCGTCGACGGACGATGCTGCCTACGCGCAGTACATCATCGGCTTGAGCTACTACCGTCAGATCAAGGACGTCACCCAGGACCAGAAGGAAGCGCGCCAGACCGTGCAGACCATGCAGGAACTGGTGACGCGCTGGCCGACCTCCGAATATGTCGATGACGCCAAGGACAAGATCCGCTTCGCCACCGACCAGCTCGCCGGCAAGGAAATGCAGATCGGCCGCTATTATCTCGAGCGCCGCGAATATATCGCCGCCGTCAAGCGCTTCCGCACCGTGGTCGAGAATTATTCCAACACGCGCCATGTCGAAGAGGCGCTCGCGCGCCTGACCGAGAGCTATTACGCCATGGGTCTGACCTCGGAAGCGCAGACCGCCGCGGCGGTGCTTGGTCACAACTATCCGGACAGCCAGTGGTACAAGGACTCCTACAAGCTCCTGCAGAGCAATGGGCTTGAGCCGCGCGAAAATGCCGGGTCGTGGATCTCCAAGGCCGGGAAACTGATTACCGGCGCCTGAAGCTGATGCTGTCCAGACTGTCGATCCGCGATATCGTTCTGATCGAGAAGCTGGACATCGACTTCCTGCCCGGCCTTTCGGTGCTGACCGGCGAGACCGGCGCCGGCAAATCCATCCTGCTCGATGCGCTGTCGCTGGCGCTTGGCGCGCGCGGCGATGCCTCGCTGGTCCGCCACGGCGCGGCGCAAGGCCAAGTCATCGCGGTGTTCGACGTGCCGCGCAACCATCCGGCCCGCGCGATGCTCGCTGAGAACGCCATTGAGGACGACGGCGACATCATCCTGCGCCGTGTCCAGACGGCGGATGGCCGCACGCGCGTGTTTGTTAATGATCAGCCCTCCAGCGTCACGTTGATGCGCGATGTCGGCCGTGCGCTGGTCGAGATCCATGGCCAGCACGATGAGCGCGCCCTGGTCGATCCCGGCGCGCATCGCGACTTGCTGGACAGCTTTGGCGGCCATCTGGGCTCGGCGCGTGGAGCGGGCGAGGCCTGGCGCTACTGGCTCGGTTGCGAGCAGGAACTGTCAAGGCATCGCGCCAAGGTCGAGGCGGCGGCGCGTGAGGCCGACTATCTGCGCGCCTCCGTCGCGGAGCTGACGAAGCTCGATCCCCAACCAGGGGAAGAGGCCGTTCTCGCCGAGTTGCGCGCGACGATGATGCGGGCAGAAAAGATCGCCTCGGAAATCCATGATGCGCAGGACGTGCTGTCTGGGCCGTCCTCGCCCCTGCCGCAGCTTGCCAGCCTGCTCCGGCGGCTGCAGCGCAAGGCGGGCGAAGCACCGGGCCTGCTCGACGACGTGGTGAAATCGCTGGACGAGGCGATGATCTCGCTCGACGCGGCGCAGTCCGGCGTCGAAGCCGCGCTTCGCGCCACCGAATATGATCCGCAGCGTCTGGAGAAGGCGGAGGAGCGGCTGTTTTCGCTGCGCGCCGCCTCGCGCAAGCACAATGTCGCCGTCGACGACCTGGCGCAGCTGCGCGACACGATGGTGGCCGACCTTGCCGACCTCGATGCCGGCGAAGAGCGGCTACACGGGTTGGAGAAGCAGGCGGCCGCCGCGCGCAAGGCCTATGACATTGCCGCCGCGCAGCTTTCCTCGCTGCGTCATGCCGCCGCCGCGGGCCTGACCAAAGCGGTGATGGCCGAATTGCCGGCACTCAAGCTCGAACGGGCCGAGTTCATCGTCGAAATTGCAAGCGACGCCGAAGGCCGCATGGAAGAGGGCATCGATCAGGTCGAGTTCTGGGTGCGCACCAATCCAGGCACAAGGCCAGGCCCGATGATGAAGGTGGCTTCGGGGGGCGAGCTTTCGCGCTTCCTTTTGGCGCTTAAAGTGGCGCTGGCCGACCGTGGCTCGGCGCCGACCTTGGTTTTCGACGAAATCGACACCGGTGTCGGCGGCGCCGTGGCCGACGCCATCGGCCAGCGGCTGGCGAGGTTGTCGAAACGTGTGCAGGTGCTTTCCGTCACCCATGCACCGCAAGTGGCGGCGCGCGCGGCCACGCATTTCCTGATCTCCAAGTCCGGCGGCAGCGACCGTGTCGCCACCGGCATTGCGGAGATGGACCGCGCGGCGCGCCAGGAAGAGATCGCGCGCATGCTCGCCGGCGCCACCATCACCGACGAAGCCCGCGCCGCCGCCGAGCGGCTGCTGCGCGAGAATACGGCCGCGGCTTAGCTTCCCGGAAGCCACCCCTTCCCGGCTTGGCCCGACCTCGATCTCAACGCATCCCGGCTGCTTGATTCTCCATGCTGGAAAGCAGAGTCAGCAGATGACTGCATCCCGCTGTTCAACAATGATTTTTGCGCAGGCCGACTCCCTGCCGGCGAATCCTGATTTATAGTGGCCCGCCATAGTCGAGGAACGCGCTGCATGTCGGAAAAGCCAGTCGAATCATTGAGCGAGAGCGAAGCCGTGGACGAGCTGAAGCGGCTGGCTGAAGAGATCGCGGTGCACGACCGGCATTATCACACCGAGGACGCGCCGACGATCACGGACGCTGAGTACGACGCGCTGCGCCGGCGCAACCTCGCCATCGAGGAGCGTTTCCCGGATCTGGTGCGCGAGGATTCGCCGTCGCGCCGCGTCGGCGCGCCGCTGGCCGAGGGCTTTGCCAAAGTGCGCCACGCGGTGCCGATGCTCAGCCTCGCCAAGGCCTACACCGACCAGGACGTCGCCGACTTCATCGAACGCGGGCGGCGCTTCTTCGACCGCGACAAGGATCTCGACATTGCCTTCACGGCCGAGCCGAAGATCGACGGGTTGTCGGCCTCGCTGCGCTATGAAAACGGCGTGTTCGTGCAGGGCGCGACGCGCGGCGATGGCGCCGTCGGCGAAGACATCACGGCCAATCTCAAGACCATTTCCGATATTCCGAAGACGCTGAAGGGATCCGGCTGGCCGGACGTCATCGAGGTGCGGGGCGAGGTCTACATGACCTATGCCGAATTCGAGGCGCTGAAGGAGCGCTCGGCGGCGATCGGCGGCCAGGATTATGTCAATCCACGCAACACGGCGGCCGGCTCGCTGCGGCAGAAGGACCCGACGGTCACCGCCAGCCGCAACCTTAAATTCTTCGCCTATGCCTGGGGCTATACGACGGCGGATCCCGCGCCGACCCAATACGCCGCCGTGCAGAAATTCGCCGAATGGGGGTTCAAGGTCAGCCCGCTGATGGTGCGGGCTAAGTCGGTCGAGGAACTGATCGCGCATTATCACCGGATCGAGGATCAGCGCTCCTCGCTCGGCTATGACATCGACGGCGTCGTCTACAAGGTCGACCAGTTGGAACTGCAGCGCCGCTGGGGTTTCGTCACCGGCGAGCCGCGCTGGGCGGTTGCCCACAAATTCCCGGCCGAGCAGGCGATGACGACGGTGGAACGGATCGATATCCAGGTCGGCCGCACCGGCACGCTGGCGCCGGTTGCGCGGCTGGCGCCGGTGACGGTCGGCGGCGTGGTGGTCGAGAACGTCACCCTCCACAACGAAGATTATATCAAAGGCTTCGACAGCAACGGCCAGCCGATCCGCGACGGCATCGACGTGCGCATAGGCGACACGGTCGTCATCCAACGGGCAGGCGACGTCATTCCGCAGATCGTCAGCGTCGTCGTCGACAAACGGCCGGCCGATGCCGTGCCTTACGAATTTCCGCACACCTGTCCGGTCTGCGGTTCGCCGGCGACGCGCGAGATCAACGAGAAGACCGGCAAGGAAGATTCCCGCCGGCGCTGCACCGGCGAGCTGATCTGCGCCGCGCAGGCGGTGGAAAGATTGCGTCACTTCGTGTCGCGCGGCGCGCTCGATATTGAAGGCCTGGGCGCCGAAAACATCGACTTGTTCTTCAATCGCGGATTGGTCAAGACGGCGGCCGACATCTTCACGCTCAAGGATAGGCGGCCCGCTGTCACCAGGGCGCTGGCAGAGCGGCGGGAGGAGCAGGCGCGGCAGCGCGAGGCGGCATCCGGCAAGGCGCGCAAGAATGCGCGCAGTGTCGAGGAGCGCAATTATGAAAGCCTCGACAAGCTGTTCGCGGCCATCGATGCGCGCCGCGAGCCGGAGCTCGACCGCTTCATCTTTGCGCTTGGCATCCGCCACATCGGCGAGACGACGGCCGCGGTGCTTGCCCGTCAGTTCTCGACCATCGAGGAGCTGATCCGCGTCGGCAAGGAGACGGCCAAGGCCGAGGATCCACACAGCGTCTTTCCGTCGATCAACGGCATCGGCGACACGGTTATCAACGCGCTGCGCGATTTCTTCTGCAACGAACGCAATGACGCCGTGCTCGACGCGCTGCTGGCGCAGGTCCATCCGAAGCCCTATGTCGTGGAGATCTCGGCCGGCAGCGAAGTGTCTGGCAAGACGATCGTGTTCACCGGCACGCTGGAAAAGGTAACGCGGTCCGAAGCCAAGGCGATGGCGGAGCGCCTCGGCGCCAAGGTCGCGGGCTCGGTTTCGGCGAAGACCGATCTGGTGGTGGCCGGGCCTGGCGCCGGATCCAAGCTGAAGGTCGCCACCGACCTCGGCATCGAGGTGATCGACGAGGATACCTGGCTGCAGCGGATAGGCAGGGGCGGCTGATGGCGGGCGCATTCAAGGGTTTTGGCGACAAGGCCATTCCATTCCTGAAGGCGCTCGACTTCCACCAGAGCCGGGAATGGTTCCAGGAAAACCGCGGCCTCTACGAAAGCGAGCTGCACGAACCGTTCTGCGACCTTGTCGAGACGCTCACCGAGCGTTTTGCGACGGCCGGGCTCGGCCTGCGCGGCGACCGCAAGAAGTCGCTGTTCCGCATCAACCGGGACGTGCGTTTCTCCAAGGACAAGCGGCCCTACAACCGGCATCTGTCTGCCATCCTGTCGCCGGACGGCACCAAGATGGAGCAAGGCGTCTTTTACGTGCATATCGGGCTCGAGCGCAGTTTCGCCGGCGTCGCCTGGTGGCAGCCGGGACCGGAACTGCTGCAGGCGATGCGCAAGACGATCGTGACGAAGCCCGCGGCGTTCCGCGGCATGGTTTCTGCGCTGAAGAAGGCAAGGCTCGAGCTGGAGACCGAAGGCTGCCTGAAGCGCGCGCCGCGCGGCTTTGAGGACGTTGCGGAGGCCGATCTCGCCGCCGCCGTCCGCAACAGGCACTTCTATGTTCAGCAGGCTATCGATCCGGCGACGATCCATTCGCCGGCGCTGGTCGATAACCTCGTCGATTTCACCTTGCGCGCCAAGCCGCTGCTCGACTGGGGCAGGGCGATCCAGGGCAAAGCTGGGTAAACGTTACCTTGTTCGGCGATCAGTTCTGCTGATCGTCGGCTCAAGCGAATTTGTGTGACAAGAAAGGCGACGCTCCCTACATCAAGCCGCTCAAGGGAGCAGTTGGATGTCGGCGGAAGCTATCTCCGAAAGCGGCGTGAAGAGCGATTTCTGGGATGGCGTGCGGCTGTCGATGCCCGTGGTCGTCGCCTCGGCGCCGTTTGCGATTTTGTTTGGCGCGCTTGCCGTCGACAACGGTTTTTCCGTGCTCGAAGCCTTCCTGATGAGCGCCATGATCTATGGCGGCGCCAGCCAGATGGTCGGCATCGAACTGTTCGGCCAGCATGTCGCTCCCTGGCTGATCGTGCTGTCGATCTTCGCAGTGAACTTTCGCCATGTGCTCTATTCAGCCGGCATCGGGCGGCGCATCGCGCATTGGCCGGTGCTGCAGCAGGCGCTCGGCTATTTCATCCTGACCGATCCGCAATTTGCCATCGCCGAGGCGAGGGCAGAGTCCGGCCGCCCGGTCGGTTTCGTCTGGTATCTCGGGCTCGGGCTGCCGATCTATTTCTTCTGGGTGGTCGAAAGCGCGCTGGGCGCGGTGTTCGGCAAGCTCATTCCGGACACGCACGCGCTTGGCATCGATTTCCTGCTGCCGATCTATTTTCTCGGGCTCGTGCTCGGCTTCCGCAAGCGGCCGCTCTGGCTGCCCGTGGTTGCGGCCAGCGCGGTGGCTTCCATCATCGCCTACAAGACGGTCGGTTCGCCCTGGCACGTTTCCATCGGCGCGATCGCCGGCGTGCTTCTGGCGGTGATCCTGCCGCCGCATCGCAGCGGCGTGGGAGAGCGGCCATGAGCACGACCTTCTGGATCATTTTGGCCGGCGCCGTCGCCACCTATCTCACCCGCGTCGGCGGCCACCTCGTCATCTCGCGCTTCGAGACCATTCATCCGCGCGTCGAGGCAGGGCTGAACGCCGTGCCGGCCGCTGTGCTGACGACGCTGGTGGCGCCGGAGCTCCTGCATGCCGGTCCCGCCGAATGGGCGGCGCTGATCGTCACCGCGCTGGCATCGCTGCGCGGCGGGCTAATGGCGATGTTTTTGGCCGGCGCGGCGGTGCTGATCCTGGCCCGGCAATTCGTCGGTTAGACCGTGATGACGTTTCGTTGAATCGCCATCACGGTCTAACTCTTTGTTGGAGCATGATCGTTGTCCGAAAACCGGTTCCCACTTTTCGGGATCATGCTCTAGATCAAATCTTGGCGTCGTGTGGCAGCGGCGCGGTGGCTTTCTCCAGCCAGGTCAGCGTCTCGCCGTCCACCATCGGGCCGATCTCGGCCAGCACGCGCGCGTGGTAGGTGTCGAGCCAGTGCAGTTCGTCGCGCGTCAGGAGCTCCGTGCGTATAAGCCGCTTGTCGATCGGCGCCAGCGTCAGCGTCTCGAAGCTGTGCATGGCGATGTCGCCGCCCTCTATTTGCTCAGCCGGCGTCACCAGGACGAGGTTCTCGATGCGGATGCCGTAGGAGCCTTCCTTGTAATAGCCAGGCTCGTTGGAGAGCATCATGCCGGCGAGCAGCTTTTCGGTGCCGGTGCGCGCGATGCGCTGCGGGCCCTCGTGCACGGCGAGATAGGAGCCGACGCCATGGCCGGTGCCATGGGCGAAGTCGCAGCCATGCTTCCACAGCGCCACACGCGCCAGGGCATCGATCTCCGAACCGCGCGTGCCGGCGGGGAAGCGCAGCGTCGAGATTCCGATCATGCCTTTCAGCACCAAGGTGAAGCGCTCGCGCATCTCCTCGGTCGGCTGGCCAATTGGGACGGTGCGGGTGATGTCAGTGGTGCCGTCCTGATATTGACCGCCGGAATCGAGCAGGAACAGCTCGCCCTCGACAAGCTTGCGGCTGGTGGCGCGCGAAACGCGGTAATGCATGATGGCGCCATTCGGGCCGGCGCCGGAAATCGTGTCGAAGGAGATGTCGCGCAGCGGCATCTGCGTTTCCTCGCCGGTCTGCCGGCGCACCTCCTCGAGCTTGGTCACGACGTCGATCTCGTCGAGCGTGTCCGGCTTTTGCCGGTCGAGCCAGCAGAGCAGCTTGGCGACCGCGGCGCCGTCGCGGCGGTGCGCAGCGCGGCTGCCGGCAATCTCGGCCTGGTTCTTGGTGGCGCGCGGAATGCGGGCGGGGTCGGCAGCCGAGACGACGGTGCCGCCATTGCCCTCGACCAGCATCTTCAGCTTTTCCGCCGCCAGCACCGGATCGAGCGCGATCTTCGCACCGCCCCTTGCAAGATCGGCAACGGCGGCCTCGAACCCGCCTGGCTCGTGCAAATCGGCAAGCTGGGTGAGGTAGGCGGCGACCATGCGCGAGAATTTGCGCTGGTCCATGAACAGCTGGTGCTTGCCGTCGGCGGCGAGGATGGCGAAGCCGAGCGCCAGCGGCGTGTGCGCTACGTCGCCGCCACGAATGTTGAACGCCCAGGCGATCGAGGAGGGATCGGTGAGCACCACATGGGTCGCGCCGTCCTTTTCGATCGCACTTGCAAGCCGCGCCAGCTTGTCCTTGGCAAGCTCGCCGGCAAATTCGATCGGATGCAGCTCGACAGGCGCCCGCGGCGGCTGCGGCTGGTCCTTCCAGATGACGTCGATGGGGTTCTTGTCGAGCGGCACCAGCGTTGCGCCGGATTGCTCGGCCGACGCCTTCAGCGCCTTGATCTCACTGAGCGTATGCAGCCAGGGATCGAAACCCAGCCTGGCGCCCTTGCCGAGATTGTCCTTGATCCAGGACGGCGGCGGATTGTCGATGAGGCTCTCGATCGTGAAGATCGAAAGGTCGACCTCGCCGCGCACCTGCAGCGTGTAGCGGCCGTCGACGAAAATGAAGGCGCGGTCGCGCAGGATGATGGCGACGCCTGCCGAGCCGGAAAAGCCGGTCAGCCATTTCAGCCGCGCGGAGCGATCGGCGACATACTCGCCCTGATGCTCGTCCGCGCGGGGAACAATGAAACCATCGAGGTTAATTTCCGCCAGCCATTGGCGCAGCATCGCCACACGCGGCTTGCCGACGGCCGGATCGCCGGCGGAATCAAAGCTCTGGAACATCGTTGCGTCTCCCTCGAATGCGAGCCGCGACCGTAACGCATACACCTTCAAACCGGAATCAGTTTCGGCAGGGCCAGGCGGGATTGAATCGAGTCTGAATCACCGCTTGAGGTGGATCGTCACCCAGCCTTCGCGATGCAAGGTGCGGACGTGCCGAAAACTCTGGCCGACATAGGCCGAGATCACGGCGTCGCGCTGCCGGTCGAGGATGCCGGAGAGCACGATCGAGCCGCCGAGCCTGATGTGCCTGGCCATCTGCGGCGCCAGCCGCATCAGCGGCCGCGCCAGGATATTGGCGACGATAAGGTCGAAGGGCGCGCGCCCGGCGAAGATCGGGTGGTGGAAGCCCGGCGCCGTCACCGTCTCGACCAGCGCCTTGACGTGGTTGAGGCGGACGTTGGTGGCGGCCACCCGAACGGCAACCGGATCGATGTCGGTCGCCAGCACCGGTATATGCGCCAGCCTGGCCAGCGCGATCGCCAGCACGGCGCTGCCGGTGCCGAGGTCGAGCGCGTTGCGCGGGTGTTCGCGCCGCACCACCTGTTCCAGCATTTCCAGGCAACCGGCCGTGGTGCCGTGATGGCCGGTGCCGAAGGCGAGGCCGGCCTCGATCTCGACGGCGATGTCGCCGCTGTGGCGCTTGCCGCGGTCATGCGCGCCATGGACGAGGAAGCGACCCGCGCGGACGGGCTTCAGGCCTTCCAGCGAGCGGGACACCCAGTCGATGTCGGGGAGGGCCTCGCGTTCAACGGGCTTCGGCAGGCCAAGGCCGGCGAGGACATGCTTGACTCGCGCCTCGATCGCATCGACGTCGCCATCGGCATAGAGCGACACTTCGTGGACATCGTTGTCCTCATCGAGCTCCAGCACGGCCAGCGGCAGGCCGTCATCCTCGAACGCACCATCCAGCGCTGCGAAGATGCGGTCGGCCTCGATCTTGCCGGCGGTGAGATGCAGCCTGGTCTGCGGCATCAAGGCGACTCTTGTTTGAGCATGACCTTTTCCGAAAACCGGTTCCCACTTCTCGGGATCATGCTTGTCCGCCAGCCGCCAGCCGTTTCAGCTTGGCAATGGCGGTGTCGGCGCTTTCGCCATAGGCGATGGTGCCGGCGAACTCACCCTTGGCATTGAGCAGCAGCACCGAGGCAGTATGGTCCATCGTGTAGTCGCCGTCGCCGGTGTCGACCTTCTTCCAATAGATGCCGAAGGCCTTGGCCATGGCATGCACCTTGTCAGGGTCGCCTGTGATGCCGGTGATGCGGTCGGAAAAATTGCTGACATAGGAATTCATGATGTCGGGCGTATCGCGCTCAGGGTCGACCGAGACGAAGTAGGCATTGAGATTTTTGCCGCTGTCGCCCATCGTCTTCAGCCAGCCGGCCATTTCGAAAAGCGTGGTCGGGCACACCTCCGGGCAATGCGTGAAGCCGAAGAAGACGACGCTCGGATGGCCCCTGAACGCGGTCTCGGTGATCGGCGCGCCTTTCTGGTCGACCAGCGTGAAGGAGCCGCCATACGGCTCGCCGCCATAATGGCCGCGGTACCAGTCGAATGTGAGCCAGCCGATGCCTGCCGCCATCAGGACGAGAATGCCGACCAGAATTGAACGCATCATCGCAGGGTGTCCGTCGTGAATTTGTCTTGGCGCGCGGGCCGATTTTGGCGAACAGTCATAACGGTTCGCCGGCGCGCGCGCAAAGATGTCGCGTTGCCGCAACCTCGCTTGACGTGCTTGCAAACAGGATAGCCCTATCCCACCTGACATCGGCAAACGCGAACCGAGGAGGCTCCCCTTGCGAAAACTGATCGGCGGCGCATTCGCCGCATGCCTTGCCCTGAGTGCCGGTGCTGCGGCGGCTGACGAAGTGGGCAAGGTCGGCGTCGACTGGGTCGGCAACGACATCATGGTCGACGCCATCAAGGATCCGAAAGTGGACGGCGTCACCTGCCACGTTGCCTATTTCGACCGCAGCGTCATCGACCGCCTGCAAAAGGGCAACTGGTTCGAGGATCCGTCCGATTCGTCGATCTCCTGCCGCCAGACCGGGCCGATCACCATCGGCGATATCGACATGGGCGAGGGCGGCGAGGAGGTCTTCAAGCAGGGCCTCAGCCTGATCTGGAAGAAGCAGGTGGTGAACCGCATCTACGACAAGAAGAACGAGACGCTGATCTATCTGTCGCATTCGCGCCAGGTGCAGAACGGCTCGGCCAAGATGTCGGTCACCACCGTGCCGCTCTATGGCCAGAGCGTGGTGTGGACCAAGGGCAAGCCGCAATAGGATAGACGGACCCGGCTTGCGGGTCCAATCGCCCGGGCGTAAAGCCGCGCCATGGACCGCCCAGAAGACCTCATCCTGAAAGATCCCGAGCCGCGTATCCACCCGACGGCGGAACTGAAGGGATGCAAGCTCGGCCGCTATGCCGCGATCGGCGAGCGGGTGATCCTGCGCGAGGTGAGCGTCGGCGACTTCTCCTATTTCGAACGCCATTCGGAAGCGATCTATACGGCGATCGGCAAATTCTGCTCGATCGCCGCCAACAGCCGCATCAACGCGCTCGAGCATCCGATCGAGCGGCTGACGCAGCACAAGGTCAGCTACCGGCCGAACGAATATTTCCGCTGGCTGGGCGTCGACGCGGCATTTCGCGGGCGCCGTCAAGCAAAGTCGGTAGCCATCGGCCACGACGTCTGGATCGGCCATGGCGCGGTGATCATGCCTGGCGTGACAATCGGCAACGGCGCCGTTGTCGGCGCCAACGCGGTGGTGACCGACAATGTGCCGCCTTACACGATCGTCGCCGGCGTCCCGGCCAAGCCCTTGCGCCGGCGGTTCGCCGCCGATGTCGCGGCGCGCGTCGAGACCCTCGCCTGGTGGGATTGGCCGCTCGAGAAACTGGCCAGGGCCGTTCCCGACATGCAGGCGATGCCGATCGAGGCCTTTCTCGACCGCTGGGAAAACGACGCGGCTTGATCTTCCCCCGTTGCCCCTTCCGCCAGGCGGGGGGGCGCGACGGAAGGGGCTGGAGGTAAACCGCCGTGAAGCGGAAAACAGGCTTTTGACCTGCACCGGCACTATGGCAACAAACGGATAAGCCGTTTTGTCGCGTCGCCACGCTTTTCGCGTGTATCGGATTGCAGATACGTGCAGACCAGAAAATCGATCCTGGGAACCCGGAGCGGCCGCAGCTTGTTTCCTCGGAAATGCTGCGCTCTGGCGGCTCATCGAGGGATGGATGTTCGAGAAGCTTTTCACCAAGATCGCTAATCGGGTCGCTCACGTGGCCGGCATGCCACCGACCTTCGCCGCCTGTGTGCTGATCGTCGTCGTCTGGGCGCTGAGCGGCCCGTTTTTCGGCTTTTCGGATACCTGGCAACTGGTCATCAATACCGGCACCACCATCGTCACCTTCCTGATGGTGTTCCTCATCCAGAACACGCAAAACCGTGATAGCGCCGCGATCCAGGCCAAGCTCGACGAGCTGATCCGCGTCAGCCGGGCCCACAACACCTTCATCGGCATCGAGCACCTGACGGAGACCGAGGTCGAGGAAATACGCACCAAATGCGAGGCGGCGGCAAAACGGCATGACAAGAAGATTGCCGAAGCCGCCGCCAAGAAGGCCGTGGCGGCGAAGCGCGATGCGAAAAAGAAAGCGACTGTTTGAGCGAGGCGTCAGCGCTTCATGAAGGCCGTGAATGCGTCCTTGTGGTCCGGATGCCAGCGCGACAAAGCCGGGCGGTTCTCGATGATGTCGCCGATCGCCCAGGCCATGCGTTTCTCATCCATCGGCCGCGTGACGTCGTTGTCCGGGCACAGGATGTAGAAGTCGCCGCGCTTAAGCGACGCCAGCATGAAGTCGATCACCTGCTCGCCGGTCCAGGCGCCCGCCGGCTTTTCGGTCGCGCCTTCGGTGAGACCGGTATAGGTGAAACCGGGGATGAGCAGGTGCGCCGCGATTTTCGCTCCCGGCTCGTTGCGCAGCGCATGCGCCAAGCCTTCGGTGAAGGTCTTCACGCCGGCCTTGGAGACATTGTAGGCAAGGTTGCCGGGCGGCGTGGTGATGCCTTGCTTGGAGCCGGTGTTGATGATCAGGCCTGGCTTGCCGGACTGAAGCATGCGCGGCGCAAAGGCCTCGACGCCATGCACGACGCCCCAGAAATTGATGTCCAAAAGCTGCTTCCAGGCGTCGCGGTTTTCCCAGGGCTTGCCCGGATTGTTGCCGACGCCGGCGTTGTTCATCAGCACCGACACCGCGCCGAAGGCGCTGGCGACGGCTTCCGCCAGCCGATCGACCTCTTCGGGTTTGGAAACGTCGGCGGCGACGCCAAGGGCGGCATCGTCGCCGGAGATCACCGCGACCGCTTGCCGCGCCTGGTCGAGACGTACACCGCCGATATCGGCAAGCACCGTCTTCATGCCCATGGCGGCAAAGCGCTTCGCCGCGGCAAGACCGATGCCGCTGGCGCCGCCGGTGATGACGGCGACATTGCCGGAGGCGAAAGCGGGGAGCGCGGTCTGGATTTCGGCGTCGCTGGTCATGATCCTTGGTCCTTGTTCGGGGTCGAGCCGAACTTAACGCCGGGCAGGGATGAGGCAAGCCCGCATCGGCGCAACGGATTGACCGCGATAGCGGCAACGGGATGACCGCAATGGCGGCAACGGGTTGACCGCGGCAGCCCGCGCCGCGCATGCTGTCGAAAAAGGAGGTTCGACGATTGACCGACTGGATCGGAATCCTGAAGGAGCAGACCGTCACCGGTGACCAGATGGGGCGCGAGGTGCCGCAGATGCTGGCCAATCCCGATATCAGCGAGGCGCAGGTCAAGACGCTGTTTGCGGCGCTGGAAAAGCAGGCCGATTTCGCAGAAAAGCTGCGCCTGGCATTGGAGAAATTCGGCCATGATTTTCCGGTCATCAAGGCCGCGGAGCGGCTCGAGGAGCGCTATGCCGATCTCGCAGCGTCGGTGGCCGAAAAGCTTAAGACGATGCGCGGCCAGGCAGTTCAGAATCGCTGAATTGTTGAGATCGCTAGGCTTTTTCGATCAGCCGCTCGAAACGCTTGTCGGGCACGAACCAGATCATCGCCACAAAGACGTAGAGCGCGATGCCGATCCACTGGCTGATGAACGTCAGTGCTACGCCAGCGAGGTAGAGCGCCAGCGAAATCTTGCCTTTGCGGTCCTGTCCCACGGCCTTGGCGAAGGTTGTCCCGGGGCCGTGCAGACGGCGGAGCATGACGACCAGAATGGCATAGGCGACGGCGCAAAGCGCAAGGTCGATGCCGTAGACGGCCACAGGCACCGGCGCGAAGTGGTTCTCGCCCACGAAGGCGGTGGTCACCGGCATCAGCGACAGCCAGAAAAGCAGATTGAGATTGGCCCACAAGACGCGCCCGTCGACGCGCTGCACGGTGTGGAACATGTTGTGCATGTTGTTCCAGTAGATGCCGACATTGATGAAAGACAAGACATAAGAGAAGAAGATCGGCCAGAGCGGCAAAAGCGCATGGACGTCTTCGCCATGCGGCACCTTCAGCTCCAGCACCATGATGGTGATGATGATGGCGACGACGCCATCGGTGAATGCCTCGACCCGTCCCTTGCCCATGGTTCCTCCCTTCATTGCTCGACGGAGGTTACGGGAGGACGTTGCGCAAGACCATCCTGCCAGGATTGTCAGGAGCGCATTCGACGAACGGAACAGCCGTCTTATATGGGCGTTGGGCCTGCAAACAGCTGGAGGTGACTATGACCAGCTACGCTCAAACCATGACGCGTGACAACGAACTCGGCGGCGCCGCCGCAATGGCCAGCGTCGCCGCCATGATCGCCGCGCTGTTTGCCGGCAGCACCGCCTTGACGCCGCTCTACGTGATCTACAAGCAAGCCTTCGGCTTTTCGCAGATCACGCTGACGCTGGTCTATGCCGTCTATGTGGTCGGCAATCTGGCGGCGCTTCTCGTTTTCGGACGATTGTCGGATGCCATCGGCCGCCGACCGGCGGCAATGGCGGCCATGGCGGTCGCCGTGGCCAGCGCGCTGTTTTTCCTGTTTGCCGAGAATGTCGCATGGCTGGACATCGCCCGTATTCTCAGCGGTCTTGGGGTTGGCGTCGGCGCCGGGACCGGCACCGCCTGGCTTGCCGAGCTGATCGAAGGCGAGGACAAGTCGCGTGCCGCCATCATCGCCACCACCACCAATTTCATCGGTCTCGGGGCCGGCGCGCTGTTGTCAGGGCTGCTCGCCGAATACGCGCCCTGGCCGCTCAGGCTGACCTTCGCCGTCTATCTCGCGCTGCTGGCGCTGGTGACGCTGGCGATCTGGCGCACGCGCGAAACCGTGTCGCGGCCGGGGCGGCTCGCCGATGTCTCGATGCGGCCGCGCCTTTCGGTTCCCGCCAGCATCAGCGCGCAATTCGTGGCGCCGGCGGTGACCGGCTTCGGCGCGATGGCGCTGGTCGGCTTTTACGCGGCACTGGCGCCGAGCATCCTGGCGCAGCAACTGCACGCCACCAACCATGCCGAAGCCGGCGGATTGTTCTTCGAACTGTCGATCGTGGCGGCGGGGACCATCCTGGGCACGGCGCGGCTGTCCAGCCGCTTCACCATGCTGGCGGCGCTTATGCTGATGATCCCGACGGTAGCGCTGATCGTCGCGGCGCAGGTTTTCGCCTCGATGCCAACCATGGTCGTCGCGACGGCGCTTTGCGGGGTGGCGGCGGCGCTTGGCTATCGCGGCAGCCTGCAAGTGGTGAACCAGATCGCCCCGGCCGACCGCCGCGCCGAGGTGGTCTCGGCCTTCTTCGTCTGCTGCTTCTGCGGCAACGCGCTGCCGGTCATCGGCATCGGCGTCCTGTCGAGCTGGACGAGCGCGACCCTGGCGAGCCTGGCTTTTGCAGGCATGATCACGATCTTCTCGCTGGTGGCGCTGGGGTTCGGTGCCAAATACGCGAGGTGATCCGCAGCGGCGGGCGAACCCTCAGCCGTCGGGCGTTTCCGGCAAGAGTTGCGCGCGCTGGCGCGGCACGCCGAGGCCGGTGTCCGGCGGCTCGCCGGCGGCCGGCCTGTCCTCGATCATATGCATGGTCCGCCAACGGCCGAAGCGATAATAGGCGGCGGCCAGCAGGAGCGAGGTAATCGAGCCGGCCGGAAAGCTCCACCACAGCGCTTCCTGGCCGATGACGCTGCGCATGGAATAGGCAAAGCCGGTGCGCACGACCAGCACCGAGATGACCAGGATGATCAGCGGCGGCATCACCGCGCCGGTGGCGCGCACCGTGGCGAAAAGCACGATGGTGATGCCGAACAGGATGAACGACCACGACGCCACCTTGTTGATGTGGGCGGCGATGTCGATCGCGGCGCTGTCGCCGCTGAGGAACAGGCTCAGCACCGCGCGGTCGAAGACGAACAGCAGCGCCACCAGCGCGCCGGTCAGCACCAGGTTGAAGCCGACGCCGGACGCTGCGACCTTGCCGATGCGGTCCCATCGCCCGGCACCGACATTCTGCGCCGCCATCGAGGAGACCGCGGCGCCGATGGCCAAAGCCGGCATCTGGATGTAGGTCCAGAGCTGCGCGGCGATGCCATAGGCGGCGGCGATCTGAGAGCCGTAGGAATTGACGATGCCCATCACGGTCAGCGCCGCCGCCGAGATGACGATCATCTGCAAACCCATCGGGATGCCTTTTGAGACGATGATGCGCAGCAGCGCCGGATCCGGCTGCAACAAAGCGAGGTCAGCGCCGACGAGCCGCAGCGGGTGCCTGCGGGCATAGAGCACGATCAGGATGGCGACCACGCTCACCGTCTGGCCTATCAGCGTCGAGGTGGCCGATCCGGCGATGCCGAGCTCCGGAAAGGGCCCGATGCCGCGGATCAGCAGCGGGTTCAAAACGACGTCGAGCACGACGGCCAGCGCCATGAAGGCAAACGGCGTGCGCGAATCGCCGGCGCCGCGCAGCACCGTCATGACGAAGGACAAAAGGTTCATCATCGGCACGGCGACGAAGATGATGCGCAGATAGGCGCGCGCCAGCGGCAAGGCATCCGCCGGCGTGCCGAGTCCGGTCAGGATGGCGTCGACCCAGATCCAGCCGCAGACCGCGAACACCGCCGAGACGAGAAAGAAGAAGGTGGCGCTGGTGCCGACGATGCGCCGCGCCTCCGGCAGATCGCGCGCGCCGACCGATTGCGCCACCAGGATGGTCGCCGCCATGCCGATGCCGAACACCGTGCCGAGGATGAGGAACAGCACGAGGTTGGCGTTGGAGGTCGCCGTCAGCGCCGCCTCGCCGAGGAAGCGGCCGACCCAGACCGCGTTAATCGAGCCGTTCAGCGACTGCAGCACGTTGGAGCCCAGCACGGGCAGGGCGAACAACAGCAGGGTGCGCGGGATCGGGCCGCTCGTCAGGTCGTGGGTCCGCCTTCGAGCGGGCTTTTTGTCATCCATGACAGCACCGAAAATGAATCAGGCCCGCGATGCTATCGCAGGCCTGATGCTCATGCATCCCTTCCGCGCTTGGCCATATGCCGTTCGGCACACGACCGAAGCAGAACTAATTCGCGGCGAGGCTGTTCCTAGACAGTCCGGGCAGGGTGACCTGATAGACCAGGAAGGTGGTGTCGACATCGGCGCCGTCCTCGGCCTTGTAGGGCGCGCCGACCTGGAAGCCGTCCTGGGTCAGGAAGTCGTTGTCGTTGGCGACGAACAGGAAATAGTCGTCGGGCAGCTTCGGATCGAGCACGCTCGCGAGCGACATCGCCTCCCACTTCTCCGAGAGGTTGTTCCTGTCGTTCGGCACGCCGTTGTGCATGCCGAAGCGGCCGAGCTCGCCCTTGTCGTTGATGTCGATGAATGCGGTCAGCTTGGCCGGCGTCACCGACGGATCGAGCACGCCTTTCGGCGCCACCGGCTTGTCGGCGGCGTCGAAGGGGCCATTGGCGATATCGGTGGCGCCGGAGAGATCGACGATGTTGATCTTGCGGTAAACCGACTCGGCATCCTTCACGCCTTGGCCGTTGCCGCTGTCGCGCGCAATCATCAGGAAGCTGGTGTCCGACAGCGCCACGATCTCGCTCTGCGCGGCGACCTTGGTCTTGCCCTTGGCGTCCTTGAACACCGGCAGCGGCACCACATACTCATGCGCCAGCTTGAGATGGGCGAGGTCGGACGCATCATAGACCAGCGCGCGCGTGTTCTGGCGCGTCGAGCCGGAATCGCCTCCGTCCTGGCGCGGCGCCGATTGCAGCACGGCGATCAGGAACTTGCCGTCCGGCGTCATCGACATGCCTTCCAGGCCCTGATTGTTCTGGCGGCCGGTCTCGGGATCTTTCGGATCGGGCTCGGCCGCACCCGGGCCAGGATTGTTGGAAGCGAAGTTCGGCTTGCCATGGCGCATCGGCACCAGGGCGGCCGGCGGCTGCGTTGCCGACATCAGATGGCCGTCGGCCGAGAAGCGGTAGATGTTGGGGCCATATTCGTCGGAGATGAACATGGTGCCGTCGGGCAGCCGCACGATTGCCTCGTTGTCGAGCGCCAGCTTGCCGTTGGCCTCAGGCAGGATCGGCATGCCGCCGGCGGCGGCGCGCACGCCGTTCAACGGATCAAGGCCGGTTGCATCGGCGCCCTTGTCGTCGGTCAACAGCATGGTATCGGCGAGCATCGCCTTGACGCCCGACTGTTCCTGGCCGGCAGCGGGTGCCGCGCCTGGCGCGGTCGGGGTGAACTCGATCGAAATGGTGTTGAGGCGCGGCCGGTAGTCGGTGGTGCCGACGACATTGTAGCCACGATCCGGCAGCAGCCAGAGCGAACCCTTGTAGGCGTTCCCGTCACGCGTCCAGGACTTGGTGTCGATCGCCATGCCGGAACCGGAGCCGAAGGTCTCGCCGAACTTGTCCTTCTGGCCGGCCGGGATGCGGCCGATGCCGACGAGCCCCTTGTTGACATAGGCGACGCCGTCGGCAAGCGCCGGGGGCAGGGTAGTGAAAAGGGCAAGTGCCGCGCCGAGCGCGACGGTTCGGTTGAGATGCTTCATCGATATCCCCTTCTTGACGAGCAGAGCGGCTTGGAAGGAACGCGCATCGGCGATGCGGCGAGCCGGTTCCCGTCAAGCGGTCTAGGACGTGAACGTGATGGTTGCGTGACAGTTTCCTTCTCCCCTTGCGGGAGAAGGTGGATCGGCGCGTAGCGCCGAGACGGATGAGGGGTGCTCCAGCGGAGTGAGACGCTGGTGCCATCTGGAGCACCCCTCATCCGTCGCCTTCGGCGACACCTTCTCCCACAAGGGGAGAAGGGAAAGCGCCTCCGCTCAATCGCTCTCTCTTGCGATCAGTTCCAGCGGCCAGACCTCCCGCATGATCCGCGTGCCTTCGGGACCGGCGAAGGCGGGAAGCGAAGCGAGCAGCATCTCGGCCAGCCGCCTGCCCATGGGCTCCAGCGATGGACGGAAGGCAGTCAGCGCCGGCGAGAAATAGCGGCAGAGCGGCGTGTCGACGATGACGATCACGGCCATGTCATGGCCCGGCTTGATACCCATCTCGGCCAGCGCCTTGCAGCCGCCGAGCGCCATCGCGTCATTGTTGAAGATGATCGCCGTCGGCGGGTTTTTGGAGCGCATTACTTGCGGCGTCACCTGGTAGCCGCCGGTCTCGTTGATGAAGCCATCGGCGATCAGGTCGGGGTCGACCTCGATACCGTGCCGCTTCAGCGCCTTGCGGTAGCCGTCGAGGAACAGGTAGCCGAAGTTGAGATCAAGCGAAGGGCGGATGGCGGCGATGCGGCGGTGGCCGCGCGCGACCAGCCGGTCGACCGCTTCATCACCCGCCCTCTCGAAATCGATATCGAGTGAAGGATACGTGTCGCCGCCGGACTGACTTCTGCCAAGCGTGGCGAAGGGAAAGCCGGCCTTGCTGAGATAGTCGATCCGATCGTCTTCCCTTCGCGTATTGGCCAGCACGACCGCGTCGGCCCGGCGCGTCTCGACCACGCGGCGCAACCGCTCCTGCTGATATTGGCCCGGCTCACCCATGACGACCATCAGATCCAGGTCATGCTCGGCGAGCCGCGCCTGCAGGCCCGTCAGGAACGGGATGAAGAACGGCTCGCCATATTGCTGGTCGCCGGGATGCGGCTGCAGCATGAAGGCGATGGAATGGGTGGCGCCCTGGCGCAGGCTGCGGCCTGACTGATTGGGCGAATAGTTCAGCTTCCTGGCTGCTTCGAGCACACGCTGGCGCGTCTCGGCATTGACGTCCGCACGGCCGTTCAGAGCGCGCGACACGGTGCCGATCGAGATGTTCAGGTGACGCGCGAGATCGTGGATGCTTGACGCCAAAGGACGGTTCTCCCCCTGCCTTGGCTAGCACCGGCTGCCGCTCAGGCCAAGGCGTCGGGACGATTTTTGCAGGCAGCCGATTGACATTCTAGGCCATCGGGTGTGTTGTCGTAAACGTTTACGGAAAAACGTTTACGGTGACCCCGTGGATGCCGTGACATTCGGCCTGGAGGGGCCGAACGGGAGGAGCGCTGGATGATGAAGGTCGTCCTGGCCGGGTGCGGAGCGATGAGCAAGCACTGGCTCGATGCCGTGAAGCAGATCGACGAGCTCGCCATTGTCGGCCTCGTCGACCTCGATGTCGAGCGGGCACAGGCGAGGGCGCGCGAGTACGCGCTTACCAACACCGTCATCGGCACCAACCTTGACGCCGTCCTCGACCAGGTCAAGCCCGATGCCGTGTTCGACGTCGTGGTTCCCGCCGCCCGGCGCGAAGTCGCGCTTTCGGCCTTCGCGCACAACTGCCATCTGCTGACCGAAAAGCCGCTGGCCGACAGCCCGCAGAATGCACGCGCCATCATCGAGGCGGCGCGCCGCGCCGACTGCATCCACGCCGTCGTGCAGAACCGACGCTATGTCGCCAATGTCAGGCGCATCAGGCGGTTCCTGCACTCCGGCGCCATCGGCCAGCCGACCAGCATCCATGCCGACTTCTTCGTCGCGCCGCATTTCGGCGGGTTTCGCGAGGAGATGCGCCACGTGCTGCTGCTCGACATGGCGATCCACACGTTCGACGCCGCCCGCTACATGGTCGGCGGCGAGCCGGCCAGCGTCTATTGCCAGGAATGGGAACCGCCCAATTCCTGGTACCGGCAGGGCTCGTCGGCCAGCGCCGTCTTCGATCTCGGTGGCGGCAAGATCTTCACCTATGCCGGCAGCTGGTGCGCCGATGGTTTCCGCACGAGCTGGGAGGGAAGCTGGCGTATCGTCGCCCAGCGCGGCAGCGTGCTGTGGGATGGCCATGACGGGCTCAGGGCGGAGGTGGTTGCCTCCGGCCGCGACGGTATCATCGACAAGACCCAGCCGATCGAAGTGCCGCCGCTCCATCCCGCCGACCGCGTTGAAGGCCATCTCGGCATCATCAAGGATTTCATGCAGGCGGTCGAAACCGGAACCGAGCCGGAGACGCGCGGCACCGACAACATCAAGAGCCTCGCCATGGTCTTCGGCGCGATCGAAAGCGCCGAGACCGGGCGCCGTGTCGCCATCGCACAGGAAGCACAATGATGCCAAATCCGCTTCTCGACATCAGGATCGGCACCATGGTGCGGGCCAATCTCGAAGACCCGGCGGCCTATGTCAGGCAGATCCTGCCGCTTGGCTTCGAGAGCATCCAGCCTTTCTTCTGGCAGACATTGGGCGGCAAGGACCTGAAGCGCCTGGCGGGCGAAGTCCGCGAAGCGATCGGCGATGCCGACGTGACCGTGTCCTCGATCGGGGTGTTCGGCAATCCTCTGGAGAGCGGCGATACCGATAAGGGCGTGCTCAAGGCTTGGGAAGCGGCGATCGACAATGCGCATCTGTTCGGTGCTTCCATGGTCAGCGGCTTCACTGGGCGCCTGCGCGGCAAGAAGCTGACCGACAGCCTGCCGCGCTTCCGCGAGGTCTGGGGGCCGCTGGCGAAACGCGCCGCCGACAAGGGCGTGCGCATCGCTTTCGAGAATTGCGCGATGGACGGTAACTGGGCGAGCGGCGACTGGAATATCGCGCATAACCCGGATGCCTGGGAACTGATGTTCAACGAGCTGCCCGACGACAATCTCGGTCTCGAATGGGAGCCGTGCCATCAGCTCGTCTATCTGATCGATCCAATCCCGCAGATCCGCAAATGGGCGCCGAAAATCTTCCATGTCCACGGCAAGGACGCGACCGTGCGCTGGGACGTGATCCGCGAGCACGGCGTGTTCGGCCGACTGCCTTTCGTGCAGATGCGCACGCCGGGCTTCGGCGACAGCGACTGGACGCGGGTAATCAGCGAATTGCGGTTGGCCGGCTACCGCGGCGCCATCGACATCGAAGGCTGGCACGACCCGGTCTATCGCGGCGACCTCGAGATCACCGGGCAGGCGCGGGCGCTGGAATACCTCAAGCAATGCCGGGGAGGGAACAGCTACCTGCCCAATCCGGCTTGAGGCCAAATTTGATGTGAGCATTGGCCGACGGGAGGAGCCGGCCGACCGAGGATGCAGATCAATTCGAAACCCTCTATCGGGAGGGTCTAAAAGGGAGGAACGTGCATGAGGATGACGACCAGAAGGACTGTTCTGCGCTCGACCGTCGTGGCGGCAGCCACGGCGCTCTGCGCCTCGATCTCCACCTTGCCGGCGCACGCGCTCGACGCGCAATGGTGCAAGGACGTGCATATCCGCTTCTTCGTCGGCGGCGCAGAGGGCGATGCCTTCGGCACTATCGTCTACAATGGCGCCAAGCAGGCGGCGGCCGATCTCGGGCCGAAGGTCGACTACATCTTCTCGCAGTGGGACGTCGAGAAGATGGTGCAGCAATTGCGCGAAGCGGTTGCGGTCAAGCCGCAGGGCATCGCCATGATGGGCCATCCGGGCGACGCCGCGATCATGCCGCTGGCCGAACAGGCGCATAAGGACGGCATCAAGATGATGTACCAGAACGTGCCGGTGCCGAAGGTGGTCGCGGCATTCGGCGGCGGCTATGTCGGGGCCCAGCAGGAGCAGCAGGGCCGCGCGCTCGGCGCCGAGGCGTTCAAGCTCGGCAAGCTCAAGGCCGGCGACAAGGCGATCATGATCGGCCCGTTCGAGAACGAGAACCGCGGCGCGCGCGAGCGCGGCACGGTGGCTGCGCTGAAGGAAGCAGGCGTCGAGGTCATCCAGCTGTCCTCGCCGCCAAGCGGTGAGTGGGCCTCGGACCCCAACCTCGCCATTCCTGTGATCACGGCAGCACTTCTCAACCACCCCGACGTCAAGGCGGTCGGCTATCCCGGCGGACAAATGCTCGGCAACGTCGCGACTTATATGCAGGCGGCGGGCAGGAAGCCGGGCGATATCTTCAATTTCGGCTTCGACACCAGCCCGCAGATCGTCGAGGGCTTCAAGGGCGGCTGGGTGCAGCTGACGGCCGACCAGCAGCCGTTCCTGCAGGGTTATCTGCCGATCCTCAGCCTGTGCCAGCAAGTAGTGCTGGGTCTTGCGCCGATGAACGTCGACACCGGCGCCGGCTTCGTCACGCCGCAGAATTACGAGATCGTCGCCGAGCTGGCCAAGCAGGCGCTGCGTTGACCTCCCAAGCCGCCGGCCGGTCCTGACCCGGCCGGCGGGGGCCGCCGGCGAGGCGGCGGCAAATAGACAATCAAGCGAGGATCGCATGGGCGAACGCATCATCGAACTGCGCGACATAGCCAAGTCCTACGGCCAGGTCTACGCGCTGGGCGGGGTCAATCTCAGCGTCGACCGCGGCGAGGTGGTCGGCCTGATCGGCGACAACGGCGCCGGCAAGTCGACGCTGATCAAGATCCTGTCCGGCGTGGTCAAGCCGACCAGCGGCGAGATCCTGGTGCGCGGCAAGCCGGTCACCGGCTGGAGCGCGGCGCGCTCGCGCGACGCCGGCATCGAGACGGTGTTCCAGGACCGGGCTTTAGCCGTCCAGCAGACGATCGTGCGCAACATCTTCATGGGCCGCGAACTGGCCGGCTTCATGGGCTGGCTGAAGGTCAACAAGGAAATCGAGGAGGCGAGCCGGCTGATGCGCGAGATCGGCTTCACCTCGAAAGTGTTCACGCCGCAGTCGATCGTCGGCCAGCTTTCCGGCGGCGAGCGCCAGGGCGTGGCGATCGCGCGCGCCATCTACAAGCAGGCGGAGCTGATCATCCTCGACGAGCCGACGACGGCGCTGTCGCTGACCGAGACCGCCAAGGTCTTCCATTTCGTGCGCCAGGTGCGGGCCAGCGGCCGCTCGATCCTGTTCATCGGCCACAACATCCATCATGTGTTCGACATCGCCGACCGCTTCGTGGTGCTCGACCGCGGCAAGGTGGCGCTGAGCGCCGACCGCAGTGAGGTCAAGTCGGCCGACGACCTCATCAACTTCATGGAAGACATCGCGCATCCCGGCGGCCTGGCCGGACTGCACGAGACCGGCGAAGCGGAGCAGGGAGCGCGATGAGCAAGACCATGGAACCCGATCTGCAGAGCCCGCTCGGCAACGCGCGTGGCGAAGCCGCCGCGAAGGAATGGAAGCACCCGTCCGATCACTGGCTGCGCGGCTTCATCCTCGACAACCGCGCAGCGCTCGGTACGCTTGCCGTGTTCATCGTGATGATGGCGGTTTTCATCATCGCCAACCCGACCGTGTTCACCACCTGGTATCTCTACAGCTCCGTGCTCACCACGTTGCCGGTGGCGCTGTTCGTCGTGGTGCCGCTTGTCTTCGTCGTCACCTGCGGCGAGATCGACCTGTCGTTTCCGGCGACGATGGGCTTTGCCTCCTGGGTCTTTGCGCTGGTCGTGCAGGGCGGCTACGATCCGTTCCTCGGCATTGCCGCCGCGCTTCTCACTGGCACGCTGCTCGGCTTCTTGGTCGGATCGCTGGTCGTCTATGGCGGGCTATCGTCGCTGATCGCCACGCTCGGCATGAATTTCCTGCTGCGCGGCCTGATCCAGATCATCAACGAGGGCAAGTCGATGGCGCTGACCGGCCTTGCCGACAGCTCGGCCTACAAGATCTTCTCCAGCCAGATCTGGGGCATTCCGGTGCAGATCTTCTGGGCCATCGCCTTCGTCGTGTTCTCGGCGCTGCTCTATAACCGCCACCGCTTTGGCGCGCAGGTGAAAGTGGTCGGCGACAATCCCGACAGCGCCAGACAGATGGGCATCGATGTCAAATGGGTGCGGGTCAAGGTGTTCGTCTTCGTCGGCATCGGTGCCGCCATCGCCGGCACCTTCTCGGTGATGATCAACTTCACCTGGTGGCCGACGGCGGGCGACGGCTATCTGCTGCCGGTGCTGGCCTCGGTGTTCGTCGGCGGCACTCCGACCTGGGGCGGCATCGGCACCGTGGTCGGCGGCGCGATCGGCGCGGTCACCGTGTCGTTCATCCAGACCGGCGTGGTGGCGGCGGGCTTGAGCGGCTTCTACGTCCAGTTCTTCAACGGGCTGATCATCATCCTGTCGCTGCTCGGCCACAAATGGAACCAGGCACGGTACAGGTGAGGTGAGGTAGATTTCAGGCCGCTCACACCGGCGCGACAAACCCGTCCAGCACGCGCTTCTGGCCGGCCTTGTCGAAGTCGATGGTGAGCTTGTTACCGTCTATTGCCGCGATGTTGCCGTTGCCGAATTTCTGGTGGAAGACGCGGTCGCCGATGCTGAACGGAGAGGGCGTGTCGGCGACGGATTTGGCGACCAGCTCGCCCTCGATGGTGCGGCCCTTCACGCTGGTGCGACCGGCGCCGTAGCCTGAGTCGGTCTCGCCATAGCCGATGCGCTCGACCTGGTGGCCGGAGCGGGTGCCCCAGTTGCGGTCGGTCGCCTCGGTGCGGTTGGCCTGCGCGCGCTGCCAGCCGGGCGTCGCATAGGTGTTGGAGAAGCTGCCCGATTTCTCGGCGCCGATATTGTCGAAGCGCGAGGCGCCGTAAGGGTTCTGGCGGCCGCCGCGGCCGGAGGCGAACGAGCCGCCGCCGTAATTGTTGCCGTAGCCGCCATAGGAGTTGCCGGTTTCGGCGACATCGACATGGGTTTGCGGCAATTCGTCGAGGAAGCGCGACGGGATGGTCGATTGCCACAGGCCATGGATCAGCCGGTTGGAGACGAACCAGATGTGCAGGTTCTTCTTGGCCCGCGTCAGGCCGACATAGGCAAGCCGGCGCTCTTCCTCGAGACCGGAACGGCCGCCTTCATCCAGCGCGCGCTGGTGCGGAAAAAGGCCTTCTTCCCAGCCGGGCAGGAAGACGGTCTCGAATTCGAGGCCCTTGGCCGAATGCAGCGTCATGATCGAGACCGCATCGAGCGATTCACTCTGCTCGGCCTCCATGACCAGCGCCACATGCTCGAGGAAGGAGCGCAGCGATTCATACTCCTCCATCGAGCGGATCAGTTCCTTGAGGTTTTCCAGCCGACCCGGCGATTCCGCCGAGCGGTCGTTCTTCCACATGTCGGTATAGCCGCTCTCTTCCAGGATAGTCTCGGCCAGCTCGGTGTGCGGCTTGGTCTCCAGCGCCTTTTGCCAGCGCTCGAAATTGGCCGCGACCTCGCGCAAGGCGGCGCGGGGTTTGGGTTTCAATTCATCGCTTTCGGCGAGCGTCGCCGCCGCCTCCAGCATCGGGATGCGCAAGCCGCGCGCCGTGTCGTGGATCTGGCGGATGGTTGCTTCGCCCAGCCCGCGCTTCGGTACGTTGACGATGCGCTCGAAGGCGAGGTCGTCGCCGCTGTTGGCGACGACGCGGAAAAAAGCCAGCGCGTCGCGGATTTCCATGCGCTCGTAAAAGCGCGGACCGCCGATGACGCGGTAGTTGAGGCCGAGCGTGATGAAGCGGTCCTCGAAGGCCCGCATCTGGAAGGACGCGCGCACCAGGATCGCCATGTCGTTCAAATTGTGCTTCTGCCGCTGGTAGGCCTCTATGGCCTCGCCGATGGCGCGCGCTTCTTCCTCCGAATCCCACGAGGCATGGACATGCACCTTGTCGTCCTCGGGGTCGTCGCGGTCGGTGAACAGCGTCTTGCCGAAGCGTCCTTCATTATGGGAAATGAGGTGGGACGCCGCGCCCAGGATATGCGCGGTGGAGCGGTAGTTGCGCTCCAGCCGGATGATGGTGGCGCCGGGGAAATCCTTGTCGAAACGCAAGATGTTGTCGACCTCGGCGCCGCGCCAGCCATAAATCGACTGGTCGTCGTCGCCGACGCAGCAAATATTGACTTTGTTTTCGCTCACGGCCGCACGCGAGCTTCGCTCGCTGGCCTCCGCGGGGGCGGCCTGGCCGGCCGACGCCCGGTCGGGCTTGCGGCCTTCGGCCGATCGCACATCGGCAGACGTTGACGCTCGCCCAGTTTCCGGCCGCTGTGCCAGCAGCCGCAGCCACATGTATTGCGCGGTGTTGGTGTCCTGATACTCGTCGACGAGGATGTATTTGAATTTGCGGTGGTAGTCCTTCAGCACGTCGGGATTGGCGCGGAAGATGCGGATCGGATGGCAGAGCAGGTCGCCGAAGTCGCAGGCGTTCAGCGTCTGCAGCCGCTCCTGATAGGCCTTGTAGAGCTGGCGGCCCTTGCCGTTGGCGAAGCTGCGGGCATCGCCTTCCGGGATCTCGGCAGGGCCGAGGCCCTTGTTCTTCCAGCCGTCGATCATCTGGGCGAACTGCTTGGCCGGCCAACGCTTGTCGTCCAGCCCTTCGGCCTGGATCAGCTGCTTGATCAGCCGCACGACATCCTCGGTGTCGAGGATGGTGAAATCGGATTTCAGCCCGGCAAGTTCGGCATGCCGGCGCAGCAGCTTGACGCCGATCGAGTGGAAGGTGCCAAGCCAGGGCATGCCCTCGATCTTTTCGCCAACAAGTAGCCCGATGCGGGTTTTCATTTCTCGCGCGGCCTTGTTGGTGAAGGTGACGGCGAGAATTTCCCACGGGTTAGCTTTGTGGGTTGAGAGGATGTGGGCGATGCGCGTGGTCAGCACCCGCGTCTTGCCGGTGCCGGCGCCGGCCAGCACCAGAACCGGCCCTTCCGTTGTTTCGACAGCGAGCCGCTGCTCGGGGTTCAGCCCCTTCAGATAGTCGGGCGCGTTGTTGTGCCCGTTGCGGGCCGCCATGGCGCGCGCGGCAATGCCGGACGGGGCCGCGGGCCGCGCATTCGGTTCATCGAAAAAAGGCATGTCCTCGGAAAAGCCCGACATCGCCCCGAATGTAGTGATTCGGGAGCGAAAGACCAGAACTGTCTACGTTTTGTTCCGTTTTTTGAAGAGGCGCTTGCCGGTCGCCGCAGGATTTTCTTCCTCGGCAGCGTTCTGCAGGCCCTTTGTGTCCCTCATGCAGTGGCTGCCCGCATCCGTTCGCCGATTTTTTCAGCGACGTAGCGGGCGTCACGTGCCGCGCCGTGGATCATCGTCGAGGAGGGCGAATGCTGATAATGGAGGCCGCAGACGTAGAGGCCAGGCTCGCCGTCGACGGCGCCGCGATACTGCTTGATGCGGCCGTTTTCGTCAAATACCGGCAACTTGATGAAGTCGAGGCCGGCCCGAAAACCGGTGCACCAGACGACGTTGGCGACGTCCAGAATCTGGCCATCCTCGAGCAGTGGCTTGCCGTGCTCGATGCCGGCCACGCGTGCAGCGCGTTGGATGCCGGCATCATCCAGATCCTTTGGCTTGACCCGGATCAGCGGCAGGCCGCGGGAAATCATGCCCGGTTTTGCCTTGCGACCCATCGGCGTGTCGACCGACAGCAGCCGGTGAAAGACGATGCGGAACAGGACCGGGATGACGAGGCGCAAGGTGAAATAGCTGTTATAGGCGACCGGGATATTGCCGGGATGGCGTCCGGCGAGCCAGACCTTGTGGGTGCGGCTGATATCCATGGCGATTTCCGCACCCGAATTGCCGGCGCCGACCAAAAGCACACCGCCGGGATTGAGCTGGGCGGGGTGCTTGTAGGCGATCGAATGGAATTGCCGGATCGACGGATCGAGCAAAGCGGCGAAATCCGGAATCTTCGGCTTCTGATAGCTGGCGGCGGCGACGACGACGTGATCGGCGCTGTAGCGCGTGCCGCCGGCCGTGACGACATAGCGACCGCCGCTGCGCGTGACGTCCTCGACCCTGACGCCTGTGCGCACCGGAAGTGAGAATTTCGCCGCATAGGCTTCCAGGTAGTCGGCCATCGCGTCCTTGGTCGGGAAAGTATATCGCCCGGCGGGGAAGGGCATCCCGGCCAACCGGTCGAAGCGGGCCGGGGTGAAGAGACGCAGCGAGTCCCAACGGGAGCGCCAGATGTCGCCGACACGCTCGCGGGCTTCGAGAACGACGAATTTCACCCCCTTGCGGGCAAGGTTGTAGCCGACTGAAAGGCCGCTCTGGCCGGCGCCGATGACGACGACATCGAAATGTTCGTGGCGAGGCGCGGGCAGCGTTTCATCCCCGGTCGGGGTATGGCCAGCCCGGGCCTGCAGCGTGTCGGACTCCAATCTCATGAATGCCATGCCTTGTTCCAGCGGCGCGCCGGCGCGCGCGCGGGTCTCGGCGATGTCGCGATTGCGGTGCGGCGGCCTTGCCCGCGCTGAATCCGGGCCATGTGTCGAGGTCGTGGTCATGTCTGTCTCCATGCGGCTTTGCCGGCGATGGAGCCAAACTAGCGAACCGGCGCACCGCCGCTTCGGGGAGATGCCTCATGAAGCGAGAAAAATCAGATGGGGATTTTCCCCCATGCCGCTGCGTTATAACAGTCCATTCTGGAAGGCATAGGCGGTGGCGGCCGCTCGCGAGTTGACTGCCATCTTGTCGAATATGTTGCTGAC
Organism: Mesorhizobium sp. B1-1-8; assembly: GCF_006442795.2. Classification (NCBI taxonomy): domain Bacteria; kingdom Pseudomonadati; phylum Pseudomonadota; class Alphaproteobacteria; order Hyphomicrobiales; family Phyllobacteriaceae; genus Mesorhizobium; species Mesorhizobium sp. B1-1-8. Next base: position 2,687,704 of record NZ_CP083956.1, read on the forward strand.
GTGGCGGTCGACGGTCTTTTCGCTGAGGCCCAGTTCGGCCGCTATGATTTTGTTGGTCTTGCCGGTGGCGACGAGGCCAAGAACTTCGACCTCGCGCCGCGTCAGGCCATGTGTTGATGAGCCGGTCGACTTGGCTATTGAGGTTACACGCGCAAGATCCGGCGCCGCGCCGAGTTCCATGAACACCCTGCTGGCGGCGTCGAATTCGAGCCCGGCGCCGTCCTCATCGCCGAGCAGGCGGCAGGACTGGCCGGCAAGAACGCGCAGCCGCGCCTCCAGATAGGGCGCGCCAGCGCGTTGCCAGATCTTCAGCGCCGCCCGGAAATGGCCGAGCGCCGTCGCCGGGTTGTTCTCGCCCAGCTCGATTTCGCCCCTTGCCTGGGCCGCCATCGCGCCAAGAATATCGGTCGCAAAACGGCCGGCAGTGGCTTCCAGCTCCTGGCAGGCCTCCTGCGCCTCCTCAGCCGCGCCGGCCGCCAGCATGATCTCGACCACGGCCGGCAGCAGGCGGGCGCGGCGGAGCGGGGGCCTTGTTGTGGCGAGCACGCGGCGAATGGTTGCCGCCGCCTGTTCGGCGCGGCCCTGCATGAGACGCAGCAACGCCATGCCAGGCTGCGGTTCGAGGCCGAGCCGGCTGGCGTCGCGATAAAGCTCCTCGGCGGCCATGAACTCGCCGCGCAGGCGATGGATTTCAGCCTCCTGATAGGCAGCACCTGCGGCCGTTTCGTTGCCGATGGCTCTCGCCAACGACAGCGTCGCGCGCCGCGCCTCCGCCACCGAGTCCTGCCAGGCGCCGTTCATCTCCATGATCTCGGCCCGGTGCAGCATGCAGACGCCGTTGAACTGCACCAGTTGCGGCTGCGATCCGCACCAGTCCGACAGCGCCTCGGTCCACTCGCGCGAACGATCGAACGCATAGACCTGCCGGCAGGCGGCGATCAGATTGCAGTAGATGAGGCCGGTGACGATCGGCGTGAGCTCGCCGCCCACTGCCGGCAACATGGCTTCGTCGAGCAGGGCGATGCCTTCCGCGATCAGGCCCTGCCGCAGCAAAGCCCGGCCGAGATAGCATCTGGCGAAGGCGACAAGGTCAGCGTCGCGGCAGCGCTCGCCGAGTTCCAGCGCCTGTCCTGCCAGCGATGCTGCGGCGGCATCATCGCCGGCGATGAATTGCCGTTGACCCGCCAGCAACAGTAGAAAGCCGCGCGCGGCGCATTCGCCGCCGAAGCTGTCGGCGAGGCGCTGTGCCCGCTGCAGCCAGGCGGTGGCGCGGCCTTCCTCGCGCAGCGCCAGAAGCCGGAAACCGCAGAAGAACGCCCAATAGGCGGCCTTGTCGTCGCGGCCGGCATCGGCGTGCAGGTTGAACAGGCGCTCGACAGCGGCGAAGATGTCTGCGTCGCGGTCGAGCATACCGGCAGACCAGAGTAGCCGCTCCAGGTCTTCGGGTCCGAGCGGCATGACGGCGTCCGCCGCCTGCAACAGCCCGAACGCGTCCGACCACGCCCGTTGCTCATAGGCGTGACGGGCCTTGTCGAGCAAAGAGTCGGCATCGGCTTTCATCGACGAAGCATACAACAGAAGAATGGCCGGGGCGAACGGCCCGAGCCGTCGCGCATGATCGCCTCAAGACAGTGGACCGCCTGCCGGTGGTGATCGCTGCTTCCCATTTGACACCGCGCGCAGGCGAGCGGAAAACTGCGGCAGCGGATGAAAGAATCGGAACGGGAAGCCCGGCGTCTCGTTCTTACGGCGGGGATTTTAGCCGTTCGAATGCAGCCTTTGAAGGAGTGTCGTCGTGGCAACCACCCTCACTGCCCTCGTCCTTTTCCTCATCGGCCTGGCAATCGGCGGCGGCGGCATCTGGCTCGTGGTCCTGGGCGGCAGCTGGTACTACCTCATCGCCGGCCTCGCCTTTCTGATCACCGCTTGGCTGCTTTTCAGACGCCAGTCGACATCGCTCTGGCTTTATGCGCTGTTTGTGCTGGCCACGCTTGCCTGGGCGGTGTGGGAAACCGGTTTCGACTGGTGGCAGCTCGGTCCGCGCGGCGGCATCATCGTTCTGATCGCTCTGTGGCTCCTCACACCTTGGGCGCGGCGAGGGCTGATGGGCCCGGATGCGCGGGCGCCGCTGATCCTGGCGGTGCTGGCTTCTCTGGCGGTCGCCGGCTATTCGATGACCGCCGACCCCAAGGATATCGACGGCACGCTCGGCACCGAAAAGGTGACGCCGACGGCCAATCTTGGCGGCGACATACCGGCCGGCGAATGGCACTTCTACGGCCGCACGCCGTTCGGCCAGCGCTATGCGCCGCTCGACCAGATCACACCGGACAATGTCGCCAGCCTGCAGCCGGCCTGGACCTATCGCACCGGCGACGTCAAGGGTCCCAACGATGTCGGCGAGACCACCTATCAGGTGACGCCGCTGAAGATCGGCGATGCGCTGTTCATCTGCACGCCGCATAATTTCGCCATCGCCATCGACGCCGCGACCGGCAAGGAGAAATGGCGCTACGACCCGAAAATCAAGCTGGATACCAACCGCCAGCACCAGACCTGCCGCGGCGTGTCCTATTATGCCGACGCCAAGATCGCCGCCGGCCAGCCTTGCGCTGCACGGATCTACCTGCCGACCTCGGATGCGCGGCTGATCGCGCTCGACGCCGCGAACGGCCAGGTGTGTCCATCCTTTGCCGAAGGCGGCACGCTGAACCTTATTGCCAACATGCCCTATCCGAAGTCGGGCTACTACTATTCTACCTCGGCGCCGCTGATCGTCGCCGGCAAGATCATCGTCGGCGGCGCCGTCAACGACAATTATTCGACGCAGGAGCCATCGGGCGTCATCCGCGCCTATGATGCGTCCACCGGAGCGCTGATCTGGAACTGGGATTCCGGCAATCCGGAGCAGACGACGCCGCTGCCGGCCGGCCAGACCTACACCGCCAACTCGCCCAACATGTGGTCGACGGCAAGCGCCGACGAGAAGCTTGGCCTGCTCTATGTGCCGCTCGGCAACCAGACGCCGGACCAGCTCGGCATGGGCCGCAGCGCCAATGTTGAAAAATTCTCCTCCTCGATCACGGCGCTCGATCTCAACACAGGGCAATTGCGCTGGGTGCGGCAGACGGTGCACCACGATCTGTGGGACATGGACGTGCCGGCGCAGCCGACGTTGGTCGACATCACGACGGCTGCCGGCGTCGTGCCGGCGCTGGTCGGGCCGACCAAGCAGGGCGACCTCTATGTGCTCGACCGGCGCACCGGCGAGCCGATCATTCCGGTGAAGGAAGTGCCGGCGCCGGGCGGCGCGATCGAAGGCGACCATACCTCGCCGACGCAGCCGTCATCGGATCTTTCGTTCAATCCGAAGCCGCTGACCGGCGCCGACATGTGGGGCATCACCATGTTCGACCAGTTGGCCTGTCGGATCGAGCTCAGGAAACTGCGCTATGAAGGCCGCTACACGCCGCCCTCGTTGCAGGGCTCGCTGATCTATCCAGGCAATTTCGGCGTCTTCAACTGGGGCGGCGTCGCGGTCGATCCGGTGCGGCAGGTGATGTTCGGCATGCCGACGTACCTGGCCTTTACGTCGAGGCTGGTGCCCCGCGCGGACGTGCCGGCGCCGGGCGACAACACCAAGGGCAGCGAACAAGGGCTCAACCGCAACGAAGGCGCGCCCTATGCCGTGGTGATGGGGCCGTTCCTGTCGCCGCTCGGCATTCCCTGCCAGGCGCCGCCCTGGGGTTATGTCGCCGGTGTCGACCTCAAGACCGGCAACATCGCCTACAAGCACCGCAACGGCACCGTCTACGACATGACGCCGCTGCCCTTGCCGTTCAAGGTCGGCGTGCCCGGCATCGGCGGGCCGATGATCACCGCCGGCGGCGTCGCTTTCCTTGGCGCCGCGGTCGACGACTATCTGCGCGCCTACGACCTCACCACCGGCAGGCAGCTGTGGCGGGCGAGGCTGCCGGCCGGCGGGCAGTCGACGCCGATGAGCTACACGGTCGCCGACGGCCGCCAGTTCGTGGTCATCGTCGCCGGCGGCCATGGCTCGGTCGGCACAAAGCCCGGCGATTATGTGATGGCTTACACGCTGCCCAAATAGCGAGAGCCGTCGGCCCCGGCCTCACAGGCCGAGATGGCCCTTCAGGCTGGGAACCTGGTCCAGCACCTGGTTGGTGAGATCCGGGCCGGCGGCAGTTTCGGCCTGCTTGATCAAGGTCTCACCGGCCTGGCGTATCTGCGCCATGTCGAGACCGGACGCCTTGAGCACCGCGACGCCGTTGATCAGGGCGCCGGCCTTCTCGCCGAGCACGCCGCCAAGCGCGCCCTGCAGCGACGACAAAAGGCCGCCACCGGAATTGGCCGCGGCGCCGGCCGCCATCACATCGTATTTCTGGGCAAGCGCATCGGCGCCGGGAATCCGGTCGAAGAAAGACGAAACGGTGGTGCCTTCCGCCTCGTGCTCGAGCACCGAGAAGATAGTGCCGACGACCTTCTCGGTGGTGGGCTGATCAAGTCCTGCTTTTTGCGAGACGGTGTTGACGATGTCCTCGACGTTCATTGCATTTCCCTTCTTGTCATTCGGACCAGGCGGATCGGGCGAGGCTGCATTTTGGCAGCTTCCGTCGCTAATGTGACAGTACCATCAAGGCTTTCGGAAATGACCAAAATGTGATGGACGCACAGGCAGCTCACGATCGTCATGATCGAAGGTCCCGTCGAGGGCCGATCGTCATAGTCGGGCGGCTGGACCGTGCAAATCTCGACCCTATCTTGCCGATCAACCTGTCCGTGAGGGAGAGCCATGACCGAACCAGTTGCCAAGCCCGTCATCACCCAGGCGATGATCGACGCCTATGACGAATACACACATCTGACGCTCGACCGCCGCCGCTTCATGGAGCAACTGACAAGGCTTGCGGGCTCGGGTGCGGCCGCCGCGGCGATCGTGCCGATGCTGGCGGCCAATTCGGCGCAGGCGGCCATCGTTGCCGAGGACGATCCGCGGGTGAAGGGCGAGGACATCACCTATCCCGGCAGCGGCGGCGAGATGAAGGGTTATCTGGTCAAGCCGGCGGACCAGTCGGGCAAGCTCGGGACCGTCATCGTTATTCACGAGAACAGGGGTCTCAACCCGCATATCCGCGATGTGACGCGCCGCGTGGCGCTGGAGGGCTTCGTTGCGTTGGCGCCGGACTTCCTCTCGCCACTTGGCGGCACGCCCTCCGACGAGGACAAGGCGCGCGACATGTTCGCCAAGCTCGATGCCGCCCAGGTCGCGGTCGACGGTGTGGCAACGATCGCTTACCTCAAGGATTTGAAGGACGGCAACGGCAAGGTCGGGGCGGTCGGCTTCTGCTGGGGCGGCGGCGCGGTAAACCAGCTTGCCGTCCATGCGCCCGACCTTGCCGCCGGCGTGGCTTATTACGGCATGCAACCCAAGGCGGAGGATGCCACGAAGATCAAGGCGCTGCTGCTCCTGCATTATGCCGGACTCGACAGCAGGACCAATGCCGGCATCGACGCCTACAAGAAGGCGCTGGACGCCGCGCATGTCGAATACACGGTCTATGTCTATGACGGCGCCAACCACGCCTTCAACAACGATACGTCCGCCGCGCGCTATGACAAGAAGGCGGCCGATCTCGCCTGGGGAAGGACGGTCGCCTTCTTGAAGGAGAAGTTGGCCTAAGTGTGTTGTTATTCAGGTGAGGCCGGTCTGCAAACCATGGCTTCGTACGCTTCCCGGTGCTCACGTACTTCAAAGTACGCTCCGCTCCGGTTCTCGGAAGCCATGGTTTTCGACTCGGCCTGACCTGAATCTCAACACACCTTGAAGGCGGGTCATTCCGCGGCCGGTTTGTGGAATGCGACACCCGCGACCACCAGGGCGATGCCGAGACAGTCGGTGAGGCTCGGAACCTGGCGCAGCACGACGACGCCGATCAGCGTCGCCGTGAGCGGCAGCAGCGACAGCATCAGCGCGAAGCTGGCGCGCGGCAGCCGCGCCATGGCAAGCTGGTCGCAGATGTAGGGGATGACCGAGGAGCAGACGCCGACGCCGACGGCGGCGACCAGCAGCCTTGGCGCCGAGAAGGCAGGCAGCGCCTCGCTGAACCCGACCGGCAGCACGACGAGGAACGCGATCGCCATCGCCGTGCCGAGGCCGGCGATGCCGACGCCGGTACGGGCGACACGGTGGCCGATGATGATATAGCCGACGAACAAGGCGCCGTTGAGAAAAGCCCAGGACAGGCCGACCGGGTCACTGGACCATTTGACATCGATCAGCAGCAAGGTGCCGGTAACCGCCACGGCCAGGGCGGCGAGATTGCGGGCACTTCTCAAGCCGACAAGCGCGACGCCGATCGTGCCGACGAATTCGATCGCGGCGACCAGCGAGATCGGCAGCCGGTCGAGCGCCAGATAGAAGGCGCAGTTCATCACCGCCAGGCAGGCACCGAAGGCGAGCAGCAGGAGCCGGCCTTCGCGGTCGGTGCGCGCGAACACCCGCCAGGGCCGGGTCAGAGGCGCGAAGATGAGCGCGGCAGTGGCGATGCGCAGCCAGGCCATGCCGAGCACGCCGACCTGTGCAAACAACAGAACCGCGAAGGCCGGCCCGAGATAATGGAAGATGGCGCTGACGCAGAACCAGAAATGCGGCGGCACCACGTCGGCGAGCCCGCTGAGGGCAGGTCGGGCAGCGATGGCGTCGCTGTCCACCTGGTTTGCAGCCGGAACTTGCGCTTGAGATTTCATGCGATCATTATCGCAGGCAAAACTCGCGATCGATATGGATGATGATAGGCTTAGAGGCAAATCTCCCTTCTTAAGTAAGAGATTTTTGGTGAAACGCCTTCGAAATGAAAATGCCGATCTGGATGCGGCGGACCTCAAGCTCCTGCGGCTGCTGGAAAAGGATGCGCGCACCAGCATCGCGGAGCTAGCGCGCGCCGTCGGGCTGTCGGCGCCGAGCGCGGCAGAGCGTATCCGCAAGCTGCAGGAGAGCGGCGTGATCGAGGCCTATACGGTCAGGATCAATCCGGCGGCGCTCGGCCTGAAGCTGTCGGCGTGGCTGCGGATCAGGCCGGTGCCTGGCCAACTTTCCGTGGTGGCCGAGATCGTCCGGGAGCTGCCGGAGATCGCGCAGTGCGACCGGGTGACCGGCGAGGATTGCTTCATCGCGCTGGCCCATGTCGGCTCGGTGGCCGAGCTCGAGCGGGTGATCGACAAGATCAATCCCTACGCGATGACCAACACCGCGATCATCCAGTCGTCGCCGGTCGAGCCGCGCTCGCCGTTGGGCGGTCTTAAGGAACGCTGATTGGTCAGTTGTGGCCGCGCCTCATGCGTGCCTGCTGCAGGATGGCGCGCCAGCGGATCATGTCGAAGGGGATGGGTTCGTTGTTGTTGGCGATGTGGAAGATCTCGTTGTCGACGTTCTTCAGCGATCGCCAGAAATCATAGTCGGTGATGCGCGGGTCGGCCGCCAGCCGCTCTACCTCGACCTTGATGTCGGTTTTCATGCACTGCCCTCGAACCGCATTCCGCCCGCCGCCCACGCGTAAAATCCGGTAGGGCGGTTTTCGAACGCGCCGCTGAGTCGTTCAACGGCTCAATTGGCTTGTTCACGTTAAAAACTTGGTAAGGTTAATGCGGACGTCAAGGGGCATCAGCCGGTCTTGCGCCTGATGCCGATCGAGCGGCCGGCGCGCTCCGGCATCGGCAGTGCGATATGGGCGGCGCGCATGGCTTCCACCCTGGCGAGCACGTCGGCGGGGAAGGGGGCGACCTTCGGTCCGGCCATGTCGACATGCAGCGCAAGCTGCTCAGACGTGGCGGCGAGCCAGCCGTCGACATGGCGGATTTCCTGATAGGCCCGCAGCCGCTTGTCGTCATGGTCGATGAGCTGGAACGAGACGTTCACCTTATGGTCGAGGTGCAGTTCCTGCACGTAGCAGACATGGACCTCTGCCGTGTAGATGGTTAGGCGGCGCTCCTTGGCGTAGTTCGGCCCCATGCCCATCATTTCGAAGGCTTCGTCCGAGCAGCGGTCGAACAGCACGTTGTAATAGGCCATGTTGAGATGGCCGTTATAGTCGATCCAGTCCTTCTCGATCGCCATGGCGTTGGACATGATGGGCGCGGGGATCGGCATCGGATTTTCCTTGATGGTTGCTGGACAGGGCGTGGCCGGTGAGGTTCTCATTGTAATGGCGCAATTCCGGACGGAAAACCGCTTCACACTTTTCCTGGAATTGCTTTAGGCATCATCCATAACTGGATAACAAGAGCAGCCGCTGGTCCATTCGCGGAGGAATTCATGGCTTTGAGCGACCTCAATCCCGTCGAGCGCAACGAGGAGGGCATCGCCAAGGTGCTCGGCATCCTCAAGCAACGGTTCGGCGAGCGTTTTCAGACCGGCGAGGCGATCCGCGGCCAGCATGCCCATACCACCACCTATATTCCGACGCAGGCGCCGGACGGTGTCGCCTTTGCCGAGACGACTGCGGAAGTGCAGGACATCGTGCGCGCCTGCGCCGCGCACCGCGTGCCGGTGATCGCCTTCGGCGTCGGCTCCTCGCTCGAAGGCCACACCAACGCGCCGGGCGGCGGCATCTCCGTCGATACCTCGCGGATGAATCGGGTCCTTTCGGTCAACCCGCAGGATCTCGACTGCACGGTCGAGCCAGGGGTGACGCGCGAGGATCTCAACCGGCACCTGCGTGACACCGGGCTGTTCTTCCCGATCGATCCCGGCGCCAATGCCTCGCTGGGCGGCATGGCTGCGACGCGGGCCTCCGGCACAAACGCGGTGCGCTACGGCACGATGCGCGAGAACGTGCTGTCGCTGACCGCCGTCATGGCCGACGGCGAAATGGTGACGACTGGCAAGCGGGCGAAAAAGAGCTCGGCCGGCTATGATCTGACCAGGCTGCTGGTCGGCTCGGAAGGCACGCTCGGCATCATCACGTCACTGACGCTGAAGCTGCAAGGCATTCCGCAGGCGATCTCCGGCGGCGTCTGCCCGTTCCCCAGCCTGGAAGCGGCCTGCAACGCGGTCATCGCGACCATCCAGATGGGCATTCCGGTGGCGCGCATCGAACTGGTCAACGCGCTGCAGATGCGGGCGATGAAGAACTATTCCAAGCTCGACTATCCGGAGAGCCCGTGCCTGTTCGTGGAATTCCACGGCAGCGACGCCGGCGTCGCCGAGCAGGCCGAGACTTTCGGCATGATCGCTGAGGAACAGGGCGGTGGACCGTTCCTGTGGACCAGCGTCGCCGAGGAGCGCACAAAACTCTGGAAGGCGCGGCACGATGCCTACTGGTCGTCGCTGACGCTGCGACCCGGCGCCAAGGGTCTGTCGACCGATGTCTGCGTGCCCATCTCGCGGCTTGCCGAATGCGTCATCGAGACCGAGGCCGATATCGCCGAAATGGGCCTGGTCGCGCCGATCGTCGGCCACGCCGGCGACGGCAATTTTCATGTGCTGGTGCTGATGGATGTCGACAACAGCCAAGAGATCGCGCTCGCCGAAAAATTCGTCGCCAGGCTGAACATGCGCGCCATCGCCATGGAGGGGACCTGCACCGGCGAGCACGGCATCGGCCAGGGCAAGGTCGGCTTCCTGCGTCAGGAGCTCGGCCACGGCGTCGACATCATGCGTACGATCAAGCAGGCGCTCGATCCGCTCAACATCATGAACCCGGGCAAGATCTTGCCGGCGGCTGGGTGAGGCTGAAGCTGTCGCACAACACCGGGCGCCGCCAGGACTTGCGCGTCAAGAGAGCCGAATTGCCTCTTTATCGACACGCGGATGCGGGTAGAGTGCGGCTGACTTCAACCTGACGCTCTGGAGAAGATGCTCGCACGCCTGTTCGTGATTGTCGGTGGCCTGTTCGTGCTGGTGCTGTGCGCGGCGCTGGTGGTGCCGTATTTTGTCGACTGGACGGGCTATCGCGCCGACTTCGAGCGCGAGGCAAGCGCCGTGCTCGGCCGCAAGGTGACGGTGAGGGGCGATGCGACCGCCAGGCTTTTGCCCTTTCCGTCGGTGACCTTCTCGAATGTCGAGGTCGCGGGCGGGGCCGGCGGACAGCCGGCCATGACGATGGAGACTTTCTCCATGGATGCCGAGCTTGCGCCGTTCCTGCGCGGCGAGCTGCTGATCTTCGACATGCGGCTGGTGCATCCGAAAGCGATCATCGACGTCGCCGCCAACGGCACCGTCGACTGGGCGATGCGGCCATCCTCGCCCTTCGATCCCGGCCAGATCTCGATCGAGAAGCTGACGGTGACTGAAGGGCAAATCGAGCTGCGCCACGCAGCGGGCGGGCGCAGCCACTTCATCTCCGAGATCAACTCGACCGTTTCGGCCAAATCGCTCGCCGGCCCCTGGCGCATGGATGGATCGCTGCGCTTCGACGGCCTGCGCACGGAAGTCACGGCCTCGACCGGCAGGGTCGAAGCCGACGGGCAGATGCGGCTGCGGCTGAAGGCCGATCCGGATGCCTATCCGCTGGTCATCGAAACCGACGGCAATGCCGGCCTCATCAAGGGCGCGGCGGTCTATTCCGGCCAGTTCAAGATTTCATATTCCGACAAGAATGGCGCCGACCGGAATTCGGCCGAACTGCGCGGCACCGACGGCGAGCCGGTCAAGGTCAGCACCGGCAAGCCCGACCCGGGCTTTCGGCTGAACGGCAAATTTGCCCTCGACCACCAGAGGCTCGGCGTGGACGAGTTCCGCTTCGAGACCGGACCGCTCGACAATCCCTATACCGCGGACGGCAAGGCCTCGGTCGATCTCGGCGCCAAACCGCATTTCTCGATCGAGGCGAGCGGCGCGCAGGTCCAGTTCGACGAGGCGGTGGGTGCCGCCGCCGGAACCGGGCTGACGCTCGACCAGCGCATCACAGCACTTGAGCAGACGCTGCTTCATATGCCGAAACCGACGATACCGGGCACCGTCGAAGTCAAGCTGCCGGCAGTGGTCGCCGGCGACACGACGGTGCGCGACGTACGACTGTCGGCGGAGCCGGTCGAAGGCGGCTGGTCGGTCAAGTCGCTTGCCGCGACGCTGCCCGGCCGCGCGACGCTCGAGGCCGACGGCATGCTGAGCGTCCAGGATCGATTCGGCTTCACCGGGTCGCTGCTGCTTGCGGTCGGGCAGCCCTCCGGCTTCGCCGCCTGGCTGTCCAAGGATGTCGACGAGGCGATCCGCCGCCTGCCGGCCGCCGGCTTCAAGGCCAAGGTCGATCTCAGCGAGAACCGGCAGAAGTTCAGCGATCTCGAACTGATCCTCGGCAAAGCGAAATTCTCGGGCCAGATCGATTCCAGCCAGCCCGACGGCGCCAGGCCCTCGGTGCTGATGCGGCTGGAGGGCGGCGATCTCGATGTCGACGGACTGGCCGCCTTCGCTTCGCTCTTCGTCAGCGACAAGGGCGCCAATCGTTTCTCCGACCGCGACCTCGATTTTGAGATCAAGGCGGGACCGGTCAGCGCCGGCGGGCTGACCGCCGATACGGTGGACACGGCGCTGAGGCTGCGCCAGGGGCTGCTCGAAATCGACCGGCTGTCGGTCGGCGGGCTTGCCGGCGCATCGATCAGCGCCACCGGCCGGATCAAGGATTTTCCGCAAAGCCCGACCGGCAAGCTCGACGCTTCGGTCGTTGCCGTCGACCTGAAGCCGCTGATCGACATCGCGGCGCAGCACTATCCCGACAATCGGTTGCTCAAGGGTCTGGCGGCCAGGGTGGCCGCCTATCCCGAACTGTTCCAGGACGCCCGCATCGATCTGGTGACCAGCGCCGCCGACAATGGCGACGGCACCACCGGGCTGGCGCTCTCCGCGCAGGGGCGGGCGGGCGGCTCGGCCTTTTCGGCTTCGCTCTCCGGCAAGGGCACGGCCGATCGTTTGCCCGAGGCGCCGGTTTCGCTCACCTTCAACGCAAGGAACGATAACGCCGCCACGCTGCTTGCGCTCTACGGCCTGCCGTCGCTGCCGCTTGGCATGCTCGGCCATGCGGCCACCGACGTCTCGGCGAAAGGCACGCTCGGCGGCGGCCTGGCGACCAGCTTCAGCCTGACGGCCGACGATTTCTCGGCCGGCTTCAACGGCACCGTCGCCGACACACAGCAGGGCGCCACTGCCAAGGGCAAGGTCAGCCTGGTCGCCTCCGACATCGAGCCGTGGCTGATGACGACCGGCATCGGCCTGCCCGGCATGGGGACCGGAACCTCGACGTCGCTCGCCGCCGATGCCGATTTCGGCAACGGCTTGCTGGTGCTGAGCGGCCTCACCGGCGCCATCGACAAGGCGGCGGTGTCCGGCGACGTCAATGTCGACATCAAGGACGGGCTGCCGCATCTCGCCGGCGCGCTGGCGCTCGACAAGCTCGACCTCGATCCGCTGGCGGTCTCCCTGTTCGGCGACCAGTCCTTCACGGCCGCCAAGGGCGGCTGGCCGACCGCGCCGTTCAGCCAGAAATCCAGCCTGCCGTTCAGTGCGGATCTCGATCTCAATGCGACCGCATTGGCCGCCGGGCCATTCGCCGCGGCGCATGATGCGTCCTTGTCGCTGAAGCTCGACCGGGAAGGCATCCATGTCTCGGACCTGAAGGCCAAGCTCTACGGCGGCGCGCTGACCGGCCTGTTCGAACTCAAGAACACCGAGGGAACCGGCCTGTTTTCGGGCCAGATGAAGCTCGCCGGCGGCGATCTCGCGGCCGTGCTGCCAGGCGCCGGCGTGAGCGGCAGCGGCGATATTTCGGCGGCGCTGTCGACCAGCGGCAAGTCGGTGGATGCCATGATTGCCGCCTTGTCGGGATCCGGCACGGCCGCGCTGAAAGGCTTGAATATCGCCGGCATCAATCCCGACGGCTTCGCCGCCATCATCGCCAAAGCCGACGCCATCGGGCGCGACATCGATGCCGCCAAGACCGCCGGTTTCGCGCCGCAGATCGCCGGGGACGGCAGTTTCGCCGCCGGTGATGCGGACGTCGCTTTCACCGTCGCCGGCGGTATACTGCGGGCGCCGCCGATAAGCTTCAACAATCCGGCAGCTACGTTGTCGGCCGATGTTACCGCCGACCTCAATGCCAGCACCGTTTCCGCCACGGGTGCGATTACTTACCGTCCCGGCGACGAGGCGCTGGTCGGGTCCGAACCGGCGGTGAATTTCAGCGTGGCAGGCCCTCTCGGCGCCGCCAGGCCGCAGTTCGACAGCGATCCCCTGGCGCAATTCCTGACCCAGCGCGCGCTGGAGAAGGAGCAGCAGCGCGTCGAGGCGATGCAGGCGGCACTGCTCGAAAAGCAGAGGCTGCGGCGCGAGGTACGCTACTACGCGGCGTTGCAGACCGAGCGCGACCGTGCGGCGGAGGAATTGCGCCGACAGGAGGAAGAGGCGCGGCAGAAGGCCGAGGCCGAAGCCAGGGCAAAAGCCGAAGCGGAGGCGCAGGCTGAAGCGGAAGCGAAGGCCAAGGCGGAGGAAGAGGCAAGGGCCAAGTCTGAGGCCGACGCGGAAGCCCAAGCCAAGGCGGAAGCGGACGCCAAAGCTCAGGCAGAGGCGGAGGCGCAAGCTAAGGCGGCGGCTGAAGCAAGGGCAGAGGCGGATGCCAAGGCCAAGGCGGAGCAACAGGCCGCCGAGGACGCGGCCAAAGCCCGGGCCGAGGCGCAACGCAAGAAGGCCGAGCAAGCGAGGCTGGAGGCCGAGCGCAAGGCGGCTGAGCAGGCGCCAAAGGTCGACCGGTCGCTTCCCGGCGTCAATGACGGTTCGGCTCCAGAGCCGCCGAAACCCAAGGCCAATCCGTTCACGATCGACAATCTCCTGAAATCGCTGGACGGCGGCTGACGCTTGTCGGTTCAGCGTACCGCGCGTTCAGCAATTTGGCGGCGCCCGGCTTACGTCGGCTCCTGACGAAAAAGCAGGCGCCGCAGCATCGGCTCGATCCGCGACAGTTCGTCGAGATGGGCGGCCGATAGATCGGCGAGGCGATCGTCGGCGAGCGGGGTGAGCTGCAGCAGCACGCGGCGCTGGTCGGCTTTGTCCTGATCCCGCGTCACCAGCCCGGCCTCGCCAAGGCGGTTCACCAGTTCGACGGCGCTGTGATGGCGGATGCGCAACCGCTCCGCCAGATCGCCGATCGTTACCGGTCCGCCGCCGGGATATCCCTTGATCGCCAGCAGCGCCTGATGCTGGCGCGGGGTCAGGCCGGCATCGTGCGCCTGGATCTGGCTGAATTCCAGAAAGCGGCGGATCAGGTAGCGGAACTCCGACAGCCGCTGGTAGTCGGCCTGGCTGATGGCGGGACGTGGTTTCTTTGGCGGCGTCATATCCCGACTTATGGTGCTTTCCCGCGAAAGCTCAACGGCCCGGCGCAGTCCTTGCCTAAAATGACGCGGTGCGGCGGGCGAGAACGGCCTTGAAGATTTATATCGTATTACGATATGAAGCCGCCGGACACCGAACGGCGCATGCGCCATCAGAAAGTCGAGATCCCCATGAAATCCGCTCACGCCGGCAACGGCCATCTCCGCGACTTCACCACCGATCCGCGGGTGCTGCTGATTGCGGCCATCGCAATCGTGGTCGCGACGGCAGGGCTGTTTGCCGGCATCGTGCTGCTGAAGCTCATCCGGCTCGCCACCAACATCGCCTATTTCGGCCAGTTCACACTGGCCGAGCTGAGACTGGAAGACACCCCGCTCGGCTATGCCTCGATCATCGTGCCGGTGATCGGTGCGCTGATCATCGGGCTGATGGCGCGTTTCGGCAGCGAGAAGATCCGCGGCCACGGCATTCCCGAGGCCATCGAGGCGATCCTGCTCGGGCGCTCGCGGCTCGATGCCAAGGTGGCGGTGCTGAAGCCGCTGTCGTCGGCGATCTCGATCGGCTCCGGCGGGCCGTTCGGCGCCGAGGGGCCGATCATCATGACCGGCGGCGCCATCGGTTCGCTGATCGCGCAGATGCTGCCGGTCAGCGACAATGAGCGCAAGACTTTGCTGGTGGCGGGTGCCGCGGCCGGCATGACGACGGTGTTCGGTACGCCGATCGCCGCCATCATGCTGGCGGTCGAGCTGCTTCTGTTCGAATGGACGCCGCGCAGCTTCATTCCGGTCGCCGTGGCCGCAGTCGTTGCCGAGGTCGAGCGCACCTTGCTGCACCTGCCGGGCCCGATCTTCCCGTTCACCGGCAGTATGGAGCCGTCGCTCGCCGGGCTGGGCGGCTGGGTGCTGGTCGGCATTGCCGCCGGCTTGCTGTCCGGGCTGCTGACGCAGATGGTCTACCGTTGCGAGGACGCCTTCCAGAAACTGCCCATTCATTGGATGTGGTGGCCGATGATCGGCGGCCTCGTAGTCGGCATCGGCGGCCTGATCGAACCGCAGGCGCTCGGCGTTGGTTACGACAACATCGCCAATATGCTGGATGGCCGCACGGTAGCGACTGCTGCGCTCCTGCTGCTGGTGGTCAAGGCAATCATCTGGTCGGTGGCGCTGGGTTCCGGCACGTCGGGCGGCGTGCTGGCGCCGCTGTTGATCATGGGCGGCGCTATGGGGGCGGTCCTTTCAGGCATCCTGCCCGAGGCGAGTCCAGGCTTCTGGCCGCTGCTGGCGATGGCTGCGACCATGGGCGGCACCATGCGCGCGCCGCTTACCGCGACCTTCTTTGCCACCGAGCTCACCGGCAACACGCATGTCCTGGTGCCGCTGATCGCTGCCTGCGCCACCGCCCATGCCGTCACCGTGCTGTTGATGAAGCGCTCGATCCTGACCGAGAAGGTGGCGCGGCGCGGGCATCATCTGGTCCGCGAATACCGCGTCGATCCCTTCGCGCTGACCAGGGTCCGTGAAGTGATGACCACCAAGGTCGAGAGCGTGCCGGCGAATATGACGCTGCATGGCGCGGCCGCGTTCCTGACCGCGCCGGACACGCGGCATCCGAGTTTCCCGGTGATCAACGAAGAGGGGCATGTGCTGGGCGTCATCGACCCGCCGGCGATCCTGCGCTGGCGCCGTGCCGGCATGCACCGAAAGGCGACGCTCGGCGAATTGCTGGCCGGCAGCAAGGTCACGCTCGCCTATCCGGACGAATATCTGGAAGGACTTTCCGACAAGCTGCTCTTGGCCAACGTCTCGCATCTGCCGGTCGTGTCGCGCGAGGACGCGCGGCTGGTCGGCTATGTCGGCTGGAAGGATTTGATGCGGGTGCGTTCGAAAAAGCTGGCGGAAGAGCGCGACCGTTCCGCCTTGCTCAGCTTCGGCGCCCGGCGCAAAGGGCCGCAGAGCGTCAGCGATACTGCCGGCTAGAGCGGTCCAACTTTTATAGAATGGCTGTTCGTGTCTCAGTTCGAATTTTGCTTCGATAGAACATGGCGCAGGAGCGAGGTGATATAAGGCTCAATCTCAAGCCGATGAGCCGTGGAGAGGACGGTTGTCCAAGTGTCTTGCGGCTCACAGCCAGAAGCAATCATGCTTGGCGCATTATGGAGCGCGTCAGCAAGCATCCGAGCTTTGTCGAGATTATCGGTCGCACGAATTTCGACGAGAACAATATGCAGAATCCGCAGGATGGTGTCGTTGGTGATCGGCTGGGGATCAGTCAATTGGGCAACTTTCTTTTTGCACGGGAAAGCTTGCCCCGGCTTCAGTGACTACCGGATGGCCGGCTCGCTCGAACTATTTTCCTTACGCAATTCCGGACGGAAAACCGCTAGGCGTCTTTGGTGGAATTGCTCCGGGGCCTGTCAAGATGCCTTGCCGCCGCGCTTGGCCCAGGCCAACACATAGAGCCTGAGCGCGGAGGAGAGATTGGCGTCGCGGCTCCGCGTTTCGTCGATTTCCGCGACTAGTGCGGCCAGCGACAGCGAGCGCGACGCGGCGATGGCGACGAGATCGTCGTAGAAGGGCTTTTCCAGGGAAAAGCTGGTGCGATGACCGCGGATCGTCACCGAGCGTTTTTCGACCGCGGTCATCGCGGCGCTCAGCGTTCGTCCTTATCGCCGAGTTTCTCGCGGCGATGGTCGGCGACGAACTTTTCCGCCTTGTCGGCGCTCAGCCGGTCGCGCTGGCGCTCGGCCCTGGAGCGGCCGTGCAGTGCCCGGTTCTCACCAGCCAGGCGTTCCTTCTCGATGCGCGCTTTCTGCTTGCGGGCCTGGCGGAGATTGACGACCTCGCCCATTTCGCCGCTTCACTTCTTGCGGAAGGCGTCGAGCGAAACCACGTCGGCGCCCTTGCCGCCGGTCTCGGCGACGGCCGTCTTCTTTTCGACCTCGGCGGCCTTCTTCTTCGATTCGGGCTTTTTCTCCGGCACGACGGCCGGTGCCGGTGCTGCGATCTCTTCTTCCGCCGCGCTCTCAGTCTTGACGTCGAATTCGAGCTCGAAATTGACCGAGGGATCGTAGAAGCCGCGCACGGCGGAGAAGGGTATTTCGAGTTTTTCGGGAACGTCGGAGAAGGAGAGCCCGACCTCGAAGCCGGTTTCGGTGACTTTCAGGTCCCAGTACTGGAACTGGATGACGATGGTCATCTGCTCCGGATAGCGCTCGCGCAGCCTTGACGACACGCGCACGCCCGGCGCGCCGGTCAGGAAGGTGATGAAGAAGTGGTGGTTGCCGGGAAGGCCGGTGCGCGCGACTTCGGCCAGGACCTTGCGCATGACGCCGCGCAGAGCCTCCTGGGCCAGAATATCGTAGCGGATGTGATCGTCGGCCATGTGACGGTCGGGTTCCGTTGAATCGTCCGCATAGCTGTAATCAAGCTTGGGCGCGGCGTAAACCGGATATAGGCGCGAAGCGCTCAGGCCAAGAGGGGTGCCAGCAATTTCGTCGCTCAGGCGTGGGTCAGCGAGGACTGCTTGATGGCCGGTACCTTCTGTCTGCCGAAGGCGCGCAGGAAGGTGTGAACGCCATTTGTCGCCGACTGCAGCACCTCGTGCTCTGTCGGCGTGCCGCCAAGCATGAAAATTATCTGCAGCTCCGCGTTCACGAGCGCCAGGAACTGGCGCGCCGCTACATCCGGATCCTCGATCGAGAGGTGGCCGGCATAAGCGAGCCGGGCGAAGCGGGCGGCAAGCGCCGACCAGGTCCGGCCAGGGCCTCGTTCGCGCCACTCGGCAAAGAGCTCGGGATAGCGCCCGCCTTCGGCCTGGATCAGCTTTCGCAGGAAACGGCCGTCGCGGCTGCAGATGCAATTTTGGTTCATGCGCACGGCAAAGGCGATCAGGTCGGCCTCGAGATCGCGCGGCTGGTCGGGGAAGGTGGCGATGGTGGCGAAGATGCCGGCATTGCACCGTTCCGTCAGGTCGCGCACGACCGCCATGAAGAGCTTTTCCTTGTCGCCATGGTGATTGTAGACGGTCTGGCGCGAGACGCCCGCCTCGGCGGCGATCAGGTCGATATTGGCGCCGGCATAACCTTCGCGGCAGAAAACGGAAGCGGCGGCGTCGACCACCGAGATGCGCTTGGCCTCGTGGCTGCGTGGCGGGAAGGTGTCAGGAGAGACACTCGATTTCATGAAAAACTATATAGCGGTGATTGACGAGTTGGACAAGACTGTCTAAATTTGTGGACACAATAAAATGGCAATCCGCGCCTCTTGGACGAATAAATTCGCTTTGAAGAGACGAATAAATTCGCTCTCAAGAGACGAATAAATTCGCTCTCTGATGTCGGGTTTCCATGGGATGGAACGTCCTGGGGTTAGACGCCGGTTCTTTTCGCCGCGGCAAACCAGATCCGAAAGAAGCGCTATCATGAGTCCCAAATTCCTCCGCATCGCGGTCGTGCTCGGCTTGTTGTCCGCAATCGGCCCCTTCGCCATCGACATGTATCTCCCCGCGCTGCCCTCGATCGGCGAGGATCTCAAGGCCGGCACCGCTGCCGTGCAGATGAGCCTTCTGATCTTCTTCCTGTCGATGGGCTTCGGCCAGATCGTCGTCGGGCCCATCTCCGACATGGTCGGCCGCAAGTTGCCGCTCTATGGCGGCCTGGCGCTGTTCATGGTCGGCGGGGTCGGCTCGGCGATGGCGCCGACCATCGAGTGGCTGATCGCCTTCCGCTTCCTGCAGGGCCTCGGCGCCAGCGCCGGCATGGCCATACCGCGCGCCATCGTGCGCGACCTGCACACTGGCAACGAGGCCGCCAAGCTGATGTCGCTGCTGATGCTGGTGTTTTCGGTGTCGCCGATCCTGGCGCCACTGACCGGCAGCCAGATCATCGAGAATTTCGGCTGGCGCGCCGTGTTCTGGACGGTGACGGGCGCCGCGGTACTGGCCACCATCCTGCTCGCGACCTCGCTCAAGGAAACGCGACCGGTCGAGGAGCGCGCCGGCTCGTCCTTCGGCACGGCGCTTGCCGGCTACCGGTTCCTGATGGGCGACCGCAACTTCCTCGGGCTGACGGCGATCGCCGGCTTCGGCATCGCCAGCTTCTTCGTCTACCTGTCGAGCTCGTCCTTCATCCTGATCGATCATTATGGGCTGTCGCCGTCGGTCTACAGCGTGTTCTTCTCGATAAATGCGGTGGCCTTCATCGGCATGTCGCAGCTGACCGGAATGCTAGCGGAGCGGTTCGGGCTGAAGCGCGTCGTCTGGGTAGCGGTGACGGGTTATGCCACGACGATGGTGGCGCTGTTCGCGATCATGGCTTCCGGCGTCGACCGGCTCGATGTGATGGCCGCGCTGCTCTTCGTCGGCTACGGCTTTCTTGGCCTGGTCATTCCGACGACCTCGGTTCTGGCCATGGAGGAGCATGGCGAGATCGCCGGCACCGCCTCGGCGTTGATGGGCACGCTGCATTTCGCCATCGGCGCGCTCGCCATGGGCGTCGCCGGCATCTTCTTCGACGGCACGCCGTTGCCGATGGTTGCCGGCATCACGCTCTGTGCGGTGATCTCGTTCACGCTGGCCAAGGTCACGCTTGGCCGTGCGCGGGAAACGGTGGAAGCGCCAGCGGAGTAAAGCATCATGAAAAAGGCCGGGCCTGCCGGGCCTTTTTCATGATCGCGAGAGTTTCAGGACCGCAGGCCGTTCGGTTGAACGGCGGCGGGGGGCATAAAAGAGGGGGAAGGTGGAGGTTTCTGTTGCCAGGTACCTCCGAACCCCGCCTAGAAGTGCGAACCCCTAGGGCTTGATTTGAAGCGTTCGCGCCGCATTAAGCAGCGAGACGAGCTTCCGCATAGTTGTCGTTGGCAACTATAAGTTTAGCCCGATAACGGTGGTACAATGCCGGGCAAAAGTACGATCTTTACACCTTCGTCGATCCTATTTCGCCCCCAGCAAAAGCCGCTCCTTTTGAACGAGCGGTTTTTGGTGGAGGCGCCGGGTACCGCCCCCGGGTCCGAACGGCTTATTTCATCGCCTGTTTATCGCCATAGTCGGTCAAGCCGACAAAGCGAATATAGGAACCCGTCATGGAAAATGAAAGGCCGCATCCGACTTTGTCCCTATGTCAAAATGGACCCGCCGAGGGTTGACTTGCTCGCGCGCTCAACCGAAGCTTCGCAGGCGGTGAGGAGTTTCAGACCTAGCGCGTAGGTTGCGTAGCGCGCCACAGCCCTCATCGATCGGATCCGTGGCGCCGACGAGGGGAAGTTTGATGGCCGACTATCTTGCGGATGTGAAGAAATACGACGCCGGCGCCAGCGCCGATGCGGTCGAGAAGATCGTCAAGCATCTGGGCATCGCGCTCAGGAACCGCGATTCCTCGTTGGTGTCCTGCACGGATCCGAAGGAGCTCGAGCGGGTCCGGGAAAGCTGGGTTGCCAAGAAACTCGGTGTTGCCGACGCCGGCAAGGCGGATGCCTCGATCGAGAAAGTCTGCAAGGCAATGGCGGCCGACCACACCAAGAACCGGGTGACGTTCTATTATCTGGTGGCGAAGGATCTCGGCAAGCTGGGTTCGCTCTGAACCAATACCGCCACGGCCGCCGGCGACATCGTGCCGGCGCCGTCCCCCATCCGAACGCGATCCGCGCACGGTTTTGGTGTGTTCGGCCGGCGGTTGGTCGGCTATTATGGCCGGCGATCCCGAATCGAGGGCGAAGCCGATGCGCCAATATCTCGACCTGTTGAAGCATGTGCTGGAGAACGGCGCCGATCGCGGCGACCGCACCGGCACCGGCACGCGCTCCGTGTTCGGCTGCCAGATGCGCTTCGACCTGTCGCGCGGCTTTCCCGTCACCACCACCAAGAAGCTGCATCTGAAATCGATCATCCACGAGCTTTTGTGGTTCCTGGCCGGCGACACCAATGTCAAATATCTCAACGACAACGGCGTCACCATCTGGGACGAATGGGCCGACAAAAATGGCGATCTCGGTCCAGTCTACGGCAAGCAATGGCGTTCATGGCCGGACGGACATGGCGGCGGGATCGACCAGATCGCGGGCCTTCTCATGGAGATACGCAAGAATCCCAATTCGCGCCGGCTGATCGTCTCGGCCTGGAATCCGGCCGAAGTCGAGGCGATGGCGCTGCCGCCCTGTCATTGCCTGTTCCAGTTCTACGTCTCGGAAGGCAGGCTTTCCTGCCAGCTCTACCAACGCTCGGCCGATATTTTCCTCGGCGTGCCGTTCAACATCGCCTCCTACGCCCTGTTGACGCTTATGGTGGCGCAGGTGACCGGGCTCAAGCCCGGCGATTTCGTCCATACGCTGGGCGACGCGCATCTCTACGCGAACCATTTCGAGCAGGCGCGCGAACAGCTTGGGCGCACGCCGAAGCCGCTGCCGACGATGTGGATCAACCCGGAGGTGAAGGACCTCTTTGCCTTCCGCTTCGAGGATTTCCGCCTCGAAAATTACGTCGCCGACGCCAACATCAAGGCGCCGATCGCGGTATGACGCTGGAAAGGACCACGCTCCAGGCGATCGCCAACGCAAAGCTGCAAGACGCAGAGCTTTTATTTCAAAACGAGCGCTACTCGAACGCCTACTATCTCTTCGGCTATGCCGCAGAGATTGCCATCAAGTCGCGTATTTCGAGGCTTTTTCAATCTGATACGATTCCTGACAAGAAATTCGTCCAAGATATTCATAGCCATGATCTCAACAGGCTTATAGGGTTGGCTGGTTTGTCTGCAGATCTCACCGAAAGCCGGATCGCATCGCCGGTTTTCGATGGCCATTGGTCGGCAGTCTCAGATTGGAATGAGGCTTCTCGCTACGATATAATAGATGTGTTTGAGGCGACGGCGATGCGAAACGCCATGGTCGACGAAGTGCAAGGAATATTCAGATGGCTTCAGGAGCGTTGGTAAGGACCGACATCGATGCCGGCATCAACTTAATTCGTGCTCTTGACGAAAAAGGTTTTGGGGTTGCGGCCGCGCTCTGGTTGTACAACAGCGATGTCGACAATTGGCGTATGATTATAGCGTATCGCGGCCCTCGAAAGGACCTTGAAAAAAAATACCTCGATGCGGCAACTATTGCCGCTGATTGGCGCAACTTACATCCAGAGGAATCAATTTTAGATCTTAGTAAGGTAAAAATAACATCGGCGGACGACCGGCTTATCGCCGGTTTAGGTATTGCAATGCGAGTTGATGGTCTTGGTGAAGTGCGATTTTCCCACAACACCATCAACGGCATATATGTCGAAGACGCCTTGATCCACAGGCTTGCCGCCTGAGCCACTGACGTGCTCAGTCGATACCGACCATCACGTCCGATGCCTTGATCACGGCATAAGCGGCTTGCCCATTTCCAGCTTGAGGTCGGCGGCCGCCTCGTTGGTGATCGAGACGGTGACGATGGCGCCGCCTCCGATATCGATCTTGACATGCGAGGTGGTCGCTCCCTTGACGATCTCGGTGATCGTTCCCTTGAGCATGTTGCGGGCGCTGATCTTCATGCGTCTCTCCTGACCTTCGCTGTGTCTGCTGGCTTCATCGTAGGCTGCGAAGATCCCGCCGTACAATGCGCGCAACAGGTGAAAAGCCTTCCTTTGTTATATTCATCCGGATATATCGGTTGGCAGGCTTCGCGCCGATCGGCATTCAAACGCAGGAAGAGAGTTCATGACGGGCAAAGGTTTTGGATTGAGAGCAATGGCCGTCGGCGGTTTCGCGGCGGCGCTGATGGCGGCGATGCCGGCTGCCCATGCCGACGACAAGGTGATCGTGTTCGCTGCGGCCAGCCTCAAGGATGCGCTTGATGCGGTCAACAAGGCCTGCGAGCACGAGGTCGGCGAAGCCGCGACCATTTCCTATGCGGCGAGCTCGGCGCTTGCCAAACAGATCGAGGGCGGCGCGCCGGCCGACGTCTTCATCTCGGCCGACCTCGACTGGATGAAGTATCTGTCGGACAAGAAGCTGACCAGGCCGGACACTGAAGTGAAGCTGCTCGGCAACCGGATCGTGCTGGTGGCGCCGAAGGACTCCACGGCCGAAATCAAGGTCGAGAAAGGCTTCGACCTCGCCAGGCTCATCGGCGATGGAAGGCTCGCCATGGGCGATTTCAAGGCCGTGCCGGCCGGCAAATATGGCAAGGCGGCGCTGGAATCGCTGGGCGTCTGGTCGTCGATCGAGAGCAAGGTGGCGCAGGCCGAGAACGTCCGCGCCGCGCTTAAGCTGGTCTCGACGGGCGAGGCCCCGCTCGGCATCGTCTACGCCACCGACGCGCATGCCGAGGAGGGCGTCAAGGTGGTCGGCACCTTCCCCGAGGATTCGCACCCGCCGATCATCTATCCGATTGCCCAGACGGCGGATTCGAAGGACAAGGATACGACCGCCTTCCTGAAGTGCGTCGAGTCCGGCAAGGCGGCGGACCTGTTCAAGGAGCAGGGTTTCACGGTGCTCACACCGAGCAATTGAGAAGGCCTTCAATCGCAATATGAATTGGCTGCTGGACCTCACTCCCGACGAATGGAATGCGGTCCGGCTGTCCATCAAGGTGGCGACGGTGGCGATGATCGCCAGCCTGCCGCCAGGCATAGCGATCGCGCTGGTGCTGGCGCGTGGCCGGTTCTGGGGCAAGACCCTGCTCAACGGGCTCGTGCACCTGCCGCTGATCCTGCCGCCGGTGGTTACCGGTTATCTTTTGCTGCTCACCTTCGGCAGGCGCGGGCCGGCGGGCGCCTTCCTTGCCGAGCATTTCGGGATCGTCTTTTCGTTCCGCTGGACGGGGGCGGCACTTGCCTGCGGCGTCATGGGTTTTCCGCTGATGGTGCGGGCGATCCGGTTGTCAATCGAGGCGGTCGACCGCAAGATGGAGGCGGCTGCCGGCACGCTCGGCGCCAATCCGCTGTGGGTGTTCGGCACCATCACACTGCCGCTGATCCTGCCGGGCCTGATCGCCGGCGCCATCCTGTCCTTCGCCAAGGCGATGGGGGAGTTCGGCGCCACGATCACCTTCGTCTCCAACATCCCCAACGAGACGCAGACGCTGCCTTCGGCAATCTACACCTTCACCCAGGTGCCCGGCGGTGACGCCGGCGCGCTGAGGCTGACGCTGATTTCGATCGTCATCTCGATGGTCGCGCTCGTGGCCTCGGAGGTTCTGGCGCGGCGGGTGGGCAGGCGGATGGACATCGAATGACGCTTGCGGTCGATATCCGCCACCGGCTGGGCGATTTCGCACTCGAGGCGAATTTCGAGAGCGCCGGCCGGCTGACGGCGCTGTTCGGGCCGTCGGGCTCCGGCAAGTCGACGCTGATCAACCTGATCGCCGGGCTGATCCGCCCTGAAAAGGGGCGCATCGCTGCCGACGGCCGCGTGCTGGTCGACGTCGCCGCCGGCATCTTCGTGCCGGTGCACAAGCGGCGGATCGGCATGGTATTCCAGGACGCGCGGCTGTTCCCGCATATGAGCGTCGCCGGCAATTTGCGCTACGGCCGTTGGTTCACGCCATCAGCCGAGCGCTATGCCAATATCGACGCCGTGGTCGACCTGCTCGGCATTGGTCATCTGCTCGACCGGCGGCCGGCGAAACTGTCGGGCGGCGAAAAGCAGCGGGTGGCGATCGGCCGCGCCTTGCTTGCCAGCCCGAAGCTGCTGCTGATGGACGAGCCGCTGGCCTCGCTCGACGATGCGCGCAAGGCGGAGATCCTGCCCTATATCGAGCGGCTGCGCGACGAGACCAAGATCCCGATCGTCTATGTCAGCCATTCCGTCGCCGAGGTGGCGCGGCTGGCCAGCGACGTCGTGGTGCTGGCGCAAGGCGAAGTCATGGCCTCCGGCCCGACCACTGCGATCATGCAGCGGCTCGACCTGCTGCCGGAGGCGGAGCGCGGCGAGGGCGGCGCGGTGCTGGACACCAGGGTGCTGCGCCATGACGAGGCCTTCGGCATGAGCATCCTTGGCTCGCTGGCGGGCGAGATCCGTGTGCCGCGACTGGCGATACCGGCGGGCGCGCCGGTCCGCATCCGCATTCGTGCCCGCGATGTCATGATCGCCACCCAACAGCCGGTCGGGCTCAGCGCGCTCAATATATTGGCGGGAACGATTACGGCGGTCAGGCCTGGCGTCGGGCCCACGGTGGAAATCGCCATCGACTGCAACGGCGCAATCGTGCTGGCGCGCATTACAGAGCAGTCAAAGCAGACGCTGCGGCTGAAGCTTGGCGGCAAGGTCTTTGCGGTGATCAAGACAGTGAGCTTCGACCAGGCAAACACCGGCGCAGGCCTCCCTGCCGAGGCCGATGGTTGACCAAAGGACAATGTCGCTATGTTGGTTTGGAATAGCGCCAGGGCCGCAGAGGAGGTAATCTGATCGCGGAGGAGCAGAGATGCCGTCGCTGAGCTTGCGCATAAACCTCGATCCCGACGGCCGCATCGGGCCGGGCAAGATCGAGTTGCTGGAGCAGATCGCCGCCTTCGGCTCGATCTCCGCCGCCGCGCGCGGCATGGAGATGTCCTATAAGCACGCCTGGGACCTCGTCGAGGACATGAACAGGGTGTTCGGCAAGCCGCTGGTGGCTGCACAGACCGGAGGCAAGAAAGGCGGCGGCGCCCAGCTCACGCCGGTTGGCCTGGCCGTCGTCAGCCGCTTCCGCGCCATCGAGCGGGCGGCAAGTTCGGCGGCCGCCACGCATATGGCTGCGCTGCAGGCCGAAATCGACGCCGGCTGAGAATAGCTCGTCTTATTCCTCCGGCTCGTCCGGCTTGCGCAGCAGGTAGGTGTCCATGATCCAGCCCTTCCTTCGACGGGCTTCCTCGCGGATTTTTTCTATCTCGGCGCCGACATCGCCGAGCCGGCCGGACAGGATGATTTCATCCTCCGTGCCGAGATAGGCTCCCCACTGGATGAAGACATCCCTGTCGGCCAGCGTGTTGAAGGCGCATTTGCCGTCGAGCATCACCACCGTCGAGCCGGCATTGGCGGGCAGGCCCTCCTCGGACAGGCGGCGGCCGGTGGTAACCAGGATCGAATCGCCAATGCGGTTGAGCGCGGTCGCATGGGCGGCGGCAAGCGCCTGGATCGCGGTGATGCCCGGGATGATTTCAAGCTCGAACGCGACATTGCCTCTCTGGCGCACCCGCTCGAGAATGCGCAGCGCGCTGTCGTAGAGCGAAGGATCGCCCCAGATCAGGAAGGCGCCGCAGCCATCTTCGGCAAGCTCGTCGCGGATCAGCCCTTCATAAATCGACGCGATCGCCTCGTGCCAGTCATCGACGGTCGCGCGATAGGAAGAAGAAGGCTCGGCCCGCACCGGCACGTCGAACTCGACCCGGCGCGATTGCGGATTGGTGACGAAGCGGTCGCAAATATGCCGGCGCAACCCGGCGAGATCGCTCTTCCTGGCGCCCTTGTCGGGAATGAACAGCACGTCGGCGCGGTTCAGGCCGTTGATGGCCTGGACCGTCATGTGCTCGGGATTGCCGGCGCCGATGCCGATGACGAGAAGCTTGCGCATGAGCGCTCTCCTGCCCGATCGCGATCTGTGTGTCCAGATCGCTGCTGGTGCCAGACCGGCTCCTATGCGGGAAGGGCTTTGAAACACCGGGCCGACCGGGTAGGTTGGCCGCGGCATTGCCGCGAAAGGGGATTTTCATGTTCCGCACCGTTCTGATCGCAGCCCTCACGCTCGCGGCCGCGCCGGCCTTCGCCAATGATTCGGTCGCCGAGCTCGGCACCGGCGGGCTGATCCTGTCGCGCAGCGATGCGGTGGCCATGCAAAGCGAGGATCTCTTCATCTCGCCGGAAAAGGTGACGGTCGACTATGTCTTCCACAACAACACCGACAAGGATGTCGACGCCATCGTTGCCTTCCCGATGCCCGATATTTCGGGCGATCCCGAGGAAATGCCGGCAATCCCTGAAAACCAGAGCGACAATTTTCTCGGCTTCGAGGTGACGATCGACGGCGCGCCTGCCAAGCCGCAGCTCGAGCAGAAAGTGTTCGCGCTCGGCATCGACATCAGCGAAGACCTGAAGGCGCAGAATGTGCCGTTCAACCCGTTCGGCGACGCGGCAAAGGCGGCGCTGGCGAAGCTGCCGAAGGCGGTTGCCGAAGACTGGGAGAACCGCGGCATCGTCATCCAGGACGCCTCCAGCGACCCGGGCACCACGCCTTCCTACTCGCCGTTCTGGCAGTTGCGTTCGACCTATTGGTGGCGCTCGACCTTTCCGGCCAACAAGGACGTTCACGTTTCGCACCGCTACAGGCCGAGCGTCGGCGGCACGTCATCGGTCAGTTTCTTTTATGACGGCAAATTCCAGGGCCAGTACGAAACCTACAAGAGCCGCTATTGCATGGACCAGACATTCGAGAACGCGGTGCGCAAGGAGGCCAAGGACAATCCGGACGGCTATCCGAAATACTACGAAAGCCGCATTGCCTATATCCTGACCACGGGCGGCAACTGGGCGGCCGGCAGCATCGGCAAGTTCAAGCTGACCGTCGAGAAGGGCAATCCGAAGGCGCTGGTCTCGTTCTGCGGCGACAATGTCAGAAAGACCGGGCCGACCAGCTTCGAGATGACGGCCGATGATTACTATCCCGAGCACGACATCGACATCCTGATCCTCGAGCCGTCGGACAGCGCGAACTGATGGATATCGCGATCTATGTCGCCATTGCCCAGAATGGCGTGATCGGGCGCGACGGGGGCCTGCCGTGGCGGCTTTCCACCGATCTCAAGCGCTTCAAGGCCGACACGATGGGCAAGCCGATCATCATGGGCCGCAAGACCTATGAAGGCATCGGCCGGCCGCTGCCCGGCCGCCTCAACATCGTGGTGACGCGCGACAAGGGCTGGCGCGCCGACGGCATCGAGGTCGCCCATTCGCTCGATGAGGCAATTACGCTGGCCAGGGTGCGCGGCCGCTGCATGGCCGGCGCGGAGGAAATCTGCGTCGTCGGCGGCGGCGAAATCTATGCCCAGGCGCTGCCGCTTGCCGATCGCCTGCATGTCACCCATGTGCTGGCCACGGTCGACGGCGACGCGCATTTCCCGCCGATCGACCCCGCAATCTGGCGGATCGTCCGCGCGCAAGATTTTCCGGCGGGCGAAAAGGACAGCCACGCGACGCGCTATACTGTCTATGAGAGGCGGGGCGAGGGTCATTGAGACGACAAAGGGTCGCTGCCGGCCCAAATCGGACGGTGCGGACAGCAGATCGCGTTGAAAGCGCGTCAAGGCGTCCCTATAGAAGTACGAGATTAGGATTGCGCCGTAAGGCCTTGAGGGAATCCCGAGCGAAAGGACATTCATGCCCTGGAACGACAAGAGCGGTGGCGGCGGCCCTTGGGGCGGCGGCGGCAATCAGGGACCCTGGGGGCAGGGGCCGAAGGGGCCGAGCGGCCCTCCCGGTTCGCCTCCCGACCTCGAAGACATCATCCGCCGCGGCCAGGACAGGCTGCGGCGTGCGCTTCCCGGCGGCGGTGGCGCCAGTCCGGCTGTTTTCGGGCTGATCGCGCTGGCGCTGGTGGTGCTGTGGACCTTCAAGGCAGTCTATACCGTGCAGCCGGACGAGGTCGCGGTCGAATTGCGCTTCGGCAAGCCGAAGGCCGAACTTTCGCAGCCCGGCCTGCATTTCCACTGGTGGCCGATCGAAACGGTCGAGACGGCCAAGATCTCCGAGCAACTGGTCAGCATCGGCGGCGGTTCGGGCACGACTTCGGGCCTCATGCTCTCCGGCGACCAGAACATCGTCAACGTGCAGTTCTCGGTGGCCTACCAGGTCTCCGATCCACGGGCCTATCTGTTCGACGTCTCCGATCCCGACGGCATGCTGACGCAAGTGGCCGAGAGCGCCATGCGCGAAGCGGTCGGCCGGCGGCCGGCGCAGGACATCTTCCGCGACGATCGCCAGGGCATCGCGGCCGCGGTGCGCGAGATCATCCAGACGACGCTCGACGGCTACAAGGCCGGTTTGCAGGTCAACGCGATCTCGATCGAGGACGCAGCACCGCCGCGCGAAGTGGCGGATGCCTTCGACGAAGTGCAGCGCGCCGAGCAGGACGAGGACAAGTTCGTCGAGCAGGCCAACCAATATTCCAACCAGAAGCTCGGCCAGGCGCGCGGCGCAGCGGCCCAGATCCGCGAGGACGCGGCCGCCTACAAGAACCGCGTCGTGCAGGAGGCGGAAGGCGAGGCGCAGCGCTTCATCTCCGTCTACAACGAATACGCCAAGGCGCCCGACGTGACGCGCAAGCGGCTTTATCTGGAAACGATGGAGAGGATCCTGAAGGACTCGAATAAGGTCGTCGTCGAACAGGGCAACGGGCAGGGCGTGCTTCCCTATCTGCCGTTGCCGGCACTGCAGCCGAAGGCGCCGCCGGCGCCGGCCCCCATGGGCGCCACGACGGGAGGTAACCAGTGATGGCCAACCGTCTTCCCATCATTGCCGTCCTCGCGGCGGTCCTCCTGTTCCTGCTCTATTCCTCGGTGTTCGTAGTCAATGCGGGCCAGCAGGCGATCGTGCTCAGGTTCGGCGAGATCATCGACGTCAAGAGCGAGCCCGGCATCTACTTCAAGGCGCCATTCGCCTTCTTCGACGCCGACAGCGTCCAGATGATCGAGAGGCGGGTGATGCGCTTCGACCTGGACAATATCCGCGTCCAGGTCTCCGGCGGCAAGTTCTACGAGGTCGATGCCTTCATCGCCTACCGCATCTCGGATCCGCGCACCTTCCGCGCCGCGGTATCCGGCCAGGTGGAACTCGCCGAAGCCAGGTTGAAGACGCGCCTCGATGCGGCGCTGCGCCGCGTCTACGGTCTGCGCGACTTCGAGGCGGCACTCTCCGAGGAGCGCGCCGTGATGATGCGCGAAGTACGCGATCAGCTGCGGCCCGACGCCACCTCGCTCGGCCTCGATATCGAGGACGTGCGCATCCGCAGGACGGATC
This sequence comes from Mesorhizobium sp. B1-1-8, assembly GCF_006442795.2. Classification (NCBI taxonomy): domain Bacteria; kingdom Pseudomonadati; phylum Pseudomonadota; class Alphaproteobacteria; order Hyphomicrobiales; family Phyllobacteriaceae; genus Mesorhizobium; species Mesorhizobium sp. B1-1-8. The sequence continues at coordinate 2,718,003 of NZ_CP083956.1, forward strand.
TGACCGCGGAAGTCTCGCAGCAGACCTACGACCGCATGAAGGCCGAGCGCCTGGCCGAAGCCGAGCGGCTCAGGGCACGCGGCAACGAGGCGGCGCAGCGCATCAGGGCAAGAGCCGACCGCGAGGTCGTCGAGATCGTCGCCGAGGCGCAGAAGGAATCGGAGATCCTGCGCGGCGAGGGCGAGGCGCAGCGCAGCGCCACCTTCGCCGATGCCTATAAGCGCGATCCGGCCTTCTTCGATTTCTATCGCTCGATGAATGCCTATGGCACGGCCCTGGACAACAGCGGAACGACCATGGTGCTGTCGCCCGAGTCCGAGTTCTTCCGCTACTTCCGTGATCCGGCAAGCAAGCCAGGTCCCGGACAGCCGGCGGCATCGCTACCGGCACCGGCCGGGTCTACCGCGCCCGCTGCCCCGGCCACACAACCCAGCACCGCCCAGTAGCGGGCGGTGCAGGATTTCCTGGCGGCAATCGGCCTGGTGCTGGTCGTCGAAGGCATTGTCTGTGGCGGGTTTCCGGGCCTGGCCCGGAAACTGGCGGCAGAGGTGCTGTCGATGCCGGAGAATATGCTGCGGCTCGGCGGGCTGGCGGCGATCGCCGTCGGCGTCGGTATTGTCTGGCTGGTCCGCGGCTAGTTGTTTGTTTTTACGCAATTCCGGACGGAAAACCGCTGCGCACTTTTCCTGGAATTGCTCGAGTGAAAATTCCTTGGTGCCGCGGCGATTGACGTTTTATCTTCCACCGATAGCTATAGCCGCAAACGCGCCTTATTTCTTACCAACATGACAGGACACGGCGTTTTTGCGGAAGCGCTTTTCCAGTTCAGAAACACCGGGAGGCCACGATGATATCCCACACCCTGTTGCGCGCGGCACGGCGCACGCTGTTCGCCGGCGCCACGGCATTCGTCGTCGGCACGCTTGCCGTACCGTCCTTCGTCAGCCCGACGGTGGCGGCGGACGGTCCGCCCTCGGTCGCCGATCTCGCCCAGGGCCTGCTTGGCGCGGTGGTCAACATCTCGACCTCGCAGACCGTGAAAGGCACGGAGGGTCCTGGCGCGGTGCCGATGCCGCAGCTCCCCGAAGGCTCGCCCTTCCAGGACTTTTTCGATGACTTCTTCAAGAACCGCGGCGGCGACAAGGGTGGTGGCGGCCAGAAAGTGCAGTCGCTCGGTTCCGGCTTCGTCATCGATGCCGAACAGGGCATCGTTGTGACCAACAACCACGTCATTGCCGATGCCGACGATATCGAGGTGAATTTCTCCGACGGCGTGACGCTGAAGGCGACGCTTGTCGGCACTGATACCAAGACAGACGTCGCGGTGCTGAAGGTCGATCCGAAGGGCCACAAGCTGACGGCGGTGAAGTTCGGCGATTCTACCAAAATGCGCGTCGGCGACTGGGTGATGGCGATCGGCAATCCGTTCGGCCTCGGCGGTACGGTGACGGTCGGCATCGTCTCGGCGCGTAACCGCGACATCAATTCCGGTCCCTATGATGACTTCATCCAGACGGATGCGGCCATCAATCGCGGCAATTCCGGCGGTCCGCTGTTCAATAGCGCCGGCGAGGTCATCGGCATCAACACGGCGATCATCTCGCCGTCGGGCGGCTCGATCGGCATCGGCTTCTCCATCCCCTCGCAGCTTGCCTCCGGCGTCGTCGACCAGCTTCGCCAGTTTGGCGAGACGCGGCGCGGCTGGCTTGGCGTGCGCATCCAGCCGGTGACGGACGACATTGCCGAAAGCCTCGGCATGGCGACCGCCAAAGGCGCGCTGGTCGCCGGCGTCATCAAGGGCGGCCCGGTCGACAATGGCACCGTGCAGGCCGGCGACGTCATCATCAAGTTCGACGGCAAGGACATCCACGAGATGCGCGACCTGCCGCGCGTGGTCGCCGAAAGCCAGGTCGGCAAGGCGGTCGATGTCGTGATCGTGCGTAAGGGCGTCGAGCAGACGGTGAAGGTGACGCTCGGTCGGCTCGAGGATGGCGAGAAACTGGCCAGCGGCGGTGAAAACGGCAACACCGATCAGGGCAAGGGCGACAAGGCGACGCCTCCGGTATCGTCGGCTTCCGTGCTCGGCATGACGATCGGCGAGCTCAATGACCAGACAAGGCAGAAATTCGGCATCGCGGCCGATGTCTCCGGCGTCGTGGTCACCGACGTCGCCAAGAATTCGGCGGCCGCCGAGCGCGGCATCCAGCCGGGCGAGGTGATCACCGAGATCGCGCAGGAGTCGGTCGGCACGCCGAAGGACGTCATGGACCGGATCGGTGCGCTGAAGGAACAGGGGCGCAAGAACGCGCTGCTGATGCTTGCGTCCAAGACCGGCGAATTGCGCTTCGTGACGATCCGGATGGATTGATTCCGGAGATACTGACAACCCATTGAGGTTCAAGAAAAAGGGCGGTTAGCGGACCGCCCTTTTTCGTGCCCGCCAATCCTCGCGCGACAGCCTGTAGAGGACATGCCGCTTGAGATGCGGATGACTGTCGGGAACGGCCGGATGATCGAAGTCGCCGGCCGGATCGGCGCGCATGCCGAGGCGTTTCATGACGGCGACGGAGCGGTGGTTCTCAGCGACGGCAAAGGAAACGATTTCACCCAGCCCGAGCGTTTCAAAGCCGAAGGCGAGCCAGGCTTCAGCCGCTTCGGTGACATAGCCCTTGCCCCAGAATTCCGGCGCCAGCCGCCAGCCGATCTCGATCGTGCCGTCCGGTAGCGATGGCACATCATCCGTATCCAGGAGACCGACGAAGCCGACGCATTCGCCGGTGGCCGCGATCTCGGCGGCGGCGAAGCCGTAGCCATCCTCCTCGATCCAGCCGCGCAATTCGTCCATCTTGGCATCCGCGGCGGCACGATCGCGGCGGAATGGGAAGAACTCCATGACGCGCTCGTCGGAGTTGATGCGATGGAAGAGCGCGCGGTCGCGCTCTTCCCAGTTGCGCAGGATGAGGCGTTCGGTCCGGATCGGCTTCATTGCACGAATTCCTCCCGGCGATAGCCCTGGAGATAAAGCAGCGCCGTCAGATCGCTATGGTCGATGCGGATCCTTGCCTGCTCCGCCACGACCGGCTTGGCGTGGAGGGCGACACCCGTCCCGGCAAGGCGGATCATGTCGAGATCGTTGGCGCCGTCGCCGACGGCAAGCGCGTCGGCGGTCGTCAGGCCAAGCCTTGCCGCGATGTCGAGCAGCGCTTCGGCCTTGGCGGCGCGGCCGAGAATCGGCTCGGCCACCATGCCGGTGAACCTGCCGTTTTGCTCAACCAGATGGTTGGCGCGGTTTTCCTGAAAGCCGAGCATTGCCGCGATGCGGCTGGTGAAGACATCGAAACCGCCGGAGACCAGCACGGTCCAGGCGCCGTTGGCGCGCATCGTCCGCACCAGCGCGCGGCCACCTGCGGCCAGCGTCAACCGGTTGGCGATGATGCGGTCGACCACGGCTGTGTCGAGACCTTTCAGCAAGGCGACGCGCTCGCGTAAAGCCGGCTCGAACGCGATCTCGCCATTCATCGACCGCGCCGTAATCGCGGCGACATAGGCCTTGACGCCGATCTCGTCAGCCAGCTCGTCGATGCATTCCTGGTCGATCATCGTCGAATCCATATCGGCAAGCAGGATCTTCTTCCGCCTGCCTTCGGCGGGCTGGACGACGATGTCGACCGGCTCGGAGGCGAGTGCCGCCCGCAGGTTGGCTGTCATTTCGCCGACGTCGGGATCCTCCGGCAGGACGAGATCGCAGGCGATGCCTTCAGCCAGCCAACGAAGGTCGCTTGCGCCGGACGCACGTGAGGCCATATTCGCAAGCGGGGCCGACACTGTGCGGTCTTGCGGATGGGATATAAGCGTGGCGATCAGCGGCATCGAGAATTCCGGCGAGCAAGCGGGCGACGGCCGCGTGACGAACGCGATCCTGATAGCGGGGCCGACCGCCAGCGGCAAGTCGGCGCTGGCGCTCGATCTCGCCGAGCGCAAGGGCGGTGTCATCGTCAACACCGATTCCATGCAGGGCTATTCGGTGCTCGACGTGCTGACGGCGCGTCCAAGTGCCGCCGAACTGGCACGCGTACCGCATTTCCTCTACGGCCATGTGCATCCGTCGACAGCCTATTCCACCGGCGCCTGGCTGCGCGATGTAACCCGGCTGATCGCGGCTGGCGTCCTGTCGGGGCGGCCGGTCATCTTCGTCGGCGGCACCGGGCTCTACTTTCGCGCGCTCGCCGAAGGCATCTCGGACATGCCCGACATTCCGCAATCGGTTCGCGAGCGCTGGCGCTACGAGCTCAAGGAGCAGGGGGCTGAAAGGCTGCATCGCATTCTGATGCGCGAGGATTCGACCGTGGCCATGCAACTCAGGCCGACCGACGGCCAGCGCATCGTACGGGCTCTCGAAGTGCTCGACGCTTCAGGGCGGTCGATTCTCGAATGGCAGGCGGCGCGCGGCCGGCCGCTCGTCGATCGCGACAGCGCCCGTTTCCTGGTGATCGAGCCGGACCGCGGCGAACTGATCGAGCGCATCGAGGCGCGGTTCGACCACATGCTCGACAAGGGCGCGCTTGATGAAGTCAGGCGATTGATGGCGCTTGATCTCGATCCGGACCTTCCGGCGATGAAAGCGATCGGCGTGCGCGAGCTGCAGGCCGCTATTGCCGGGCAAATGAGCTTTCCCGAAGCAATCGAGCACGCCAAAACCGCGACCCGCCAATATGCCAAGCGCCAGGCGACCTGGTTCAGGCACCAGCTGGGACCGGAATGGCAGAGGCTCCGCCCGGGCGATGCGCTGGCAGATTGATGAATCGCAATTGCAATCAGCGACTTAAAATCGTGATCCTGGCTTCCCGCTCAGGTTGTCCGGGTTAACTGTCCGTAAGGCCAGGCGTGCCATAACATCGGCGGGGTTGAAGTCCCGCGGGGAGTTGATGCGTTTTCACAAGGCGGAATCCGCATTTTTCGTCTTTATTTTCGTGATCCTGGCCGCCGGCCTGGTGACGTTCCATGCTTATTGCCAACTGCAGGACATTGCGACGGATCTCGATACCGCGTCCCGCATCGAAAGGATCGTCTATCTCAACAAACTGCTTTTCGTGACCGGTGCGCTGCTGGCGGCGGCGCTGTTCTTCGGGGTCTTCTTCATCTACCCGCTGATCCGCGGCCAGGTCAGGGAAGAAGGTAAACTGCGCGCCATGACGGTTTCGCTCAGCGCCCGTTCGCAAACGCTCGAGCAGGCGGCCCTTACCGACGGGCTGACCGGCATGCAGAACCGCCGCTATTTCGACGATGCGCTGCGGGAATATCTCGATGAGTTCCGCCGCATCGACAAGCCGGTGGGGCTGATGATCCTCGACCTCGACCATTTCAAGCAGGTCAACGACACGCACGGCCACGATGTCGGCGATGAGGTGCTGCGGGCGGTCGCCACGTGCCTGAGGGGCATGACACGCTACCACGACGTGGTGGCGCGGCTCGGCGGCGAGGAGTTCGCGGTCGTCACGCCCAATATGGATAGCGAACTGCTGCTCAGATTTGCCGAACGCATCCGCAGGGCAATCGCCGGCATGTCGGTGCTGTCGGGCAATGTGCGGCTGAAGGTCACCACCAGTGTCGGCCTTGCCGTCTGGGACCGCAAGGAAAGTGCCGAGGACTTCTATCGCCGTGCCGACCGCCAGCTCTACGAGGCGAAGAAGCAAGGCCGCAACCGCGTCTGCGCCTAAAATTCCGTCATCAAATTCGTGAGGCTGGCCGCCTGAAGCCGCTTTGTGCGCTTCCGGTGCTCACGGACTGAATGTCCGCTCCGCTCCGGTTCTCCAAAGCGACTCCAGTCGACTCAGCCTGACGAATTTCCTGACGGAATTTATCCATGACGGCCGACGACGCAGAGCCGTAGGAGCCTACCTGGTTCTTTTATCGAGACGGCGAGAGGCGCGGGTCAATCGTTCTGCTGGCGCATGCCGAAGGTCGAGGGCTTCAGGCCGTAGCGCAGGTCGAAATCGTCGTCCGGCTGGACGCGTGGCGCCGGCGGCTTTCGATAGTCCGGGTCGCCGGCCTGGCGGCCGGTGTCCACCGCCTCGGCGAAGGCTATGGATTGCTGCGGCTTCGGTACGTTGCGCAACCGCTCGACAATCGCCGCAAGGTCGACATCGTCGCCGGCTTCGGCGGGGAGGGTCTGCTCGCGCTTGGCTGTGCCCGGAATGAACTCCTGGGACAGTTTTTCGAATTTGAGCCGCATGGTCGTTGCCACACCTTCGCCGAAGGCAATGGCTTCGCGCTGGCCCATAGAAGACAGGAACGCAAGCGTCGAGGCCGAGGAGTCGGCGATCGCCGAGCGGATGATCGCCTGGTCCTGCTCATTGGCGAGCCGCATGGCGAAGAAGGTCGAGCATTGCGACAGGATGGTCGGATCGAGCTCGCCCGGACGCTGGGTGACGACGCCGAGGTAACAGCCATATTTGCGGCCCTCCTTGGCGATGCGCGACAGAGCGTGCCTGGTCGGCGCGAAACCGAGGCGCGGATCCGCCGGCATATAGCGGTGCGCCTCCTCGCAGAGGAACAGCAGCCGCAGCCGCCCCTCGCTCCAAAGCGCAAGGTCGAAGGCCAGGCGCGCCAGCACCGAGCAGACGGAATTGACTACCTCGGACGGCATGCCGGCCATTTCGAAGCAGGTCACCGGACGGCCATGGTGGGGGACGCGGAAAATGTTGCCGATCGTCTCGTGGATGGTGTCCTCGATCAGCCGCGAATTGAACATGAAACGGTAGCGCGGGTCGGCCGCCGCCGATTCGATGCGCGTCTTCAGCGACTTCAAGGTCGGGCGGTCGTTCTTGCTTTCAAGCAGGCCCATGCGCTCGTCGATCTGCTTGATGAGATCGGCGACGCGGTAAGGCACCGGCGTGTCGGCGGTCAGCGCATCGCTGCCGCGCCGCAGATAGGTGCCGGACGTCGGATTGCGGTAGAGGTTCTTGGCGGCCGGGATGAGGTCGCGCAGGACATCGACTTCTTCCGGCACCGTCTCGCGTCCGCGAAACAGCACCTCGGCGAACTCCTCCAGCCTGAACATCCAGAAAGGCAGGTCGAGCGTCTTGGAATCGACCTTCACGCAATATTCGGGAAGCGATGCGGCAAACTCGTTGTGGGGGTCGAGGATCAGCACGCGCAGGTCAGGTCGCGCTTCGATCGACTTGCGCAGCAGCAGCGAGACGGCCGTGGACTTGCCGACGCCGGTCGTGCCGACAATTGCAAAATGGCGCGCCAGCGTGTCGTCGATCGCGATGTTGGCGTCGATCGCCTCGTCCTGGGACAACGTGCCGATGGTGATCGAATGGCGCCCGGCGAGATCGTAGACCGCCTGCAGGTCGCGACTGCGGATGCGGTGGGCGATGGCTCCGATATGCGGGTAGCTGGTGATGCCGCGGTCGAAAACAGGCTTGGCGCCGGGATCGGCGCCGTCACGCACCTCACCGATCAGCTCGATGCTGACCTCGATCGCATTCTGTCCCTCGTTGCTCCAGGCGCGGTCGGACTTGCCGATCTCATAGACAAGGCCGACCGTGCGCGTCGAGCCGAGATTGATGGAAATCATCTTGCCGACGGTCCATAGGCCGGTGACCGCGCCGTCGGCGTCCTCGGCATAGGCGCTGATGGTCGCGCGGGCGCCGTCGCATTGCACGACATTGCCCAGAATGCGCTTGTCGTTCTGGTCCCGATTGCGGCGCTCCTGTGAGGTCAGTTCCCCCGCGGAGACTTCGCGTTCGACAAACATCGTTGGTCTGATCCCGTTCCCATGGAGCGTCAAACCTATCCAGTCGGGGTTAAGGTCGCGTGAGGTCGGATGGTGTAGGCGTGGTTAAGCCGGTTGTGAAAGTTCGATCGACAGCCTCTTTCGTAGCACCCGGGTTTTCGTTATATTGGATGAATGAATGATATATCGAACAACATCACCTCGACGATCGGCAGACGGATTCACTCGGAAAGGGTGCTGCGCGGCTGGTCGCTGGCCGAGCTTGCCGGGCGCTCCGATGTCTCCAAGGCGATGCTGAGCGCCATGGAGCGCGGCATGACCAGCCCGACCGCGGCGCTCCTGGTGCGCATCGCAGCGGCTTTCGGTATGACGCTCTCGACGCTGATCGCGCGCGCCGAGACGCAAGGCGGCGGTCTCTCCCGCAAGGACGAGCAGCCGGTCTGGCAGGATCCCGCGACCGGCTACATCAGGCGGCATCTGTCGCCGGCATCGCAAATGCCGCTCGAACTGATCCGGGTCAGCCTGCCGGCCGGCGCCAGGGTGAGTTTCCCGGCTGCATCCTACGCCTTCATAAAACAGCAGATCTGGCTGATCGGGGGCCGGCTCGACTTTACCGAAGGCGATGTCGTGCACAGGCTGGAACCCGGTGACTGCCTGGCGCTCGGCGCGCCGTCGGACTGCAGCTTCCATGCGCCAGGACCGGAAGCCGCCGACTATCTGGTGGCGCTGATCAGAGGCTGATTACATGGCGGATCAGCCGAAGCGCTCGCACAACGGCGGGCCACCTCTCAACGACTACGAAGGTCCGCCCTGGGGCAAGAGCGACGCTTATGTTTTCCTTGCCTGGCGCGCTGCCCACGACAGGGCGTGGAAGGCGCCTGGTCATGAAATCATGCTGATGCGGCTGGAGCGGGCCGAACGGCTTGGCCTGACCTACGAGGAATACACGTTTTGGAGCGCGGGCGTCACCTTGGCCACGACGATGCCGAGCGCATCGCCGAGATCCGCCGGGCGCGGCGGCGCAGGCGGGTCAGCCATTTCAAATGACCGCGGCCCGGTATCGCATTGCTGGAGAAGATCGATATGAATTCCCTTGAAATCAGGGCGCTGACTAATGACGCGACGATCAATGCGATCCTGGCCGATCTGTTGATCGAAACCGTCGCCGCCGGCGGCTCGGTAAGTTTCATGCACCCATTGTCTCCCGAAGCTGCGGAGGATTTCTGGCGCAAGTCGCTGGCCGCTGCGGCGCGGGGCGAAAGGGCGGTGCTGGGCGCCTGGGACGGCGAGGCGCTCGTCGGCACCGTCACGCTGCTTCTCGATTTGCCGCCCAACCAGCCGCACCGGGCCGAGATCGCCAAATTGATGACCCGCCGCGACCGTCGCGGCAAAGGCATCGCGACCCGCCTGATGCGAGCCGCGGAAGAACTGGCCATTGAGAAGGGCAAGACATTGCTCGTGCTGGATACCGCAAGCGAAGAGGGTGCTTCCGGCCTTTACGAGAAACTCGGCTTCACGCTGGCCGGCGAGATTCCCGACTTTGCGCTGAAGCCGCATGGCGGGCTGACCGGCACGCTGGTCTACTGGAAGCGGATAGGCGGTAGGAGCAGCCGAAGGTAGCATTTGTGCAACATCGCATCACACCGGCGTAGCCAAGAAATCCGCCATCTAGATTTTCGACGGCCCAACGAGAAACTCTCTAGCTAAAATGTATCGATACTGATACAGTACGCCCGTGAAGGTGATTGAATGGCTTGGAAGCAGTAGGTCGGATGTTCGGGCGTTTCCTGACGATGCGCGGATAGAGGCTGGCTAGCAGCTCGAACTTGTTCAGCGCGGCGACGATCCCGACGACTGGAAGCCCATGCAGATCGTGGCGCAAGGCGTCAGGGAAATTAGGATTCGGGAAGCGTCGGGAGCGTTCCGCATCATCTATCTGGCGACGTTAGAGGACCGCGTTTTGGTACTTCATGCGTTCCAGAAGAAGACACAGGCCACATCAAAGAAAGATCTCGATGTAGCGGCCCAACGGCTGAAACGATGGAAGGCAGAACGATGAACGTAGAAATCTATGAAAACGTCTGGGATGCCCTGGCCGACACGGAACAGGAGGCCGCAAACCTGAAAGCGCGTTCGGCGCTGCTCTACGAAATCCGTAAGGCGGTCCAGCGTTGGGACATTTCTCAGGAGCAGGCCGCCAAGCGGCTCGGCCTGACGCGCCCCCGGACCAATGACCTGCTGCGCGGCAAGCTCGCCAAGTTCTCGCTTGACGCGCTCGTCAACATCGCCGCCTCCGCGCACCTCGATATTGAAATCCGGGTAAAAGAGGCGGCGTGATCATGAGGTGTGTCGCGGGCGTACTGTCGCAAGGATAAGTGCGCCGTTCTCTCCGCCGCCGCCCTCAGAGCCATTGGGCAAAGTCATCAGAAAGCGATTCACTTAATATTGTGAGTGTCCTTAGGGCCAGGCGACTTCGCTGCTTGACTGTCAGGATATATCGCGGGGAAAGGCAGAACATTGCTCGTGCTGGACACGGCAAGCGAAGCGGGAGCCTCCGGCCCTTACGAGAAACTCGGCTTCACGCTGGCCGGCGAGATTCCCGACTTTGCGCTGAAGCCCCATGGCGGGCTGACCGGCACGCTGGTCTACTGGAAGCGGATAGGCCGGTCATAAAAATAGTCGGGTGCCGGGGCACTGGGGTCCGCACAAAGGAAAGCGCGACCAGGCCACGCCTTCCTTCCTTCGCACGCGGACAGCGGCCTATCCCTTATGGTGGACCTGCTGCAGCCCATAGACGGGCGTCGGCAAGCCAACCTGTCTTGCCTTCAATTGAAGCGACAGGAATTGTGAATAGTGACGCGACTGGTGCAAATTGCCGCCGTGGAACCACAGCGCCTCCTGCTGGGTGGGCTTCCACATGTTGCGCTGCTCGCCTTCCCAGGGGCCGGGATCCTTGGTGGTGTTCGAGCCGAGACCCCAGCATTTGCCGACCTTGTCGGCGACCTCCTTCGAGATCAACTCCGCCGCCCAGCCATTCATCGAGCCGTAACCTGTGGCGTAGACGATAAGATCTGCCGGAAGTTCGGTGCCGTCGCTGAGCAGCACCGAATGCTCCTTGATCTCGCTCACGTCGACGCCGCTCTTCAGCTTGATGGCGCCGTCGATAATCAGTTGCGAGGCGCCGATGTCGATATAGTAACCGGAACCGCGCCTCAGGTACTTCATGAACAGGCCGGAACCGTCATCGCCCCAATCGAGCATGAAGCCGGCATCCTCCAACCCCTTGTAGAAGGCGGCGTCGCGTTGCTTCATCTTCTCATAGAGCGGAATCTGGAACTCGTGCAGGATCTTGTAGGGCAGGGAGGCGAAGATGAGGTCGGCCTTGGCGGTGGTCATACCGTTCTGCACCGCCTGCTCCGAATATAGCGCGCCAAGGCCGATGTCCATCAGCGTGTCCGACTTGACGATATGGGTGGTCGAGCGCTGCACCATGGTGACGTCGATGCCCGCTTCCCAAAGTGCCGCGCAGATGTCGTGGGCTGAATTGTTGGAGCCGATGACGACCACCTTCTTCCCGGCATATTTGTCCGGTCCGGGATGTTTCGAGGAATGGTGCTGGTCGCCCTTGAAAGCCTCCATGCCCTTGAACTTCGGCAGGTTTGGCCGGCCCGACATGCCGGTCGCCAGCACCAGCTGCTTCGGCTTCAGCGTGATGTCCTTGCCGTCGCGGCGGACGACGACGGTCCATTCCTTTTTCTCGTCGTCATAGGACGCGCTCTTGGCCTCGGTCGAGGACCAATAGTTCAGCTCCATGACCTTGGTGTACATTTCCAACCAGTCGCCGATCTTGTCCTTGGGCGAAAACACCGGCCAGTTCTTCGGGAAATCGATATAGGGCAGGTGGTCGTACCAGACCGGATCGTGCAGGCAGAGCGACTTGTAGCGCTTGCGCCAGCTGTCGCCGGCCCGCTGGTTCTTCTCCACTATGATGGTCGGCACGCCGAGCTGCCGCAGCCGCGCGCCGAGCGCAATGCCGCCCTGACCGCCGCCGATGATCAGCGTGTAAGGCTGGGTCTTGAAGCCAAGTTCGGCTGCTTCCTTCTCTCGCTCCTCCTTCCAGGTCGGGCGATTCTTGCCCGAGCCATGCTTTGCGCCCAACGGCCGCGCGAAGCCCGCCGGCTCCTCATGGCCCTTGAGTTCGGCCATGGTGGTCAGCAACGTCCAGATCTTGCCATCCTTCAGCCTGATTTGCCCGAAGCCGCGCGCAAGCTCCGTTTCGAAGCTGATCCAGCCCTCGATCAGGCCGCCGCTTTCGCTCGCATCCTCGTCCCTGGCGACGGCAAAATGCGACGGCCTGATCTTCGACAGCTGGCTTTCCAGCATGTCGCGCACCTGATCGCGGCCTTCCATGGTCTTGATGTTCCAGGTGAAGGTGACGAGGTCGCGCCAATAGCAGTCTTCCTGGAAGCAATCGACCGCCCCGTCGATATCGTTGGCGGCAAGGGCCGCGCCGAATGAATCGAGAAAGTCGGACAGCTTCTTGTTAGGAGCCTTCTCAAGCATTCAAATTCCTCCCATGGAATCCTGGTTGTCGTTGCTCTCCGCCAGATCTGTACCCTGCGGAGAGTATCGGCAGAGATGGCGCTCTTCGTCACGCCCCACCATAGTTTTCAACGGTTTCAATGAGTTGCCTGAAATAGGCACTCACAGGCAGGAGACCAAGACCTGTGCCGGCGCTGGCCGACGAGCCCATCCCTGGCCTTGCCTGCCTGTGATTTTTCCCGTTGACACGCTGCCTTTCGCGCCCGTAGTGTCCGCCACCATGAAAACGGCACTCATTCTCGTAGGAAAGCGCGTGGGCAAGGCGGTGTAACCGCCGGGCGGAAACCTCCCATGCGCATCACACAGGCTCCCTCGGGGGCCTTTTTTATTGCCTGAAACACGACTAAACGACCAGCAATCGCCAAGGCGAACAGTACGGGACCAGACCGATGAGCAACGGACAGAACGAGCGGCGCGAGATTTCAAGGACCGAAATGCCAAGGACCGAAATGACTGGCGCCGAAATGGTGGTGCAGGCGCTGAAGGACAATGGCGTCAAGCACGTCTTCGGCTATCCGGGCGGTGCGGTGCTTCCGATCTATGACGAAATCTTCCAGCAGGATGAGGTCGAGCACATTCTCGTGAGGCACGAGCAGGGCGCCGGCCACGCTGCCGAAGGCTATGCGCGCTCGACCGGCAAGGCAGGTGTCCTTCTGGTGACCTCTGGCCCGGGTGCGACCAATGCGGTGACGCCGCTGCAGGACGCGCTGATGGATTCCATTCCGCTGGTTTGCTTGACCGGCCAGGTGCCGACCTCGCTGATCGGCTCCGACGCCTTCCAGGAATGCGACACGGTCGGCATCACGCGTCCCTGCACCAAGCACAATTGGCTGGTGAAGGACGTCAACGAACTGGCCGCCACCATCCACGAGGCTTTCCATGTCGCAACCACGGGGCGTCCGGGTCCCGTCGTCGTCGACATTCCGAAGGACGTGCAGTTCGCCAAAGGGACCTACGTGCCGCCGCAGACGGCGCCGCGCACCAGCTACCAGCCGAAGGTCCAGGGCGACCTGGATAAGGTCAAGGCAGCGGTCGAGCTGATGGCCGGCGCCAGGAAACCGGTCATCTACAGCGGCGGCGGCGTCATCAATTCCGGACCGGAAGCGAGCCATCTGCTGCGCGAGCTGGTCGACCTCACCGGCTTCCCGATCACCTCGACGCTGATGGGGCTCGGCGCCTATCCGGCCTCGGGCAAGAACTGGGTCGGCATGCTCGGCATGCACGGCACCTATGAAGCCAACATGGCCATGCATGATTGCGACGTGATGATCTGCATCGGCGCGCGTTTCGATGACCGCATCACCGGCCGGCTCACCGCGTTTTCGCCGAACTCGAAGAAGATCCACATCGATATCGATCCGTCGTCGATCAACAAGAACGTCCACACCGATGTGCCGATCCTCGGCGATGTCGGCCGGGTGCTGGAGGATCTGGTGCGGCTGTGGCGGGCGACCGCCAAGGCCGACAAGAAGGCGCTCTATCCATGGTGGGAGCAGATCGCGAAATGGCGCGCCCGGGATTCGCTCGCCTACAAGATGAACAGCGACGTCATCATGCCGCAATACGCGATCCAGCGGCTCTATGCGCTGACCAAGGATATGGACACCTACATCACCACCGAGGTCGGCCAGCACCAGATGTGGGCGGCGCAGCACTATCATTTCGAGAAACCGAACCGCTGGATGACCTCGGGTGGACTCGGCACGATGGGCTACGGCTTGCCGGCGGCGCTCGGCGTGCAGATCGCACACCCCAACGCGCTCGTCATCGACATTGCCGGCGATGCCTCGGTGCAGATGACGATGCAGGAGATGAGCACGGCGGTGCAGTACGAAGCGCCGATCAAGATCTTCATCCTCAACAACCAGTATATGGGCATGGTCAGGCAGTGGCAGCAGCTGCTGCACGGCAACCGGCTGTCGCATTCCTACACTGAGGCGATGCCGGACTTCGTCAAGCTGGCCGAAGCCTATGGCGGCCACGGCATCCGCTGCGACAAGCCGGACGAGCTCGACGACGCGATCAGGGAAATGATCTCGGTGAAGAAGCCGGTGCTGTTCGACTGCCGCGTGGCGACTTTAGCCAATTGCTTCCCGATGATCCCGTCAGGCAAGGCGCATAACGAGATGCTGTTGCCGGACGAAGCGACGGACGAGGCGGTGGCCAATGCCATCGACGCCAAGGGCAGGGAACTAGTCTGACGGACCGGGGCAGGGCTTGTTGCAAAAAGCCGTGTGGAAACAGAGAATTAGCTCAAGAGTTTGAAATCGAGATTATGTCATGAACGCACAGCTCCAGCCGACCGGCTCCGCCTATTTCATCGCCAAGGAAACCGAGAAACCGGAAACGCACACGCTTTCGGTGCTGGTCGACAACGAGCCGGGCGTGCTTGCCCGGGTTATCGGCCTGTTTTCCGGGCGCGGCTACAACATCGAAAGCCTCACGGTCTCCGAGACCGAGCATGAAAAACACCTGTCGCGCATCACCATCGTGACGCGCGGCACGCCGCATGTGCTGGAGCAGATCAAGCACCAGCTCGAGCGCATCGTGCCGGTGCACCGCGTCGTCGACCTCACCGTGCGCTCGCACGAATTCGGCCAGGAACGGCCGCTTGAGCGGGAATTGGCGCTGGTCAAGGTCGCCGGCACCGGCGAGGCCCGCGTCGAGGCACTGCGGCTGGCGGACGCCTTTCGCGCCAGCGTCATCGACGCCAACACCGAGCATTTCATCTTCGAGATCACCGGCAAGGGCTCGAAGCTCGACCAGTTCATCGCCATCATGAAGCCGCTCGGGCTGGTCGAGATCTGCCGCACCGGCGTTGCCGCGATGAACCGCGGCCCGCAGGGAATGTGAACAGGACGATCATCCTGTTTCAAGCTTTGGCCCGGAAGTTGCCCGTTTCTGGCTTTTGCGCATTTGCTAAAAGGACAGCAAGGCTGACGTATCCGGGAGGATAACATGTCGCTCGACGCGTTTCTTGCCCTGCTGGTCTATGCCTTCGTGACCTCGATCACGCCGGGGCCGAACAACCTCATGCTGCTGACATCGGGCGTCAATTTCGGCATCGTCAGGACGATCCCGCATATGCTCGGCATCAGCATCGCTTTTTTCGTCCTGCTGCTGTCCGTGGGCCTTGGCCTCGGCGCGGTGCTAACCGCGTTTCCGGCGCTGCATACGACACTGAAGATCGCTGGCGTTGCCTATCTGCTCTATCTCGCCTGGAAAATTGCCATGTCGCGCTCGTTGAGCGGCAAGGGCGAGGCGCGCGCAAAGCCGATGCGTTTTATCGATGCGGCAGCTTTTCAGTGGGTCAATCCAAAGGCATGGATGATGGCGGTGTACGCCATGGCCGTCTACACCAATGCCGACCACCCGTTCATTTCGGTGATGCTGATCTCGGCCGCCTTCGCCATCGTCAACCTGCCGAGCGTCTCCGTTTGGGCTGGATTCGGCACGGCGATGCGCGGCTTCCTGTCGGATCCGGTGCGGCTGAAATGGTTCAACATCGCCATGGGCGTTCTGCTTGCGGCGACGCTCTGGCCGATGTTGCGCTGAGCCTTATTCCGGGCTCGCAAAGGGCCCGTCGCGGCATGTTAGCCGGCTGCACGGTTATTGTGCAGTGCACATTAAATCTTCGTAATGCCGCCTTTTGGCCCTTTTCCGCCAAACCCTTCTTCTATCTATTCGGCGAAAATCGCGGCAATGGACCGTGAATCGAGCTAAAATGGACCACCGGGATCGGCGTGTCGGGTAGAAGGCGTATGTCGATGCGCGGAAAAATTGCCTTGGCAGTTGCAGCGGTCGCCTGTCTGGCGGGCGCCGGGCTCTATTTTTCGCCTGCGACGCTCGGCAAGGTCGAGCAGCTGATTTCCGGCCAGCAGGCGGCGACGGACAGCACCGGCAGGACGGCCAAGGCGTCGGACAACCCGGCATCTGATAATCCGAAGGGCGGCGGCGGGGGCGCGCGTTCGGCTTCGATCGTTTCGGCAACCGCTACGACCGCGGATTTCCCGATCCGCCGCTATGCCATCGGCTTCGTTTCCTCGCCGGAGGTGGTCAGCATCAACGCCCGGGTCTCCAGCCAGATCGTGTCGATCCACGTCAAGGACGGGCAGATGGTGAAGGCCGGCGACCTGTTGATCTCGCTCGACGATCGCGCGCTGAAGGCGCAACTCGCCAAGGATCAGGCGACGCTCGCCAAAGACCAGGCGATGCAGGTCAGTGCCGCGGCCGACCTGCAGCGGGCCAAGGATCTCGTTGCCAAGCAGGCCGGCACCCAGCAAACCTACGACCAGGCGGTGGCGGCGCAGAAGGCGGCGGCGGCAACCGTCGATGCCGACAAGGCGACGATCGATGCCGATACGGTCCAGCTGAGCTACGCGACGATCACGGCGCCGATCTCGGGCAGGCTGGGTGCCGTCAACGTTTCGGTCGGCGATCTCGTCACCACCAGCAACGGCAACAGCAGCAGTTCCACGCCGTTGGTAACGATCACCCAGATCGATCCGCTGCAAGTGAACTTCAACCTGCCGGAAAGCAATCTGGCGCTGCTGCACAAGGCGCTGGCCAACCCGCAGCAAGGGGCGGTCACCTTGACCAAGGACGGCGACCCGACACCGATCGGCAAGGGCACGCTCGATTTCGTGGATTCCAGCGTCAATACCGCCTCCGGCACCATCGCCACCCGGGCGAGCATACCGAACTCGGACCTTTCGCTGTGGCCCGGCCAGTATGTGAACGTCGTGCTCGAGGCCGGCACGATGCCGCAAATGACCTCGGTTCCGACGGTCGCGGTGCAGCCCAGCCAGAAGGGACCGTTCGTCTACGTGGTCAAGCCTGACAATACGGTCGAGATGCGGCCGGTGCAGGTGGCGCTGACGGAAGGCCAAAACAGCGCCATCAGCCAGGGGCTGAAGAGTGGCGAGAAGGTGGTCGTCGAAGGCCAGACGAGGCTGAAGCAAGGCGCGGCCGTGCATGAAGGCAAGGCGGCCAACGATGGCGGTCAGGCTGCTCCAAAGGTCGCGGAAGCCGACAAGGCCGGCGGGGCCAGCCAATGATCTCCGAATTCTGCATTCGCAGACCCGTCGCCACGCTGCTGATGTCGTTCGCCCTCGTGCTGGGCGGAGTGTTTGCCTACAAATTCCTGCCGGTCGCTGCGCTGCCGAGTGCTGAATTTCCGGTGGTCAACGTCTCCGCGCAGTTGCCGGGCGCCTCGCCGGAAACCATGGCGACATCGGTGGCGACGCCGCTGATCAAGCAATTCGCGACCATCGCCGGCATCGATTCCATCTCGACCACCAACTCGCTCGGCCAGACCTCGATCGCCATTCAGTTCGTGCTCAACCGCAATATCGACGCGGCGGCCGCGGACGTGCAGGCGGCGATCGCGCGCACGCAGCGGCAGCTGCCGCCGCAAATGACCGCGCCGCCGAGCTATCGCAAGGTCAATCCGGCCGACGCGCCGATCCTTCTGATGTCGCTGGTCAGCGACACAGTCCCGTTGACCGATCTCGACGCCTTCGCCGAAAATGTCATTTCGCCGTCGCTGTCGACCATCGACGGCGTCGCGCAGGTATCGATCTTCGGCCAGCAGAAATACGCGGTGCGCATCCAGATCGATCCGACCGCACTTGCCGCGCGCGGCATCTCGATCGACCAGCTGCAAGCAGCGATCGCCTCGGCCAACAGCAACACGCCGCTGGGTGTCCTGCAGAACAACAAGCAGCAGCTGACGATCACGACGAACACCGAGCTCGACAACGCCGCCGGTTTCTCCAACCTCATCATCGCCACCAAGGATGGCCATCCGGTGCGGCTCGGCGAGGTGACGCGCGTGGTCAATTCGGTGCAGACCACGACGACGGCGAGCTGGTATGACGGCACTCGCGCCGTCATTCTCGCCGTGCAGCGCCAGCCCGACGCCAATACGGTCGACGTCGTCGACAAGGTCAAGGCGATGCTGCCGTCCTTCCAGGACCAGATGCCGGCCGCTGCCGAGATCAAGCTGCTCAACGACCGCTCGACCTCGATCCGCGCCGCCGTCGACGATGTGCAGTTCACGCTGCTTCTCACCGTCGCCCTCGTGGTTTTGGTAATCTTCGTCTTCCTGCGCCGGGTGACGGCAACCATCATCCCGGCGGTGGCGGTGCCGATCTCGCTGATCGCGACGCTGGGCGCGATGTTCCTGTTCGGCTTCTCGATCGACAACATTTCGCTAATGGGTCTGACACTTGCCGTCGGCCTTGTCGTCGACGACGCCATCGTCATGCTGGAAAACATCTTCCGCCACATGGAGGAGGATGCGCTGTCGGCCTTCGACGCCTCGCTGAAGGGCGCGCGCGAGATCGGCTTCACCATTATCTCCATCTCGATCTCGCTGGTGGCGGTGTTCATCCCCGTGCTTTTGATGGGCGGCGTGATCGGCCGCATCTTCAACGAGTTCGCGGTCGTGGTGACAGTCGCCATCCTGGCTTCGATGTTCGTATCGCTGACGCTGACGCCGATGCTGTGCTCCAGGCTGCTGTCGGTATCGAAGGCCGACCGCGATGCGCACCGCGAAGGCCACGGGCACGACCTCTTCACCCGCGGCTACAACTGGCTTTTGAGCTTCTGCCTGCAGCACACTTTCCTGGTGTTCCTCGTCTTTGTCGGCACCGCGGCGCTGTCGGTCTGGCTGATCCAGGTGTCGCCGAAAGGCTTCTTCCCGCAGGAAGACATCGGCCAGATCTCGGTGACGGCGATTGCCCGCCAGGACATCTCCTTCGACGCCATGGTCAAGCTGCAGGGCCAGGTGGCGAAAGTATTTGCCCAATCACCCTACGTCTCGCACGTGGCCTATTCCACCGGCAGCGGCGGCAGCGCGCTGAACCAGGGCCAGCTCTATGTGCAGCTGAAAGACAAGAGCCAACGCCCGAACATCGAGAAAGTGCTTGCCGACCTGAGACGGCAACTGGCCGGCGTCGCCGGCATCGAGACCTACATGCAGCCGGTGCAGAACCTCAGACTCGGCGCGCGATCCTCCGCCAGCGCCTACCAGCTCGTCGTGCAGGGTCTCGATACCGGCCAGACCGATATCTGGGCGCAGAAGCTTAATGATGCGATGGCGGCCGATCACACCATGTTCACCGACGTCAGCAGCGACCTGCAGAACAATGCCTTGCAGGCGACGCTGGTCGTCGATCGCGACAAGGCGGCAAATCTCGGCATCGACACCGATACGCTGCGTTCCAGCCTCTATGGCGGCTTCGGCACCCAACAGGTCTCGACCATTTTCGGCTCGGCCGACAGCTACCAAGTCATCATGGAACTCGACCCCAACATCGAATGGTCGCCCGAGCGGATGCTGGCCATCCAGGTGAGGACGGCGAGCGGCAGCCTGGTGCCGCTCGGCGCCTTCGCGCGGGTCGATCGCACGGCCGGCGCGCTGACGGTCAACCAGCTCGGCCAGCTTCCGGCGGTGACGATTTCCTACAATTTGCCGCAGGGCGTGTCGCTTGGCGACAGCGTCACCCGGATCAACGCGCTGAAGGAGCAGATCGGCTTGCCGAGCACGATCTCGACCACCTTTGCCGGCACGGCCAAGATCTTCCAGGATTCGCTTGCCAATCAGGGCCTGCTGATCGGCGGCGCGATCCTGACGATCTACATCGTGCTCGGCATTCTCTATGAGAGCTTCATCCACCCGCTGACCATTCTCACCGGCCTGCCTTCGGCGGTGCTGGGCGCGGTGCTTGCGCTGCGTTTCGCCGGCATGGATCTTTCGGTGATCGCGGTGATCGGCATCCTGATGCTGATCGGCATCGTCAAGAAGAACGGCATCATGATGGTCGACGTCGCGCTGGAGCTCCGACGGCAGGGCATGTCGGCCAAGGACTCCATCCACAAAGCCTGCCTGATGCGTTTCAGGCCGATCATGATGACGACGCTGGCAGCACTCATGGGCACGTTCCCGATCGCGCTCGGCACCGGCGCCAGCGCCGAGTTGCGCCAGCCGCTGGGTGTCGCGGTCGTTGGCGGCCTGCTTGCCTCGCAGGCGCTGACGCTGTTCGTCACCCCGGTGATTTATGTCTATTTCGAGAATTTCTCCGGCTGGCTGCTCGGCTTCTCATCGAAGAGGAGCCGGCCGGCGTTGCGCGCGGTCCAGCCAGTCGAACAACCCTCGCTGTTCGAGGAAGAAACCGAACCGAAAAAGGTGGCCGCCGAATAGAGGATGATCCCGAAAAGTTGCAGACTTTTCGGAGAAGACCATGCTTCAAACAAAAAGCGGCCGCCTCTGGCCCAAGTCGTGCCGCTTGCGGCAGCGTGCCGGCGATCCTAGTCTGATGTCATGGCCCATGATCATGACCACGACAACGAGCTCGATCCGTTCGCTGCGCGGGTACGCGCGCTTGAGACGATCCTGACCCAGAAGGGCCTGATCGATCCGGCGGCAATCGACGTCATCGTCGACACCTATGAGACGAAAATCGGCCCGCGCAACGGCGCCAGGGTGGTGGCCAAGGCGTGGAACGATCCGGCCTATGCCGAATGGCTCAAGCGCGACGCGACGGCGGCGATCGAATCGCTCTCCTACACCGGCCGGCAGGGCGAGCACATGCAGGCGGTGTTCAACACTGAGGAAACGCACAACCTCGTCGTCTGCACGCTCTGCTCCTGCTATCCGTGGTCGGTGCTCGGCCTGCCGCCGGTCTGGTACAAGGCGCCGCCCTACCGGTCGCGTGCGGTGATCGATCCGCGCGGCGTGCTGGCGGAGTTCGGGTTGACCTTGCCGGCGGAGAAGAAGATCAGAGTCTGGGATTCGACCGCCGAGCTGCGCTATCTCGTCGTGCCGATGCGGCCAAGGGGCACCGAAGGCTGGAGCGAGGAGCAACTCGCCGGGCTGGTCAGCCGCGACGCCATGATCGGCACGGCGCTGGCCCAAGAGCCGCAATAAAGGGGAACCGGCATGAACGGGCCGCAGGATCTCGGCGGGCAGATGGGTTTCGGACCGATCGCGCCCGAAAAGGACGAGCCTTATTTCCATGCCGAATGGGAAAAGCGGGCGCTAGGCGTTACGCTGACGGCCGGCGCCATGGGCGCCTGGAATATCGACGAGAGCAGGCATGCGCGGGAATCGCTGCATCCCGCCGACTATTACTCATCGAGCTACTACCAGATCTGGATCAAGGCGCTGGAGACGCTGCTCAAGCGCCACGGCTTCGTCACGGAACGCGATCTTGCCGCCGGCAGGGCCGTCGATGCGGCCGCGACGCCAAAGAGAGTGCTGAAGGCGGCGGAGGTGCCGGCGGTGCTGGCCAAGGGCGGACCATGCGACCGCCCGATCGCCAGGCCGGCGCGGTTCCGGGCGGGCGATCACGTGCGCACGAAGAATTTCAACCCGACCGGCCACACGCGCCTGCCGCGCTATGCGCGCGGCAAGAACGGCAGGATCGAGGCGGTGCGCGATGGCTTCGTGTTCCCCGACAGCAATGCGCATGGCAAGGGCGAGAACCCGCAATGGGTCTACACGGTGGTGTTCGAGGGCGCCGAGATCTGGGGCGAGGGCGCCGACCCGACGCTGAGCGTCTCGATCGACGCCTGGGAGAGCTATCTTGAGCCGGCATGAGGCCAAGCTGCCGGAGGGGTTCGAAGAACCGGTATTCGCGGAGCCCTGGCAGGCGGAAGCCTTCGCCATGACAGTGGCGCTGCACGACAAAGGGCTGTTCTCGTGGAGCGAATGGGCGGAGGCCTTGTCCGCCGAGGTGAAGCAGCCGGGCGCTGCAAGCGATGGGCACGATTACTACGAGCATTGGCTGGCGGCGCTGGAAAAGCTGCTGTCGCGAAAACGGGTCGCCGGCAAGGGCGAGGTGGACGAGCTCGCCGCCGCCTGGGAACGCGCCGCGCATGCGACGCCGCATGGCAAGCCGATCCTGCTACAGAACGATCCGGGGCCTGACAAGTAACGTCAGGTCAAAAGTCCGCTTGTTCCCTTTACGTTCCGGTCTGCGCCTGATAGCGTATCCTACTGGAGGCAAATGAGATCGTTGCCGGCGATGTCAATGGGCAGGCGGCCAATCTTGTCTTTCGCTCGCGAATCCGGTCTGTCGAACTGATGGAATTCTCTCCCCAACAGGACGAGGCCCTGAAGGCGGTCGGGCGCTGGCTCAAGGAGGGCCGGCCGCAGGTCTTTCGGCTGTTCGGCTATGCCGGCACCGGCAAGACGACGCTGGCGCGCTACTTCGCCGAGCATGTCGACGGGCAAGTGCAGTTCGCCGCCTTCACCGGCAAGGCCGCGCAGGTGCTGCGCTCGAAGGGCGCCGTCAATGCGCGCACCATCCATTCGCTGATCTATCGGCCGCGGGGCGAAGAATCGGTTGCCGACGAGGTGACCGGCAAGACCTCGATCTCGCCGACCTTCTCGCTCAACCGGCAAAGTCCGATCGCGCGCGCCAAGCTGGTCGTCATCGACGAGTGCTCGATGGTCGACGAGCAGCTCGGCCGCGACCTGCTGAGCTTCGGCACACCGATCCTGGTGCTCGGCGATCCGGCCCAGCTGCCGCCGATCTCGGGCGGCGGCTTCTTCACCGAGCACGAGCCGGACGTGCTCTTGACCGAAATCCATCGCCAGGCGCGCGACAACCCGATCATCCGGCTGGCGCTCGACGTGCGCGAGGGCCGCGAGTTCATGCGCGGCGACTATGGCGCGGCGCAGGTAATCGGCAAGGAAGCCGTCACTCAGGATCTGGTGCTCAAGGCCGACCAGGTTCTGGTCGGCACCAACCGCACGCGCCGCCGCTACAACCAACGCCTTCGCGAGCTGAAGGGGTTCAACGCCGACTATCCGCAGGCAGGCGACAAGCTGGTGTGTCTGCGCAACGATCCGGCCAAGGGGCTGCTCAACGGCTCGCTGTGGAAGGTGATGACCTCGTCGCGCGAGACGGTGAAACCCGGCATCAACCTGCTGGTCTCGCCCGAAGAGGATGATCCGGATCGCGGCGTTGCCAAGATCAAGCTGCTCAAGGCTGCATTCGAGGATCCCGACGCCGAAATTCCCTGGCAGCAGAAGAAGCGGTTCGACGATTTCGACTATGGCTATGCGCTGACCGTGCACAAGGCGCAGGGTTCGCAATGGAACGACGTCGTGCTGTTCGACGAGAGCTGGGCCTTCAAGGAGACCCGGCAGCGCTGGCTCTATACGGCGATCACCCGCGCCGCCGAGCGGCTGACGGTCGTCCGCTAGCCGCCGTCTGTCTCGCGCCAAGCCATTGCCAGGCGGCTTCTTCGTCGTCACTGCCAAAGCGCCTGAACTCGAACGGCAAAACCTTCGGGAAGAAGCCGCCAGCAAAGGACGACCAGTCCGGCTCGCCAATGACCGCGCAGCGCACGACATGTTCCAGCGCATCGGCCACACCCTGGCGGAGCGTTTCTTTCGAGATGTTGGCCCAATCGACGCTTTCCTGGTCGGTCAACCGAACCAGAACGTCGATCCTCGGGTGAAGCGCATAGGCCGCTTCCAGCAGACCGAACAGGTTTTCCGCATCCGCTGGGGTTACGTCACCGACCACATCGATGGCAAAAAGCGCATCGCGGTTGGTGTCGAGGCGGCGTATCGCCGGCACGGCGTCGAGGAAATTCACGACCTTTTCCTTTCGCTTTGCCACCGTCTGGTTCTTCTGGAACACCGAAAACCCACTATCTGTTCCCGTTAAAGGCGGTATAGATGCCCGCCAAAATCCAGTTTGGAAGCCTGATCATGCCCGCAAAGCTTTCGGTCAATCTCAACGCCGTCGCCATGCTGCGCAACCGTCGCGACCTGCCGTGGCCGAGCGTCACCGGCCTTGGCCGCATTGCGCTCGCCGCCGGCGCGCATGGGCTGACGGTGCATCCGCGTCCCGACGAGCGGCATACCAGGCATTCCGATCTGCCTCAGATCAGGGCGCTGATCGACGATGAGTTTCCCCAGGCGGAATTCAACATCGAGGGTTATCCGACCGAGGATTTCCTCGCGCTCGTCGAAAAGCATCAGCCGGAACAGGTGACGCTGGTGCCGGACGATCCGGCGCAGGCGACATCGGACCACGGCTGGAACTTCGTTGCCCAGGCCGCGTTCCTGTCACCGGTCGTCAAGCGATTGAAGAAGGGCGGCTTTCGCGTGTCGCTGTTTTCCGACGCCGATCCGGGCGGTGTGAATGCCGCCCGCGATACCGGCGCCGACCGGATCGAACTCTACACCGGCCCCTATGGCGGCTTTCATTCCGATTCCGCCAGGGCGGCGAAGGAACTGGAAAAACTGGGAAAAACCGCGGATGCGGCACTCGCGGCCGGGCTTCAGGTCAATGCCGGGCACGATCTGACGGTGGCTAACCTGCCGGCGCTGGCCAGACGCATCCCGGCATTGGCCGAAGTATCGATCGGACATGGGTTGACAGCCGATGCGCTGGAGTATGGCATGGCCGGCACGGTTGGGCGGTTCTTGAAGGCATGCGGATGGTAGGGCGAGGAAGCCTTGCGTAACTCCCGCGTTTTTTGCGAGTCTTTCGCAATGCGGCGACAGTGGAGCATCGCGCATCTGATAAAGTGGGGTGCATGGTGCTAGCCAACGCCAGCAGCGAGGCGGAAAACCTCGAACAATCGGGCCATGCCGAAACCGAGCGGCAGCACAGTACCAAAGTTCTCATGCTCGGCGCGCTCGGTGTCGTCTACGGCGATATCGGCACCAGCCCGATTTATGCCTTCCGCGAGGCGCTCCACGCGTCGGGAGGGCCGATCGCCCGCAACGACATCCTCGGCGTGTTGTCGCTGATCGTGTGGGCGCTGACGATCATCGTCACGATCAAATATGTCGCCTTCGTCTTGAGGGCGGACAACAAGGGCGAGGGCGGCACCTTGTCGCTGATGTCGCTGGCGCGCAGCGCCTACCCGAACGGATCGAGGTTCATCCTCGGAATCGGCCTTTGCGGCGCGGCGCTGTTTTTCGGTGATTCGATCATCACGCCGGCCATCTCGGTGCTTTCCGCCGTTGAAGGCCTGGAGGTCATCACGCCGGCGCTCGATGCCTATGTCGTTCCAATCACGCTGGTCATCCTGGCGGTACTTTTTGCCGTGCAGCGTTTCGGCACCGGCAAGGTGGCGGCGGTGTTCGGGCCGGTGACGGCAACCTGGTTCGTGGCCATAGGCCTTGCCGGCCTGTACCATCTGCTCGACGATCCGTCCGTCCTGCTGGCGATCAACCCCTATTATGCGGTCTCTTATCTGGCCACCACGCCAACGGGGGCCTTCGTCACCGTCGGGGCGGTGTTCCTGGCCGTCACCGGGGCCGAGGCGCTTTATGTCGACCTTGGCCATTTCGGCCGCAAGCCGATCGTGCTGGCATGGTTTTCAATCGTGTTCCCCTGCCTGCTGCTCAACTATTTCGGCCAGGGCGCGTTCGTGCTGGCGCATGGCGGCAAGCCGACCAATCCGTTTTTCCAGATGCTGCCCGAATGGTCGCTGATGCCGATGGTGGGCCTTGCGACGGCAGCGACCGTCATCGCCAGCCAGGCGGTCATCTCCGGAGCTTTCTCGCTGACGCGGCAGGCGGTGCAGCTCAACCTTTTGCCCCGTATCGAAGTGCAGCACACTTCCGAGATGCAGAGCGGCCAAATCTATATGCCCAGGGTCAATCTGCTGGTTGCGCTCGGCGTGATGCTTTTGGTCGTCGGCTTCGGCAGCTCGAGCGCGCTCGCCTCGGCCTATGGCATTTCGGTGACCGGCGAAATGCTGATGACGACGATCCTTTTGTTCGTGGTCATGCGCTGGCTCTGGAAATGGCAGCTGGCGCCCGCAATTGCGCTGGCGCTGGTCTTCGGCACCATCGATCTCGGCTTCTTCTCGGCCAACATCGTCAAGATCGTCGAGGGCGGCTGGGTGTCGATCACGGTCGCCTGCATCATGGGGCTGATCATGTCGACCTGGATCCGCGGCACCCGATATCTGTTCGACAAGACCCGCCGCAACGAAATTCCGCTCGATTTCCTGGCGGCGAACCTTCTGAAGAAAAAACCGCAGCTGGTGTCGGGCACCGCCGTCTTCCTGACCAGCGATCCGCTCAGCGCCCCGACGGCGCTGATGCACAGCCTGAAGCACTACAAGGTGCTGCATGAAAAGAACGTCATCCTCTCGGTCGTGACGGCGCCGCAGCCGACCGTGCCGGACAGCGAGCGGGTCAAGTTGGAGACGGTCAACGAGCTTTTCATGCGCGTCACGCTGACCTTCGGCTACATGGAGCAGCCCAACATCCCGCGCGCCCTGGCGATCTGCCGCAAGCAGGGCTGGAAGTTCGACATCATGACGACATCCTTCTTCCTGTCGCGCCGCTCGCTCAAAGCCTCGCCCAATTCCGGCATGCCGGTGTGGCAGGATCGGCTGTTCATCAACCTGGCGCGTTCGGCGGCGGATGCGACCGAGTATTTCCAGATCCCGACCGGGCGCGTGGTCGAGATCGGTACGCAGGTGGCGATCTGACGGCTGCCCGGATGAGGGCCCCCGGCCGCTCCGTATAGGGGTAAGCCCTGCGCTGGCGGCATGGGAGCCCTAACGCCACGGCACTTGATATTGCACTGCAGCAAGCGTAGAGCACCGCGCGTTTATCGGAGTGTCGTGCATGGCTCTTACCAATGGTGGTATAGAGGCAGAACCCGTCGACCAATCGAGCCATCCGGAAATCGAACAACACAGCACGAAGGTGCTGATGCTGGGCGCCCTCGGCGTGGTCTATGGCGATATCGGGACCAGCCCTATCTACGCGTTTCGCGAGGCACTGCATGCCTCGTCCGGGGGCGATGTCGCCAATCGTGCCGATATCCTCGGCGTCCTGTCGCTCATCATCTGGTCGCTGACGATCACGGTCACCGTGAAATACATCATGTTCGTGCTGCGCGCGGACAACCGCGGCGAGGGCGGCGTGCTGTCGCTGATGGCGCTGGCGCGCGGCAGCTTTCCGACGCGCTCGGCAATCATCCTCGGCATCGGCATCGTCGGCGCGTCGCTGTTTTTCGGCGATGCGGTCATCACGCCAGCCATCTCGGTGCTGTCGGCGGTCGAAGGCATGAATGTCGTCACGCCTGCCTTCCAGCCCTACGTGGTGCCGCTGACGCTGGTCATCCTGGCCATGGTGTTCGCCGTGCAGCGGTTCGGCACCGGCGGCGTCGGTCTGGTGTTCGGACCGATCACCGCCATCTGGTTCCTGGCCATCGGCCTTTCCGGCCTCAACCACATCATCAGCGACCCCGAAATCCTGTGGGCGATCAGCCCCCACTATATCGTCGCGTTCCTGATCCATTCGCCCGATGTGTCTTTCGTGACGATCGGTGCCGTCTTCCTTGCGGTTACCGGTGCCGAGGCGCTCTACGCCGATCTTGGCCATTTCGGCCGCAAGCCGATCGTGCTGGCGTGGCTGGCGATCGTGTTCCCATGCCTGCTGCTCAACTATGCTGGACAGGGCGCCTTCGTGCTGGCCAAGGGCGGCGTGGTAGGCCATCCGTTCTTCGAGATGAACGAGGGCTGGGCGCTCATTCCCATGGTGGTGCTGGCAACGGCGGCGACCGTGATTGCCAGCCAGGCGGTGATTTCCGGCGCCTACTCGCTGACCAGGCAGGCGGTGCAGCTCAACATGCTGCCGCGGCTCGAGATCCTGCACACGTCGGAAAGGCAATCCGGCCAAGTTTATATGCCGCGCGTCAACACACTGCTGGCGCTGGTGGTGATGCTGCTGGTGGTCGGTTTCGGCGAATCCAGCAGGCTGGCGTCCGCTTACGGCATCTCGGTGACCGGCAACATGCTGGTGACGACGACGCTGCTTTTCGTCGTCATGACGCGCATCTGGAAGTGGAACATCTGGCCGGCGATCGCGTTGACGGCGCTGTTCGCGCTGATCGACATCGGCTTCTTCGCTTCCAACATCATCAAGGTGTTCGAGGGTGGCTGGGCCTCGCTCGCCGTGGCCTTCGCCATTATCCTCGGCATGTGGACCTGGGTGCGCGGCAGCCGCTACCTGTTCGAGAAGACCCGCCGCAACGAGATCCCGCTCGACTTCCTGGCGGCGAACCTTTTGAAGAAAAAGCCGCAGCTGGTTTCTGGCACCGCCGTCTTCCTGACCAGCGATCCGCTCAGCGCCCCGACGGCGCTGATGCACAGTTTGAAGCACTACAAGGTGCTGCACGAGCAGAACGTCGTCCTGTCGGTGGTGACAGCGCCGCAGCCGATCGTGCCGGACAGCGAGCGGGTCAAGATGGAGACGGTCAACGAGCTGTTCATGCGCGTCACGCTGACCTTCGGCTTCATGGAGCAGCCGAACATCCCGCGCGCTTTAGCCATCTGCCGCAAGCAGGGCTGGAAGTTCGACATCATGACGACATCCTTCTTCCTGTCGCGGCGCTCGCTGAAAGCCTCGCCCAATTCCGGCATGCCGATCTGGCAAGACCGGCTGTTCATCGGCCTGGCCAAAACTGCGGCTGACGCGACCGAGTATTTCCAGATTCCGACCGGGCGCGTGGTCGAGATCGGCACGCAAGTGGCGATCTGAAGCGCCACTCGGCGATCCGCCGTTTTATGCATGTCGTGGTCCCGAAAACCATTGTACGGTTTGACCGGCATGCATTTGGGAGGCGGATGTGAGCGGCGAATTGGTGCTTGTTACCGGCGGCTCCGGCTTCCTTGGCGCGCATTGCATCGTGGCCCTGCTGAACGCCGGCTACCGCGTGCGCACGACCATACGCTCAGCCAAGCGCGAGGCGGACGTTCTCGCCATGCTGAAAGCCGCGGGGATCGAGCCGGGCGACAGGCTTTCCTTTGCCGCCGCCGATCTCATGGCCGATGCGGGCTGGCCGGCGGCGGTCGCCGGCTGCGATCACGTCCTTCACGTCGCCTCGCCATTTCCGCCCGGCGTGCCGAAGCACGAGGACGATCTGATTGTGCCGGCCCGGGAAGGCGCTTTGCGGGTGCTCAGGGCCGCGCGGGACGCCGGCGTCAGGCGCGTTGTGCTCACCTCGTCCTTTGCCGCGATCGGCTATGGCAAGATACCGCCCGACGGGCGGCCTTTCACCGAACAAGACTGGACCGATCCGACGGCCAAGGTCAGCGCCTACGTGAAGTCGAAGACGCTTGCCGAACGCGCCGCGTGGGATTTCATCGCCGGCGAGGGCGGCGCGCTGGAACTGTCGGTGGTCAATCCGGTCGGGATTTTCGGACCGGTGCTCGGCCCGGACCATTCAACCTCCACCGCGTTTGTCCAGCGCATGATGAACGGTGCGCTGCCAGGCCTGCCGCGCATGTCGTTCGGCGTGGTCGACGCGCGCGACGTGGCCGATTTGCATTTGCGCGCCATGACGAATCCCGCCGCCAAGGGCGAGCGCTTCCTGGCGGTATCGGGTGACTTCATGACCGCGCAGCAGATCGCGCAAACCGTGAAAACCCGACTGGGTGCTGCCGCGGCGCGCGTCTCGACCAGGATGCTTCCAGATTGGCTGGTGCGGGTCGCCGGACTGTTCAACGCCGAAGCCGCGCAGCTCGTGACGGAACTCGGCAAAGTCAAGAACGCCACCAACGCCAAGGCGGTGCGCCTGCTGGGCTGGTCGCCGCGATCACGCGAAGATGCGCTCGCGGCGACCGGCGAAAGTCTGATCCAACTGGGACTGGTGAAGAAATAGGACAGGCCGAGCCATCCGGTCCGGCCTGTCCGATAGGTCAGATCAAACTGCCAGGACGGCCTTGTTAGCCTCCAGGAATTGCTTCAGCGACACGGATTTGCGGCCGGAGAGTTTTTCGACGGCGTCCGTCACCATGCCGAGTTTGCCGACGCGCGTGGCGGCGTCGAAGGATACCAAAAGCCGGGCGATCGGTTCGGGGACGCCGACTGCCTTTATCCCCTCGGCCAAAGCTTCATCGGAAAGCTGAATGACCTCGATCGGCTTGCCGGTGATTTCCGTGGCAAGCGCTGCAACCTCGGCGACAGTGTAGGCTTTCGGCCCGGTCAGGGTGTAGGTCGTGCTTGCGCGGGCCTCGGAAGCCAGCCCGGCGGCGATCGCTGCCGCCAGATCGTCGCGCGCGCCGTATGATATGCCGCCATCGCCCGCCGACGTGTACCAGTGTCCCGACGCCAAGGTCTGCGGCAGCGACAAGAACAGATTCTCGTCATACCAGCCGT
The DNA here is from genome assembly GCF_006442795.2 of Mesorhizobium sp. B1-1-8. Classification (NCBI taxonomy): domain Bacteria; kingdom Pseudomonadati; phylum Pseudomonadota; class Alphaproteobacteria; order Hyphomicrobiales; family Phyllobacteriaceae; genus Mesorhizobium; species Mesorhizobium sp. B1-1-8. The sequence continues at coordinate 2,748,506 of NZ_CP083956.1, forward strand.
TGCGGAAGATCGTATAGGCGATGCCGCTCGCCTTGATTGCCTGTTCGGTGGCCAAATGATCGGGAGCGAAGAGAATTGGCGAACCTGGCTCGGGATCGGGCATCGATGTGTAGAGAATATGGGCGACGCCTGCCTGCCTGGCCGCCGCCACGGCCGCCAGCTGCTGCTCCTGCCGCTTGCCCCGCACCGCCAATTCGCTGGTCGAGATGATCAGCACCCGGTCGGCGCCCTTGAAAGCCTCCTCCAGCGAAGCCGGGTCGTCGAAGTCGGCGGCCCTGACGCTGACGCCCTGCGCAGCGAGATCGGCAAGGTTCCCGGGACTGCGCGTTGTGGCGATGATGCGGGCCGGCGCGACCTGTTGCGCATCCAGCAAATGACGGATGACGGCGCGGCCGAGCTGGCCGGAAGCGCCGGTGACGAGGAGGGTTTCGGTCATGGGAGGTCCTTGGAATTGCGCCAAAGGGCGCGTGCCGTTACTGGTCTCGAAAAGAGACCAGCGCTAAAATAAGAATTGACCTGAGGCCGTAAAGAAGGCAGTTTTTCGGGAGGTAGGCACAGCCGGGGAACCACTCGGCTGGATGCCGTTTCGAGCAACGGACGCCGTCATGGACAGCAAGATTGTCAACCTGAAATCGAAGCTCGAGGTCTACAAAGCGATGACCGGCGGCGGCAATATCGCTGATTGCCCGGTTCGCGATGTTATCCAGGGCATCAACGGCAAATGGAGCTCGCTGCTGGTCATGGCGCTGGCCGAAAAGCCTTATCGGTTCGGCGAATTGCGCCGCCTGGTGCCCGACATCTCGCAGCGCATGCTGACGCAGACGCTCTACGATCTGCAGCGCGACGGCTATGTGCATCGCGAAGTGTTTCCGACCAAGCCGCCGAGCGTCGAGTACAGCCTCACCGATCTCGGCCGCTCGATGTTCGCGCCGTTGCAGATGCTCATCCAATGGGCCGAACTCAATCACGATACCGTACGCGAGGCGCGCGCCGCCTTCGATGCCGCGCAGGCCTGAGCCGGCTCCATCGACGACAAGCGTCAAAGCGCCAGCTTGATTTGGCGCTGGCCGTGAGAGATTGTCCCCGCCGGTTCGGGTTTGGGGGCAATGGACAAGTCTTACGAGATCGCGATTGCCGGCGCCGGTCCGGCCGGCTTGGCCGCCGCCCTCTATCTCGAGCGGGCAGGGCACAAAGTCACCGTTTTCGAGCGCTTCGACGAGCCGAAGCCGGTCGGCTCCGGCCTGATCCTGCAGCCGACCGGGCTGACGGTGCTCGCCGATCTCGGCCTGCTTGAAGACATCCTTTTGCTCGGCAGCCGCATCGAGCGTCTTTGTGGCACCGATGCCAAGAGCGGGCGAACGGTGCTCGATGTCCGCTATGATTCGAGGCGCGGCCGCTTCGGTCTCGCGGTACATCGGGCGGCGCTTTTCGGCGTGCTTTATCGTGCGGCGCGGCGCGCGGCGATCGCCATCGAAACCAATGTCGAGATCGAGACGTTGGAGGCCGGTGAAAGGGCGACGCTTGTCTGCGGTAACGGGAAGCGGCTGGGACCTTTCGATCTGGTCGTCGACGCCAGCGGGGCGCGCTCCAGGCTGCGGCAATGCCTCGGCGATCCGGCCATGCCGCGCCCGCTTACCTATGGCGCCTTCTGGGCCTCGCTCGGCTGGCGCGACGGTTTTGACCCGAAAGCGCTGCTGCAGCGCTACGACAAGGCCAGCGTCATGGTCGGCGTGCTGCCGATCGGCAGGCCCGAGCCAAGCGCCGAGACGATGGCCGCGTTCTTCTGGAGCCTCAAGCCGGCGGATGTCGAAAGCGTGCGGGGCGAAGGCCTCGACGCGTGGAAGGCGAGGGTGATCTCGGTATGGCCGCAATGCGAGGCTTTCACCCGCCAGATCGACAGTTTCGAGCAGCTCTCGCTTGCCCGCTACGGCCACCACACGATGGCGCTGCCGGCCGGGCGACGGCTGGCGGTTATCGGCGACGCCGCGCATTCGACCAGCCCGCAGCTCGGCCAGGGCGCCAACATGGCGCTGCTCGACGCGGCGGCACTCAGCCATGCGCTGGCGCGAACGAGTGGCGTCGACGAGGCGCTGGAGACTTATGCAAGGGCACGCCGCTGGCACGTGCGGGTCTTCCAGGCGCTGTCCTTGTCGTTGACGCCGTTCTACCAGTCGGACTCCGTCACGTTGCCGTTCGTGCGCGACCGGCTGGTGGCGGCGCTGGCGAAGATCCCGCCGGGGCCGCAATTCCTCGCCGCCATGGTTGCAGGAACCGTGATCGATCCGTTCAGGCCGATCGGGCTAGCCGAGCTGCAATGGCCTCCGACCGGATCATCTGCGACAGATAGGACGCCTTTGCCCGCAGGAAGGCGTGCAACCGCAGCGGATAGCCCGGACTGACAGCCTCCTTCACCGATTGCCGTTCGCTCAACGCCTTGCGCCAGGCCTGGACGAGAGGTTTTCCATCCAGGATGCCAAAATCACCGAACCTGTCGAACGTGTCGAAATAGCGGAAGATCGGCCCGTAGACGGCATCGACCAATGAGAAGCGGTCGCCGGCGAACCACGGACCGCTCCGCCTTGCCGACAGTTCCGCCTCCATACGCCCAAACATTTCCGACAAGCCGCTGCTTTCCTTGAAGAACGCGGCCTCATCGGCAGCGGAATAGAAGCGGCCTATCGCATTGAGAATGGCCGAGCCGAATTCGATCCAGGCGCGGTGCCTGGCACGCATGAGCGGATCGGCCGGGTGCAACGGATTGGCCTGCGTCTCCTCGAGAAATTCGAGGATGACGGCCGATTCGAAGATGATTTCTTCTCCGCCGTCGTGCCGCACGCGCAGCAGCGGCACCTTGCCGAGCGGCGAGATCGCCTTGAACCAGTCTGGCTTGTCGGCGAGGTCGACGTTGACGCGTTCGAACGGCACGCTTTTCTCGGCCAGCGAGATCGCCGCGCGTTGCACATAGGGGCAGAGGTGATGGCTGACGAGAACGAGCTTTTCGCCCATCTCACTCTCCCCAGATATAGTTCAGCGTGCCATCCTCAACGCGCGTGGAGAGAAACATCAGGCGCGAGCCCTTCGGCGCCGGGCCTTCGAGCCGCGCGCCGCTTTCCATGTCGAAGCTGGCGCCATGCCATTGGCAGACGAAAGCGCCGTCCCTGCAGTCGAGCGGCCCGCCGAAATGCAGGCAGACATTGGCCGCGGCGCGAATGCGCTCGCCGCTGCGCCAGACATGGACCTCGCGGCCGAAGAACGGCGCGATCAGGCTGCCGCTTTGCGGGATGTCGGCGATCTTGCAGATTTCGTGTTTCATCGGAAAACTCCATATCGATGCATTTGCATTTATATAGATGCATATGCATCGACCGTCAAGCTTGATGCAATTGCATCTATCGCGTAGGCTGCGCCGATGACGAAGACATCCCCTTCACCGCAGGCCATCGACGCCTGGGCTCGCCTGATGCGCGTCTCGCGCCAGCTTGTCGAAAGGACCGAGGAGGTGCTGAAGGCCGGCGGCCTGCCGCCGCTTGCCTGGTACGACGTGTTGCACGAACTCGCCGAAGCGGGCGAGGGCAGTTTGCGCCCCTTCGAACTGGTCGATCGCACACTGTTGGCGCAGTACAACATCTCGCGGCTCCTGGCGCGGCTCGAGGCGGATGGCCTGGTGGAGAAATTGCCCGTCACCGAAGACGGCCGTGGGCAAACGGTGCGCATCACGGCGAGCGGCCGGAACATGCGACGCCGCATGTGGTCGGTCTACGGAGCCTCGATCAAGGCGCTGATGGGCGACAAGCTTTCAGTGAAGGAATTGGAAACGCTGGCGGCGCTGCTCGGGCGGCTGCGGCATCCGCCGATCATGGAATGAAAAACCAGGCAGGCGCCTTAGGGTGTGTTGATATTCAGGTGAGGCCGGCCTGCAAATGGCGGTTTCCTGCGCTTCCGGTGCTCACGTACTTCAAGTACGCTCCGCTCCGGTTCTCGGAAGCCACCATTTTCGACTCGGCCTGACCTGAATCTCAACACACCCTAGGCAACATACAACGCCCAGAGAAAGGCTATCGTCGCCAGCGCGCCCAATGTGGTGCGGACGAGATGCATCCCGCCCCATTTGATGATCAACGGCCGCGCCTGCGGATTTGCAACCGCCACATCCATAGCCTCAAGCTGCCGGTTCGTCGGCATCATCACCAGCAGCGTCCATGGCCAGGGCAGGATGACGAGCACCGCTCCGGCCAGATAGGCTGAAAAACCGGTCCGCCACCAGGCGATCAGGCCGAGAATGCAGGCAAGCAAGGCGATCGAGGCCTGCATGGCGGCGCCGCGTTTGTAGGAAGGCTGCCATTCCTGCAGCAGCGCCTTGTCATCCAGCCGCAGCCGCGCCGGTTGCTCGGCGACGCTGACATAGATTGCGGCGCCGGTGAAGGCGGCGGCAACGGTCAAGGCCAGCAACCCGATCAGCATCGTCGTCCCTCGATAACCTAATATTCTATTCGGGCCATCCTGATATGCGGTCTGCAGGCAAATAGGGCTTGCGCCGATCGAGGCAATGCGGCATAGACTGCAGAACCGTAACGTACGGTACGCTTCTTGCCGCAAGCCTGACGAGAGAACTTTGTTGAACAGCGCGCCGGACATTGACAACAGCGAAGGGCTCACCGAACGGCAGCAAGCCGTTCTGGATGCGGCGCTTCGCCTGCTGGTCGAGGAGGGCGACAATCTGACCATGACCGCGGTGGCGCGGCGGGCAAGCTGTTCCAAGGAAACGCTCTACAAATGGTTCGGCGACCGCGACGGGCTACTGACTGCGACGGTCCAATGGCAGGCCTCCAAGGTGCGCGTGGCGCCAGTCGACCGCGACAGGCTCGACCTTGCTTCGCTGACGGCAAGCCTGGAGCGTTTTGCCTCCGACTGGCTGAGGGTGATCTCCAGCGACACGTCGATCGCGCTGAACCGGGTGGCGGTCGGTCATGCCGGTTCCGGCAAAGATGATCTTGGCGCTATCGTGCTGCAGAACGGGCGCTTCGCGCTCGCCAGGCGCCTGAAGCCGGTGCTCGAAGCGGGACGCGAGGCCGGGCTGCTCGACTTCGAGGAAGCCGAGACGGCGTTCAGGACCTTTTTCGGACTGGTCGGCCGCGACGTGCAGATCCGGCTTCTGCTCGGCGACCGGCTGCAATTGACTGAGGCGGCAATCGGCGGCGACGCCGCCCGCGCGACGCAGCAGTTTCTCGCTCTCTACGGGTCGAAGACCCGGGAGGCAAACAACCGGCCGCAAGGCCTCTGATCTTCAAAACGGGAAGGAAGACCAAAATGCGTGTCTATTACGATCGCGATGCCGATCTCAATCTGATCAAAGGCAAGAAGGTCGCCATCATCGGCTATGGCAGCCAGGGCCGGGCGCATGCGCTCAACCTGAAAGATTCCGGCGTCAAGGACATCGCCATCGGCCTCAAGGCCGGCTCGGCGACCGCCAAGAAGGTCGAGGCCGACGGACTCAAGGTGATGAGCGTGGCGGATGCCGCCAAATGGGCCGACCTGATGATGATGGCGACGCCGGACGAGCTGCAGGCCGACATCTACAAAAACGAGATCGCGCCGAACATCCGCGACGGCGCCGCGATCGCCTTCGCGCACGGCCTCAACGTGCATTTCGGCCTGATCGAGCCGAAGGCTTCGGTCGACGTCGTCATGATCGCGCCGAAGGGTCCCGGCCACACGGTGCGCGGCGAATACCAGAAGGGCGGCGGCGTGCCGTGCCTGGTCGCCGTCAACCAGGACGCTTCGGGCAACGCGCTCGACCTTGCGCTCTCCTATGCCTGCGGCGTCGGCGGCGGCCGCTCGGGCATCATCGAGACCAACTTCCGCGAGGAATGCGAGACGGACCTGTTCGGCGAGCAGGTGGTGCTGTGCGGCGGTCTCGTCGAGCTGATCCGCGCCGGTTTCGAGACGCTGGTGGAAGCCGGCTACGCGCCGGAGATGGCCTATTTCGAGTGCCTGCACGAGGTCAAGCTGATCGTCGACCTGATCTATGAAGGCGGCATCGCCAACATGAACTACTCGATCTCGAACACCGCCGAATGGGGCGAATATGTCTCGGGTCCGCGCATCATCACCGCCGAGACCAAGGCCGAGATGAAGCGCATCCTGAAGGACATCCAGACCGGTAAATTCACCTCCGAATGGATGCAGGAATACCGCGCCGGCCTGTCGCGCTTCAAGGGCATCCGGCGCGGCAACGACAGCCACCAGATCGAGGAAGTCGGTGCCAAGCTGCGCGCGATGATGCCGTGGATCGCCAAGAACAAGCTGGTCGACAAGGCCAAGAACTAAGGCGATCCTGATCACGCATTTTATTGCTACGGCAAAGGCCGACGGGGCAAACCGCCGGCCTTTTCGCGCCTTGGTTGTTGTCGACTGACCGCGACCCCCGGCGTCAGCCGTAATGCCAGTGCGGCTTCGGCTCGGTGCCCGTGAACTCGACGCCGATGCGGTCCTCGCGGCGCCAGCGGACGATCGCCTTGTAGCCGATGCCGTCGGTCGGCACATAGAGCAGGAACTCGTCGGGCACGCGCGCCTCGATCGGCACCTTCAGTTCGGCGCCGCCGGGATGCATGTTGCGCACCGTGCACTTGACCTCGGAATTGGCAATGCCGGTCAGGATCGCCGCACCCTTCAGCACGCGCTGCCTGCGCTTGGTTCTGTTGTCATCTTCGGGCATGGCGGCATGTCCTGACGATCGATGAGGCGATCGTGTTTTGGGGGCACCGCGCAGCGAGATACATCGCGCCGATGAACATAGGGTTACACGGGCCATCGCGGACAGCTTGGACATGACGAAACGGGCCGCGTCGCGGCCCGCTCATCGGACTAACCCTTGGCCTCAGGCATAAGGTGAAATGCACTGCCGACGGGGGCCGTAATTAGGCTGGAAAGTGTTGTCCCAGGCGCGATAGGACCGATAGCGGTTGTAGCACCACCGGACATGCGCGCTGGAAAGCCGCTCCGTCCGGTAAATGCGCCGCGGGTGGTAGTAGCGCGGATAGGGATCATAGTAGTAGGGGTCATAATAATTGTCGTAGGCCAGGCTGCCCAGGCCAAGGCCGAGGCCCAAGCCAAGAAGGGCGGCTTCACCATTGTCGAAACCTCGATGATGGCGATGGTGCCGCCAGCGCCAGTCGCCATTCCAATCGCCGCCATCCCAGTTGCGGGAGAAATGGCGGGCGCGGAAGTCGCCGCCGCGCCATCTGAAGTCGCGGCCGCGCCAGTCGCCGCCGCGCCGCCAGCGCCAGTCAAACATCTGCTGCCGGTCGTTGCCGCCGGCCCAGCTGTCGCGCACCGGGATGATGGTGGGTGCCGCCGAACTTGTCGCGGTCGATAGATCGGGCTGCAGGATCGGACCGGCGATCGACGGCGCCGTCAGACCCGCCATAAGGCCCAAGGCCACCAGCCCGGAGCCGAGGGAAGAAAAGAGCGGTTTCATTTCACTCTCCAAGGAGCAAGGCCCCACGCCCAGAATACCCCGGGGAAGAGGCCTATTGATGGGACTTTCCGTCTGAACGGAAGATGAACGGAAAAGGTTCCATCAACCATGGCGCGTAGGCGCCCGGCTCTTGTTTTCGGCCTCGCTTGCAGGCAAAGGTCACGGCCATGCCGCTTCGCCTAGCCACCTTCAACGTCGAGAACCTGATGAACAGGTTCGATTTCTCCGGATATCGCAACCAGCTCAACGAGGATCGCACGCTGGCGCTGTTCGATATCCAGAGCGAGGCCGAATATCGCATGCTGGAGCAGGCAAGGGCGATCGCGCAGTCGGACGATACGCGCCAACTGACCGCGCTTGCCATCGCCGCCACCCGCGCGGACATCATCTGCATGCAGGAGGTCGACAATATCGAGGCGCTGAAGGCGTTCGAATATGGCTATCTGTTCAAGATGGTCGGGCAGGGCTACCGCCAGAAATACACCACGGCCGGCAACGACTCGCGCGGCATCGACGTCGCCGTGATGATGCGCAGCGAGACCGCGCAGGGCCAGCCGATCGAGTTCGTGCGCATGACCAGTCATGCCTATGTCACCTTCGAGCAGTTCGGCCTGTTCACGCCGGAGCTTGCCGCGCTCGGGCATTTGGCCAACGAACGCGTTTTCCGGCGCGACTGCCTCGAGATCGACGTCAGGGTGGGCGGCGTGCCGCTGACGCTTTATCTCGTGCATCTGAAATCGATGGGCTCGCCCCGCAACGGGCTCGACGGCCGCGAGGCGACGATGCCGCTGCGCGTTGCCGAGGCTCAAGCCGTGCGCCGCATCATCGAGGAGCGCTTCGGCAAGGATCATGCCGCCGACAAGCGCTGGGCGATCTGCGGCGACATGAACGATTACAGGCAGCGCGTGAAGATCGAAGGCGACAGCCTCGACGGCTACCGCTTCGAGGTGATCGACGAGCGCCAATCCTGCATCAACGTGTTCACCGCCGGCGGCTTTTGCGAGAACGTCGTCGAGCGGCGGCCGGAGATGGACCGCTGGAGTTTTTATCACACGCGCGGCCCGCAAGAGCGGCATCTGTGCCAGCTCGACTATATCCTGCTGTCGAAGGCGTTTGCCGCGAAGAACGCGACGGCGGTTCCGGACATCATCCGCAACGGCCAGCCGTGGCGCACCATCTTTCCGCCCGGCCAGGAAGTCGAGCGCTTCCCACGTGCCGGCTGGGATCGGCCGAAGGCGTCCGACCACTGCCCGGTGGCGATCACCCTGGACATGGCATAACCGGTGAGTTTCGACCTGCCCCGCAATGTGATCCTGCCGGTCGACGCGGTCGACGTCCGGCTCGACTCAGGCCCGCACCCGTTCGAACGCGACAACCAGGCTGCCATCGCCGAGAACTGGCAGCGCGAGATGAGCGCCAAACCCGCGCTCTACGACGGCACGGTGGTGCTGCTTTCGGAGCTCAGCTACCGCGACAGCCGGCTCACCGGACGCTGCCATGCGGTGAAGTATTCGAGCTTCATGCTGTGGCGCAGGCAGCGCCAGGGGAGCGGCGCCGAGCATGCCTACGCACATGCCATGCTGGTCGCCGGCGACAATGCGCTGGTGGCAATCCGCATGGGCGCGCACACGGTCAATGCAGGCGGCGTCTATTTCGCCGCCGGCTCGTTCGAGCCGACCGATTTTCGCGACGGTTTTGTCGATGTCGACTTCAACATGATCCGCGAGGTGAGGGAGGAGACTGGGCTGGACCTTTCGACGGCTGAGCGCGGACAGCGCTATCACGCGCTATCGACGGCAAGCGGCACCGTGATCTTCCGCCGCTACCAGGTTCCCGAGCCGGCCGACGAGATCGAGCGGCGCATCAGCGCCTTCGTTGCCGCCGAGGCAGAGCCGGAGATCGAGGGGCCGGTGATCATCCGCCATGCCGCCGACCTGCCGGGCGGGCTGATGGGGCATATGAAGCCGCTGATCGAGTGGCATTTCTCCGACGATCAGCCCTGAATTTATCCGGACAGGCCGCCGGTAATCACTCGTGGCGGAGCGCATCGATCGGGTCGAGCCTGGCGCCGCGCAGCGCCGGGAAGAAGCCGAACACCATGCCGATCAGCGCCGAGAAGCCGACGGCGAGCAGGATGACCGCCGGACTGGGCGCGAACGGGATGTTCAGCGTCGCCGAGGCGAGGCCGGCCAGCGAAAGTCCGATCAGGATGCCGATGATGCCGCCAAAGAGCGACAGCACCGTCGCCTCGACCAGGAACTGGATGAGGATGTGTTTTTCATGCGCGCCGATCGCCAGCCTGATGCCGATCTCGCGCGTGCGCTCGGTCACCGAGACCAGCATGATGTTCATGATGCCGATGCCGCCGACAAGCAGACTGACGCCGGCGACGGCGCCCAGCATGCCGGTCATGGTGGTGGTGGCGCTGGCCATGGCGTCGGCGATCTGGGTCATGTCGCGGATGGCAAAATCGTCATCGCGGTCGGGCGTGACGCGGCGCGTGTCGCGCAAAATGTCCTCGACGCGCGGCTGCAATTCGCTGGTCGGCGTCCGCTCGTCGGCGGCGATATAGATGTTGTCGATGTCGCGGTTGCCGGCAATGCGGCGCTGATAGGCGTGCAGCGGCATCAGCACGACATTGTCCTGGTCCTGGCCGAAGCCGGTGTAGCCCTTCGGCTCCAGCAGACCGACGATCTTGCAGGAGGTGCGGTTGACGCGGATGATCTCGCCTTCGGGATCGCCGGCGCCAAAGAACTGCTGGCGCACCGTCTCGCCGATCAGGCACACACCGGCGCCGGAGCGCGTCTCGGAATCGCTGAACGGCCGGCCCGAGACCAGCTTCCAGTCGCGCGCGTCGAGATAGGCGCTGTCGGTGCCGGTGACGCCCGACGTCAGGCTTTCGGTGCCGAAGATGACGCGCACCTGCTTTTGCGAGGCGGGCGAAATGGCGCGCGCGCCGCTCAGATGCGCGACCAGGGCGGCAACATCCTTTTCGGCCAGCGGCCGCACCACCTGGTCGAGCCCTCCCGGCCCGCCAGGGCCAGCCGGGCGGCCGGCGCGAACGACGAGCAGATTGCTGCCGAGCTTGGAAATGTCGGACTTGACCTTCTCGGTCGTGCCTGAGCCGATGGTCAGCATGGCAATGACGGCGGCGACGCCGATGACGATGCCGAGCAAGGTCAGGAACGAGCGCAGCACGTTGCGGCGAATGGAGCGCAGCGAAAGGCGAACCGTCTCCCAGATCATTGGGCGAGTTCCAGCTTCGCGGTGTCGGAAGCAACATGGCCGTCGAGGAAGCGCACGGTGCGCTCGGCATATCCGGCGACGTCGGCCTCGTGCGTGACCATGACGATGGTGAGGCCGAGCTCGGCATTGAGCCTGGTCAGCAATTCCATGATCTCGTGCGTGCGCGCCGTATCGAGATTGCCGGTCGGCTCGTCGGCGACGAGCAGCGTCGGCCGGGTGACGATGGCGCGCGCGATCGCCACGCGCTGCTGCTGGCCGCCGGAGAGTTCGGCTGGCGTGTGGTGCTCGCGCCCGACCAGGCCGACCTCAGCCAGCGCCTGCATGGCGAGATCGCGGCGCTCACGGGCCGAAACGCCGCGGTAGATCAGCGGCAGCTCGACATTTTCGGCCGCCGTGGTGCGCGGCAACAGATTGTAGCCCTGGAAGACGAAGCCGACATAGAGGTTGCGCAGCACGGCGCGGCGGTTGCGGTCGAGCCGGCCGGCATCGATGCCCATGAAACTGTAGGTTCCGGCGGTCGGCGTGTCCAGGCAGCCGATGATGTTCATGGCCGTCGACTTGCCCGAGCCGGACGGCCCCATGATGGCGACGAACTCACCGCGGCGTATGGCGAGGTCGACGCCGGCGAGCGCATGCACCTGCGCCTCGCCCTCGCCATAGCTCTTCCAGACCTTGTCGAAGGTGATGAGCAGGGGAGCGGACAAGGATCAGCTCCGCTGCTGCGAAGCGGTGATGACCTCGACGCCTTCCTCGAGGCCGGAGGTGATCTCGGTCAATTCGCCGTCGGTCGAGCCGATCTTGACGTTGACCGGATGCGGCCGTCCGTTTTCCAGCACATAGAGCGTGCGCGAGCCGTCGGTCGGCGCCTTCGTCGCCTCGCGCTGCCGGTTGGGGCGGCCCATGCGGCCGCTGAACAGGTCGCTCAGGCTCCATGCGCGGGCGACAGGTGCTGCGGGCCGGTAGCGGAAAGCGGTCGACGGGACAGTCAGCACGCCCTTGGCCTGCTTGGTGACCACCGAGACCGTTGCCGTCATGCCGGGCCGCAAGAGCAACTCGCCATTGTCGACTTCGAGCCGCGCTTTGTAGGTGACGACGCCGTCGGTGGTGACCGAGGCGTAGGAGATGTCGCGGATCTCGGCATCGAAGGGACGGTCGGGAAAGGCGTCGACGGTAAAACGGGCATGCTGGCCGGGCTTCACCGCGCCGATATCGGCTTCATCGACCGCCGCCTGCAACTCCATATTTCTCAGGTCGGCGGCGATGATGAACAGCACCGGCGCCTGCAGCGAGGAGGCAACGGTCTGGCCGGGATCGACCGAACGCGTCAGCACGATGCCGTCGATCGGCGCATAGATGGTGCTTTTCGCCAGATCCGTCTGTTGCGCCTTGAGGTCGGCCTCGGCGATAGAGAGATTGGCTTCGGCGCTGTCGAGCGCTGCCTTGGAGCGATCGCGCGTCGCCGTCGCCGCTTCGAGAGACTGGTCTGTCGCCATGCCGCGCTTGGTCAGCGCGCTTGCGCGAACAACCGCGTTCTCGTTCTCCTGCAGGGTCACCTTGGCGTTCTCGACGGCCGCGGCCGCCGCCTTGGCGGAGGCGGTGGCCCGCTCGATCTGGACCTCCAGCTTGGCGGTATCGAGCCTCGCGAGCACGTCACCCTTCTTCACCTGCTGGTTCTCGTCGGCCGCGACCGAGCGGACGATGCCGGACAATTCGCTGGAAATATCGACCTGCGTCAGCGGCTGCAGCGTGCCGGTCGCCGACACCGCGACGGTGAGATCGGCGATCGTAGCGGGCGTCGTGGTGTATTCGACCCTGGCCGGAGACGCGGCATACCGTTGATAGCCGCCAATGCCGGCCGCAACGACAGTGAGCGCCAGCAGCGCGTAGAACCAGTTGCGGCGGCGTTTGCGGCTCACACCCTTGCGGTCGAGCCCCAGTGCCGCCTCGATGGAGGAATCGGTTTCCGCCTTTGGCGGCTTGACAAGCTGGTCCACGCCGGACCCCTATGGTGGAAGTTGATGTCCCTATCCGTGCACAAATCAGGCCTTGAGGTTCGAATTTCAAATTAAATTTCCCTCATGTTTGGATTGAGGCAGAAATTCGGACCGAGGCGGAAGGTTTTCTCGACGATGCGCAATTACTTGCTTTACGATGTGTTTACGACCGAACGGCTGGCCGGAAACCCGCTCGCCGTGGTGCTCGACAGCGACGGGCTCGACAGCGCCGCCATGCAGGCGGTAGCGCGCGAATTCAACCTGTCGGAGACGGTTTTCGTGCTGCCGCCCGACAATCCCAAGCACCGCAACCGTATCCGCATCTTCACGCCCGACTATGAAATGCCGTTCGCCGGCCATCCGACGGTCGGCGCGGCGATCGCGCTTGCCGAACTGGCCGGCGAGGCGACCGGCATCTTCGTGCTGGAGGAGAATATCGGCCCCGTGCGCTGCGCGGTGAGCAAGCACGACGGCTCAACCTTTGCCGAATTCGACCTGGCAAAGCTGCCGGAGCGGTTGGACCTGAAGGCCGATCCCGAAGCCATTGGCGCCGCACTTGGCCTGACGTCGCACGAGATCGGCTTCGAGAACCACCGCGTCTCCTTCTGGTCGGCCGGCGTGCCCTATGTCACCATTCCGGTCGCCGGCCTCGAAGAGGCGGCGCGGATCAGGCTGGACAACCAGGCCTGGTCGGAACTCGCGCCGCGCAAGAGCGAATGGGCCTTCGCCAGCCCCTATGTCTATTGCCGCGAGACGCAGCAGCACGACAGTGCCTTCCATGTGCGCATGATCGTGCCGGGCACGCCTTCCTATGAGGACCCCGCGACAGGTTCGGCGGCTGCCGCATTCGCCGGTGCCATCATGCATTTCGACGGCCCGACCGACGGCATTTCGCAGCTCTGGATCGAGCAGGGGCTGGAGATGGGCCGGCCATCGCGCATCCGCCTGGAGCTCAACGTCGATGGCGGAAAACTCGCCTCCGCACGTATCGGCGGCCATGCGGTCAAGGTGGCTGAAGGCAAGCTTTTCGTTTGATGCGGTGCCGGGCTTTTAGTGAGCATGATCTTTTCCGAAAACCGGATTCCACTTTTTGGGATCATGCTTGAGGCGATTTGTCGGGAAATGATCCGAGCAGGGCTGGACATACCGGAGATCGGCGGCTATATGCCCGCCGACGCTGGGTTTACCGGCCGTGTGGGTGTGTAGCTCAGTTGGTAGAGCAGCTGACTCTTAATCAGCGGGTCCACAGTTCGATCCTGTGCACACCCACCAATAAAATCAATAGCTTACAGCAAATCCCGTATAGTCGCCGTTTGGCGAAAATGAATGTTCAATGAATGCAGCCACGAGTTTTGCATTGATTTTCCGTCATTCCGACCGGTCCGACTCAAAAGACATTGGATTGACATTTCAAAACGATCCCCGCATATATTGGACACCAAATCGGCGCGATGCCGGGAAGGGCGATGACCTGCATTAGCCTCATTCGAGGCCGGACGTGGGCAGGCTTCGCGAGACGAACGCGAAAGAAAAACAAAGCCGCAAAGGCCGCGTCTCCAAATGTAAACACCGACACACTGGCCCCGCTTTTTGGCCGGCGTGCGGTAACATTTGGGGTGTAGTCCAATGCAGACTTTGTTAACTCGTCGGCAAGTCGCCGATCTTCTTTCCGCATCAACATCGACCATCATCAGACTTGAACGGGCTGGACAGCTGCCAATCGTGCGACTGGCTGGCGGGCGAGGTCGCGTCAGATATGCCGCAGCCGATGTTCAAAATTTGATCGAAGGCTCGAAAGAGCAACCGGCCAAGCCGGATCGCGTCCGCGTCCAGAAGCGGGAGGGCTGACCATGACTCGCAGATATAACAAGCACCACCACCACGAGCCTCTAACCAGCGATGGACGTGGGTTCTACAGCGGGACATTGGATTCTCTGTCTGCCGGACTTAACAGTTCGGACCCACTCGTTGCGGCAATGGCACGTGCCATCGAAGGGGAATTGTGGACAGCTATGGAGCAGTGGGCCGAAAACGAGCGTGAACGCGAAACCGATCCCGCCATAATCATGGAGGCACTTGCCCTTATTCAGATACAGGCCTGGGCCAACTTGATGGCGGAGTGTATCGAGCCGGAACCCGGTTATGCGAATGCTGCTCGACACTACAAGCAATTGGTGCGGGATAACTTGATCCCCTATGCCAAAAAAATGCTGGCACGCTGGGACGACGGCGGGGATCAGGCCGATGAGTAAATCATTCGTCTACAAGGCCAACCCCGAAGCAGTTCAAAGGCGGGCGGAACGATGGCAGCGTGAAGCAGCGAAGGAGGCGCCCGATAGTCAGCAGCAGCGCGACGACGTTCTGCCACAAACTGATCAGGAGAACATGATTTCGGCACTCGCGCACAAAGACGAGTTGGGGCGAAAGCTTCTCCAGTCGCTCACCCCTGGCCTTTTTGAAGGCGACTATAAGTTCGTCGCGGAGCGGCTGTTCGAATACCGGAAACGATATGATCGACCACCTGGGGTACACACAGCTGATCTGTTCTCTGACATTCTAGAAGACCCCCAATCGAAACGCCGCGGCACCATTCATCGCATCCTCGTCAGCATGTTGCAGCTTGCGGAGGCGATGGACGAAAACTTTGTCTTCGACAGGGTCGGTAAATTCATCCGCCGGCAGAAGCACAAGATTTTCTTACCGAGAATGGTCAATGCGCTGAACTCCGGGCGCGACGCGGAGGCCGAGCGGCTGCTGTTGGAGCATATCGAGGGCAGCACCGACGGGGCCGGTGCGCGACTCGTCACCGGCGACCAATTCGAGATGAGGGAAATCGAATGGTACATGCGACCATTCTTTCCCTTCGACATGGTGTCGATCCTGAGTGCGGAAAAAGGTCAGGGCAAAACAACTATCATCGCCGACATCGCCGCCGACCTGGGAAAGCATGGCGGCCACATGGTCTATATTTCGAACGAAAGCACGCCGTCGCTCGAATTCCTGCCACTGGTCGAGGCGGCCGGCGGCGCCGCCGCCAGAAGCAAAATTCTGCTGTACGGCGAGCCGGACGCGGCCGGCAAAATGGATTATCGACCACCGACTTTGTTAACGCCGCAGGAGCTGGCCAGACTCGAAGGGTTCATACGGGAACACAATGAGGCTGGCCGGCCTGTCGAATGCGTCGTTCTCGAACCCCTGAACTCGTTCATTCTGGCCGCCAAGGCCAGCAGCGATGCCGGCGTTCGCGAACTCCTCGATCGCCTTGCCCTCATGGCCGCGCGACTTGGTGTCATGGTGATAGTGACGACACACTGGAACAAGAATACCGAGCTTCGAGCGCGAGATCGCATCATGGGATCTGTCGGGGTTATCAATGCAGCGCGCAGCGTCAACGTCATCGTCAACGATCCTGACGAGGATGGCGGCAAACTGCTCGTCAACCTGCTCGGTAACTTCGTATCGCCGCACGAAAACAATGCGCGCGGCTATCACACGGTGCAGGTCCGCGCCTTGCGCAAAATCAAGTGGGAACGGCGGTGCGACATGTTTCGGATGGACGAGGACGAGGTGGACGCGCTCGTCGTGCGCAAGGCGGAAGCGAAGAAGCCCGGCAGACCCGCCAAGACCGATGACTGCGAAACCGAACTGCGCCGGCTGCTCCGCAACGGACCGATGCCCGTGCGGGAGCTCAAGCAGAAACTGAACGTCCTGGGTTACTCCGACTCGACGGTGGACCGCGTCAAGGCAAGGTGTGACGACGACATTAGTACTGATGTAGAGGACAGCGTCCGCTATTGGTTACTCAATAAGGCGCGTCAAAAAGCAGGAAATTAGTTTTGATGAGGGTTTTGACGAAGGGTTTTGACGAAGAGGACGGGTTACTCGACAAGGGGACTTCGTCAAAACCTCCCCCCTAATAGGGGGGAATAGTTTTGATGACGTGATGAAAAAGAGACGAAATAGGTCCTCACTTCATCAAAACCCCCTCTACACACATGCGCGCGTGAAGGAGACAGAAAGAATGAAAAAGGAGTTCGAATATCGCCCTTGTCTAGAAGCCCGCATCAGGCGCGCGAAGCAAGGCGAACACCTGAGAGTTTGGAGAGAACGAAAACAGAATTATGATGTCAGGGCTGTTCTTGCGGAAGAACGCCGGAGACGGCGAGACGAGTATGAAAGGAAGTGAACGGAAGGAGGAAAGAAACATGTCGTTTTTCAATTTCGTCGATCATGGGAAAATAGAGGAAGTGCTGGGTAAGTATCGGCGGATCGGGAAGCAAGAGAAACCAAGCAAGAAGGTCAGCCTTCCACGTGTTCGCATTTATCCGCAACGAGGGCATTTGAGGTTGGTTTGGGATGCCGATCGGGAAGAGAAAAGAGCGCGTAGTGTAATCCGTTCGAGATAACAGGAGTGCGTGAGGTGAAGGAGGGTTGGTTTGGTGAAGGATTAGAAAAGGCAACCACTCACCAGTAACCAAACATCTAATAAACAATCAGTGAGTACCAATACTGTACCCCTTGCGAAGCAACGGTTATGCTGAAGGTTTGACAAAGGAATGAATACTATAAACAATATGAGCGCATGGAAACTACGCTCAAAGAACGTTCGCTGATCGCCCTTAGAAGGCTGAAAACAGACGCTCGCACCCGAAAATCCAAACGTTGGCGTCAACTCTATTGCGACTACATGACGCGGACAGAGGGCAGATACGAAGAATTAGTGCAGGCATTGTGCTCGTTGGTCATTCAACGCGAAACTTTGCAAAACGAACAGCTTCGTGGCATCGCCAATAATGCCTACCTGATCGCGAAGACTTCCCAGCAACAGACCTACCTGATGACGCAACTTGGCCTTGTCAAGGTCGAGAAGCAACAGCGTCGGCCTCTGCGTGAATCCTTGATGGAGGGTCACCGTGATTGAGCGCGTCCGCCTCGACGTGGATATGCGCGGCACAGGGCGGAGGCAATGGCGATCAGGGGTAGGGACCCCCGAAATCGCCGAAACACCTCCCCATGCCTCCCACAGAGGCGCTGAGAATCCATTTGGGCGAGGGCTCCATGCGTCAATGGTCGATGACAGGCTTTTCGGCACCACATTCTCCGCAGATAGCTTTTGGACGTGGCGCACTGTCGCCAAGCTGATCGACGGCCTTCCCCTCGACAGGCGCGAACGTGAACTATTCAAGCAATGCACCGGACGGACGAAGCCACCCAAAGGCGGCGTGCATCGGCTGATCCTGCTTATCGGCAGACGCGGCGGGAAGGATAGATTCCTGAGCGCCGTCGCCGGCTATCGTGCCTTACTCGCCTCCGATTGGCCGAAAACACTGTCTGCGGGTGAGCAGGCAGTCGTTCAGTTGCTGGGAAAGGACAAGGGCCAAGGCGCCATCCTGCACAGGTACTGTAGGGGCCTCGTCCTGGCTTCACCTGTCTTGTCAGATCAAATCGTGCGCGATGTCGGCTCCGGCATTGTCGAGTTCACCAATGGCGCCGCCATCGAAATTTCGACCAATGATGTCGGCGCGCTGCGTGGAAGAAGCTCCATAGGTGTCTTGGGTACTGAATCCTGCTTCTGGCGCACAGACAGTGACCACTTATCCAGCGACGAGGAAATCGTCTTGGCCGCAGAGCCTGCAATGGCGATGGACCCGACAGGTGGTGTGCTGATCATGGCGTCGTCCACCTACAGAAAAAGAGGCTGGATGTATCGGCAGTACCGCGACTTGTTCGGCGCCGATGCAAGCGATGATGTCGTGTGGCTGGCGCCAAGCCGCGTCATGAACCCTCTCTTGCGGGAATCCTTCATCCAAAAGGCGATCGAACGTGACGGTTCGAAAGCCCGTGCCGAGTACTTAAGCGAATGGCGCGAAGATGTCAGTGACTTCCTGCCCCTCGACATTGTGGAAGCCGCGACAGACCGCACCATCATCGAGCGCCCACCTAGGGACGGTAACCGATATTTCGCCTTCACGGACGCGGCTGGTGGAAGCGGCCAGGATTCATTCACCGTCGCGATAGGTCACCATGATCGCGAGGCAAACCACCTCGTCGTCGATGCCATGCGTGAACGCAAGCCGCGTTTCGCTCCGGCTGAAGTCGTCAACGAATATGCGGTCCTGCTGAAACAGTATCGCGTTTCCGAGGTCTCGGGTGACCGTTACGCCGGCGCCTTCCACGCAGATGAATGGACACGTCAAGGCATCACCTATCGCGACTCGTCGCATTCCAAATCAGAGATCTATTTGGGCGCATTGCCCCTGCTGATGAACGGGCGCGCCAGGCTCTTGGACAGCGAACGCCTGCGGTCGCAGCTAACCGGCCTCGAACGTCGCGTCGGCGAAGGCGGCCGGGAGCATGTCGACCACAGCCCCGGCGCTCACGACGACCTCTGCAACAGTGTGTGCGGGTTGCTCGTGCACATGGCCGACCTGCACGCCCGCGAGCCACGCGTTTCCCTTGTCGGGCCAAGCGTCATCACGTCAGACGGCTTGGATTCCTATGCACGGCGGCCCCGCGGCTTTCCCGACCCGTATTGGACGCCCGATTGAAAAGGGATGAATCCCATGCTGAAAGCTGCAGTCAAAGCCAAAAGCCCCATGGGCAAAACGCTCTATGCCCAGCCAGGCCGCAAGGCCCATCTGTCTGCCTTGATCACAGATATCGAGGCCGAAATCCGCGACATCGACGAGGCAATCGACGGTCTCGCCTCGAACCAGGCTTTCATGGCGACATCAGGCCCGGTCGGCGGCATCCTGGGGGCCACCAGCGCCGACAGGCACGACGCATTCGCACGGATCAGGGGAATGCTGGCCGACGAGCTACGTCTTGCTGAAAACGAGCTTGCCCGCACAGTCGAGTCTTTGGTCAGCGAGGAAGACATTGAGCGGTTTGAGCGCAGCCAGCGGGAGATCGAAATCGAGGTCGGAAGCAGAAGGGACACCTATGCGAGAGCGATAGCACAGTTTAGCCAGCAAAATGATCATCGCAGCGCCGCGACGTATGCCTTTGAGAGAGCAATGGCTCGAGCTGCGCTTGCCAAGCAATGGGAAGGACGATGAGCGATTCCCTTGGTCTGATATTCGGCTGGGCTCTGGTCTCGGAGATCAACGGCGAACCGTACTACGACCTCCAAGGGGATTACGTTCCGCAGGATGCGATGTTGCGCGAGACCACGCGGTTCATGGAAAACAATCGCATGGGCAAACTCATGCACGCCGGCGAACAGGTCGGCACCATCGTGCACAGCTTGCCCCTGACCGCCGACATCGCCAAGGCGCTCGGCATCAGTACCCGCAGGACGGGTTGGATCGTTGCCTACAAGCCCACCGACAGCAGTCTGGTCGACAAGGTCCATGCCGGCATCTACGGCGGCTTCTCAATCGGTGGGACGCGAGGCGTCAAGGAAACGGAGACGCAAACAACAACGCGGACAACAGGAAAACGCAAACCGAACGGCTACTTTGCCGGGCTCGGGACCAGGAGATCAGGATGACCACGAAACAGATACTCGACGATTTCGAAATCCGGGAGCTGTCGCTTGTCGATTCCCCGGCTCAGGAAGGCGCTCTTGTCGCCATCACAAAGGCAAGGCCCGCGCCGATCATTGTCAGGCCTTACGAGGCGAAGATGCAGGAGACTCATCAGATGGAAAAGAAAGACGACGCGATCAGCTTCGGCAGTTTCGAGGAGGCCTGCGCACATCTGCGCAAGGCCGGTCTGGGTGGGGCGGAGGCGATGGTCGCCGCGCGCCAGCAGCATCCCGCCTTGTTCCAGAAGGCTCAGTCCCGCGAGCATGAGGTGACCGATCAGGAACAGGACCTCAAGAAGGCACGCGACGGGCGTGCCCGAATGAACCAAATCGACGCGTTGGTCCGCACAACGGCTCTCGGCAAGGGCGTGAGCAGAACGGATGCCCTTCGAATGGTCAGGAAATTGAATCCGGCATTGTTCGACGACTGATCATGATTCCGTGGCCGTTTTCGGGTTATCACGGTCACGGGATAGGCCCGCGGGGTTTTCGGTTCTTCCCCGCGTGACATCGCCTGCCTGACCGCGATGGGCCGCATGGTCGGGTAACTTGGGGAACGTCGGTTCCATCGCCAGTTACGGCCGACGTTCCCCCTTTTTCCAAAAGGGCACGCTCACCGATCCCTTGGTAGTGGGTCAGTGTGAATTGCCGGGGCTAGACGGTGCCGGGGCTATATAGTTGACAGACCCAACCGGATTCATAGCACCTAGCCATGGGTCTGGTTAGGGCGTAGGCTCATCTGGTCGCCCGCGCATAACCTGGCCAACGGACGCTTGGAAGAGACGATCAGGCTTTCGCCCCAACGGGAGGAAAGCCATGCCTAGCGATAGCGGCCGCGAGCATCAGACTGCTAAGGAAAGGCACGTCAACTGGCTTGTGGACAGAACCGGCATCACCCATACGCAGGCCCATGAGCTTATCGACTTGCTCGGTGTGGGCAATCTGTCGTCGCTGGTGCGTGAAGCGCTCTTGCTGAAAAAGTAGTCCGCCCCTACTTCGACGGCCCCGTCCCGATATGGAACATTTCCCTGACTGTGGGATTAATCATTCTAGGCGGTTGGGGATGCAGCCGCCCGTTTCGAGAGTAACTCTCCTGGCAAGCCCGTCGCCTAGTTGGGTTAAGCGGCGGGCTGTTATCCCACTTGAGGCGAAGGTCACCAAACGGTTTCAAGCGTTAAGAACATTCGGGAAGCTTGCACTTTTTGAGATTTAGCTGTGCTCGGCTACACGCCAGCAGGGCTTCGGTCAGCTGTTTGTTATCCACATTCTTACCCGTGAACGCGCGCAGCAGTTCACTTGCTTGCTTTTCCCACTCGGTTTCGGGGGTGTCTTCGATGCTCGCCGTTAATGCGCGGCAGAGAATGTCAAAGTCGAATGCAGAAATCCCTGGACGGCTGCCGTTCATAGCTCCTTCTCCCCTAACCCTACCCGAGCCTTAATTGAATGACTCTCCGAGGAGTTGGCAATAATTTTTGTTAATATGTCCACTTGAAATATAGCGCTGGTTCTCGTTAGCGCTGTGAGACGGAAACGCATCGAAACGACCCCTGACCTGATCGATGCCTCCGCTGCTTCTGTAGCGCCCCTCCCTGCTGTCGCAATCCGCAAAAAAGCCCCCGATGAAGGGGGCTTTTGCAATTCGATGATTTTTTGTCAGGCGTCGGTCTCGGTCTTGCTTTCAGACTCGACGGCTTTCGCGGCAACATCGGCTGCGGCGTCGGCGGCCGTCTCGATTGTTTGAATGCCCTTCGGCTTCTTCACGGTCTTCGGTTTCGCCTCGACAGGCTTCCACAGGCCTTTCGTCTTCCATTGCCGAATCCAACTCGTGATCGTTCCTTTGGCAAGGCCGAGTTGGATGCCCAGCTTCAACGCGGCATCAGCGCCTTTCGCCTTGAGTTCGATGGCGACTTTTTCCTTCCTGGTCCCGGCTACAACTCCGAACTCACCCTTGGTCTTCTTCGCAATCACGGGTGTTTCAGTTCCCGCTTTGTTCTCAGACGTCTTTACACTTTGCCGGCCCTTGGAATCGGCAGTCTTCGTAACGGGTTTGCCTGTTGCGGCTCCGGTCTTCTTAGCCATTTGCTCTCTCCAATCGAAATCGCAGTTCCAATCAACTGCAAGTTGCATATATGCGACTGAGATGCAGGGACAAGCCGAATGGGCACACTGAAAGCTGTCGAAAGCAGGGAGGGGCGCTGCAGAGGCGCGAGGAGCGACACGCACAGTGACGCAGGCGCCAAAGAGGAGGGCGTCCTGATCCCAGATTAACAAATGTTAATCGTCCAGCGGAACCTATACGAGCTTCGCCCGTTGCGGCTCGGGGGAATAGGGGCCCCAAACAATGATTTCTGGTTCTGTGCTGGTTGTCGAGGACGAGTCTGTTGTGCTCCTTGACATTGACCACTCGCTTCAAGAGGTAGGATACAGCGTGATCACCGCCTATCGTGGCGCGGATGCGATAGAGGCGTTCGATGACCATCCCGAGCGTGTCCGAGGGCTCGTAACTGATATCAGGCTTGGCGATGACACTGACGGCTGGGCAGTGGCCAGACACGTGAGGAGCGTCAATCCAGACCTTCCGGTGATCTACATGAGCGGCGATGGGGCGGTAGACTGGCAGACTGAGGGCGTCTCAAATAGTCTTATGATCGAGAAGCCCTTCGAGATGCAGCAGATCATCACTGGTCTGGCTGACCTGCTGAATGAGGCCCCAGTCGGGGCGTACCCATGAGTAACCTAAAGAGGAAAAGGGCAGGGACCGACGCTGTGGCGGAGGTAGCAGCGACATGATGACTTGTACGTCACGACGCCGAAAAGCGCCCTAGGCGCCGTGTATCGCCCCAATTCGAGCGATTTTGTCGTCATCGGGGCCGTGAACGATCAATGCGATCTCCGACGCGACGGCTTCAAGTGCCTGATCCACACGCGGGCCATATTCGCGCGGATCGTCATAGACCGCCTGAATGCCTTTGATGCTGTGCCCGAGGGCACGTTCTGCAATCTCCGTTTCGACGTGACGACGAGTCATCAGCTTTCGGGCTGTTCGGCGCAAATCGTGATGAATCCAGTGCGGCATGTCGGTGGGCAATAGCTTATCGATTTCGGCCTTGCGTTGGCTGAATGCGTTGAACGCCTTTTTCCCCCGTCCGGCGAAGACATACGGGTTATCTGCCATCCTCGGGATTGTCGCGATGATGTCACGTGCCGCCTGCGACAGCGTGAGGGAAGGTGGAGTGCCCTTTTCACGGGCTTCATGAGCGATGGTCCAGATGCCCTTGTCGTCAACGTCCTCCCATTGCATCGTTGACAGCTTCTCGCGGCGCTGGCCCGTCAACAGCATCAGCCTGATCATCGCGCCGTAAGGGCGATATAGATCCTCATGATCACACGCTGCCCACACGTTCCTGATCTCGTCGTCCGACAGCCAGCGCTCGCGTGGCTTGTATTCGCCGCGTTTCATGCCCCTGACCACAGGCGAAACGAACTGGTCATCGCGGCTCTCGTACCAACTGAACATCTTGCGGATCGTGGCAAGGACGGCGTCGGCCTGGCGTGCGCCGTGATCGTCTTCGATGTCGTCAAGGAGTTTGTTTACATCGCGGCGTTTGATGTCGAAGAAAGCTCGATCCTTCCATTTCGGGTAAACGTAGACGTTCAGTTGGCGTTCGATCTCGCGCTTCGATCTCAGGCCCTTCTTGTCAACGTGGCGCTTGATGAAGTCTGCTGCGACTTCCGTGAACGTTCCGGCTTCCTTCGATGCGGTGTGTTGTTCGGGTTTGAACTTGCCAGCGGCTTTACGGGCATCGGCAACGCCCATGTCGGGGTAGGTGCCTAGCTTCGCTGATTTCGGCTTGCCGGCTTCATACCACAATGCCCGCCAAGACTTCGTTCCGCCGTGGCTGACGACAAGGACGAGGCTACGGCCACGTTCGAGGCGTTCGAGGAAGGACCATTGGTTGGGCTTGTCGGTCTTCAAGGGCAATCGAACGTGTTTGATCCAGCGCTCCGTGAACGAGCCGCTGAAATCAGGTTTGTCGGTCTGCATGATTTGCTCTCTCCTGCATAGTGAATGCATTAATGAATGTAATGCAGGAGCCTTCGCAAAACCATGCATGTTTGGTCATGTTTGGTCAACGCATTGAAATTTTTATAGAAATAGTAACTGGGCAATGCGATATGACACGATGTGAATAACGCTGAAACGGTCACTCATGCGACTCTTAATCAGCGGGTCCACAGTTCGATCCTGTGCACACCCACCAAATCTTCCGCTGAAAATCCAAGCCGTTGACCGGAAAGCTTCACGAGAACAAGCTCGCATCCCAGTCTCATGGATAGGTCTCGCGTGAGATTTTCTCGGTTGCCATGATGTTCAGGCCTCCTTGTGGTGCATCTTTTCCTTAGGTAGAACGACGCCGGGGTTGGGGGCGTTCGAAATGCAGTCGTTTTACATCAACTTGGCGGTCTCTGTTGACCGCCGGAACTGGTTTGATGCGCAAGCAGACCGGCTGGGCCTGGATATCGAACGATTTGACGCGGTGAGCAATGCTTCGATCGCGGACAGCGTGGCTGATCAGTTCAATGTCTCTAAGGAAGCGGTCGCCTGCTTCTTCAGTCATCGCGCGATTTGGAAGGAAATCGCCGCCGGGCGCGACAGGTTCGCCGCTATTTTCGAGGACGACGCGCATCTTGGCGCAGATCTGCCCGCGTTCTTGAATGATACGTCGTGGATACCGGCCGATGCCGACATCGTTCATCTTGAAAAATTGGGAAAACGGTTTGTCGGCATCGAAACCGGGCAGAGACCACTGGGGAGAAAGCTCTATCAGGCGATCTCGGGTTTCGCCGGGACGGCGGCCTACATCATTTCACGCGAATGCGCCGCGAAGCTGTCCGCCACCTTCACGGAAATCAATCAAGAGTTCGATCGGCACCTGTTCGAGGAGGGAATGCCCGGCCTGAAGATTTACAAAATCGGTCCCGCGCTATGCATACAGGACCGGTTCACCGCCAAGCCACGTTTCGCATCGATGATCGTGCGCCCTGAGCCGCCAAAACGTGTTCGCGCTCCCGGCGCGGTATTGCGCGAGGCGGCAAGGATCTACAGGAGGCTGGCTTCCTTCATCGTCCGCTCCTTGCGGCCGCGCCGCCCCAGGATCATTGCCATCAAGATCAAGTGGTGACACGGCGGGTGTCAGCCGGCGCACCCGGATCGGACCATGTCAGTGTTTCTTCAAATGTAGCGGTCCGGATGCGGTTTGGCTGGCCAATGGTACGATTGGTTACTGCGCCGTCTTGCTGAGGCCGACCTTGAATTTGACCTTCATGGTGATCTGTCCGGTCACCGTGATCTGCGATCCATTATAGCCATCGAAATTGCGGTTGCGGCCATTGACGTTGGTCGTCATGCCGATGATCTCGCATGTATCGGCCACGGTCTCGACAACCATGGCGCAGCTGCCGGCCGCGACCTTGTAGAAGGAGCGAAGCGCGACTTGCTGCTGTGCGGCGGCGTCTTCGTCATCCTTGACCGGAAGGCTCATCGAGAACGAAGACTGGATCATGGCGGCCCCGTTGTCACCGGGACGAGGTGGGCGGATGTACTGATCCTGAGCAAAGGCCGGCAAAGCCGCACCGAAAAGAAATACAGCCAATATTAGGCCTTTGAAATACATCGATCGATCTCCCTCGTGAAACATCTTGTCCATGGAATGATCAAGACGGCGTTATTTCAATGTTTCAACAGTGTTGAAATTTCGACGGAATTTATTTTTCCGACACGCCGGCTTCGGCAAAGCTCGCCATCCTGGCATGGCATTCCAGCGCCGAGCGGACGATGTTGACGGCAAGGCACGCGCCGGAGCCTTCGCCGAGCCGCATGCCGAGGTCGAGCAGCGGCGGCAGGCCGAGCGCCTCGAGCAGGCGGCGGTGGCCGGCTTCGGCCGAGACGTGAGCGGCGATGGTGTGGGCGAGGCCGGTCGGATGCAGCCTTGCCAGCGGCGCCGCGGCAGCGGTGCAGACGAAGCCATCGAGCAGCACCGGCACATTATTGCGGCGCGCGGCGAGCGTGGCGCCGAGGATGGCCGCGAGTTCACGCCCGCCCAGCGCGGCAGCAATCTTCAGCGGGTCCGACAGCGAATCGGCATGGCGCTTGAGGCCCGCCTCGATCGCAGTGATCTTGCGGATCATTCCAGCGTCATCGACGCCGGTGCCGCGGCCGGTCCATTTCTCGGCGCCGCCGCCGAACAGCGCCGTCGAGATCGCCGCCGCCGGCGTTGTGTTGCCGATGCCCATCTCGCCGAAGCAGACGAGGTCGAGGTCCTTAGTCACCGCGTCGTAGCCGGCCGAGACGGCGGCGAGGAACGCCTTTTCGTCCATCGCCGGCACTATCGTGAAATCGCCGGTCGGATGGTCGAGGTCGAGCGGGATGACGTCAAGCCTGGCGCCGGCGACGCGCGCGAGCTGGTTGATGGCCGCGCCGCCGCCGGCGAAATTCGCCACCATCTGCACGGTGACTTCCGACGGATAGGCCGAGACGCCTTGAGCGGTGACGCCGTGGTTGCCGGCAAAGACGAACACCTTCACGTCGTCGAGCTTGGGCATGTCGCGGCCCTGCCAGCGCGCCAGCCAGGCGGCGATGGTTTCGAGGCGGCCGAGGCTGCCCGGCGGCTTGGTCAGCGTGTCCTGGCGGCGGGCAACGGCATTGGCGGCGGTGTCGCTGCCGGCGGGCAGGTCGAGGCAGGCGGCGCGCAAGTCTTCGAGCGAATTGAACGACATGGGGGCAAGGTCTCCAAAAGGAATCAAGACAGGGAAACGGAAGCGACGAGCAGCACCATGATCTCGCCGAGCTGCTGCAGCGCGCCGATCGTGTCGCCGGTCTGGCCGCCGATCTGACTGAGGCAAAGCGCGCGGAAGGCGACGAAGAGCAGGGCGAGCAGGATCAGCGCTGCCAGCGCGCCGCCAAGGCCGAGCGCCAGCAGTGCGACGGCGCCGACCGCCGCGCCGACTGCGGCAGTTTCGGCGCTGACGGTCCCCGCGCTAGCCGACAGGCCATCGGTGCGAGCCGGCGGCAGAAAGTGCATGAAGGCGCCGAACAGGCCGCGCGAGGCGGCATGCGCGGCCAGCAGCGCCAGGAAGACATGGCCGGGGCCGGAAAGCTCGGCAAGCGCGCTCCAGCGGATCAGCTGCGACAACCCGAGCGCCGCTGCGCCATAGGCGCCGATGCGGCTGTCGCGCATGATGTCCAGCTTTCTCTCGCGCGTGCCGCCGCCACCGAAGCCATCGGCGATATCGGAGAGCCCGTCCTCATGCAGGCAGCCGGCGGCAAGCATCGTCGCGGCAAGCGCGAGCGCGGCGGCAGGGCCTGTCGCGAGACCGGCCTTGGCAGCGACGGCGTAGACGAGCGCGCCGAGGATCGCGATGGCGAGACCGGCAAAAGGTGCCGCCCAGATCGCGTCGGCAAGGCTTCGGCCGCCGAAGTCGCGTGTTGGCAGCGGCAGCCGCGTGAAGAAGACGAGGCTGACCCAAATGTCGTCCAGGAACTGCCGGGGCGAGGGGCTTGCGGTCATGCGGCCCTCGCAATGGCATGGAAGAACGTGCCGCTGACATGGCCGCGCCGGTAACCGGAAGCGCCGAGCGGATTGCCCTGGCCGTCGGCGAGGTCGGCCAGCGGCTCGTCATTGCCGGTGCCGGTCATCTGCGCATAATGGAATTCGTGGCCGCGGATCAGCGTGCCTTCGGCGCCGAGTGGGCAATCGGCGCGCAGGCGCGCCTCGCGGTAGCCGAGATTCATCTTACGCTTGGCGAAACTGGTCGAATGGCCGAGCAGGCCGAGCATCCGGTGGCTTTCGCCGGCCGCATCCTCCAGCGCCTCGCCAAGCACCATGAAGCCACCGCATTCGCCATGCACCGGGCGTGTTGCTGCGAAGGCCAGCATGCCGGCGCGGAAGTTGTCCGCCGCCGCCAACCGGCCCGCATGAAGTTCGGGATAGCCGCCGGGCAGCCAGCAGACATCGCAGCGGTCTTCGGGCGCTTGGTCGGCAAGCGGCGAGAACGGGACAAGCTCAGCGCCGGCGTTGCGCCAGTGCGCAGCGACATGCGGGTACAGGAAGGTGAAGGCGGCATCTTCGGCAAGCGCGATGCGCTGGCCGGGCGGCTGCAGCGCATCGCCGAAGTCTCCAATTTGCGGCTCCAGCGGTGTCGCCAGCGCGAGAATGGCGTCGATGTCGAGCGACTTTTCTACCATGTCGGCCAGCCGGTCGAGATGGGCCATCAGGTTCTCATACTCGCCGGCCTGGACGAGGCCGAGATGCCGTTCCGGCAGGTTGAGCGTCGGGTCGCGCATGATGGCGCCGACCACCGGCAGGCCGATCGCCTCGATGGCGTCGCCGCAGAGCCGGCGATGCCGCTCGCTGCCCAGCCGGTTGAGGATCACGCCGGCCATGCGCACGTCCGGATCATAGGTGGCAAAGCCCTTGGCCACCGCGGCTGCCGTCGTCGATTGCCCCGATACATCGAGCACCAGCAGCACCGGCAGGCCGTAAAGCCGGGCAAGATCGGCGGCCGAGCCCGACCGGCCTTCGGGCGCCGGGATGCCATCGAACAGGCCCATGGCGCTTTCGAGGATGACGAACTCGGCATCGTCGGCAGCTTGCGCGGCGAGGGCGTTGAGCAGCGAAGGCGACATCGCCCAGCTGTCGAGATTGACGCCGGACAGGCCGGTTGCGGCGGTGTGGAAGCCGGGGTCGATATAGTCAGGTCCGGACTTGGCGCCGCGCACTTTCAGCCCGCGCCGGGCGAGTGCACGCAGCAGGCCGATGGTGACGCTGGTCTTGCCCGAACCGGAGCGCGGCGCGCCGATGATGATCGCCCGTGCTGTCATGTCTCGCCCGCCAGTGCCGCGCGCATGGCGACGATGCCGCCGACGACGATCAGCGCCGGCGAGGTGAGACCGGCGGTCGCCGCCTCCTCGGCGATGGTGGCGAGCGTGGCGACGACGATGCGCTCCTGCGGCGTTGTTGCAGAAACGACGACCGCCGCCGGCGTCGACGGCGCCAGTCCACCCTCAAGCAGCGAAGCGGCAATCCGCGGCAGGTTGGCCATGCCCATATAGACGACGACCGGTTGGCCGGTGCGGGCGATCGCGCCCCAGTCGAGGTCGTCTTCGGTGCCGGCGGCGTGACCGGTGGCGAGGATGACCGCCTTATTGATGCCGCGCATGGTGGCGGGAATGCCGGTGGCGGCCAGCGCGGTGAGGCCGGAGGTGAGGCCTGACAGCACCCGAAACGGAATGGCTTCCCGCGCCAGCGCCAAAGCCTCTTCGCCGCCGCGGCCGAAAATATAGGGATCGCCGCCCTTCAGCCTGACGACGCGGCGGCCTTCGCGCGCCAGCCGCACCAGCAAGGCGGTTATGTCGTCCTGCTTCATCGACGGCTGGCCGCCGCGTTTTCCGGCGTAGAACAGCTCGGCGCCTTCCGCAACGGCAACGACATCGGGTGAGACGAGCGCGTCGTAGACCAGTGCATCGCATTGTCCGAGCGCGGCCAGCACTTCCAACGTCAGGCAGCCGGGATCGCCGGGACCGGCGCCGGCCAGCCAGACATGACCGGGCTCCAGTTCGCGCGGGTTGAAGTTCAGCCGCGCCAGCGCCTGCTCCACATTTGCCCGTCCGTTCGTATTGGCGCTGGCGTTCACAATCCGTCCCGTCCGCGAAAACGCCGCTGGTAGTGGGCGTCGTAAAGTGAGCTTTCGCCGAAATCCCGTGCGGCCAATGCGCTGCCGACGAAGATGATCGCCGTGCGTTCCATCGGATTTTCCGCCAGCTGTGCCTCGATGGTCGAGAGCGTGCCGGTTACTACGCGTTCATCCGGCCATGAGGCGCGGAAAACGATCGCGACCGGGCATTCGGCGCCATAGAGCGGCGTCAGCTCGGCGACGACGCGGTCGATGGCGTGGATGGCGAGATGGATGGCGAGCGTGGCGCCGGTGCGGCCGAAGCCGGCCAGCGTCTCGCCGGGCGGCATCTTCGACGCACGGCCGGAGACGCGGGTCAGCACAAGGCTTTGGGCGAGTTCGGGAATGGTGAGTTCGCGCCGCAGCGCTGCAGCGGCAGCGGCGAAGGACGGCACGCCGGGCGTGAGCGTGTACGGGATGCCGTGCTTTTCCAGCCGGCGGATCTGCTCGGCCACGGCGCTCCACACCGACAGGTCGCCGGAATGCAGGCGGGCAACATCGTGGCCTTCCTTGTGGGCGGCGACATATTCACCCTCGATCTCGTCGAGCGACATCGGCGCGGTGTCGATCAGTTTTGTTCCCGGGGCGCAGTGCTGCAAAAGCTCAGGCGCGACGATCGAGCCGGCGTAGAGGCAGACCGGGCAGCTGGCCAGCAGCCGGCTGCCGCGCAAGGTGATGAGGTCGGCGGCGCCCGGTCCGGCGCCGATGAAGTGGACGGTCATGCGGCGCCTCCACCAAGCGCGATGGCGCAGGTGACCGGGCCGACCACAGTACGCGGCCCGAGCAGTTGTGCGTTCTTGCCGGCCGCAGCGAGGGCGGCGGCTTCCGAAACCGATGGCGTGCGGGCATGGGCCTGCGACAGATCGGAATGGCTGGGCGTGGCCGATGAAGGTGCTTTCAGCGCCTCGTCATCGACGACGATGAGCGGAAGGCCGAGTTGCCGTGCGGCGGCCATGATCGCTGCCTCGTCCTGCTTTAGCCTGGCGGTCGCCAGTGCCGAAAGCGCCGTCAGCGCCAGCCCATGCGCCTCCAACGCGGTCTCTACGGCCGCAAGCACGTCCTCGACGTTAATGCCCTTCCGGCTGCCTATGCCCGCGACCATCATGGCTTCACCCAGCTCCATTGCATCACGGGCATGGCCGGCCGCCATGCCTGCATCGTGCCGACGGGCGAAGCGCGAGAGAGCGCGATGCGGATCAGATCGCCGCCGTGCTTCGTGTGCTGTTCGAGCAGCAGCGTCTCCATTTCCAGCGTCACCGCATTGACGACGAGCCGGCCCCCGGCGCTTAGCGCTTTGATCGCGTTCTCCAGCACGCCGGCATCGCTGCCGCCACCGCCGATGAAAATCGCATCCGGCGTTTCCAATCTGGCCAGCGCCTTGGGCGCCGAGCCTTCGACGACGATGAGACCGGGAACACCGCAGGCAGCCGCATTGTGCCGAATGCGGGCAGCGCGTGTCGGATCGGCCTCGATGGCAATCGTGCGCAGCGAGGGATGGGCGAGCATCCATTCGATGCCGACCGAGCCGGAGCCGGCGCCGATATCCCACAACAATTCGCCGCGCCTGGGGGCCAACACCGACAGCGTGATGGCGCGGACCTCGCGCTTGGTGATCTGACCGTCATGCTCGAACAGATGATCGGCAAGGCCCGACGCCAGCGACAGGATGCGCGCGTCCGGCGTCGCTTCGATTTCCAGTGCCAGCACGTTGAGCGGATTGATGTTTTCGAGATCGAAAGCATCGGCGCGGGCTGATCGCAGCGTTTCATGCGGACCGCCCAGGGCCTCCAGCACCGTCAGCGCCGACGCGCCGAAATCGAGTTCGGTGAGCAGGCGCGCGATCGCGGCCGGCGCATCGCCGTCGGAGCTCAACGCGAGAATACGCGCGCCCGGATGCAGGAGTGGCCGGATCAGGTCGATCGGGCGGCCGTGCAGGGAGATGGTCTCGACATCCTGCAGCGCCCAGCCGAGACGGCAGGCTGCCAACGAGACCGACGACGGCGCCGGCAGAACGAGCATCTGCTCCGGCCTCACCTTGCGGGCCAGCGTGGCGCCGACGCCGTGGAAGAACGGGTCGCCGGAGGCAAGCACGCAGACGTTCTTGCCCTCGAGCGCCAGCACGTCGCGCATTTCAGGGTCGAATGGGGTCGGCCAGCAGCGTGTATTGCCCTTGGCCAGGGACGCCACCAGGGCGAGGTGCCGCTTGCCGCCGAAGACGAATTCGGCCTCGGCGATCCGCCGCTTGGCCTCGTCGCCGAGACCCGCTACACCGTCCTCGCCGATGCCGACGATGGTGAGCCATTTTTTGCTGAGCCTGACGCCGCGCGGACCCTTAGCAGGCATGATGACGCACCGTATCCTGATCCTCGGCGGAACCACGGAAGCCCGGCAACTGGCGGCAAAGCTCGCCATGCGCCCCAATTCCGCAATCACGCTGTCGCTGGCCGGCCGCACTGAAAGCCCGGTTGCGCAAGGTGTGCCTATCCGCAGCGGCGGCTTCGGCGGTGCCGACGGGCTGGCGGTGTATCTCAAGGAGGCGGGCATCGATCTGCTGATCGACGCCACGCATCCCTACGCGGCGCGCATCTCGGCGAATGCTGCCGAAGCGGCCACGCGAACCGGCCTGCCGATCCTTGCTCTGCGACGCCCCGCCTGGGAGCCTGCCGCGGGCGATCGTTGGACGCTCGTGGAAAATGTGGTGGAAGCGGTGAGGGCGCTCGGCAATGCACCCCGCAAAGTCTTCCTGGCGATCGGCAGGCAGGAGGCCGGCGCCTTCGAGGCGGCTCCGCAGCACCGCTATCTCATCCGCAGCGTCGATCCGGTCGAGCCGAAGTTGGCACTGCCGGATGCGATCTATCTGCTGGCGCGCGGTCCGTTTCCGGAAGCCGACGAGCGTGCGCTGCTCGAAGAGCATGGCATTGATGCCGTCGTGTCGAAGAACAGCGGCGGCGCGGCAAGCTACGGTAAGATCGCGGCGGCGCGGGCGCTCGGCATCGAGGTGATCATGGTCCGCCGGCCGTCTTTGCCGGCCGTCCCGTCGGCCGAAACCGTCGATCAACTGGCGGCAAAAGTCGATCATGCCCTGGAGCCCGCCGCCGAGCGCGGCGTGTAAACCAGCGACGGCTTGTCACCGCGCCGGATGATACGGGTCTCGGGCGATCCGATGATGATGCAGGTGGCCATGTCGGCTTTTTGCGCATCGACATCCGCCAGCAGGTGGACCTCGATGCGCTCGTCGGGCCGCCCGGCGGCGCGGCCGAAGATGACCGGCGTGGTGCCGGGCAGGATGGCGGCGAGGCATTCGAAGGCGCGGCTGAGCTGCCAAGGGCGCGCCTTGCTGATCGGGTTGTAGAGCGCGATGACGAATCCGGCGCCGGCCGCCGCCAGCAGCCGCAATTCGATCAGCTCCCACGGCTTCAGATTGTCGGACAGCGAGATGGCGCAAAAATCGTGGCCGAGCGGCGCGCCAATGCGGGCGGCGACGGCAAGCATGGCGGTGACGCCGGGCACGATGTCGAGGTCGATGGCTCGCCATTCGGCTGGACCGGCTTCGATCGCCTCACAGACGGCCGCTGCCATGGCGAAGACACCGGGATCGCCGCCGGAGACGACGGCAACGTTATGGCCTTCAGCGGCTTTCATCAGGGCATCTTTGGACCGTGCCAACTCCTCGCGATTGTCGGAGGCGACGCGGGTCTGATCCGGGCGAAGCTCAAGCCGATCGAGATAGGGCTTGTAGCCGTAGAAGAATTCGGCTTCCGCTACTGCGCGGCTTGCTTCCGGCGTGACCTGATCGGCATTGCCGGGTCCAAGGCCGATGACGGTCAGACGGCCGCTCATAGCTTGGCTCCGGGCCGGCCGGACCAGCCGGCCACCAGCACGATGGCGAAATAAGGGGCCTTATCGTCCGGCTTTTCGGCAAGCCGCATCGAGACGCTGCCCGGCATGGTGCCGCGCTCGACATAGACGGCTTTCGTCAGCTTGCCGGTCGCCTCCAGCGCGCGGCGAATTTTTGGCAGGTTACGGCCGACCTTCATGATGACGGCGGCATCGGTATCGGCGAGGCGTCGTGTCAATTCGAACTCGCTCATCGTGCCCGGCAGCACGGTAAGCACATCGTCGCCCTGGACGATCGGCAGGCCGGTCGCCGACCAGCAGCCGGACATGGCGGTGACGCCGGGAATGACTTCGGTAGAAAAACGATGCGCCAGCCGCACATGCAGGTGCATGTAGGAGCCGTAGAAGAGGGGATCGCCTTCCGACAGGACGGCCACTATCCTGCCGGCATCGAGATGCCGGGCGACCTGTTCCGCCGACTGCTCGTAGAAGTCGGCAATCTGCGCGCGGTAATCGTCGTGATCCTTGTCGATCTCGGTCGTCACCGGATAGAGCAGCGGCAGCTCCAGCATGTCCGGCCTGAAGCGCGCCTCGACGATGGCGCGCGCATTGCTGTTGTTGCCGCGCTTGGCGAAATAGGCCACGACATCGGCCTCGGCCAGCGCCCGCGCTGCCTTCAGCGTCAAAAGCTCCGGATCGCCGGGGCCGGTGCCGACGCCGACCAACCGTCCTTTGACCGGCGCGTTCATAGGCCCGGCCTCGCCAGTGCATTGAGCGCGGCGGCGGTCATGGCGCTGCCGCCCAGCCTGCCGCGCACGATGGCGTAAGGCACGCCATAGGAATTTTGCGCCAGCGCGTCCTTCGATTCGGCGGCGCCGACGAAGCCGACCGGCATGCCGATGATAGCCGCCGGCTTCGGCGCGCCGTCGCGCAGTTTTTCCAGCAGATAGAAGAGGGCGGTTGGCGCGTTGCCGATAGCGACGATAGAGCCGGCGATGCGCTCGCCCCAGAGATCGATGGCGGCGGCCGAGCGCGTGTTGCCGATTTCCCTGGCGATGTCGTGCGTGCGCGGGTCGCGCAGCGTGCAGATCACCTCGTTGCCGGCGGGCAGACGGGCGCGGGTGACGCCGTGCGAGACCATTTCGGCATCGCAGAAGATCGGCGCGCCGGCGGCGAGAGCCGCGCGGGCGGCGGCCACGAAATCGGGCGAGAAGACGAAATTTCGGGCCGCTTCGACCTGACCGCAGGCGTGGATCATGCGGATGGCGACATCTGCCTCGGCCTCGGAAAAGCACGACAGGTCGGCCTCGGCGCGGATGATGGCGAAGGAGCGTTCGTAAATCGCCGTGCCGTCATGGATGTAGTCGTAGGCGGCCATTCATTAGTCCTGTCGATAGATTTCGGCGGCGCCGGCCGCGCCAAGCCTTGCCAGGCAGGCCGCGGCGGTTTCGCCGGGATGTCTTTGCCCGCGCACCGCGGCAAGGATGCCGCCGATGCCGCGCGCGGCGTCATAGCCCGGCCTGTATCCGGCAGGAAGTGCCTTCGCCGTCCCGTCCACGACAAGTCCGGCTCCGTTTTCGTCGCCGACCAAAGTGAGCGCCGCCGCGCCGGGGTGCGCGCAGCCCTTGGCACAGCCGGAAATGTGGAGGGTGAGAGAGGCATCGAAGAGGTCGGCGTTTTGCGAAGCGATGGTCTCGGCGATAGCGCGGGCGGCGATGCGGCCGGAGGCGCAGGCAGGAGCGCCGGGGCAGGCGGCGATACTGGTGCGCGGATCGGCGGGGGCGGTGACGAAGCCGAGGGTGGCGGCAAAGGCTTGCAGCGAGGCGCAGGCGGATGGGGTGAGGCCGAGGAAAAGCAGGGCGCGGCCGGGGGCTAGGCGGATTTCGGTGACGCCGAGGTGTGAGGCTTGGCTGGCGAGATCGATGAGGTTTTGAGCGGGCATGCTTCCGAAGGGAAGGGCGATGCCGAGGGCGTAGCCGTTGTCCAGGTTGAATAAGCCAATGGGACTTCCCACAGGCTGGCGTTCCTGCGCCCCCCTCTCTGTCCTGCCGGACATCTCCCCCTCAGGGGGGGAGATTATTCCTTCACCTCGGCTTTCGCCAATTCTCAACGTTTTACGGGGGGGGCCGGCGGCGGAACTGCCAATCTCCCCCCTTGAGGGGGAGATGTCCGGCAGGACAGAGAGGGGGGCGACAGAGTGCCAACCTGCGAGCGAGGCCAGCTGCCGCTCCGACAGGTCTCTCGTATGCGCCTCGCGCCCTTTTTCAGCGACCATCCTAAGAGCCGCGACGGCAATGCTGCGCGCCGCATTTTCATCGACGGTCACGAGCGGCTTCGCACTTCGTGCGTCGCCAGCAACCGACACACTCCACTGGACGCCCGCATCGGCCCTTACTGCCCTCAGCCTCACATCTGCCGTCACCGCGTCCATCGCCAACTGCCCACCGCCATCGACAACCACCGACACCTTCGGCCCCAACCGCGGCGTCAGCCCAGCTTCCTCGATTGCTGCGCTTATCCGCTCTGCCAGGGGCCGCGGATCGGCAATTTCCTGCGGATCGATTCCCGCCAGCGGCCCGACTTCGACCGGCACGCCGCTGCGCACTGCAATGCCAAGCGCATCCACCTCCGCCGCCAGCAGCCGCGCGCTGTCCGCCGTCAAACCACGGATCTGCAGGCTGCCGCGCGCCGTCACTTCCATGATGCCGTTGCCGTGGCGCAAAGCGGATTCACAGAGTCCGATCAGCAATTTCGGGACAAGTCCTCCAGCGACCGGGTTGAGCCGCACCAGCAAGCCGTCGCCGGTTTGCATCGGGGCGCTCAGGGCAGGGCAGGCGCCGCGGCGGGAGAAGGTGTTCATGCCGCCACCCCGCTTGCCTGGGCCTCGGCGATCAGCGCCGCGAGATCGTCATCGATCGAATTCCTAAGCGGATGCCACAATCCGCGCCGCCGCGCCGACTGAAACCGCTCGGCGATGACCTTCGCCGCCGCCGGGTTCTCGCGCAGGATGAAGGCGCGAACCTCCGGATCGCCGACGTAAGCATCGTGAACCGCCTCGATCAGCGTTCCCGAAATGGCATTCGTGGTCTCGGCGAAGCCGACCAGGCGGTCGACCGTCTCGGCGAATTCCGAGGCGCCGCGCGGGCCGTGGCGCATCTGGCCGGCGATGAAGCGGGGATTGACGGCGCGGGCGCGCACCACGCGGGTCACCGCCTCGCCGACCGAGCGCGGCTTCGGCTTTTTCGGGTCGGTGGTATCAAGCACGATGACGTCGGCATTCCTGCCGAGCGCGGCAAGGGCGGCCGAAAACCCGCCGATGAAGGCGACGTCGGCCGAGCCTTCGAGGATGTCGCGGCCCGGATCGTCGCCGGTGTGGACGAGAAGGTCGGCTTCGGCGATGCGGCCTTCGAAGGCGCCGGGCGCCGAGATCGCTTCGCCGTCGGCGCCGCCATAGGCATGCGAGGTGGCGTCGAGATAGGCGCGGCCGATCTCTTCGCGCGCGCCCCATTCGCCGCGCGACAGCAGGTCCTCGACACCGGCGCCATAGGTGCCGGGCGAGGTGCCGAAAATGCGCGGGGCGATCTTGCCCTCGGCACGGGTCGCTGCTGCAAGCGGATTTTCGGAATCGTCCTCGTCGCGCGCGGCAACGGCGTTTGCGGCCGCATCGATAAGGGCGATCTGGGTCGGGAACATGTCGCGGAACAGGCCGGAAATGCGCCAGGTGACGTCGACGCGCGGGCGGTCGAGCGTCGCCGGCGGCAGCACCTCGATGCCGGTGACGCGGCCGGTCGCGCTATCCCACTGCGGCCGGCAGCCCATCAGCGCCAGGCCTTGCGCGATCTCCTCGCCGCCGGTGCGCAGCGAAGCCGAGCCCCAAAGGTCGATGACCAGCGATCGCGGCCAGTCGCCATGCGCCTGCATATAGCTGCGCACCACTTCTTCCGCTGCCGCCTGGCCAAGATCGTAGGCTGTTGGCGTCGGCATGGTGCGCGGATCGGAAGTGAAGAGGTTGCGCCCCGTAGGCAGCACGTCGGACCGGCCGCGCGCCGGCGCACCGGCGGGGCTTGCCTTGATGTGGCGGCCGTCGAGGGCGGCGAGCAGGGCCGATTTTTCGGCTTCGGCGCTTTGCCGGCGCAGCGGATCGGTTTCGTCTTCCGGCACGCGGCCGTAGACATGCAGCCCGTCCTTGACGGCGAAATCTTTCAGGTCGCAGAGCCAGGCGTCGATGCGGCGCAGCGCCTCGTCGGGCGCATCGGTGCCGGCAACGCCGGCTTCAGAAGCGAGGCCTGTCTTCTGCGCCGTTTCGACGATCAGCTTCGCAAGTCGGTCGCGGCGGCGCCGGTCGAGCCCGTCGGCTTGCGCATATTCATCTACAAGCCGTTCCAGCCGTTGCTGCGCTTCGTCGAGGCCGGCGCCGGTCAGCGGTGGCGGCAAATGGCCGAGCGTGACGGCGGCGATGCGCCGCTTGGCCTGCGCCGCCTCGCCGGGGTTGGAGACGATGAAGGGATAGATAACCGGCAGCGGGCCGGTGACGATCTCGGGAAAACAGTTTTCGGAGAGCGCAACCGTCTTGCCCGGCAGCCATTCCAGCGTGCCATGCGCGCCAACATGGACGATGGCATGGACGCCGAGCGATTTTTGCAACCAGAGGCCGAAAGCGATCAGCTCGTGACGGGGCGGCAGCGTCGGGTCGTGGTAGTCGGCGCGGCGATCGGCAGAGCGGCCGCGATCGGGGGCAAGCGCCACGGTGACGTTGCCGAAGGTGGCGGCACGGAAGGGGAAGTGGGGGCTTGCCTGCGAAGGTAGGCGTTCTGGCGCCCCCCTCTCTGTCCTGCCGGACATCTCCCCCTCAAGGGGGGAGATTATTCCTTCACCTCGGCTTTCGCCAATTTTCAGCGTTTTACGGGAGGAGCCGGCGGCGGAACTGCCAATCTCCCCCCCTGAGGGGGAGATGTCCGGTAGGACAGAGAGGGGGGCCTCGCGCAGACTTATCTCGTCCATCTTTCCCCAGGCCGCGTCGACGGCAGCCACCGCCTCAGCCGACAGATCCCTGGAGAATTTCAGATACGCCTCCAATCCGAGCCCTTCGCCACTTCGCTCCAGCGCATCCAGCAATTCCCTTGGCGATTGCGGAATCCCTTCAACCGCATAACCCTGTTCCCTCAGGTCGTGCAGCATCGCCAGCACGCTTGAAGGCACATCGAGGCCGACGGCATAACCGGTGCGGCCGGGGGCGCTCGGGTAATCCGGGATCAGGATGGCCAGCTTGCGCTCAGCCCGCTTCGCCCGCTGCAGCCGGATGAAAGCCGCGATGCGGGCGGCGACCTGCGCGACGCGATCCGGTTCCGGCCGGTTGGCGAACGCGCGGAAGGCCAGCGCCGGATCGGTTTCGATTTCGCCTTTGAAGGACACGGCGCCGGCGAGGATGCGGCCGTCGAGCTCCGGCAGCACGACATGCATGGCAAGGTCGGCCGGCGCCAGGCCGCGCTGGTTCTTCTCCCACACCTCGCGCCTGGTCGTCGCGACAATGACCTGGAAGACGGGCACGCCGGCACGGTCGAACAGAGTTTCTGTACCAGGCTCGGCGCCGGAGGCAAAGGCTGTGGCGGTGACGATGGCGGCGGGGTTCAATGTTGCGAGTGCGGTTTCGACGAAGGCGAGCGACGTCGGATCTTTCAGACTGGAAACGAAGATCGGTACCGGGGTGAGACCTTGCAGCTTCAACGCTTCCACGAGAGCGTCGATCGGCGCTACGTCTGCCGCCAGCAGCATCGAGCGGTAGAAGAGGATGGGGATGATGGGCGCGACGTTCCCCTCCCCCTCGAGGGGAGGGTGGCCCGCAGGGCCGGGTGGGGTCGGGACGACCGGGCTGGATCCTTCATCCTGTCGCCGCACTTCAGGGCGTTGGCGCGTTTCGCAGAGGACCCCACCCCCGGCCTGCGGCCGGATCCTCCCGTCAAGGGGGAGGGGGACGCCGCGCTCCACGACGCCAAATCCTGGCACGTAAAACCCAGCCTTCGGCACACTGACCGGCTCAGCCACGGCCGCATCCGACCCCGCCAGCCGTGCCAGCCTTTGCACCAGCGCGTTCATATTGGCCGGCCCGCCCTCACGAAAATAACCGAGCAACGCATCAAGCTCCTCGCGCGGCAGCGTCGAGGCTTCGATCAGGCGCTGATCCTCGTCGTGACTCTCGCCCGGCAGCAGCGCCAGCTTGATGCCTCGCTCGCGCGCAACCGCTGCCAACTGGTCGCAGCCATAGCGCCACCAGTCGTAGCCGCCGAGGATGCGCACGAGGATGACCCTGGCATGCTTGGCGACGCTGTCGACCCAGAGGTCGACGGACATCGGATGGCGCAGGTCACGAAGCGCTGCGAGCCGCATCGATGGCAGGCGCTCCGCATCCGCCTTCCATGCCGCCGCCAGTCCGGCGAGATCACTGTCGGTGAAGGACAGGGCCACGACATCCGCAGGTGTCTGCCTGAGATCGATCGGCTCGGCGAGATCGTCGAGCGAGGCGGAGGTCGTGGTGAGGATATGCATCGCTTTTCGTGTTGACCTCAGCCGGCGAGGATACGCTCGATCGCCGGACGGTTCAGCCCCTTCAGGCCAATGACGACGAGGCGCGAGCGGCGGTTGTCTTCGGCCGTCCAGGCGCGGTCGTAATAGTGGTTGACGCGCGGCCCGACGGCCTGCAGCAGCAGCCGCATCGGCTTGCCGCCGACTTCGACGAAACCCTTCACCCGCAAGACGTTTTCCTGCTCGGCCGCCGTGGCGACGCGCCTGGCCAGTTCGTCCGGATTGGCGATCGACGGGATATCGATGACGAAAGAGTCAAAGTCGTCGTGCTCGTGGTCGAGCTCGTCATCGTGATGGGTCTTGCGGTTCTCGATATCATCCTCGACCGCAAGCCCGAGGCCGAGCAGCACCGACGGATCGACCTTGCCCTGCGCGGTGGGCACGACCTTGACCGCCCGCGCGATATGCTCGCCGATGGCGGCGTTGGCGCGCGCCGAGCCCGCCGCATCCATCAAATCGCTCTTCGACAGGATGATCAGGTCGGCGCAGGCGATCTGGTCCTCGAACACTTCCTCGACCGGATCGTCATGGTCGAGGCTTTCGTCCTGCGCGCGCTGCGCCTGCAGCGCCTCCATGTCGGAGGCAACGCGGCCCTCGGCCAGCGCCGGCCCGTCGACCACGGCGATGACGCCGTCCACCGTGACGCGGCTTTTTACGCTCGGCCACTGGAAGGCCTGCACAAGCGGCTTTGGCAAAGCCAGGCCGGAGGTCTCGATCAGGATGTGGTCGACCTTGGGCGTGCGCGACAGGATCTGGTCGAGCGCCGGAACGAAATCGTCGGCGACGGTGCAGCAGATGCAGCCATTGGCGAGCTCGACGATGTTCTCCTCCGGGCAGCTGTCGATGCCGCAGCCCTTCAGGATCTCGCCGTCGATGCCGATGTCGCCGAATTCGTTGACGATAATCGCCAGCCGCTTGCCCTTGGCGTTCTCAAGCAGGTTGCGGATCAGCGTCGTCTTGCCGGCGCCGAGAAAGCCGGTGACGACGGTGCAGGGGACGCGCGAAACGGAAGCGTTCATGATCAGTCCTTCAGCATGTCGAGGGGAGGAATGCGGGCAACAAGGCCGCGCTTCAGGCAATCGGGCCGGCCGCGCCAAGGGATGAGACCGTCGGTGGAGGTGGCGAAAAGCTTTGCGCCGGCGACGAGGTCGGCGCCGCTGGTCGTCTCCAGGTCGCCGAAGACATAGCTCCAGCAGCCGTCGCGCAGGATCGCGGCACTGAGGCGGCGCTTGCAATTGCCGAGGCATTCGACGGTACGGATGCAAATGTTTTCGGGAGCCGCGGCCCGCCGGGCGTCTTCGGCCAGCAGCGCGCCGGCGCGGGGGTGCGCGTCGGAACCGGTTTCGTCGCGGCAGGAGACGCAGACGATGACGGTGACGCCGGCCAAGACATCGCTATCGCCGGACGCATTGTCCGCTGTGCCAGCCGAAAAACTGCTGTCTTGGTCCAAAAATCAGGCTCCTTGCCCGGTAACCCGCCGGGCGATCGGATTCTTATGTCGCAGACGGCAGGTCTCCTGGCTCGCGGGTCATCGCCTTGGTAGCCGCCTTCCCGGGAATATCCCAGTGGCTTTCGGCCTTGGCTCTTCGCTCACAGTTGCGGGGACAGCCGCGGATTTGGGATTTTGTCCCGCACCGCATTCCCT
The DNA here is from genome assembly GCF_006442795.2 of Mesorhizobium sp. B1-1-8. Lineage (NCBI taxonomy): Bacteria > Pseudomonadati > Pseudomonadota > Alphaproteobacteria > Hyphomicrobiales > Phyllobacteriaceae > Mesorhizobium > Mesorhizobium sp. B1-1-8. The sequence continues at coordinate 2,790,544 of NZ_CP083956.1, forward strand.
CTTGGCTCCTCCCTTTGCCGAGAGGAGACCGTCTGCACCGGATTTAGGCTTACGGGTGTAGGCGTGTCAACGCGCGGTTACGACGCGGCGATGTCGGCCAGCGCCGGCCCGAGATCGCCAGCCGGAGTCACCTCGATGCGCTCCAGGCCAAGCCAGCCCTGCATCTGCTTCAGTTCCTCGAAGAGCTGGGCGACTGTCTCCGGCGGGGCGCCGGGCTCAGTATAGGCGGCATGGACGCGCAACACACCGGCCGGACGGTCGGCCTTGAGGTCGATGCGCCCGACGATCCGGTCGCCGAGCAGGAACGGCAGCACATAATAGCCGTATTGGCGTTTTTCGGCCGGCGTGTAGATCTCGATGCGATAGCGGAAATCGAACAGCCTTTCTGTGCGCGAGCGTTCGAAGACCACCGGGTCGAACGGGGCGAGCAGGGCGCGCGCCTCGATTTTTCGTGGCAGGCGGGCATCCCTATGAAGGTAAGCCGGCTTGTCCCAGCCCTCGACGCGCACCGGCAGCAACTCGCCCGTCTCGACCAGTTCCTCCAGCCGGCCTTTCATGTCGGCGGGCGACAGGCGGAAATAATCGCGCAGGTCGCCTGCCGTCGCTATGCCGTGGGCGCGGGCGGAAATGCGCAGCAATTCGCGATGCGCATCCTCGGCCGCCGGCACCGGCAAGTCGAGGACCGCCTGCGGCAGAACGCGTTCCGGAAGGTCGTAGTAGCGTTCGAAGCCGCGCCGATAGGCGGTGGTGATGCGCCCGGCCCAGAACAGCCATTCGAAAGCGTGCTTGGCCTCGCTCCAGCCCCACCAGCCGCCATTGCCCTTGTGGCCCTCTATGCCGGAGGCGGCGATCGGCCCGCGCTCGGCGACCTGGTCATAGATATCCTTGATCAGTCCGGTCCGCTCGCGGCCCCATTTGGCCAGACCGAGATACATCTCGTCGCCTTGCTCGGCGCGCTGCATGCGCCAGCGCAGCAGCGGATAAGTCTCGACCGGCAGGAACGAAGCCTCATGCGCCCAATATTCGAAAACCGTGCGCTTGCGGTTGACGGCTGCGCTGTCAAGCAGCGAAAGCGGGTAGGGGCCGAGTCGCGAATAGAGCGGCATGTAGTGAGCGCGCACCACCGCGCTGACGGAATCGATCTGCAATAGGCCGGTGCGGGAGAGCACGCGGGCGAGATGGCGGCGATCGGGCGTGCCGGACGGCCGCGGATCGGTGAAACCCTGCGCGCCAAGCGCTATGCGCCTGGCCATGGCGAGCGAGATTTTTTCCTTCATCAAAACGCCTTGCCCGATCGTTTTACTCGAATTCCTGGCCGATGATTCCGGCCATGCTAGCAGGCCAGTGGCAGGATATGTGTCAGGAGAAAAAGTGGAGTAAAACATGAAGGAAATCAAACAGGAGCGGATCGGACCAGTTTGTTCCGATATGGCGTCCAGGGCCGCGAATTGAACAAGGTTTGACTTGCTTCGCCGAAACCGCTGCGCTAACCCTCGCCGCGTTGCAGCATAGGCGCCCTAAAACGGTTCAGCGGTAAATCTGTCACGCTTCCGCAATAGGGTTGGTTGCTGTAATCAACGTTGATTGGCCGCCAAGGGAAAGCCGCTGCATGAGCGCACTCCTGAGTTCGTATCTGCCCATCGTCCTGTTCATCGCCGTGGCGCTGGTCGTCGGTTTGGCGCTGATCATCGCGCCGTTTCTGGTCGCCTACCAGAATCCCGACCCGGAAAAGCTGTCTGCGTATGAATGCGGCTTCAATTCGTTCGACGACGCCCGCATGAAGTTCGACATCCGCTTCTACCTTGTGTCGATCCTGTTCATCATCTTCGATCTCGAAGTCGCCTTCCTGTTCCCCTGGGCGGTGTCCTTCTCCAAGGTCGGCATGCTCGGTTTCTGGTCGATGATGGTGTTTTTGGCTGTGCTGACCATCGGCTTTGCCTATGAATGGAAAAAAGGAGCGCTGGAATGGGATTGAACGACAGTTCAGGCACCCTCGTCGCGCCGAAGCCCAAGGGCATCATCGATCCCAACACCGGCCGGCCGGTGGGGGAGGATGATCCCTTCTTTCTCGAAATCAACAATGAGCTGGCCGACAAGGGCTTTCTCGTCACCTCGACCGAAGCGCTGATCACCTGGGCGCGCAGCGGTTCGCTGATGTTCATGACCTTCGGCCTCGCTTGCTGCGCGGTCGAGATGATCCACACCTCGATGCCGCGTTATGACTCCGAGCGTTTCGGCGTCGCGCCGCGCGCCTCGCCGCGCCAGTCCGACATCATGATCGTCGCCGGCACGCTGACCAACAAGATGGCGCCGGCGCTGCGCAAGGTCTACGACCAGATGCCGGAGCCGCGCTACGTCATCTCGATGGGTTCCTGCGCCAATGGCGGCGGCTATTACCACTATTCCTATTCGGTGGTGCGCGGCTGCGACCGCATCGTGCCGGTCGACATCTACGTCCCCGGCTGCCCGCCGAGCGCCGAAGCGCTGCTCTACGGCATTCTTCTGTTGCAGAAGAAGATCCGCCGCACCGGCACGATCGAACGGTAAGCCGATGACTCAGGCGTTTAATGAACTCTCCACCTATCTCGGCGAGAAGCTTACCGGCCGCGTCGGCGAGGCGGTGCTCGCCTATGGCGAGCTGACGGTTTCCGTCGAGCCGGGCAACCTGATCGAGGTGGCGACCTTCCTGCGTGACGATCCGCGTTGCCAGTTCATCTCGATCATCGACATCTGCGGCGCCGACTATCCGTCCCGCGCCAAGCGCTTCGACGTCGTCTATCACCTGTTATCGCCGAAGCAGAACGTGCGCATCCGGCTGAAGGTCCAGGCCGACGAGGAGACGCTGGTGCCATCGCTGACGGCCGTCTATCCGGGCGCCGACTGGTTCGAGCGCGAGACCTACGATCTCTATGGCGTGCTGTTCTCCGGCCATCCGGACCTGCGCCGCATCCTGACCGACTACGGCTTCGACGGTCACCCGTTGCGCAAGGATTTCCCGCTGACCGGCTTCGTCGAGGTGCGCTACGACGACGAGGCCAAGCGGGTCATCTACGAGCCGGTGGAGTTGAACCAGGAATTCAGAAACTTCGATTTTCTTTCCCCCTGGGAGGGTACGGATTACGTGCTGCCGGGGGATGAAAAGGCGAAACAGTGAGTAGGGAAGTAGTGAGTAGTCAGTAGGGAAGGAATTGGAAAAGCGGATCGAATCTTATCGCGACCTGATGGTGTGGCAATCGGCGATGGTTCTTGCCGAAGATTGTTATCGCGTCACCAAAGGTTTTCCGAGGGACGAGATCTATGGAATGACCTCCCAGATGCGCCGCTCGGCGGTGTCTATCGCCGCCAATATTGCTGAGGGGTATGGTCGTGAGAACAGAGGTTCGTTCGTTCAATTTCTGCGCATGGCGCAGGGTTCGTTGAAGGAACTGGAAACGCATATATTGCTGGCATGCCGTGTCGGTATGCTGGAAAGAGGCAACGAGACTGAACTGCTGCTGAGATGCGAAGAGATTGGGAAAATGATGCGATCTCTTATCAGGACAGTGCAGGCAAAACAGGCGGAATAAGTAGGTTTTGAGATTGATGATCACTACTCACTACTCACTACTGACTCTTCGCCAGAGGCGCCAGAATGGCTGAAACTTCCGTCCGCAATTTCAACATCAATTTCGGACCTCAACACCCGGCGGCGCATGGCGTTTTGCGCCTGGTGCTGGAGTTGGACGGCGAAGTGGTCGACCGCGTCGATCCGCATATCGGACTGCTCCACCGCGGCACCGAAAAGCTGATCGAGCACAAGACCTATCTGCAGGCCGTGCCCTATCTCGACAGGCTCGACTATTGTGCGCCGATGAACCAGGAGCATGCCTTCGCGCTCGCCGCTGAGCGGCTGCTCGGCATCGAGGTGCCGAAACGCGGGCAGCTGATCCGCGTGCTCTACGCCGAGATCGGCCGCATCATGTCGCACATCCTCAATGTGACGACGCAGGCGCTGGACATCGGCGCGCTGACGCCGCCGCTGTGGGGATTCGTCGAGCGCGAGAAACTGATGGTCTTTTACGAGCGCGCCTCGGGATCGCGCATGCATGCGGCCTATTTCCGGCCGGGCGGCGTGCACCAGGACCTGCCGCAGAAGCTGATCGAGGACATCGGCAAGTGGATCGATCCGTTCCTGAAGTCGATCGACGACCTCGACGCGCTGCTCACGCCCAACCGCATCTTCAAGCAGCGCAATGTCGATATCGGCACGGTGTCGCTGGCCGATGCCTGGGCCTGGGGTTTTTCGGGCGTGATGGTGCGCGGCTCGGGCGCTGCGTGGGATCTGCGCAAATCGCAGCCTTATGAATGCTACTCCGAGATGGATTTCGACATTCCGATCGGCAAGAACGGCGATTGCTACGACCGCTATCTGGTGCGCATGGAAGAGATGCGCCAGTCGGCCAAGATCATGCGCCAGTGCGTCGATCGCCTGCTCGGCGCCGACAGCAGCGGACCGGTGTCCAACCTCGACGGCAAGGTGGTGCCGCCGAAGCGCGCGGCGATGAAGCGTTCGATGGAAGCGCTCATCCACCATTTCAAGCTTTATACCGAGGGCTACCGCGTGCCGGCCGGCGAGGTCTATGCGGCGGTCGAGGCGCCGAAGGGCGAATTCGGCGTCTACATGGTCTCGGACGGCACCAACAAGCCCTATCGCTGCAAGCTGCGCGCGCCCGGCTTCGCACACCTGCAGGCCATGGATTTCCTCTGCCGCGGCCACATGCTGGCCGACGTAACCGCCGTGCTTGGCTCCCTCGACATCGTGTTTGGTGAGGTCGATCGCTAAAATGTCAGTCCGCCGCCTCGCAGAAGCCCGCCTCCAGCCAGCCTCCTTCGCCTTCAACGAGACGAATGCGGCGGCGGCTCAGCAATGGATTGCCAAATATCCGAAAGGCCGCGAGCAGTCGGCGATCATTCCGCTGCTGATGCTGGCGCAGGAGCAGGAAGGCTGGGTCACCAAGGCGGCGATCGAGACGATCTGCGACATGCTTGAAATGCCGCGCATCCGCGGGCTCGAGGTGGCGACCTTCTACACGCAATACCAGCTCAATCCTGTCGGCACGCGCGCCCATATCCAGGTCTGCGGCACCACGCCCTGCATGCTGCGCGGCTCCGAAGCGCTGATGGACGTCTGCCGTTCGAAGATCCATCACGACCAGTTTCACACCAACGCCGATGGCACGCTGTCGTGGGAAGAGGTCGAGTGCCTCGGCGCCTGCGTCAACGCGCCGATGGTGATGATCTTCAAGGACACGTTCGAGGACCTGACGCCGGAACGGCTGGCCGAGATCATCGATCTCTACGAGGCCGGCAAGGGCGCCGAGGTCAAGCCGGGCCCGCAGAACGGGCGCACCGGCTCCGAGCCGGCTTCCGGCCTGACGACGCTGAAGAGCGAGAAGGCGATCCTGAAGTCGACCCGCGACAAGGAAGCCAAGGCGGCGGCGAAGGCGGCCAAGGAGGCAGCTGCCGCGGCCGCGCCGGCTGCTGTACCCGCTGCTGTCGTGTCGCAGGCGCCTGCCGCGCCGGTACCTTCCGGCCCGGTCGGGCCGTCGAAATCCAGCAAGCCCAAGACCGATGCGCCGGAAACCAGCCCGGCATTGACGACTCCGTCGCCGGTCAAGGTTTCGCCGGCCACAGAGAAGGCGGCCAGCGTCAGGCCACCGCGCCACTCGGCAGCGAACGCCAACCAGGCTTCTCCGGAAGTCGAGGCGGTTTCGAAGCCGCGCAGCGGGCCGAAGAACAAGGCCGAACCGGCCGCCGCGTTCAAGTCGCCGGAAACCAAGCAGCCTGCCGCCAAGACGGCAAGGCCATCGCTTGATGACGAGAACCGGCCGGCGGGCATCGAGCGGCCGTCAGCGGTCGACGATCTCAAGCTGATCTCCGGCGTCGGTCCGAAGATCGAAGGTATCTTGCATTCGCTCGGCATCTACACCTTCGCGCAGGTCGCCTCCTGGAAGAAGGCCGAGCGCGAATGGGTCGACGGCTATCTCAATTTCCGCGGCCGCATTGAGCGCGACGACTGGGTGAACCAGGCCAAGGCGCTCGCCAAGGGCGGTGTCGAGGAATACATCCGCGTCTTCGGCAAGAAGCCGGTCTGAGGAACGAATGATGCTGCAGGACAAAGACCGCATCTTCACCAACATCTACGGCCTGTTCGACAAGTCGCTGGCGGGAGCGCAATCGCGCGGCGCCTGGGACGATACCCCTGGCCTCATCGCCAAGGGACGCGACTGGATCGTCAACGAGATGAAGGCCAGCGGCCTGCGCGGCCGCGGCGGCGCCGGCTTCCCGACCGGCCTGAAATGGTCGTTCATGCCCAAGCAGAGCGACGGCCGCCCGAGCTATCTCGTCATCAATGCCGATGAATCCGAGCCCGGCACCTGCAAGGACCGCGACATCCTGCGCAACGATCCGCACACGCTGGTCGAAGGCGCCCTGGTCGCCGGCTTCGCCATGGGCGCGATCGCCGCCTATATCTACGTGCGCGGCGAGTTCATCCGCGAGCGCGAGGCGCTGCAGCGCGCCATCGACGAGGCCTATGAAGCCAGGCTGATCGGCAAGGGCAACACCTCCGGCTACGATTTCGATATCTATATGCACCATGGCGCCGGCGCCTATATCTGCGGCGAGGAGACGGCGCTGCTCGAAAGCCTCGAAGGCAAGAAGGGCCAGCCCAGGCTGAAGCCGCCGTTCCCGGCCAATGTCGGCCTTTATGGCTGCCCGACCACGGTCAACAATGTCGAATCGATCGCGGTGGCGCCGACCATCCTGCGGCGCGGCGCGGCCTGGTTCTCGTCCTTCGGCCGGCCGAACAATGCCGGCACCAAGCTGTTCTGCGTCTCCGGCCACGTCAACAATCCGTGCACCGTCGAAGAGGCGATGTCGATCCCGTTCCGCGAGTTGATCGAGACGCATTGCGGCGGCATTCGCGGCGGCTGGGACAATCTGCTGGCCGTGATCCCGGGCGGCGCCTCGGTGCCGCTGGTGCCGGCCGGCCAGATCATCGACGCACCGATGGATTTCGACGCGCTGCGCGACCTGAAATCCGGCCTCGGCACCGCGGCTGTCATCGTCATGGACAAGTCGACCGATATCGTGAAGGCGATCGCGAGACTTTCCTACTTCTACAAGCATGAGAGCTGCGGCCAGTGCACGCCTTGCCGCGAAGGCACCGGCTGGATGTGGCGGGTGATGGAGCGGCTGGTGCGCGGCGAGGCGCAAAAGCGCGAGATCGACATGCTGCTCGATGTCACCAAGCAGGTCGAGGGCCACACGATCTGCGCGCTGGGCGACGCGGCGGCCTGGCCGATCCAGGGCCTGATGCGGCACTTCCGCGGCGAGGTGGAGCGGCGCATCGACGAGTTTTCGCGCAACGCCCACCGGGTGGAACCGGTGATGGTTGCTGCGGAATAGAAATTGGAATGCGGGCAATTGCCCGGGACGAAAAGCAGGGGCGGGGCACACGAAGAAACGACCAGGAGATGTCTATGGCGCCGTATTCGAAAGCCTACCCACTGATGCCCGATTTGGACCAATTCGAGAAGATGAACCAGGACCTGACCAAGATGATGCCCAAGGAGATGGCCAGCGCCGTCAACCTGATGGCGCATCCGGTCGCCGGCGCGGCGGCGATGTCGGCGCTCGGCATCGGTCTTGCCAACCAGGCCTTCGGCGTCTGGATGGGCGCGGTCACCGGCGCATTCGAAGCATCGCAACGTATGTTCCAGCCGATCTTCGAAGAATTCGAGACGCAGGCCGAAGCCGCCAATAACTCGTCCAAGGCCCGCAAGGCGACGGAGACGCTGATCGCCGAGGCGCAGACCTTCGCCAGGGACGTGACCGACATTGCGGCGAACGCCACCGAGAAAGCGCATGACTCGACCGGCGCCGACATGGTTGCGCAAACGGCCGCGACCGGGCTGATGCCGGAAGATTTCAAGCAGCCCAAGGCTGTCGCGAAGCCGGCAAGGCCTTCAGACCTGAAGGCGATATCGGGCATCGGGCCGAAGCTCGAGAAGGTGCTCAACGGGCTCGGCATCTGGACCTATCGCCAGATCGCGGCCTGGACGTCGGAAGAGATTGCCTGGGTCGAGGATTATCTGTCGCTCGCCGGCCGCATCGGCCGTGACGACTGGACCGGGCAGGCGGCGGCGCTCGCGGCGAAGAAGAAGTGAATGAAATGCCGGGCGCGGCCTCGGTCGCGCCCGGAAATTGAGATTGGGTTTGAGGCGAATGGCAAAGCTCAAGGTCGACGGGAAAGAAATAACGGTACCCGACCATTACACGCTGCTGCAGGCGGCCGAGGACGCCGGCGCGGAGGTGCCACGCTTCTGCTACCACGAGCGGCTTTCCATCGCCGGCAATTGCCGCATGTGCCTGATCGAGGTGAAGGGCGGGCCGCCCAAGCCGCAGGCCTCCTGCGCCATGGGCGTGCGCGACCTGCGCCCCGGCCCGAACGGCGAGCCGCCGGAAATCTTCACCAACACGCCGATGGTTAAGAAGGCCCGCGAAGGCGTGATGGAGTTCCTGCTGATCAACCATCCGCTGGATTGCCCGATCTGCGACCAGGGCGGTGAGTGCGACCTGCAGGACCAGGCAATGGCGTTCGGCGTCGATTCCTCGCGCTATCACGAGAACAAGCGCGCGGTCGAAGACAAGTATATCGGCCCGCTGGTCAAGACGGTGATGAACCGCTGCATCCACTGCACGCGCTGCGTCCGCTTCACCACCGAGGTCGCCGGTATTTCCGAGCTTGGACTGATCGGCCGCGGCGAGGATGCCGAGATCACCACCTATCTTGAGGAGGCGATGACGTCGGAGCTGCAGGGCAACGTCATCGACCTCTGCCCGGTCGGCGCATTGACCTCGAAGCCGTTCGCCTTCCAGGCGCGGCCCTGGGAACTGACCAAGACCGAATCGATCGACGTCATGGATGCCGTCGGCTCGGCGATCCGCGTCGATAGCCGAGGCCGCGAGGTGATGCGCATCCTGCCGCGCGTCAACGAGGCGGTGAACGAGGAGTGGATTTCGGACAAAACCCGCTTCATCTGGGACGGCCTGCGCACGCAGCGTCTCGACCGCCCCTATGTGCGCAAGAACGGCAAGCTTGTCCCGGCAAGCTGGGCCGAGGCCTTCGCGGCGATCAAGGACGAGGTGGGCAAGACCGCGCCCGAGCGGATCGGCGCCATTGCCGGCGACCTCGCGGCGGTCGAGGAGATCTATGCGCTGAAGCTCCTGATGGGCGCGCTCGGCTCGAAGAACATCGACTGCCGCCAGGACGGCGCAGCGCTCGATCCGTCGCTCGGCCGCGCCAGCTACATCTTCAATCCGACCATCGAAGGCATCGAACAGGCCGACGCGGTGCTGATCATCGGCGCCAATCCGCGTTTCGAGGCCTCGGTGCTCAATGCCCGTATCCGCAAGCGCTGGCGCGTCGGCAATCTGCCGGTCGGCGTCATCGGCGATGTCGGCGACACGCGCTACGACTACGAGTTGCTCGGCGCCGGTCCGGAATCGCTGAAGGACCTTGCCGACGGCAACGGCAAGTTCTTCGAAGTGCTGAGCAAGGCGACGCATCCGCTGATCATCGTCGGCCAGGGCGCGCTGGCGCGCACCGATGGCGCGGCGGTGCTCGGCCAGGCGGCAAGGCTGGCGGCCGCCGTCAATGCGGTCACGGCCGACTGGAACGGCTTTGCCGTGCTCCACAACGCAGCGGCCAGGGTCGGCGGCCTAGATGTCGGCTTCGTGCCGGGCGAGGGCGGCAAGAACGTCGCCGGCATGCTGGGCCAGACAGATCTGCTCTTCCTGCTCGGCGCCGACGAGATCGACATGGCCAGGACCGGCGGCGCCTTCGTCGTCTATATCGGCACGCATGGCGATGCCGGCGCGCACCGCGCCAACGTCATCCTGCCGGGCGCCGCCTACACCGAAAAATCCGGCACCTATATCAATACCGAAGGCCGCGTGCAGCAGACGAACCGCGCCGGTTTCGCGCCGGGCGAGGCGCGCGAGGACTGGGCGATCCTGAGGGCGCTGTCGGACGTGCTCGGCAAGAAGCTGCCGTTCGATTCGCTGCCGCAGCTGCGCGCCAAGCTCTATGGCGAATATCCACATCTTGCCCGCATCGACCAGGTCGCCGCCGGCAGCGCCGACGATGTCGCCAGAGCGGCGAAGCTCGGCGGGCGGCTGAACAAGGGCGCCTTCACCTCGCCGGTAAAGGACTTCTATCTAACCAACCCGATCGCGCGGGCGTCGGCCGTGATGGCCGAATGCTCGGCGCTGGCCAAGAGCGGCTTCAAGCAGGCGGCGGAATAAGCATGGAAACCTTCCTCTCCTTCTACGTGCTGCCGGCGCTGCTGATCCTGGTGAAGTCGGTCGTGCTGATCGTCGTGCTTCTGATCGGCGTCGCTTATCTGCTCTACGCCGACCGCAAGATCTGGGCGGCGGTGCAGTTGCGCCGCGGCCCGAACGTCGTCGGTCCGTGGGGAACGCTGCAGGCCTTTGCCGACCTTCTGAAATTCGTCTTCAAGGAGCCGGTGATCCCGTCGGGCGCCAACAAGGGCGTGTTCCTTCTGGCGCCGTTGGTTTCCGCCGTGCTGGCGATCTCGGCCTGGGCGGTCATTCCGGTCAATGAGGGCTGGGCGATCGCCAACATCAATGTCGGCATCCTCTATGTCTTCGCCATCTCCTCGCTCGAGGTCTATGGCGTGATCATGGGGGGCTGGGCGTCGAACTCGAAATATCCGTTCCTCGGCGCGCTGCGCTCCGCAGCGCAGATGGTGTCCTACGAAGTCTCGATCGGCTTCGTTATCGTCACCGTGCTGCTCACCGTCGGCTCGCTCAACCTCTCCGACATCGTCATGTCGCAGCAGGACGGTCTCGGCACGCGGCTCGGCCTGCCCAACACCTTCCTCGACTGGCACTGGCTGTCGCTGTTCCCGATGTTCGTGGTGTTCTTCATCTCGGCGCTTGCCGAGACGAACCGCCCGCCTTTCGACCTCGTCGAGGCGGAATCGGAACTGGTCGCCGGCCATATGGTCGAATATTCCTCGACGCCGTTCCTCTTGTTCTTCCTCGGCGAGTATGTCGCCGTCGTGCTGATGTGCGCGCTGGCCACCATCCTCTTCCTCGGCGGCTGGCTGCCGCCGTTCAACTTCGCGCCCTTCACCTGGGTGCCCGGGGTGATCTGGTTCGTGCTGAAGATCTGCCTGATGTTCTTCATGTTTTCGATGGTGAAGGCTTTCGTGCCGCGCTACCGCTACGACCAGCTGATGCGGCTGGGCTGGAAGGTGTTCCTGCCGATCTCGCTGTTCATGGTCGTCGCCACCGCGGCCTTCCTCAAGATCACGGGGTTTGCGTGATGTCCGCTCTTGGCCAAGCTGCAAAGGCGCTGCTGCTGAAGGATTTCGTCAGCGCCTTCTTCCTGTCGATGCGCCAGTTCATGGCGCCGAAGGAGACGATCAACTATCCGCACGAAAAGGGGCCGTTGAGCCCGCGCTTCCGCGGCGAGCATGCGCTGCGCCGCTATCCCAATGGCGAGGAGCGCTGCATCGCCTGCAAGCTGTGCGAAGCGATCTGCCCGGCGCAGGCGATCACCATCGAAGCCGGCCCTCGCCGCAACGACGGCACGCGCCGCACCGTGCGCTACGACATCGACATGGTGAAGTGCATCTATTGCGGCTTCTGCCAGGAAGCCTGCCCGGTCGACGCCATCGTCGAGGGGCCGAATTTCGAATTCGCGACCGAGACGCGCGAGGAGCTCTACTACAACAAGGAAAAGCTGCTCGCCAACGGCGATCGCTGGGAGCGGGAACTGGCGCGCAACATCGCGCTCGACGCGCCGTATAGGTGATTAGCGTGCTTCTCCCCGTTTGCGGGGAGAAGATGCCGGCAGGCAGATGAGGGGCGGCGCCAGCTTCTGGAACTTGGCGTTACCCCTCATCCGACCCTTCGGGCCACCTTCTCCCCGTAAACGGGGAGAAGGAACAAGAAAGTGGACGGCGCAACGTCGTCCGTCTAAGGAACACGCGGTTTCGAACCGGAGGCGGGTCGGAGTCGGAATTTGGAACCCGGGGAACCCCATGCTGACTGGATTAGAGGCGGTCTTCTTCTACCTCTTCGCCTTTATCGCCGTGGCGTCGGCCTTCATGGTCATTTCGGCGCGCAACCCCGTGCATTCGGTGCTGTTCCTGATCCTGACCTTCTTCAACGCCGCTGGGCTGTTCCTGCTGACCGGCGCCGAGTTCCTGGCCCTGATCCTGCTCGTCGTCTATGTCGGCGCGGTGATGGTGCTGTTCCTGTTCGTCGTCATGATGCTCGACGTCGACTTCGCCGAGATGAAGCAGGGCGCGCTGCAATATGCGCCGATCGGCGCGCTGGTCGGACTGATCCTGGCGGCGGAGTTGATCGTCGTGCTCGGCGGCTACAGCTTCGCGCCGCAGCTGGCCTCGACCGTTGCACAGCATACTCCCGATCTCGCCGCGCGCTCCAACACGGCCGCGCTCGGCGACATCCTCTACACGGATTATCTCTACTACTTCCAGATTGCCGGCCTGGTGCTGCTGGTCGCCATGATCGGCGCCATCGTCCTGACGCTGCGCCACAAGCCGGGCGTCAAGCGGCAGTCGATCGCGGCACAGGTCGGCCGCACGCCGGCCACGGGCATGGAAATCCGCAAGGTCAAGTCGGGCGAGGGGATCTGAGATGGTCGTCGGCATTGCACATTATCTGACCGTTTCGGCGATCCTGTTCACGCTCGGTGTGTTCGGCATCTTTTTGAACCGCCGCAACATCATCGTCATCCTGATGTCGATCGAGCTGATCCTGCTTGCGGTCAACATCAACTTCGTCGCCTTCTCGGCTGCGCTGCATGACCTTGTCGGCCAGGTGTTCGCCCTGTTCGTGCTGACGGTCGCGGCGGCCGAGGCGGCGATCGGTCTTGCCATTCTTGTCGTCTTCTTCCGCAACCGCGGCTCGATCGCGGTCGAAGACGTGAACCAGATGAAGGGTTGACGGGAACAACCATGTACCAGGCCATCGTCTTCCTTCCGCTGCTCGGCTTTCTGATCGTCGGACTGTTCGGCAATTCGCTGGGCGCCAAGGCATCGGAATACATCACCTCGGGCTTCCTGGTGATCTCGGCGGTGCTGTCGTGGGTCGCCTTCTTCGCGGTCGGCTTCGGCCATGGCGAGGTGTTCACCGTGCCGGTGCTGCGCTGGATCCAGGCCGGCGGGCTCGATGCGGCGTGGGCGCTGAGGATAGACACGCTGACGGTGGTGATGCTGGTCGTCGTCAACACCGTTTCGGCGCTGGTCCATATCTATTCGATCGGCTACATGCACTACGATCCGGACCGGCCGCGCTTCTTTGCCTATCTGTCGCTGTTCACCTTCGCCATGCTGATGCTGGTGACGGCCGACAATCTGGTGCAGATGTTCTTCGGCTGGGAAGGCGTCGGCCTCGCCTCCTATCTCCTGATCGGCTTCTGGTACAAGAAGCCTTCGGCCAATGCCGCGGCGATCAAGGCCTTCGTCGTCAACCGTATCGGCGATTTCGGCTTCGCGCTCGGCATTTTCGGGGTCTTCGTGCTGTTCGGCTCGGTCAACCTCGGCACCATCTTCGCCAATGCGGCGACGTTCATTCCCGCCGAAGGCGCGCCGCAGGGTGCCGCCGTTTTGACCTTCCTCGGCCATGGGCTCGACAGGCAGACGGCCATGACCGTCGTGTGCCTGCTGCTGTTCATGGGCGCCATGGGCAAGTCGGCGCAGGTGCCGCTGCACACCTGGCTGCCGGACGCCATGGAAGGCCCGACGCCGGTCTCGGCGCTGATCCATGCCGCCACCATGGTGACGGCCGGCGTGTTCATGCTGGCACGGCTGTCGCCGCTGTTCGAACTGTCGCATTCGGCGCTGACCGTGGTCACCTTCATCGGCGCCTTCACCGCCTTCTTCGCGGCGACCGTCGGCCTGGTCCAGAACGATATCAAGCGGGTCATCGCCTATTCGACCTGCTCACAGCTCGGCTACATGTTCGTGGCACTCGGCGTCGGCGCTTATGGCGCGGCGATCTTCCATCTTTTCACGCACGCTTTCTTCAAGGCGCTGCTATTCCTCGGCTCCGGCTCGGTCATCCATGCGGTCTCCGACGAGCAGGACATGCGCAGGATGGGCGGCCTCAGGGCCCTCATTCCGAAGACCTACTGGATGATGGTGGTCGGCACGCTTGCCCTGACCGGCGTCGGCATTCCGGTTACGGTCATCGGCACGGCCGGCTTCTTCTCCAAGGACGCCATCATCGAAGCGTCCTTTGCCGGCCACAATGTGTTTGCCGCCACCGCCTTCGTGCTGCTCGTCGTCGCCGCCTGCTTCACCAGCTTCTACTCCTGGCGGCTGATCTTCATGACCTTCCACGGCGAGCCGCGCGCCAGCCATGAGGTCATGCACCACGTCCATGAATCGCCGCCGGTGATGCTGGTGCCGCTCTATGTGCTGGCGGCCGGCGCGCTGTTTGCCGGCATCATCTTCCACGGCGCCTTCATCGGCGAGGGCTATGCCGAATTCTGGAAGGCGTCGCTGTTCACGCTGCCGGACAACCGCATCCTCCACGAGATCCACGAGTTGCCGCTGTGGGTGGAACTGGCGCCTTTCGTCGCCATGCTGATCGGCTTTGCTATCGCCTGGCAGTTTTACATCCGCCAGCCGGAATTGCCCCGGAGCGTCGCCGCCAATCACCGCTTGCTCTACGCCTTCCTGCTCAACAAGTGGTATTTCGACGAACTCTATGACATACTGTTCGTGCGGCCGGCAAAGCGCCTCGGCTCCTTCCTGTGGAAGACCGGTGACGGCACTATCATCGACGGGCTCGGCCCCGACGGCGTCTCGGCGCGCGTCGTCGACGTCACCAACCGGGTCGTCAAGCTGCAGACCGGCTATCTCTACCACTACGCTTTCGCCATGCTGATCGGCGTGGCCGCTCTCGTCACCTGGATGATGCTCTGATGACCGACTGGCCAATCCTCTCGCTGGTCACCTTCCTGCCGCTGGTTGGTGTGCTGCTCATCCTGTTCATCAACGATGACAGCGAAAACGCGCGCCGCAACATCCGCTCGATCGCCTTCATCACGACGGCGTTCACCTTCCTGATCTCGCTGTTCATCTGGAAGGGCTTCGACAACTCGCAGGCCGGCTTCCAGTTCGTCGAGAAATACGCCTGGCTCGACTCCGGCATCTCCTACCACATGGGCGTCGACGGCATCTCGATGCTGTTCGTCATCCTGACCACCTTTCTGATGCCGCTCTGCATCCTGGCCTCCTGGGAAGCGATCGAGAAGCGGGTGAAGGCCTACATGATCGCCTTCCTGCTGCTCGAGACGCTGATGATCGGCGTGTTCTGCGCGCTCGACATCGTGCTGTTCTACGTCTTCTTCGAGGCCGGCCTGATCCCGATGTTCATCATCATCGGCGTCTGGGGCGGCAAGCGGCGCGTCTATGCCTCGTTCAAGTTCTTTCTCTACACGCTGGCCGGTTCGGTGCTGATGCTGCTCGCCATCATGGCGATGTTCTACCAGTCCGGCACCACCGACATCACCACGCTGTTGACGCACAATTTCCCGGCTAACATGCAGACCTGGCTGTGGCTCGCCTTCTTCGCCTCCTTCGCGGTTAAGATGCCGATGTGGCCGGTGCACACCTGGCTGCCTGACGCGCATGTCGAAGCGCCGACGGCAGGCTCGGTGATCCTGGCCGCCATCCTCCTGAAGATGGGCGGGTACGGCTTCCTGCGTTTCTCGCTGCCAATGTTCCCGCTGGCGTCCGAGACGTTCGCGCCGCTGATCTTCACGCTCTCCGTCGTCGCCATCATCTACACTTCGCTGGTGGCGTTGATGCAGGAGGACATGAAGAAGCTGATCGCCTATTCGTCGGTCGCCCATATGGGCTTTGTCACCATGGGCATCTTCGCCATGAACCAGGAAGGCGTGCAGGGCGCGATGTTCCAGATGCTCAGCCACGGCCTCGTCTCGGGCGCGCTGTTCCTGTGCGTCGGCGTCATCTACGACCGCATGCATACGCGCGAGATCGACGCCTATGGCGGGCTGGTCAACAACATGCCGAAATACGCCGCCGTGTTCATGATCTTCACCATGGCCAATGTCGGCCTGCCGGGCACCAGCGGCTTCGTCGGCGAGTTCCTGACCATGCTCGGCGTGTTCCGGGTCAACACCTGGGTGGCCTTCTTCGCCGCCACCGGCGTGATCCTGTCGGCGGCTTACGCGCTCTGGCTCTACCGCCGGGTGATCTTCGGCGCGCTAACCAAGGACAGCCTGAAGAACTTGCTCGACCTGTCGACGCGCGAGAAGGTGATCATCTACCCGCTGGTGGCGCTGGTCATCTTCTTCGGCGTCTATCCGGCGCCGGTGTTCGACGTCACGACGCAGTCGGTGAAGGCGCTCGTCACCAACGTCACCGCATCCATCAATTCCGCGCAGACCGCGGCGGCGAACTGACCGGGGATATAGCGAACCATGACGCCGGACCTTCTCTCCAGCCTTTCGCTCTCGACGCCGGAGCTGATCCTTGCCATCGGCGCGCTGGCGCTGTTGATGGTGGGTGCCTATTCGCGCTCCGACAACACGATGACGGTGACCGGCCTTGCCGTCGCAGTGCTGGTGCTCGCCGGCCTGTGGCTGGCGTTCTCAAGCGGCGGCGGTGACGCCTATGGCCGCGCCTTCGTCCAGGATTCCTTCGGCCGCTTCATGAAGATGCTGGCGCTGATCGGCTCGGCGGTGACGCTGGTCATGTCGATGCGCTTCGCCAGGCAGGAACATTTCGACAAGTTCGAATATCCGGTGCTGATCGTGCTCTGCACGCTCGGCATGATGCTGATGATCTCGGCCAACGGCATGATCGGGCTCTATCTCGGGCTCGAGCTGCAGTCGCTGGCGATCTATGTGCTGGCGGCGATCAACCGCGACAATCTCCGCTCGACCGAGGCGGGCCTGAAGTATTTCGTGCTTGGCGCGCTTTCGTCGGGCATGCTGCTCTACGGCATCTCACTGGTCTATGGCTACACCGGCAATACCGGGTTCCACGAGATCGCGACGGCGCTGGGCAGCGGCGAACGGCAGCTTGGCCTCGTCTTCGGCCTGGTTTTCGTGCTTGCCGGCCTTGCCTTCAAGATCTCGGCGGTGCCGTTCCATATGTGGACGCCGGACGTCTATGAAGGCGCGCCGACGCCGATCACCGCCTTCCTCGCGGCCGCCCCGAAAATGGCGGCGATGGCGCTGATCGTGCGCGTCACCATGGGCGCCTTCAAGCCGATCGCCGCCGACTGGCAGCAGATCGTGGTTTTCATCTCGATTGCCTCGATGGCGCTCGGCGCCTTCGCCGCGATCGGCCAGACCAACATCAAGCGGCTTATGGCCTATTCCTCGATCGGCCATATGGGCTATGCGCTGGTCGGCCTTGCCGCCAACAGCCAAGCCGGCGTGCGCGGCGTGGTCATCTACATGCTGATCTATCTGGTGATGACGCTCGGCACCTTCGCCTTCATCCTCGCCATGCGTCGCAAGGAAGGCAATGTCGAGCAGATCAGCGATCTCGCCGGCCTCGCCTCGACCAACCCGATCATGGCGACGATCCTCACGATCCTGATGTTCTCGCTGGCCGGCATTCCGCCGCTCGCCGGCTTCTGGGGGAAGTGGTACGTGTTCCTCGCCGCCATCAATGCCAACCTCTACGCGCTGGCGATCATCGGTGTGCTGGCCTCGGTGGTGGGCGCTTACTATTATCTGCGTATCATCAAGATCATGTGGTTCGACGAGCCGGTCGGCGGCTTCGTGCCGATGGCCAGCGAACTGCGCCTCGTGCTCGGCGTCAGCGGCGCCTTCGTGCTGTTTTACGTGCTGATCGGCGGCCCGATCGGCAGCTATGCCGAAGCCGCCGCAAAAACCTTCTTCTGACGGGATGGCATTTCGGCTGGCTCCAACCGCGGCGTCGGAAGGGTTCCGGCTCGAGGCCCATGACAGCGTCGGTTCCACCAACGCGCTGGCGCTGGACCATGCGCGGGCTGGCGATCCGGGCAAGCTCTGGGTCGTCTCGAAGAAGCAGGAAAGCGGCCGCGGCCGGCGCGGCCGCGCCTGGGCAACGCCGGAAGGCAACCTCGCCGCGACGCTGCTCGTCGTCCCCGGTGGGGAGTTGCGGCTGGCCGCGACGCTCGGCTTCGTCGCCGGCCTCGCGTTGGCGGACGCGCTCGATGCGGTGGTGCCGCAGGGCCGGATCGCCGTCGGCCTCGATGGAGCGAGCCAGGGGCGCAACCGCTTCGAGCTGAAATGGCCAAACGACGTGCTCGCCTCAGGCGCAAAGCTCGCCGGCATCCTGCTGGAATCGGCTATGCTGGAAGGCGGCCGTTTCGCGGTCGCCGTCGGCATCGGCGTCAATGTCGTGACCTACCCGCAGGATTTGCCCTATCCGGCGACATCGCTTCGGGCGCTGGGCGCCAATTGCGATGCGGAGATGTTGTTCCTGGCGCTGTCGGATGCCTGGAGCGAGAACGCCAGGCTGTGGGACGAGGGACGTGGGCTCCTCGCCATCCGGCGGCGCTGGCTTACCCGCGCGGCCGGTCTCGGCAGCGAGGTTGCTGTCAGAATTGACGGTAATGTGGTGCGTGGCGTCTTCGAGACCATTGACGAGGACTGCCGTTTCGTGATCCGCGACGATGCAGGGTCAGTTTTGACGATCGCCGCCGGCGACGTGCATTTCGGCGCCGTCGCGTCGGCCCGTGCTTGACGGACCTGGTTTGATTGACTTGGCCCGACCGGCCAGGAAGGAAAGATTAATGGCGAATGCGAATAACGCCGAACTCGTTTTCGTGCCGCTCGGCGGCGTCGGCGAGATCGGCATGAACTTCGCCCTCTACGGCTACGGGCCGGCGGACGCGCGCGAATGGATCGTCGTCGATGTCGGCGTCACCTTTCCCGACAGCGCGCATCCGGGCGTCGACCTCATCCTGCCCGACACACGCTTCATCGAGGAAAACCTCGCCGGATTGCGCGGCATCGTCATCACCCATGCGCATGAGGATCACTATGGCGCGCTGCTCGACATCTGGCCGCGGCTCAAGGCGCCGGTCTGGATGACGCCGTTCACCGCCGGCCTGCTCGAGGCCAAGCGGCAGGGCGAGCAGGGCGCGCCGAAGATCCCGGCGTCGATCTATCGGGCCGGCGAGAAATTCACCGTTGGGCCGTTCGAGATCGAGGCCATTCCGGTCGCGCATTCGATCCCGGAGCCGATGTCGCTGGCGATCACCTCGCCGGCCGGCACGGTGATCCATACCGGCGACTGGAAGATCGATCCTGCGCCGACGATCGGGCCGAAGACCGACGAAGCGCGCTTCCGCGCCTATGGCGACAAGGGCGTGCTGGCGCTGGTCTGCGATTCCACCAACGCGCTGCGCGAAGGCGAGTCGCCGTCGGAAGTGGCCGTCGGCGAGGGGCTGAAGGGCGTCATCCAGAGCGCCAGGGGCCGCGTCGCGGTCACCACCTTCTCCTCCAATGTCGGGCGCATCGTCTCGATCGCAAAAGCGGCGCGCGATGCGGGGCGCCAGTGCCTGGTGCTCGGCCGCTCGCTGAAGCGCGTCATCGATGTCGCGAGCGAGCTCGGCTACATGGATGGCCTGCCGGAATTCATCGCCGAGGAAGACTACGGTTTTATCCCGCGCGAGAATTTAGTGATCATCTGCACTGGCAGCCAGGGCGAGCCGCTGGCGGCGCTGGCCAAACTGTCGCGGGACGAGATGAAGTCCGTGGCGCTGACGGCCGGCGACACGGTGGTGTTTTCCTCGCGCACCATTCCCGGCAACGAAAAGGGGATTCTCGAGATCAAGAACCGGCTGATCGACCTCGGCATGAAGATCATCGAGGACGGCGACGCGCTGGTGCATGTCTCCGGCCACCCGCGCCGCAGCGAGCTGCGCAAGATGTATGAGTGGGTGCGGCCGCAGATCGGCGTGCCGGTGCATGGCGAGGCGGCGCATCTGGTGGCGCAGGGCTCGCTGATGTCGATGTCGGGCATCGGCCAGGTGGCGCAGGTGCGCGACGGCGATATGCTCAGACTCTGGCCGGGCGTCGCCACAATCATCGACCAGGTGCCTTTCGGCCGGCTTTACAAGGACGGCTCGCTGATCGGCACCGACCAGGCGATGGGCATTCGCGACCGGCGCAAGCTGTCTTTTGCCGGCCATGTCGCGGTCAATGTCGTGCTCGACGACAAATACGAGCTTGCCGGCGACCCCGACCTGGTGGCGATCGGCGTTGCCGAGGCCGATGCCAGCGGCGAGACGCTTGAAGAGCTGATGCTCGATGCGGCAATCGGCGCGGTGGACTCCATCCCCCGCCAGCGCCGAAAAGACCTCGACCTGGTGCAGGAGGCGGTGCGCCGCGCCGTCCGCGGCGCCGCCAACGAAGCCTGGGGCAAGAAGCCGCTGGTGACGGTATTCGTCACGCGGTGACGAATGAGGGAGTAGGGGAGTAGTGGAGTAGGGGAGTAGGGGAGTAGGGAAGAACGTTCAGTCTTGTTTTTCCCTACTTCCCTACTCCCTTACTCCCCTAAAGCGGAGCGCTTTATGCTCGGACGCCTGAACCATGTCGCGCTTGCTGTGCCGGACCTGGCTGCTGCGACGGCGGCTTATCGCGACACGCTTGGCGCCACCCATGTGAGCGCGCCGCAGGCGTTGCCGGAGCATGGCGTGACCGTGGTGTTCGTCGACGTCGGCAACACCAAGGTCGAATTGCTGGAGCCGCTGGGCGAGGCTTCGCCGATCGCTGCGTTCCTCGAGAAGAATCCATCGGGCGGCATGCATCACGTCTGCTACGAGGTCGACGACATCCTCGCCGCGCGTGACCATCTCAAAGCGAGCGGCGCGCGTGTGCTCGGCGACGGCGATCCGAAAACCGGCGCGCACGGCAAGCCGGTGCTGTTCCTGCATCCCAAGGACTTCTTCGGCACACTGGTGGAACTGGAGCAGGCATGAACTGGGTTTCGCTGGCGGCGCTGTTCTTCGTCACCTGGTGGCTGGTGCTGTTTGCCGTGCTGCCGTTCAGCCTGCGCACGCAGGACGAGGATGAGGACGTGACGCTGGGGACTGTCTCCAGCGCGCCGCGCGGCCCGCACATGCTGCGCGCGGCCATTCGCACGACGATCGTCACGGCTGTCGTCATTGGCATTTTCTACGGCCTGACGAAGGGGCTGGGCTTCGGCTTCGACGACATCCCGCATATCGTGCCGGACTTTAGTCATAGCGACAGTCACTAAAAGTCCTACACAGTTTTCGCAAGTATTGAGCAACCAGCGCAGTTGCTGGTTGAAATCGGAAGCCGGCTTCCGATTTTGGCGGCTAAATACGGGTAATGCTGTGCGGCAGATGGTCGTGCTAAGCAGATGATTGCACAAAAAAAATGCAAGGCACGAGGCCTTGCAATTTAAACGCGTCCGATCTGTTTCCGGTGTCCGGCGGCAGCGAGTAACCGCGCCTAGATCGCATCCTCCCAAGACTTTGACCGCGTAGGAGGGCGGATTTTTCTCCGCCCTCTCGGTTATCGAGGCACACTAGACCAACGCAGGTGAAAATGTCACGAAGAATTTTGCCTCCAAACAGGCAATATCGTGCTGCACTGCACAATAGTGCGGCAGGCCTTGCTTGTGAATCGATCAAATGGCCATCTGGAGCACTTTCGGGCCAAAACGCCCTCTTTGGTAAGGTGCAGAAGGCCCCCGATACTTTGGGGCACTCGGGTTTCAATTCCGTCACGAAATAGCTATGAAGCCGGGGCAAGCAGCCTCGGCTGCGCCGATTCCGGCGCCGCCATCCTCACTCACGGACCAGTCCATGCGTTTGTCGCGCTACTTCCTGCCTATTCTCAAAGAAAATCCTCGCGAGGCCGAAATCGTCTCGCATCGACTGATGCTGCGCGCCGGCATGATCCGCCAGCAGGGGCAGGGCAGCTTCACCTGGCTGCCGATCGGCAAGCGGGTGCTGGACAAAGTCTGCCGGATCATCCGCGAGGAGCAGAACCGGGCCGGTGCGCTGGAGATCCTGATGCCGACCATCCAGTCGGCCGATCTTTGGCGCGAAAGCGGCCGCTACGACGATTACGGCAAGGAGATGCTGCGCATCAAGGATCGCCAGGACCGCGACATGCTCTACGGTCCGACCAACGAAGAGGTGGTCACCGAGATTTTTCGCGGCTACGTCAAGTCCTACAAGGACCTGCCGCTCAATCTCTACCATATCCAATGGAAGTATCGCGACGAGGTGAGGCCGCGCTTCGGCGTCATGCGCAGCCGAGAGTTCCTGATGAAGGACGCCTATTCCTTCGACCTCGATTTTGAAGGCGCCAGGGCCGCCTACAACCGCATGTTCGTCTCCTATCTCAGGACGTTCACGCGCATGGGCCTGCAGGCCATTCCGATGCGCGCCGACACCGGCCCGATCGGCGGCGACCTCAGCCACGAGTTCATCATCCTGGCCGACACCGGCGAGAGCCAGGTGTTCTGCGACCGCCAGTATCTCTCGCTCGATGTGCCGGGGGCGGATACCGACTTTTCGAACGACGCCGAGATTGCCGGGATCGTCAAGACGTGGACGACGCCTTACGCCGCCACCGACGAGATGCATGACGAGGCAGCCTGGGACAAGCTCGCCGAGGACACCAGGGTTTCGGCGCGCGGCATAGAAGTTGGCCATATTTTCCACTTCGGCGAGAAGTATTCCAAGCCGATGGGCGCCAAGGTGACCGGGCCTGACGGCAAGGAGCATTTCGTCTCGGGCGGCTCCTACGGCATCGGCCCGTCGCGGCTGGTCGCGGCGATCATCGAGGCAAGCCATGACGAGAACGGCATCATCTGGCCGCAATCGGTGGCGCCGTTCGATATCGGCCTGATCAACATGAAGGCCGGCGACGCCGAATGCGATCGCGTCTGCGACGAGCTCTACGCGGCGCTGGCTGCTGCCGGCAAAGACGTGCTTTACGACGACACCGACCAGCGGCCGGGCGGCAAGTTCGCCACCGCCGACCTGATCGGTCTGCCCTGGCAGGTGATCGTCGGCCCGCGCGGCGTCGCCGCCGGCGACGTCGAAATCAAGAACCGCAAGAGCGGTGAGCGTGAGACGCTGCCGATCGCGGAAGCCAAGAAGCGCCTGGGTATCGCCGCATGAGCGAGGCGGCGGCAGCGGCCCGATCACCGGCAGGCGCCTTTTCGGGCTTCGAGCGCATGGTGGCGTGGCGCTATCTGCGTTCGCGACGCAAGGAGACGGTGATCTCGGTCATCGCCTCGATCTCCTTCCTCGGCATCATGCTGGGCGTCGCGACGCTGATCGTCGTCATGGCGGTGATGAACGGTTTTCGCGCCGAGCTGCTCACCCGCATCCTCGGCGTGAACGGCCATCTGATCGTGCAGCCGTTGGATTCGCCGCTGGAGGACTATGCCCAGGTGGCGAGCCGCATCAACGGTGTGTCCGGCGTCAAATACGCCATCCCGCTGATCGACGGGCAGGTGCTGGCGCAAGGCAATGTCGGCGGCGGCACCGGCGCGCTGGTGCGCGGCATTCGCGGCGACGACCTCGGCAAGATCGCCATCGTCGCCAGCAACATCAAGGAAGGCACGCTCGACGGCTTCGACGCCGGCGAGGGCGTGGCGATCGGCAAGCGCATGGCCGAGAATCTGGGCCTCGTGCTCGGCGACACCATCACGCTGATCTCGCCGGATGGCGACGTCACCCCGCTCGGCACGAACCCGCGCATGAAGGGCTACAAGGTCACGGCGATCTTCGAGGTCGGCATGTCGGAATATGACAGCTCGATCGTCTACATGCCGTTTTCCGAGGCGCAGCTCTATTTCAACATGGACGGACGGGCGCAGACCATCGAGATCTATGTTGACAACCCAGACAATGTCGACGCGCTGAAGCCGCTGGTCGAACAGGCGGCGCAGCGGCCGATCGATCTCGTCGACTGGCGCCAGCGCAACGAAACCTTCTTCTCGGCCTTGCAGGTCGAGCGCAACGTCATGTTCATGATCCTGACGCTGATCGTGCTGGTGGCGGCGCTCAACATCATCTCGGGCCTGATCATGCTGGTGAAGGACAAGGGCCACGACATCGCCATCCTGCGCACGATGGGCGCCTCGCGTGGCGCCATCCTGCGCATCTTCCTGATGACGGGGGCGGCGATCGGCGTCACCGGCACCATTGCCGGTGTGCTGCTCGGCGTCGTCATCTGCCTCAACATCGAATCGATCCGCCAGTTCTTCTCCTGGATGACCGGGCGGATCCTGTTCAACCCCGAGCTCTATTTCCTCAGCCAGCTGCCGGCGAAGATGGATCCGCGCGAGACCACCTATGTCGTCATCATGGCGCTGGCGCTGTCGTTCCTGGCGACGGTGTTTCCGGCCTGGCGGGCGGCGCGGCTCGATCCCGTCGAAGCCTTGAGGTACGAATGATGGCCGACGCCATTATCGAGCTCAAGGGCGTCGAGCGGCACTATGTCCAGGGGCCGCGCAAGCTCACCATTTTGAACGGCGCCGATTTCTCGCTGAAGCGCGGCGAGATGGTGGCGCTGGTGGCGCCGTCGGGCACCGGCAAGTCGACCTTGCTGCACACGGCAGGCCTGCTCGAGCGGCCCGACGCCGGCGACGTGGTCCTGAGCGGGCGCGCCTGCGGCCGGCTTTCCGACGAGGAACGCACCGCCATCCGCCGCAACGATGTCGGTTTCGTCTACCAGTTCCATCATCTGCTGCCGGAATTCTCGGCGCTCGAAAACATCATGATGCCGCAGCTGATCAAGGGTCTGGGACGCAAGGACGCCTCCGAGCGGGCGGCGCAGCTTCTCGACTATATGCAGATCGGCAAGCGCGCCCAGCACCGGCCATCCGAGCTTTCGGGCGGCGAGCAGCAACGTGTCGCAATTGCCCGCGCGGTCGCCAATGCGCCGCTGGTGCTGCTGGCCGACGAGCCGACCGGCAACCTCGATCCGGCAACCGCGTCTTATGTCTTCGACGCGCTGGAGGCGCTGGTCAGGCAGTCGGGGCTCGCGGCGTTGATCGCCACCCACAATCACGAGCTGGCCGGGCGCATGGACCGGCGGGTGACATTGGCAGAGGGCAAGGTGGTGCCGCTTTAGGGTATGTTCCCCCAACGTCGTCATCCTAGGGCGAAGCTCCGCGAAGCGGAGCGTAGACCCTAGGATCCATGCCGTTACTTTCGAGACAAATGCTGGGGTCAGGATAAGGGACCTCTATCAGAGCGATAGTTTTGCACCGTAGCATAACATCTATGTCACGGCATGGATCCTAGGGTCTGCGCGCGTCGCTTCGCTCTGGGATGACGAAGCGATGGGTATGCTGACCAATCGCAAAGGCGTGCGGCTGTCCGATAGCACTATTCGACGCCTCGTCAACCTTTCCTTAACCGTGCCCAAATGGACAGCCCAATTCACTCCGTGGGGCTCTCTGTGATCGTTGACATTCGAACAAAATTAGAACAAAATACGAACATGTTAACAACAGGAGAGAGTTATGGCCGATCTGGTGCAGGATGTCGTCTCGCTCGTCTGCATGAGCACCTTCCTCGTTTCCATGGCGATGTGGATTGGCGCCATGTGAGAATGCGGCTTCTGCCGCCGCTGTTTTCGGGCGGGCAAACGGCCCGCTCTCGAGACGGCAAGAGCCCGCCCGTGGGACAGGCAAGGGCCTGCCGTCGGGACGGGCAAGAGCCCGCCCGTTGTTAAGCCTTTCTTGCCGCACCGCCGCTAGGTTTGCCCGAAGCACAGGGAGTAGCATCGCGTGTCGGTCATCGTCACGGTCATCCTGGTGGCCGGAAATCTTGGACTGATCTTTCTCTTGATGACGGTGCCGCTCGGGCTGCGCACGGTCCGGGTCAGCCGCGTGGTGGCGGCCGACCGGCATCGCCTGTGGCAGGCGCTGTGGCCGTTCGGCAGCGACGCCGGCTGGTCGGGCGAAATCCTCTCGGCCGAGCCGCTGGACTGCGAGGGCATGACCCTGGTCAAACTGTCCTGGGAGGGCAGGGACGGCCAGCCGATCGAGCGCAAGGCGGTGTTCGAGGATGTCGTGGAAGAGAGCCGTTTTTCGATGCGCGTCATCGACGATACTGCGCTCGATCCCTCGTTCTGGGCCAATTATCGCGAGACCGCCGAGCTGGTGCCCGAGGGCGATGCAACGCGGGTCACCCTGACGCAGACCGACCGCTATCGCGGTCTCGCCTTCCTGATCTTCCGCTATTTTGCGCTGCGCCGCGAGCTCGGCAAGCTGCAGCTCTGGGTGCGGACTGGCGAGTTTCGCAAGGGCGGCTGGTTCGAGCATCCGCTCAGCCAGGTCGGCTTCGCCGTGCTTTCGGCTTTCATCCTGTGGCCGTTCTTCGGCCTCAACCCCGGCGGACTGATCCTGGCCGCCATCCTGACCTCGGTGGTGGCGCTGCACGAGCTCGGTCATATGGCGGCGTTCCGGCTGACGGGGCATCGCCGGGCGCGGATGATCTTCATCCCGCTGCTTGGCGGCATCGCCATCGGCGGCAGGCCCTATGACAGCCGCTTCGAGGTCGCCTTCGTGGCGCTGATGGGCGCCGGCTTCTCCGCCTTCCTGGTGCCGGTGCTGATCGCGGCCAGCGGCTTCGTCGGCGGCGAGGGACATCGCCTGGCGGCGGCGCTTCTGGCCACACTTGCCGGCTGCGCCTCGCTGTTCAACATCGCCAATCTGGTGCCGGTGTGGAAATTCGACGGCGGCCAGGTGCTGCGCCAGATCTGCCCCGGGCCGGTCGTGCTCGCGGCGGCGTCGTTCTTCCTGCTGTTCGCCCTGCTGGCGCTCGGCTGGCGGGCCGGCTTCTCGTCCAGCTTCTTGCTGATTGCCGGCGCGGTGTTTTCGATTCTCAGCCTGATCACCATGGGCAGCGGCGTGAAGCCGCGCCACGAGCTGAAGCCGATCCAGTCTTTCGATCGTCTCGCCATGGCCGGCGCGTTGCTCGCCGTTTTCGCCATCCACGGTTATGGCCTGCTGTGGGCCGCGGCGCAGCTGGCCTGACGCTTCCGGGAAGCAGGTTCAGCCTGCCTTGCGAACTGCCTCGACGAGTGGCACCGCCGCCGGCCCGAACACATCCTCGAAGGCGGATTTCAGCGCCAGGTCGAGATCGGCCATGGTGACGGGCAGGCCGAGATCGACGAGGCTGGTCACGCCATGATCCGAAACGCCGCAGGGCACGATGCCGCTGAAATGGCCAAGCTCGGGTTCAACGTTGATGGCGATGCCGTGAAAGCTCACCCAGCGCCGCAGTCTGATGCCGATTGCCGCGATCTTGTCCTCGGCCAGTGAGCCGTCAGGCAGGGCAGGGCGGTCCGGCCGCACTACCCAGACGCCGACGCGGTCCTCGCGCCGTTCGCCGCGCACGTTGAAGGCGGCGAGCGTGCCGATGATCCAGTGTTCGAGCGCGGCGACAAAGGCGCGGACGTCCTCGCGCCGGCGTTTCAGGTCAAGCATGACATAGGCCACGCGCTGGCCGGGGCCGTGATAGGTGTATTCACCGCCGCGCCCGGCGGCGAATACCGGAAACCGGTCCGGCTCGATGAGATCCTCGATGCGGGCGCTGGTACCGGCCGTATAGAGCGGCGGGTGCTCGACCAGCCAGACCATCTCGCCGGCCGCGCCTGAGCGGATTGCCTCTGCCCGCGCTTCCATGACGGCAAGCGCATCGGGATAGGCGGTAAGGCCGGGCTCGATCACCCATTCGACCGGCGCCGAACCGGGCAGGGGCAGGAACGACGTGGCGATCTGGCTGCGTTCTGTCATGGCTGTTCGTTTTAGCTCATGCATGCCCAAACCGCCTTACGTTTCCGGCGACATGCATTTGCCTTCATATGGCGGCAAATGGTCAAAACGTCCAGTTCCGGCGGCGCGCCGGGAAGGTGCCGTGCGTTGTGCCAATCCGCGGCGAATATTCCGCATGGCGCACTTGTTTCGCCGGAAACGATTTGCTACAGGCCGCGGGCCGGTCCGTTCCGGCTCCTACCACGTGCGGTCGTGGCGGAATTGGTAGACGCGCAGCGTTGAGGTCGCTGTGGGGCAACCCGTGGAAGTTCGAGTCTTCTCGACCGCACCAAATCTCCTCCCGGCGGTACGCGATTAGCCTTGGGCGATGATACGAGTGATGTAAGTGGCTTGGCAAAAACCGGGCCTATCCCGTCCACCCAAGGCCAGCCGAGATGCAATTGATCGATACGAGCAGAGCGTCGGTCGCCCTTTTTTGATCCGCTGTGCCGATATTTGCACGAACTTCACGCAGCAGATCGACCTGCAGCCGGTGAATGTCGTCCATCTGCCGCCGCAGATTGTCGAAACGCCGCTTGAACATCGGAAAGCGCGCGGAAAGATCGCCTCCTGTGAGGTCGCCAATCAGGCGTCGCGTCAACTCGTATTCGGCGGCGATGCGGGCGTGGATTCGTCTGGCCGCATCGCTGTCGGACACCAGGCTGGCGTAGAGCCGCGCGATCTCCATGTCGGACTGGTAAAGCGTCTTCTCGGCCTCGTCGACGATCAGGCGGAAGAAGCGCGAGTGTTCGAACATGCGCGCCAGAAGTTCGCGCCCGGCCTCGCCGCGCACTGTGACGAAGGAGCTGAGCGCGCTGCCGATGCCATACCAGCCGGTCAACAAATGACGGTTCTGGCTCCAGGCGAACACCCATGGAATGGCGCGCAGGTCGGCAATGCCGCTGGCGCCGAAGCGGCGATCCGGCCGTGAGCCCATTTTCAGGAGCGCCAGTTCCGCGACGGGGCTCGCCCGGTTGAAATAATCGAGGAAGCCGGGCTCAGCCATCAACCCGGCATAGGATGCCTGCGACATGCCTGCCAGCGCTTCCAGCGCTTCGTCAAACTCGGGCGTTTCCTTCGGCTCGACATCGTCGGGCGATCGGACACCGTGGGCCAGCACGGCAGCGGCGAGTATCTCGAGCTGGTTGAGCCCCGTGCCACGATTGGCGAACTTCGAAGATGCGACCTCGCCCTGCTCCGTTACCCGCATGCTTCCGGCGACAGTGCCTTGCGGCTGCGCCGCGATCGCCCGGCCGGTCGGTGCGCCGCCACGGCTGACAGAGCCGCCGCGACCGTGGAAGAAACTGATCCTGACGTTATGCTTGCGCCCGACGGCAGCGAGGCGCTTTTGCGCTTTTGCCAGTTCCCAATTGGAAGCGAGGAAACCGCCGTCTTTGTTGGAATCCGAATAGCCAAGCATGATTTCCTGGCGCGCGCCGAAATCCCCCACCGTACGCCTCACCAGCGAAACGCCGAGCAATCCGTTCAGGATGCCGGGAGCGGCCTGCAGATCGGCGATGGTCTCGAACAATGGCACGATCCGCAGCCGGATTGTGCCGCTGCCGGGCGCGGTCGAAAGTCCACAATATTGCGCCAGCAGATAGACCGCGAGCAGGTCGTCGGCCGAGCGGGTCATGCTCAGCACGAAAGAGCCGACAGCGTCGGCATCCGAGCCGGAGATATGCTCGCGGATGACGGCGAATGTCGAAAGCAGTTCAGCTGCTTCAGGCGAGAGCCGGCTTGCGTCGATCTCCAGCCGCTCGCCCCCACTTAGGGCCGAGCGGATGCGCGCCGACCATTGCGGTGTACCGGCCGCGACCGGATCGGCGGGATTTGTCAGCGCAAACAGCTCGGCCAGCACCCGGTTGACGATCGTGGAGTTCTGCCGGATGTCGAGCGAGACTGTGTGGAAGCCGAAGCTTCCGACTTGCCAAAGCAGAGGCTGGACGAAACGCTTGGCTACCGCGCGCCCTCCGATCGCTTCGAGAACGGAAGACAGCGCGTTCAGATCGGCACGAAACGCCTCTGCCGAAAGGTACGCCGCCGCACCGCCGTCCCGCGTGGCCACCAGCCGGGCAAGCAAGGCCGAGGCGAACTGGCGAAGCGGTTCGTCAGGGTTACGGGCGGCGATCATTTGCGCCTGTCCGCTTTTATCGAGCGCCGTTTGCAGCATCGGCTTGAAGCTGGCCGGCAGGTCGATGACGTTCGAAC
Organism: Mesorhizobium sp. B1-1-8; assembly: GCF_006442795.2. Classification (NCBI taxonomy): domain Bacteria; kingdom Pseudomonadati; phylum Pseudomonadota; class Alphaproteobacteria; order Hyphomicrobiales; family Phyllobacteriaceae; genus Mesorhizobium; species Mesorhizobium sp. B1-1-8. Next base: position 2,820,654 of record NZ_CP083956.1, read on the forward strand.
TGGCGCTGAGCACCGTCACCAGCCGCTGCACCTGCGCCAGATACCAGCCTATGGCGGTATTGCGGTATTCGGCCATGGCATGGTCGGTGACCGCAGCCGTCACATTTGGATTGCCATCGCGGTCGCCGCCGATCCACGAGGCATAGCGCATGAAGGAGGGAATTCTGATCGGCTTTCCCGGATAGTGACGCTCGAAGGCGCCTTCAAGCTTGCCATAGAGCTGCGGCGTTGCCTCGAAGATGACTTCGCGAAAGAAATGCAGGCCCCAGGCGATTTCGCGCTCGACCGTCGGGCGCTCCAGCCGCAGCTCGCCCGTCATCCACAGAAGCTCGATCTCGCTTTCCAGATCAGCGACCAACAGGTCGCGTTCGCGCGGCGCCCAGCGCGGCTGGTCGAGCTCGGTCAGCTTGCGATAGATACGGCGGTGGATCTCCAGCACCGTGACGCGTTTGGCCTCCGTCGGGTGCGCGGTCATGGTCGGCCCGACGCAAAGCTCATCGAGCGTCGCCTGGACTTCCTCCGCCGAGTGCCCATTCGCCGCCATCTGCGCGATCACGCTGGCGAAGCACCCGGGCACTTCATCGACACCCGCGCCTTGTTCGAGTTCGCGTCGCGCCCGCATGGCAAGCAACTCGTCGGCAATAGTCAGCAACTGGAACCATACGCCGCTCGCCTGAAGCGCCGGGATGCGCTGCTCCGCGGCGAGGGAGACAAGCGACCTGCGTCCGCCCAGAACGGCGGCGATCTCGGGCTCACGCGCGCTGGCGACCTGAAGCAGCAGGCGCAACAAAAGGCTGCGCTCGTCCTCGCGAAACTTGATGCGTCTGCTCTGTTCCAAATCCGTGCGCTTTCTTTGGTCCGTCGCGTCGGTTGCCGCCGCGGCCGCGCCCTGGATTGAGGGTTGGCGCGGACTGTCAGGCGACCCTGTCCGGGACCGGCCGGCCTTCGAAGAAGGCGGTCAGGTTCTCCACCACCTTCATGCCCATCGCGACCCGCGTCTCTTCCGTCGCACTGCCGAGATGCGGCAACAGCACGACGTTCTCCAGCCGCTTGAGCGCCTCCGGAACCGCAGGCTCCTCGGCAAAGACGTCGAGGCCTGCCCCGGCAATGTCGCGCCGTTCCAGCGCACCGATCAGCGCATCCTGGTCGACGACATCGCCTCGCGCGGTGTTGATCAGAAAGGCGCTGCGGTTCATGCACCGCAGGCTTCGCGCATTGATGAGATGACGGTTCTCGGCGCCACCCGGACAATGCAGCGACACGAAGTCGGAGGCCGCGAGCAGGTCATCGAGGGTCGGCATCTGGACCGCACCCATGGCGCGCGTCTCGTCGTCATCGACCGGCGACCGGTTGAAGAACACGATCTTCATGCCGAAGCCGAAATGCGCGCGCCTGGCAGTCGCCTTGCCGATGCGCCCATGCCGACAATGCCCAAAGTCTTGCCCGATACCTTCGCACCGGCCATGTGGGTCGGCGACCAGCCACGCCATTGTCCGGCGCGCAGCTGCCGCTCGCCTTCACCGGTCCGGCGCGCGACAGCCAATATGAGGCTGAGCGCAAGGTCGGCGGTGCAATCGGTCAGCACGCCCGGCGTGTTGGTCACCACGATGTCGCGGTCACGGGCCGCCGCGACATCGATATGGCTGAAGCCGACGCCGAAATTGGCGATGATCCGGGTGCGGGCGTCGCCTTCGGGAAACACCGCGGAAGGCAGGCGGTCGCTAACCGTTGCCAGGATCGCGTCAAAATCCGCGAATGCCGATGTCATTGCGGCAGGGCTCAGCGGCGTGTCGCTGGCGTTGAGCGTCGTGTCGAAGCGCTCGGCAAGGATCGCTTCAACAGCGGCTGGCCATCTGCGGGTGACAATCAAACGCGGTTCCATCGAGTTTCCTGGCAATCGAGGAGTCGCCGCGATGCTTCCGCGGACCCCAGAACAGACTTCATGTTTTGCGCCGCGTGGTCTTCACCCGGTCGGCCATCACGCCGCCTTCTTCGTCCGCGACAGCGTCTCCGCCACGACCTCGCCGAAGGAGGCAGGGGTCGGCACGATCACGACGCCGGCCTCTTTGAGGATTTCGACCTTCTCCTGCGCCGATTCCCCAAAAGCCGAGATGATGGCGCCGGCGTGGCCCATGCGGCGGCCTTTCGGCGCTGACAGCCCGGCGATGTAGGCGATGAGCGGCTTCCGCATATTGTCGCGCGCCCAGATCGCGGCTTCGGCTTCCTGCGGCCCGCCGATCTCGCCGATCATCACCACGGCGTCGGTGTCCTCGTCCCGCTCGAACAGCTGCAGAATGTCCTTGAAGGACGAGCCGTTGATCGGGTCGCCGCCAATACCGACGCTGGTCGACACTCCGATGCCGAGCGCCTTCATCTGCGAGGCCGCCTCGTAGCCCAGTGTGCCGGAGCGGCCGACGATGCCGACGCGGCCGGGCAGGTAGATGCTGCCGGGCATGATGCCCATCAGCGCCTGTCCGGGCGTGATGACGCCGGCGCAGTTCGGGCCGACCAGCCGCATGCGGTCCTCGAAGCGGTAGCGGCGCATGTAGCGCTTGACCTGCATCATATCCTGCGAGGGAATACCGTCGGTGATGCAGACGCAGAGCTTTATGCCGGCATCCGCCGCTTCCATGATCGAATCGGCGGCGAAGGGCGGCGGCACGAAGACGATGCTGGCTTCGGCGCGCGTCTCGCGCACCGCGCCCTTGACGGTGTTGAAGACAGGCAGGCCGAGATGCGTCTGGCCGCCCTTGCCGGGGGTGACGCCGCCGACCAGCTTGGTGCCGTAGCGCTTCATATCGTCGGCATGGAAGCTGCCGATCTTGCCGGTGAACCCTTGCACGATGACGCGCGTGCTGCGGTTGAGCAGGATTGCCATTTTTCGACCTCCCTCAGGCTGCTTTTTTCTTGGCGGCCGCGCGCCAGGCGGCGACGGCTTTTTCGGCGGCTTCGGCCAGCGTTTCGGCGACAATCACCGCTTCGCCGGAATCGGCCAGGATGCGGCGTCCTTCCTCGACCTTGGTGCCGGACAGCCGCACCACCAGCGGCACGTCGACGCCGACCTCGCGGATCGCCTTGATGACGCCTTCGGCCACCCAGTCGCAGCGGTTGATGCCGGCGAAGATGTTGACCAGGATGGTCTCGACGTTCTTGTCGCCGAGAACGGCGCGGAAGGATTTCGCCACCCGCTCCGGCGAGGCGCCGCCGCCGATGTCGAGGAAGTTGGCCGGTTCGCCGCCGGCAATCTTGATCATGTCCATCGTCGCCATGGCGAGGCCTGCGCCGTTGATGATGCAGCCGATGTTGCCTTCCAGGCCGACATAGGAGAGGCCGCGGTCGCTGGCGAAAGTCTCGCGCGGGTCTTCCTGGCTCTTGTCGCGCAGTTCGGAAATTTCCGGCCGCCGGAACAACGCGTTCTCGTCGAACGACATTTTTGCGTCGAGCGCGACAAGGCTGCCGTCGCGGGTCACCACCAGCGGGTTGATCTCCAGCATCGAGGCGTCGTAGTCGCGGAACACCTGGTAGCAGCCGAGGATGGTTTCGGTCGTCTTGCCGATCAGGTTGCTTTCAAGTCCGAGGCCGAAGGCGATCTCACGCGCCTGGAACTGCTGCATGCCGACACCGGGATCGACGGTGGCGCGGATGATCGAACCCGGCGCCTCCTCGACGATATCCTCGATCTCCATGCCGCCAGCGGCCGACGCGACGATCATGACGCGCTCTTCTTTGCGGTCGAGCACGAAGCCGAGATAGAGTTCCTGCGCGATGTCGACCGCCTCCTCGAGATAGAGGCGCGAGATCAGCTTGCCGCGCGGGCCGGTCTGCTGGGTCACCAGCTTGCGGCCGAGCATCGCTTCCGCCGCGTTGGAGATCTCCTCGTCATTGGCGCACAGCTTGATGCCGCCGGCCTTGCCGCGGGCGCCGGAATGAACCTGCGCCTTCAGCACCCATTTCGAGCCGCCGATCTCGCGCGCCCGGTATGTGGCCTGCTCGGGGCTGTAGGCGAGGCCGCCGCGCGGCACATGCACGCCGTGACGGGCGAGCAGTTCCTTGGCCTGATATTCGTGAATGTCCATTTTTTCCTCCCGATATTTCCTACCGCGCGGCGTGCGTTTGGCCGGCGCGTTCGATCGCCTCGCTTACCGCCAGCACGTTGCGCGCCATGCGCTCCGACGCCGCGTCGATCATCTTGCCGTCGAGCGCTGCGGCGCCCTTGCCGAGCGCCTCCGCCTCTTTGAGCACCTCCAGGATGCGCCTGGCGCGGGCGACTTCCTTTTCCGGCGGCGAAAACACATCGTTGGCAAGCGCGATCTGCGAGGGATGGATCGCCCATTTGCCCTCGATGCCGAGCGCGGCTGCGCGTCTGGCGGCGGCCGTATAGCCTTCGGGATCAGAGAAGTCGCCGAACGGACCGTCGATGGCGCGCAGGCCATAGGCGCGGCAGGCGACCGTCATGCGCGCCAGGGCAAAATGCCACTGGTCGCCGGGATAGTCGGGGTTGAGGCCGCCGATGTTGACGGTTCGGGCCTTGTTGCTGGCGGCATAGTCGGCGACGCCGAAATGCATCGCCTCCAGCCGGCCGGGCGCGGCGGCGATCGCCTCGACATTGGCCATGCCGAGCGCGGTCTCGATCAAGGCTTCGAGGCCGACGCGGGTCTTGAAACCCTTGGCCATCTCGATCTGGTTGACCATGGCCTCGACCATATAGAGGTCGGCTGGCACGCCGACTTTCGGCACCAGGATGGTGTCCAGCCGGTCGCCGGCCTGCTCCATCACGTCGACGACGTCGCGGTACATGTAATGCGTGTCGAGGCCGTTGATGCGCACCGAGACGGTCTTGCCCCTGGCGCGCCAGTCGATGTCGTTCAACGCCTGGATGATGTTCTTGCGGGCGCGTTCCTTGTCGGGCGGGGCGACGGCATCCTCGATGTCGAGGAAGACGAAGTCGGCGGCGCTGTTCGCCGCCTTGTCGATCATCTCGGGGCTGGAGCCCGGAACTGCCAGCTCGCTGCGCTGCAGCCGCAGTTTCTTGAGGTGGTTGATGGTATGGCTCATGGTCGGCTCCCTTATGCCGCTTCGGCGACCGGCAGCTGCGCGGAGGCGCGGAAGTGCTGGATGGCCGCGCCGACGCCCGAGCCCGGCGCGAGACGGACGCCGCAGTCGAGCAGCGCCATTTCCGCCGCCGATAGCGAGGCCAGCACCATCACCTCGTTCAGCCAGCCGAGATGGCCGATGCGGAAGACCTTGCCGAACACCTTGTTGAGGCCGCCGCCGAGCGAGGTCTGGTAGGTGCCGTAGGCGCGCTTGACCACGTCGCCGCTGTCGATGCCCTCCGGCACCAGGATGGCGCTGACCGTGTCGGAATGCCATTTCGGCGCCCTGGCGCAAAGCTTCAGGCCCCAGGCGTCGACTGCCTTGCGCACGCCTTCGGCCAGGCGATGGTGGCGGGCGAAGATGGCGTCCAGCCCTTCCTCGACGATGAGGTCAAGCGAGGCGCGCAGGCCGCGCAAAAGCTGCGTCGCCGGCGTGTAAGGGAAATAGCCGGCATCGTTGGCGCGGATCATGTCCTCGAAGGAGAAGAAGCAGCGCCGGTGGGTGGCGACCCGCGACGCGGCGAGCGCTTTCTTGCTGACCGACAGGAAGCCGAGGCCGGCCGGCAGCATAAAGCCTTTCTGCGAACCGCTGACAGCGCAGTCGACGCCCCATTCCTCCTGGCGGAAGTCGATCGAGCCGATCGAGGAGACGCCGTCGACGAAGAGAAGGGCAGGGTGGTCGGCGGCGTCGAGCGCGGCGCGGCAGCCGGCGACGTCGCTGGTGACGCCGGTCGCGGTCTCGTTCTGGGTGCAGAACACCGCCTTGATGCGGTGCGCCTTGTCGGCCTTCAGTTTCTCGGCATAGAGGTCGAGCGGCACGCCGGTTCCCCATTCGCAGTCGATGACGTCGACCTCGAAGCCGAGGCGCTCGGCCATGTCGACCCACAGATGCGAGAACTGGCCGAAGCGCGACATCAGCACCCGGTCACCGGGGCTGAGCACATTGGTCATCGCCGCTTCCCAGGCGCCGGTACCGGAGGACGGATAGATGAAGACGCGGCCGGTCTCGTTCTTGAATACTCGTCTGATGTCCTCGAACAGCGGCAGCGTAAGATCGGGGAAGGAGGCGGCGCGCATGTCCTCCATCGGCAGGTTCATGGCTTGCCGAACCTGTTCGGGAATGTTGGTGGGGCCTGGGATGAAAAGATGGGTGAACCCAGCCATGCGAACGCCTCCGATCGTTTTCAGGATTGTGGAGGGATTGTCGTTCCGGCGACGAGGCGCGACAACACCTTGCCGGGTAAGTTGTCGCCGCGCGCGGGTAGGCCCGGCCTACCCGGCCGTCCTACCCGAAAGGCGGTTTGGGGCTGCGGCGCTTCTCGCTCGCATAGAGCGCCACCGCCATGGCGCGGTTGCGGACGTCGAGCTTGTCGTAGAGATTCTTGAGATGGTACTTCACCGTGTTCTCGGATATCCCGGTCCGCGTCGCGATCTGGAGATTGGTCCAGCCGTCGGAAAGCACCGCCAGCAATTCACGTTCGCGCACGGTAAGCTGCGACAGCGGCGTGTCATTGACCTTGTTGATGTCGATGTAAGGGATGCAGATGCGGCCATGCGCCACCGCCAGGATCGTCTCGAAGATGATTGCCGGGTCGTCGAACTGGAAGCAGTAGCCCTGAGCCCCGAGGCGCACGCACTGCTTTAAAATGCCGATGTCATGGTCGTTGGAAAAGACCGTGATGCGCATGTCGAGCTTGCGGTTCTGGACCTCGGCCAGGATGTCGGCGCCGTCCATGTCGGCGAGCTTCCAGCCGATGACGGCGACATCGAAGCTGGTCTCTGCCGCCATTTCCAGGAATTGCTTGCCGCTTTGCAAGGCGCCCAGCAGTTCGAAACGCCCGTCGCAGTCCAGCATTTCGCGGAGCGCCGAGATGACGAGCGGATTGCGCTCGGCGACGACAACGCGAATGCGCCGCTCGCCGATTTCATTGCTCGTTTTCCCGGACTTGATGTGCAAGGGCCGTCGGTTCTCCCCGCCTGATTTTGTGCCTCAATGGTCCGACCTCGCGGCCGGACCTGTGTCATGACAATTCTGCCTCAACCGCAAGAGTGTGCTCTTTCCCCAGCGACATGCGCTGTCGCGCCGGCTGAACCGGGATCGCCATGCAGTCGGCTCGTCTCAGAGGTGTCGGGCGGGCGCATTTTCGCCGGATATTCCGCGTGTTAGCGCCACCTCTTCGCAAGACGAATCGCATCGCGGCCCTATCTGCCCGTATAAGCATCGGATTTCCCGAAAAGCGGTTTCCCCTTTTCGGGATCATGCTCTAGACCTGATTCAACACCCTTTCCGGATTCCTGAGGCGGAGGCGCTGGTGGAAGGCCAGGACAGACAGATGACCGGCGCCGGGATCGCCGACGAGCACCACGCCGACATCTATGGCGAGGACGGCGCCGTTCGATCGTCTTTCCTTGCCCGGATCGGCGCGGCGATCGCCGACCGCGACACGCTCACCTTAAAACGCGAAGTCGACGACCTGCACCAGTCGGAGCTCGGCGACCTCATCGAGGCGCTGCATCCCGAGCAGCGTCGCGCCCTGGTCGAGCTGCTCGGCGCCGATTTCGACTTTTCCGCGCTGACCGAGGTCGACGAAGCGATCCGCATGGATATCGTCGACAACCTGCCCAATGCGCAGATCGCGCAGGCGGTGCAGGAACTCGATTCCGACGACGCCGTCTACATTCTCGAGGATCTCGACCAGGAGGATCAGGACGAGATCCTGTCGCAGCTGCCGTTCACCGAACGCATCCGGCTCAGGCGCGCGCTCGACTATCCGGAAGAGACGGCCGGCCGGCGCATGCAGACGGAATTCGTCGCGGTGCCGCCGTTCTGGACGATCGGCCAGACCATCGACTACATGCGCGAAGACAAGAACCTTCCCGAGCGCTTCAGCCAGATCTTCGTCATCGATCCGAGCTTCAAGCTGCTAGGGGCCATCGACCTCGACCAGATCCTGCGCACCAAGCGGGCGGTAAAGGTCGAGGAGGTGATGCATGAGACGCGGCACGCCATCCCGGCCACCATGGACCAGGAAGAGGCGGCGCGGGAATTCGAGCAGTATAACCTGCTCTCCGCCGCCGTAGTCGACGAGAACGAGCGGCTGGTCGGCGTGCTCACCATCGACGATGTCGTCGACGTCATCCAGGAGGAGGCAGAGGAGGATCTGCTGCGCATGGGCGGCGTCGGCGACGAAGAACTATCGGACACGGTGTTTGCCACCTCGCGCTCGCGCGTGCCCTGGCTGCTGGTCAATCTCCTGACTGCCTTCCTCGCCGCATCGGTGATCGGCCTGTTCGACCGCACGATCGAGCACATCGTGGCGCTGGCGGTGCTGATGCCGATCGTCGCCGGCATGGGCGGCAATGCCGGCTCGCAGACCATGACGGTCACCGTGCGCGCCCTGGCGACGAGAGATCTCGATATCTACAACGCCTCGCGCATCATCCGTCGCGAGCTGGGCGTTGGCTTCATCAACGGCATCGTCTTCGCAGTGCTGATCGGCATCGTCGCGGCGACCTGGTTCCGCGATCCCAATCTAGGCGGGATCATCGCGGCGGCGATGATCATCAACATGTTCGCGGCCGCCTTGGCCGGCATCCTGATCCCGCTGCTGCTCGATCGTCTCAAGATCGATCCGGCGGTGGCCTCGGCGGTCTTCGTCACCACCGTCACCGACGTCGTCGGCTTCTTTGCCTTTCTTGGACTGGCGACGTGGTGGTTCAGCATTCGCTAAAGCAATAGGTCGCCGTCAATTGACTTTTACGTAAATGCCGTGCGACGCTGGCTCGGGGTCACGTGCCGATTCCGGCACATGACGGGGTTTTGATCGGAGGAAGGGCGACGCCGCTGGCGGCCATCGCGCTGACGTTCGGGATGGAGCGGGAATGCGGGAATATTACACGATCACCGAGCTGACGCGCGAATTCGACGTGTCGACGCGCACGCTTCGCTTCTACGAGGACGAAGGGCTGGTGCAGCCGATCAGGCGCGGCCGGACGCGGCTGTTCCGTCCGTCCGACCGGCATCTCATCCGCCAGATCATGCGGGGAAAAAGGCTCGGCTTCTCGATCAACGAGATCCGCGAGATCATTCAGATGTACAAGGAGCCGCCCGGCGAGGTCGGCCAGCTCAAGCTGATGATCAGGCGCATTGAGGAAAAGCGCGAGGATCTGAGGCAAAAGCGGCGCGATCTCGAAGAGACGCTTGCCGAACTGGATCAGGCCGAGGAGTCGTGCGTGGAGCGGCTGGCCGAGCTCGGCGTGAATACATAGGGATCCTGCATAGCGAACGTCGGCAGTTGGCCTGAGCGTCCTGAACTTCGTCATCCTAGGGCGGAGCAAGGAGCGAAGCGACGCGCGCAGACCCTAGGATCCATGCCGTGAAGCTAAAGCGTTGCAACGATTGCAGAATTCTGCGCCGTTGCGCTCGATGACGGAGGTTACGGCATGGATCCTCGGGTCAAGCCCGAGGATGACGACATTCGGAACGTTTCGGCCAATCGCCGAGGTCTTCGATCTTGTTTCCTAGCGACCTGCTGATGGGAGCCGAGCCGAGCCAACTCAAATCCACCGCCGCACTCGCTTGGCGTAGTCACGGTATTTCTTGCCGAACTTTGCCGCCAGCATCTTTTCTTCTTTCTCGATCGCCATCTTCTGCGTCGCGAAGCTGGCGATGAAGGCGAACAGCAGGAACCAGGCGATACCGGTGATGAAGGCGACGCCGATCAGAAGCAGCGTATTGGCGAGATACATCGGGTTGCGGGTGATGCCGAACGGGCCCGACGTCACCAGATGGTCCGGCTCGGCGTTGGGATCGAGCGTCGTCCTGGCGCGGATCATTGTGCGGATCGCGGTGACCCAGAGCGCGGCGACGCCGAACAGGGCCACCCAGCCGACGCCGAACAAAAGGCCGCCAAAAATGTCGCCGATCCACGGCAGCGGATAGAGCATGCCGAGTACGATGCTGGCGACGATCGCCACGACGTAGATCACCGGCGGCCAGGGGATGATCCCATGCTTGGGCTTGGTCGTGCCGGTCATTGCTGCCCTCCCTCCATCTTGCTTTCGGTCGCGGCGGTGCAGGTGCTCGCGAGATCCTCAAGATGCGATTTCCAGATGCTGGTCTGGTCGTTGCCGTAGAGTTTGTCGAGCGATCCTTCGCCCTTCAGCGTGTCCAGCATGCAGCCACAATAGCTGGAACAGAAGTTGGTGTCCCGCTGCTGTTCGCATTGCGCCTGGCAGGCCGGCAGGAAGCCGGCTTCCTTGTCCTGGGGGGCGGCCGGCATGACCTGCGAAAACAGCCAGACCGAGCCGAACAGCAGCGGCTGGTGGATCAGGTAGAAGGCGAGGCTGTGCTGGCCGATGAAGGTGAGCGGGCGCGACCAGCGGCCGGGCGTCAGGGCGCCCAGCCGGGCAAGCAGGCCGGAAGCGGAAGCGAACTTTGCCACGGCAATGCCGGCGAGCACCGCGCCGAACCAGGGGAACAGCGGCACATAGTCGTTGGAGCGCGGGTTGGTCGCCGAAAGGCCGACCCACCACAGCCACGGGTGGTCGAAGAACTCCGATCGCAGATAGAAAGGCGCCGCGATGACGAGCGCTGCAACAATTGCCGTCAGCAGCGCCGGCAGCCTGAGAAAAGCGAGGCCGAGCAGGCTCGCCAGCGCGATCTCATGCAGGATGCCGAAAAAGATGAAGCCGTCCGGCGTGACAAACCAGGTGACGGCCGAGATGGCGATCGCCGCCCCGGCGACCATGGCAAACCGCGTCCAGAAGCCGGGCCAGCGGATCTGCCGGCCATGGGCAAGGAACAGGCTGACGCCGACCAGGAACAGGAAGGTCGAGGCGATGCAGCGGGCGTAGATTTTCCACCAGCCGAAAGCGGTCAGGCCGGGGTCGGTATAGCCGAAATTCTCGAGATCCCAGGTGAAATGGTAGCTCGCCATGGCGATCAGCGCGATGCCGCGCAGGATGTCGATGGCGATGATGCGGCGCTGCTTCGGTGCGTCCTGAGCGGGTTCGCTCGTCGTCTCCATGCTCATGATCTCGCGTTCCGATTCAGTCGTGCCAAACGACTATCACGGTTCAAGCCGGCAACAGAAGGTGGCGTTAGGGCAGATCCTCATCGGGCGGGCGGCATGGCAAACTGCTTTAGGCCAGCAGCGGAAAGCCTTTGGCGGGTTTCGCTTTTCGGCTCGCGGGGGTCGGTTTCCTGCTACCGGCAAGCCAGTGGTCCGGCCAGATTTGGCCGGCGATTCCCGTCTCGGAGGGCTGATGTCCACCCACGTGCGCCATCCGATCTGGCTTCCCGCCTTGCGGCCTGCCGACGCGCGCACCTTCGCCTCGCTCTATGCGGTCGAATCCTTCGCCCGCGCCACCATCTCCAGCGTCATTCCGATCCAGGCCTATGAGATCCTGCACAACGAGCAGATCGTCTCGATCCTCTACACCGTCGTCTCGCTGCTCGGGCTGTCGGTGACGCTGTTCATGCCGATGCTGATCCGCCGCTTTGCCCGGCGCTGGGTCTATACGGCCGGCTGCCTGCTGCTGGCGCTCGGCTCGGTCTTCTTCGTCACCCATACGCTAGCCGGGCAACTCGCCGGCATGCTGTGCCGGGTGATGGGCGCCAGCGCGCTCTCGATCACGCTCAACCTTTACATCATGGACCACATCCGCAAGACCGATTTCATGCAGTCGGAATCGCTGCGCATGGCGTGGTCGATGTTTGCCTGGACGGGCGGGCCGACGCTCGGCATTGTCCTCTACACGCATTTCGGCATCTACGCCGCGCAAGGTGCGGTCGTGGTCTTTGCCTTGGCGCTGCTTGCGCTGTTCTGGACCTACCGGCTGAGCGACAACCCGTCGATCCGTCCGGGCAAGAGCCGGCCCGCCAATCCGCTCGCCAATATCGGTCGCTTCATCGCGCAGCCGAGATTGCGGCTTGCCTGGCTGATCGCCTTCGGCCGCTCCTGCTTCTGGACGACGTTCTTCGTCTACGGTCCGCTGTTCATGGTGATCACCGGGGAAGGCAAGCTTGCCGGCGGGCTGCTGGTGTCGGCAGGCAACGCGCTTTTGTTCACCGCGATTTTTTGGGGCAAGGCCGGAAAGCGGTTCGGCGGGCGGCGGACCATGACCTTCGCCTATTTCGCCATGGCGGCGATGCTTTTCGCGGCAGGCGGCGTCGGCGAAGCCGTGCCGCTGCTCACCGCCGCCTTCCTGCTCTGCGGCGCGCTCTTCACTATCGCGCTCGACGCGCTGGGCTCGACCGCCTTCATGCGCTCCGTCAGGTCCTATGAAAAGGCGCAGATGGCGGCGGTCTACCGCACTTATCTCGATTTCTCCGAGTTGACGCCGCCGCTGGTCTATTCGGTGGTGCTGTCCTTCTTCGGCCTCGGATCGGTGTTCGTCACGCTCGGCCTGTTGGCCGTCGCATGCGGCTTCGTCACCTGGCGCTATTTGCCGAGGTCGCTTTGATCGGAGAGCGGCAATTACGCGGCCGCATTGTGGCTTGCGGGCGCCGCCCTTAAGATCCGTTCGTCATCGCCGGCGGTTGCGTCGGCTGCTCAGGGCTGCGCGCATGCAAGCAAGAACGATGTCGCTGACCGAGGAACTGGTCGCCCGCTGTTTTCGGCAGGTCGAGGACAGCGGACCGGACCCGCATGCCGCGCATCTGGACGATGCCGACTACGACGCGATGCTGGATGCGCTGGAGCCCGAACTTCCCGCCACAGAACCAGTCTGGCTGTTCGGCTACGGCTCGCTGATCTGGAAGCCAGAGATCGAGCATGTCGAGGAGCGGGTGGCGGTGGCGCGGGGCTGGCATCGCTCCTTCTGCATGAACATGACACGCTGGCGCGGCACCAGGGAGCAACCGGGCCTGATGATGGCGCTCGACCGGGGCGGCCAATGCAAGGGGGTCGCTTTCCGGCTGGGCGATGGCGACCGGCGCCGGCAACTCGACAGGCTTCTGAGGCGCGAAGTGACGTTGAAGCCGACGAGCTACCATCCCCGCCTGCTAAGGCTGGCAAGCGACAGCGGGCCGCTGCGGGCGCTGGCCTTCGTCATCAACCGCAACGGCACCACCTATGCCGGCCCTCTCGACGAAGGCGAGGTGGTGGAAAGGCTGGCAACCTCCTGCGGCCATTGGGGTTCGGGTGCCGACTATCTCTACAACACCGTGAAGAACCTCGAGGAACGCGGCATCCACGACACCCATCTGTGGCGGCTGCAGCAGCTCGTGGCCGTCAGGATCGCCGCCTCGTAGCGCAGCAACCGGTGGCGCAATCCAGCCGCACGGTGACGGAATTTGGTTTGCCGGCCCCAACGATTCTGCCTATAGTCGTCCTTGTCGTCGGTTCCGTTTTTGGGACGAAGAGGGAATGCGGTGCGGACAAATCCTGTCCAATGCCGTTGCTGCCCCCGCAACTGTGTGCGGTAGTCCTCTCCATTAGACCACTGGGGAAAGTCCTCGGGAAGGTGGGGAAGGGCGCTGATCCGCGAGCCAGGAGACCTGCCGGCGACAGGAAACTGACTTACGTGCCCTCGGGTGGAGGGTGAAAGGACAAGCTATGGCTACCGCTTCCGTTTCTCTCGGCGCCTCCGTCTCCTCGCAGTCGCGCTTCATACAGCTCGCTCTCGCGGCACTGCTCGGCGTCTTCGTCGTCGGCTTTGTCGGCTTCTCGCATATCGATGCGGTCCACAACGCTGCCCACGACTATCGCCATTCGATGGCGTTTCCCTGCCACTGACGCGGATCTGACATCATGAACCTGTTTCGCAACGTCGTGTTCGTCGCGGCGATCGCGGGGCTCGTGGCCGGCGTCGTTCTCGCCTGCATGCAGGCCTATGCGACAGTGCCGCTGATCCTCAAGGCGGAAGTCTATGAAAAAGCCGGCGGCGGCCATCATCACGACCACGCTGCCGCGCCTGCCGCAACCGGCAATGCCATGAGTTCAGCCGCGCCGGCGGAAAACGCCATGAGCTCTATCGCGCCGGCTCCGGCGGAAGCGGCTGCTCCGGCCGAAGACGAGGGCTGGACGCCCGCCGACGGCTTCGAGCGCTTCGCCTTCAACGTCGTCGCCAACATCGTCACCGGCATCGGTTTTGCGCTGATCCTCGTCGCGGTGTCGGAGTTTGCCGGCGGCATCGGCAGCTGGCGCCAGGGGGTGTTCTGGGGCCTTGCCGGTTTCGCCGTGTTCACGCTGGCCCCTGGTCTCGGCCTGCCTCCCGAGCTGCCGGCGATGCCGGTCGCCGAGTTGCCGCCGCGCCAGATCTGGTGGGTCTCGACGGTGGCGGCGACCGCGATCGGCCTCGGGCTGATCGCCTTCCGCAAATCGCTGCCGCTGACGATCCTTGGCGTCGTGCTGATTGTGGCGCCGCACATTGTCGGCGCGCCGCAGCCCGACAGCTTCGAGACGGCAATCCCGGAAGGGTTGCACCGTCAGTTTGTGGTGGCGGTGACGCTCACCGATCTGGTGTTCTGGCTGGTGCTGGGCGCTGTCGCCGGCGTGGTGCGCAGCCGCTTCACCGGCGCGGGGGCCAGCCTGCGCGACAGCTTTGCCTGATCGCGCCACGGGTCAGCTGACCTTCATCATCGGCGGTGCGCGCTCCGGCAAGAGCGCGCATGCCGAAACGCTGGTGACGGCGCGGCCACCGCCTTGGGCCTATATCGCCACCGCGCAAGCCTATGACGACGAGATGGGCGAGCGCATCGCACTGCATCGCTCGCGGCGCGGCGAAGGCTGGGTGACAGTGGACGCGCCGCTCGATCTGTCCGGCGCGCTCGAAGCCTTGCCCGACAACCAGCCGGTGCTGGTCGACTGCCTGACCTTGTGGCTGACCAACCACATGCTCGCAGAGCACGATATCGAGGCCGAATGCGGGCGGCTCGTCGACGTTCTGTCGCGGCCATGCGGACCGTGGTTCGTGGTGTCAAACGAAGTCGGGCTCGGCATCGTGCCGGACAATGCACTGGCGCGCCGGTTTCGTGATGCCGCCGGCCGGCTCAACCAGCAGGTTGCCGCGATTGCCGATACGGTGCTGCTGATGGTGGCAGGACTGCCGCTCAAGGTTAAGTGACATGGCCGGGATCGAAGACAAGACCACTGAAGATAAGGAAGCCGAACGCCATCGCGCCAAGATGGCCAGGCGCAAGGCGGTGCAGGACGCCGAGGTGGCTGGCAAGACGATCGAGAAGGGCCTGCTGATCGTCAACACCGGACCCGGCAAGGGCAAGACCACCGCGGCCTTCGGGCTGGCGCTCAGGATGCTCGGCTACGGCAAACGCGTCGGCGTTGTCCAGTTCATCAAGGGCAAATGGCACACGGGCGAAAAGGACGCCTTCGCCGCTTTCGGCGATCGCATCGTCTGGCACGCCATGGGCGAGGGGTTCACCTGGGAGACGCAGGACCTGAAACGCGACATCGCCGCCGCCGAAGCCGCCTGGGCGAAGGCGCTGGAGCTGATGGTCGATCCGTCGATCAGCCTTGTGGTGCTCGATGAGCTTAACATTGCGCTGCGCTACGATTATCTCGATCTGGAGAAGGTAGTTGTGGCGCTCAAGGCGCGGCGGGAAGGCCTTCATGTCGTCGTCACCGGCCGCAACGCCAAGCCGGCGCTTGTCGAGGCGGCCGATCTGGTCACCGAGATGGGGCTGACCAAGCACCATTTTTCGGCGGGCGTGAAAGCCCAGCAGGGTATCGAATTCTAGTCACCTATCCCGGGGAAGTCCGTTGGAACAAGCGGTGATTGTCTGTCTTCTTTTGAGTGGCGGTCAGTTTGGGACGCCGCAAGAAAGGCAATCGATCCAAGTTCTTGAGGATCAGTTGCAGCAAGTCGTTTCAAATGCGGACGTCGGTGAGTTTGACGGCGACGAGTTTGGCGGGGGCGAGTGCACCCTCTATTTGTACGGGCCAGATGCCGAGAAACTTTTCGTCACCATTGAGCCTGTTTTGAAATCCTCGTTAGCTGCCGCTGGCGGTTATGCGATCAAAAGGTTTGGTTCAGCTGCCGACCCAAATGCGAAGGAAGTCCGTGTCTCCTGGCAAACTGGGCTACCGAGTCACTGAGTGATTAAAATACCTAGATAAATCGCGACCGCCGAAAGGATCGCGAACAGGCCGATCAGCAGCCAGTCGGCGACCCGGTAGAGCTTCAGCGCCTGGCGAACGTCGGTGCTTTCGGCCTCGCGCCGGCCGCCTTCGCCCATGAAAGCATCGTCGACGACCACGCCGCGATAGCTGCGCGGTCCCGCCAGCGCCAGACCCAGCGCACCGGCCATCGCCGCCTCCGGCCAGCCGGCATTGGGCGAACGGTGTTTTCTGGCATCGCGCCGCATGGCCAGCCAGGCCTTGTGAGGATCGGCGCCCTTGACGAGGAAGGCCG
Organism: Mesorhizobium sp. B1-1-8; assembly: GCF_006442795.2. Classification (NCBI taxonomy): domain Bacteria; kingdom Pseudomonadati; phylum Pseudomonadota; class Alphaproteobacteria; order Hyphomicrobiales; family Phyllobacteriaceae; genus Mesorhizobium; species Mesorhizobium sp. B1-1-8. The sequence continues at coordinate 2,837,123 of NZ_CP083956.1, forward strand.
CCAGCACGATCAACAGGCCGGTCAGGCGCGATGCCGGCACATTGACCAGATCATCGAAGCGCGCCGCCGCCCAGCCGAAGGCTTCATGTTGCGGGGTACGGTGGCCGATCATCGAATCGGCGGTGTTGACAGCCTTGTAAGCCGCTCCCCCCGCCAACCCGCCGATGCCGGTCCAGATTGCCGGTGCGACGATGCCGTCGGAGAAATTCTCGGCCAGGCTTTCGATCGCGGCGCGGGCGACGCCGGCCTTGTCGAGCTTTTCCGGGTCGCGGCCGACGATGCGCGAGACGGCGATGCGGCCGAGCGTCAGGCCCCCGGTCTCCAGCGCATCGGCCACCGCCTCGACATGCTCGGCCAGACTTTTTTGCGACAGCAGCGAGGAGCCCAATATGGCCGCTATGAGCAGGCCGGACGGGAAGATGAGCCAGAGCAGGACATGCAGTGCCAGTCCAATGGCCGCAGGCACCAGCACGATGACCAGCAAAGCCTGGACGCCGCGGCGGCGACGCAATTCGTCGGAATCGGTGGCGCGGTTGAGCCTGCGATCGAGAAAGGATATCAGCCTGCCGATCCAGGTGACGGGATGGCCGATGGCGCCGACCAGCCAGTCCGGATAGCCAAGGACGCGTTCAACGGCGAGCGACAGGAAAGCGATCAGGATCGACATGAAGCTACTTGGAATTGCGGCGGTGGATCATGGCGGCAGCCTTGGCCGCGCAAGCGCGCTTTTTCCTCATGCCCCCATGCCTTTCGTTGACCTCTCGACGGGTATCAATCCGCACTCCTATCCGCTTTTCGACCTGCCCGCCACCATCCTGTCACGATTGCCGGAAGCGGAGCGCCTGCGCGAGCTGGCCGGGATCGCGGCGAACGCCTATGGCGCGCCATCGGCGATGCATGTGGCGGCAGCGCCCGGCACGCAGATCCTTCTGCCGCGCGTCGCCTCGCTGGTAAGGCCGGGCAAGGCGCTGGTTCTCGGCCCTACCTATGCCGAACACGCCAGGGCAGCGGCAATCGCCGGCCACACGGCGGCCGAGGTCGGCGACTTCGACGCCTTGGCCGAGGCGGATCTCGCCGTGCTGGTCAACCCCAACAATCCGGACGGACGTATCGTTGAGCGCGAAAAGCTGCTTCGGCTTGCCGGCGAGCTCCGCGCCAGGGGCGGCCTGCTGGTCGTCGACGAGGCCTTCATGGATGTCGGCCCGGCCGAGCACAGCCTGGCCGGCGACGTCTGCGCGGGCGGCATCGTGGTGCTGCGTTCCTTCGGCAAGTTCTTCGGCCTCGCGGGCATGAGACTGGGCTTTGCGCTCGCCGACCCGCTGACGGCCGAGCGGCTGCAGGCACAGCTCGGGCCCTGGGCGGTTGCCGGCCCGGCGCTCGAATACGGTGTCCGCGCGCTGGCCGATACTGAATGGCAGGCCGGCATGCGGCGACGCCTGGCGGCGGACGCGGAGCGCCTCGACGCGCTGTTCGGCCGCTATGGGGTTGCAGTCGCCGGCGGCACCACGCTGTTCCGCTATCTCGTGTTGCCTGAGGCTGCCCACCTGTTTTCGGCGCTTGGCGAGCGTGGAATCCTGCTTCGCCATTTCGCTGAACGGCCCCAGGTCTTGCGGGCCGGCCTGCCAGGAACGGACGAGGAATGGCAGCGGCTCGAAAGCGCCCTTGCCGGCTGGGCCTCGCGGCGCGACGATGCGCTGAAGGAGATCGGCCGATGATTAACGTCTGTTCGCTATCGAAGGTCGAGGAAACTGTTACGAGAACTGGCGCCCAGCGTCTGCTGTCGCTGCTTGCCGCCGGCACCGAGGTGACCCGCCCAGCCTCGATCGCGGCGGCAAACCATCTGCATCTGGTCATGCATGACATCGCTGTCGCGCAGGACGGCATGACCATGCCCGGCGAGGAGCATGTGCGCGCTTTGCTCGATTTCGCCTATCGCTGGGACAGGGTGAAGCCGATGGTCGTGCACTGCTATGCCGGCATCAGCCGCTCGACGGCGTCGGCCTACATTATTGCGGCGGCGCTGGCGCCCAGGCGCGACGAGGCGGAACTGGCCAGGACGTTGCGTTTTCTGTCGCCGTCTGCGACGCCCAATCCCAGGCTGATTGCCGTCGCAGATACCTTGCTCGGACGCGACGGCCGAATGATCGCTGCTGTCGAAGCAATCGGACGCGGCGCCGAAGCTTTCGAGGGGACGCCGTTCGAGTTGAGAATCGAAGCTTAAGTCGATTTGGGCTAGTTATGACAGCCAGTCGGCAAGCTTCGCCTTTCGCACATCCCGGATGAGCCCGATAAAGCCATCGGCCTGATGCTCGGCGGTCAGCCGGCCCTTCTGGGCAGTGGCGATGCTGGCGTCGCCGACCACGCCGTTCGGATTGAGGTCGCTGGCAATCCAGGCGAAGGCATGCGTGCCGGTGTGGCGCAGCAGGGCGAATTCCTTTTCGGCGCGGCCGACATTGGAGACAAAATCGTCGGCCTTGCCCATGTCGACCAGATCGGGGCGGAAATGCAGCATCAGCGAGGTCTCGACATCGCCGCCGTGGATGCCGTGGCGATCCTCGAGCTCGGAATACATGCCGGCCGGCCTGCCGAAGCGCTGCCAGCTCGTCTTGACCGCCAGCATTTTGGCCCGCACGCGCAATTCGCGCGTGACGATGCCCATGATCTCCTCATTGCCGCCATGCGAGTTGACGACGATCAGCTTCCTGACGCCGGCGCGGGCGATCGACAGGCCGAGCTCCGTCCATGCGTCGACCAGGGTGGTGGCCGGCAGAGTGAGCGTTCCGGGCGCATGCAGGTGCTCGTTCGACTTGCCCACCGCCTGCACCGGCAGAATGCGGATGTCGAGATCGTCGGGCAGACGCGAGATCACCGTCTCCAGCATGCCGGTCATGATCGAGGTGTCGGTCGAGACCGGCAGATGCGGGCCGTGCTGCTCGATTGCCGCCACCGGCAGCACGGCGACCGTCGCTTCCGCGTCGATCGAGGCGTATTCGGTCGTCCGGTAATCGCCCCACCACACACGTCTTGTCGTCACTTTCATCTCCCGATTGGTCAGGCCCCAAATGGTCTAGAGCGCTTGAGGGCTGCCGGCAACCGCTAGCCCGCAGCCAGCGCTTCGACCTCGACCTTGAATTCCGGGCGGGCGAAGCCGGCGACGATGATCAGCGTCGAGGCCGGCGCGGGATCGGAAAACAGCCGGTTGCGGACATCCATATAGGCCTGCAGATGCGCGCGGTCGGTGACGAAGGCGTTGATGCGCACGATATCGTTCAGCGTCAGCCCTGCTTCGCCGAGAATCGCGGCGATGTTCTTGAAGCAAAGCTCCGTCTGCGCGCCGGCATCCTCGGGAACGGCGTCGTCCGGACCGATGCCCAACTGGCCCGAGCACAGGACAATGCGCTTCCCAGCTGGAATTTCGACGCCGTGGCTATAGCGGGCAAAAGGCGGCTTGATCGATTGGGGGGTGAGGTATTTAAGCATGGCATTCTCCTGTCCGAAGGCAGACTAAGGCTGGACTCACGAAACCTTCAAGATGCGGTGCATGCCGCCCGGGCGATTATGGACACGGGTCCAAAAAATAGGCACGATGCCTCCCGTACAGCATGACCCTTCCGGTCTCGGCAATGACTGCCGCGCAAGCAGGCGGCCCAGGCGGTGGCATGTGTCTTGCTTCTTGAACCAATGGTGTTGAGCCCAGCGCGCAGCGCGCCGGAGCCAAGAGAGGGTGATGTTAATGTACGGAAAACAGAAGATTCTGGCGGGGGCCGTCGTCTTGCTTGCAGCTGGCACGCTGGGTGCGGCTGCCAACGAGAAAGTCACCTTCGGCACCAACTGGCTGGCCGAGCCCGAGCATGGCGGCTACTACCAGGCGATCGCCGACGGCACCTATGCCGCCTGCGGCCTCGACGTCACCATCATGCAGGGCGGCCCGCAGGTCAGCGGCCGACCGATGCTGCTTGCAGGTAAGATCGATTTTTACATGGGCGGCAATCTGCTCTCGGCCTTCGACGCCGTGCAGCAGGGCATTCCGATGCGCGTCGTCGCAGCCGACTTTCAGAAGGACCCGCAAGTCATCATGTCTCAGCCGGGGCAGGGGCTGGACAAATGGGAGGACCTGAAGAACGCCGATCAGTACATTCTCGGCGACGAAGGCGCGCAGACCTTCTTCCAGTGGATGGTCACCGATCTCGGCTTCGATCCCGCAAAGCGCGTGCCTTACACCTTCAATCCGGCGCCCTTCATCGCCAACAAGAAGTCGATCCAGCAGGGCTATGTGACGTCCGAACCGTTTGCCGTGCAGAAGCAGGGCGGCTTCGTGCCGAATCAGTTCCTGCTCGCCGACAATGGCTGGGACACTTACGCGACGACCATCGAGGTTATGCAGGATACGATCGACAAGCGGCCTGAGGTGGTGCAGTGCTTCGTCGATGGCTCGGCCAAGGGTTGGTACAATTACCTCTACGGCGACAACAAGGCGGCCAACGCCATGATCAAGAAGGACAATCCGGACATGACGGATGAGCAGATCGCCTTCTCGATCGAGCAGCTGAAGAAGTTCGGCATCGTCGACTCCGGCGATTCGGAGAAGCTCGGCATCGGCGCCATGACAGACGCCCGCATCCAGAGCTTCTACGACAAGATGGTCAAGGCCAAGGTCGCGAAGCCGGGCATCGACATCAAGAAGGCCTATACGCTGGCCTTCATCAACAAGGGTGTTGGGCTGGAGCTGAAGAAATAAGCGGCCCGCCTGGGATGATGCAGGAGAAAATGGCGCATGCGCCGATAATGGCATCGGGCGAAAAACCAATGCTTTTGGCGCTGCGCAATGTCGGTAAGGTCTTTTCCAACGGCGTCACGGCGCTGAGCAAGGTCGATCTGACGATCCGCGAAGGCGATTTCCTTAGTCTGCTCGGGCCTTCGGGTTGCGGCAAGTCGACGGCGCTCAGGCTGATCGCGGGCCTGTCGACGCCGACGGCCGGCCAGCTCGAGTGGCGCGGCTCGATCGACCGTTCGAATATCGGCTTCGTCTTCCAGGAGCCGACGCTGCTGCCCTGGGCCAGCGTCTTCGACAATGTCTGGCTGCCGCTCCGGTTGAAGGGGGTGTCGCGGGCCAAGGCGTCTGCGGCGGTGATGGAGATGCTTGCGCGCGTCCATCTCACCGGCTTCGAGAACGCGGTGCCGCGCGAGCTTTCCGGCGGCATGAAGATGCGCGTCTCGATTGCGCGGGCCATGGTGACGAAGCCGCGCATCCTGTTGATGGACGAGCCTTTCGCGGCGCTCGACGAGATCACTCGCTTCAAGCTCAACAACGACCTTCTGGAACTGTGGCAGGACGAGCGCTTCACCGTCGTCTTCGTCACCCACAGCGTCTTCGAAAGTGTGTTCCTGTCCAGCCGCATCGTCGTCATGGCGGCGCGGCCGGGCCGGGTGCATAGCGAGCTTGTCATCGGCGCGCCCTATCCGCGCGACGAGGCCTTTCGCACCTCGCCAGATTACGCCGCGCTCTGCCGGCAGGCATCCGACGTGCTGGTCAACGCCATCAACTCAACCGCCGGACCGCGCCATGACGGCCATTGAAGACGCCACGCTGAAACTCGATCCCGAGGAGGCGCGCCGCGTTCGCCAGGAGCGGCTGGAGCGGATCGGCAAATGGGTTCTGCCGCTGGCGATCATGATCCTGGCGATATGGCTGTGGGACCGCGTCTGCGTCTGGAACGAGATCCCGCAATACATCCTGCCGCGGCCTGGCGTCGTGCTGCAGACCCTGCATGACGATGCGGGGTTGCTGTTCTCCTCGCTGCTGGTGACGCTGAGGATCACCTTCCTCAGCCTGCTGCTTGCCGTCATCGGCGGCGTCGGGCTGGCGGTACTGTTCGCGCAGTCGAAATGGGTGGAGATGTCGTTTTTCCCCTTCGCCATCGTGCTGCAGGTGACACCGATCGTCGCTATCTTTCCGCTGATCAACATCTACATCAACAACCAGACGACGAAACTTCTGCTCTGCGCCTGGATCGTCGCCTTCTTCCCGATCCTCTCCAACACGACGCTTGGGCTCAATTCGGTCGACCGAAACTTACGCGATTTGTTCAAGCTCAACGGCGCGACACGGTGGCAGCAATTGCGCTATCTGCGCCTGCCGGCGGCGATGCCCTATTTCCTCGGCGGGCTGAAGATCGCCGGCGGGCTGTCGCTGATCGGCGCGGTCGTCGCCGAATTCGTCGCCGGCGCGCAGGGGCAGTCGTCCGGGCTTGCCTCGCGCATCATCGAGGCCGGCTACCGGCTCAACGCGCCACGCCTGTTCGCGGCGCTGATCCTGATCTCGCTCACCGGCATATTGATCTTCCTGGTGCTGTCGCTGGTGTCGCATCTCATCCTGCGCCGCTGGCATGAGAGCGCGCTGAAGCAGGAGCGGTAGGGTGAAGGTCGTGATTGAGAACAGTGACGGGCTGCTTGGACCGGAGACACGGCGAACAGGCGTGCGGAGACATCGCGAACAGTTTTATACCGCCGCATCCTTCGGCGACCGTAACGGAATGGATCCTCGGGTCTACGCGTCCGCTTCGCTCCCGCTCCGCCCGTGGATGACGAAGGACAGGAAGGCATATGCAAATCGCCAATGCCGGATATTGGTAGAACCCCCGGTATCCCCGATGTTTGCGAATGGTGGCGGCATCTTTTCTGTTCGTCATCCTAGGGCGAAGCGGGAGCGAAGCGGACGCGTAGACCCTAGGATCCATGCCGTTCCCTTTGAGCTTAGCAGCGGTGCAAAACTGTTCGCGATGTCTCCGCACGGCCGTTCGCCGTGTCTCCGACTCAACCGACCCATTTGGGGAACGGTTTTGCATAGGAGAGCGGGGGCTACGCCTTGATACCAACCTCTGGTTCTTATCGCCTCACTAACGTTCGGCTTCATCGATCGCTCACGCCGGGTCTCGCCGCTGCTTTCGACGCCGACGGGTTTGCGCTCGCCGACATGGCCGTCGTCGACGGCAGGATCGCCAGCATCGCCGCGCATGGCAAGTCGAATACGCCGACGGATGCGATCGACCTCGGCGGCCGCATCGTGCTGCCGTGCTTCGTCGATTGCCACACCCATATCGACAAGGGCCACATCTGGCCGCGAAAACCCAATCCCGACGGCACCTTCATGGGCGCGCTCAACGCCACCGGCGCCGACCGCGCGGCGCGCTGGAGCGCGGAAGACGTTACGCGGCGCATGGATTTTTCGCTGCGCTGCGCCTACGCGCACGGCACCAAGGCCTTGCGCACGCATCTCGACAGTGTGCCGCCGCAGGAGGAAATCTCCTGGCCGGTGTTCGAAACGATGCGGGAGAGATGGCGCGGGCGCATAGAATTGCAGGCGGCCTGCCTGTTCGGCATCGAAGGCGTTCGCGACAAAGTATGGTTCGAAAGGTTGGCAAAGCGCGTCGCGGCGGCCAAGGGCGTGCTCGGCGTCGTCACCTACATGGTGCCCGACCTAGAGCAACTGCTGGACCAGGTGTTCGCGCAGGCGATCAGGCATGGGCTCGACCTCGATTTCCACGCCGACGAGACCGACGACGTCGCGGCCATATCGCTGAAGAAGATCGCCGAAGCATCGCTGTGGAACGGTTTTGACGGCAACATTCTGGTCGGTCATTGCTGTTCGCTCGCGCGCCAGCCGGACCTCGAGGTCCTCGACACGCTGGACAAAGTGGCGAAGGCGCGGCTCGCGGTGGTGTCGCTGCCGATGTGCAACCTCTATCTGCAAGACAGGCGTACCAACCAAACGACCCCGCGCTGGCGCGGCGTGACGCTGCTGCACGAGATGAAGGCGCGCGGCGTCAAGGTGGCGGTCGCCTCCGATAACACGCGCGACCCGTTCTATGCCTATGGCGATCTCGACGTGCTGGAAGTCTACCGCATGGCGACGCGCACCCTGCATCTCGACCATCCGGTCGGCGACTGGCCGAAGGCTGTTGCGGCGACGCCGGCCGAGGTGATGCGCCTCGAAGGCGCCGGCATCCTTGCCGCCGGAGGCAGCGCCGACTTCATCGTCTTCAAGGGGCGTAGCTGGACCGAATTGCTGTCGCGGCCCGAATCGGATCGCATCGTGGTGCGCGAGGGCAGGGCGATCGAGCGTAAGCTGCCCGACTATGCCGAACTCGATGAACTGATGGTGGGATGATGGATATCGCAGCGCTGAAGCGCGATCTCGAAGGGCTGAAGATCGACGATCATCCGGCGATCGTCCAGCAGAAGAGCCGCGATTTCTACTGGTACAGCCCGGTTCTGAAACAGCAGCTCGACCATGTCACCGGCGATTTGATCGTCACGCCGAAGAACGAGGCCGAGGTGATCCACGTGCTTGCCGCGTGCCACAAGCATGGCATCCCGGTGACGCCGCGCGGCAGCGGCACCGGCAATTATGGGCAGGCGATGCCGCTGTCGGGCGGCGTGGTGCTGAACCTCGCAGAAATGAACGAAGTGAAGGCGATTGCGCCAGGGCGCGTCGTGACCGGGCCGGGCGCCGTGCTGGCCGAAATCGACCGGGCGACTCGCGCGCATTCCGCGCAGGAGCTGCGCATGTCGCCCTCTACCTACAACACGGCCTCGATCGGCGGCTTCGTCGCCGGCGGCTCCGGCGGCATAGGCTCGATCCGCTGGGGCGGGTTGCGCGACCTCGGCAATGTCATCCGGCTGCGGACGGTGACCATGGAGGCCAAACCGCGCGTCATGGAACTTACCGGCGAGGATGTGCTCAAAGTCATGCACGCCTACGGTACCAACGGCGTCGTAACCGAAGTCGAGATGCCGCTGACCGCTTCCTATGACTGGATCGACGTCATCGTCGGCTTCGACGATTTCATGGATGCGGCCGGCTTCGGCAACGACCTCGCCATCCAGGACGGCATATTGGCCAAGCTGATCACGCCGATCGCTGCACCGATCCCTTACGACTATTTCAAGCGGCACCAGAAATTCTTCCGGCGCGAGCAGAGCATCGTGGTGTGCATGATCGCGCCGCATGCGATGGACGCCTTCCTCGCCTTTGTCCGCAGCGGCAAGGGCGAAATCGTCTTCCAAGCCGACCAGGAAGCCGATCTCAAGGGGCTGCCGCCGGCCTATGAACTGACCTGGAACCACACAACGCTGAGGGCGATCCGCGTCGATCCGACCATCACCTATCTGCAGGCGCGCTACCCGTCGCCGGATCACCTTGCCCACGTCAAGGCGATGGTCGACCGGTTCGGCGACGAGGTGCCGGCGCATCTGGAATTCATCCGCTTCGACGGCGCGATCGGCGCCGCCGGCCTGCCGCTGGTCCGCTTCACCACGCAAGAGCGGCTCGACGAGATCATCCGCATCCATGAGGACAACGGCTGCTGGATCTTCAACCCGCACCGCTACACGCTGGAAGAGGGCGGCATGAAGCGGACCGACGACGTGCAGCTTGCCTTCAAGCGCGAGACCGACCCGCAAGGCCTGCTCAATCCCGGCAAGATGATCGCCTGGGAAAACCCGGACTACGACTATCGCTCGGGCAAGTCGTTCCTGTTCAAGGGGCTGCAGAAGGCGGGCTGATGAACGTCCTCGTCCTCTACGCGCATCCGGTGGAGACCAGCTTCAACGCCGGCTTGCACCAGACGATCGTCGAGCGGCTTTCTGCGGCAGGGCATGCGATCGACGACTGCGATCTCTACGCCGAGGATTTCGATCCGCGGCTGACGCGGGCCGAGCGGCTCGGCTACCACGACCAGCGCGGGCCGGGCGATGCCGTAATCGGCTACATTGAAAGGCTGCGCAAAGCCGAGGCGCTGGTGCTGTCATTCCCGGTCTGGAATTACGGCTATCCGGCGATCCTCAAAGGCTTTTTCGACCGCGTCTTCCTGCCCGGCGTGTCGTTCAAGCTGGTCGACGGCAAGGTCCGGCCGACGCTGCACAACATAAGCAAGCTGGCGGCCGTCACCACCTATGGCGGCAGCCGGTTCCGCGCCATGCTGATGGGCGATCCGCCGCGCAGGATCGTGAAGCGCATGCTGCGGGCCACGATCAAGCCCGGCGCCCCGGTCTCCTACCTCGCGCATTATTCGATGAATCTATCAACCGACGAGACGCGCAAAGCCTTTCTGGCAAAAGTCGCGGCCAGGATGGATCGGTTCTAATGCGTATTCTGGTGGTCTATTGCCATCCGGTGCCGGAGAGTTTTTGCGCCGCGATCCGCGATACCGCTGTCGAGGTGTTGGCGCGAAGAGGCTGGGATGTTCGGCTGCTCGACCTCTATGCCGAGAATTTCAATCCGGTGATGAGTTGCAAGGAGCGGCGCTCCTACAATGACCGCGCTCCGGACGATCCGGCACTCGAGCCGCATTTCGAGCATCTGAAATGGGCGCAGGCGATCCTCTTCATCTATCCGACATGGTGGTATGGGCTGCCGGCGATGCTGAAGGGCTGGTTCGACCGGGTATGGGCGACCGACATCGCCTTCAAGCTGCCGGCGGGAAAGGGCAGGATCAAGTCACTGATGAGGCATGTCACCAAGGTCGGCGTCATCACCACCTGCGGCGCGCCGACCTGGTGGAGCGTCGTCGTCGGCCAGCCCGGCCGCAAGACCATCCTGCGTGGCATGCGGGCGCTGTGCGGCGCGCGCTGCAGGACGTTCTTCCTGGCGCATTACCTGATGGACGCCTCGACACCGAAGAGCCGGGCGGCGTTTCTGGGGAAGGTAAGGGCGAGGCTGGAGAGGTTTTGAGGGCCGGATTCCCTTCTCCCCTTGCGGGAGAAGGTGGATCGGCGCGTTAGCGCCGAGACGGATGAGGGGTGCGCGAAGGAATGAGGCGTGGAAAATCCCGCGCTTTCAGGCGCTTATGCCTTTGAAGCAGCGATCCGTCCAACACCCCTCATCCGTCCGAGCTTCGCTCGGCCACCTTCTCCCACAAGGGGAGAAGGGTAGACCGCGCTACATCCTCACCCGTTCCGCCTTCGGATCGTACATTGGCTTCAGCGACGCTTCGGCCGCAAAGCGCTCGCCGGCAATCTCGATCTCGTAGGATGAAGTCAGCACATCCACCTCGCTCTCGCCTTGGCAAGGCACATAGCCAAGCCCGATCGCGCCGCCGAGGTGGTGGCCGTAATTGCCTGACGTGATCGGGCCGACGATCTTGCCGTCGCGCAGGATGGCCTCATTGTGAAAGAGCAGCGGCTGCGGGTCCTTCAAGCGGAACTGCACCAGCCGGCGATCCAGCCCGGCTTCCTTCTTGCGCAGCACGGCATCACGGCCGATGAAATCGCCTTTGGCAGTCTTCACCGCGAAGCCGAGGCCAGCCTCCAGCACATTGTCCTCGTCGGTGATGTCGTGGCCGAAATGGCGGAAGGCCTTTTCGATGCGGCAGGAATCGAGCGTATGGAGGCCGCAGAGTTTCAGGCCGACATCCGCGCCGGCGTCGGCAATTGCCTCAAAGACGTGGGCCGCCTGCTCGGTCGAGACATAGAGTTCCCAGCCGAGCTCGCCGACATAGGTGACGCGATGGGCACGGGCGAGACCCATGCCGATCTCGATCTCCTGGAAGGTGCCGAAAGGATTGGCTTCATTGGAGAAATCGTTCGGGCTCACCTTCTGGATCAGCTTTCGCGAGTCCGGACCCATCAGGCAGATGACGGCTTCGGCCGTGGTTACGTCCGTGATGACGACAAACTCGTCGGCGAGATGCTTTCTCAGCCAGGCGAGGTCACGCTGCAGCGTGGCGCCTGGCACGACCAGGAAGTAGGCCGTGTCGGACAGCCGCGACACCGTGAGGTCACTCTCGATACCGCCGCGCTGGTTGAGCATCTGTGTGTAGACGATCTTGCCGGGCGCCACGTCCATGTCGTTGGCGCAGAGCCTTTGCAGGAACGCGCAGGCATCGCGGCCCTCGACGCGGATCTTGCCGAAGGAAGTCATGTCGAACAGGCCGACGCCTTTCCTCACCGCGAGATGCTCCTCACGCTGATTGTCGAACCAGTTCTGTCGTTTCCAGGAATAGCGGTATTCGCGCTCCTGCCCGTCGCGGGCAAACCAGTTGGCGCGCTCCCAGCCGGCGACCTCGCCGAAGACGGCGCCGCGCGCCTTCAGGTGTTCATGCAGGGGCGAGCGGCGCACGCCGCGTGAGGTCGCCATCTGGCGGTAGGGGAAATGATCGGCATAGAGCAGGCCGAGCGTTTCGGAGACGCGCTCTTTCAGATAGCGGCGGTTCTTCTGGAAAGGCTGGGTGCGGCGGATATCGACTTCCCAGAGATCGAAGGGCGCCTCGCCGTCGTTGATCCATTGCGCCAGCGCCATGCCGGCGCCGCCGGACGAGACGATGCCGATCGAATTGTAGCCCGTCGCCATCCAGTAGCCGGAGAGCTCCGGCGCTTCGCCCAGATAATAGCGGTCGTCCGGGGTAAAGCTTTCGGGGCCGTTGAAGAAGGTATGGATGCCGGCGGTGCCGAGCATCGGCATGCGGTTGACGCCCATTTCGAGGATCGGCTCGAAATGGTCCATGTCCTCGGGGAGCTGATCGAAGCAGAAATCCTCGCGGATGCCGTCCATGCCCCAGGGTTTTGCCACCGGCTCAAAGGCGCCGAGCATCATCTTGCCGGCGTCCTCCTTGTAGTACGCGCACTCGTCCGGCACCCGCAGCACCGGCAGGCGCGTCAGGCCGGGGATAGGCTCGGTGACGAGATAGAAATGCTCGCAGGCATGCAGCGGGATGTTGACGCCGTTCTGCGCCCCAAGCTCGCGCGCCCACATGCCGGCGCAGTTGACGACGATGTCGGTGTCGATGGTGCCTTGTTCGTCGCCCTGCGCCCAGGACACACCGGAGACGCAGCCGTTTTTGGTGTGGACCCTGGCGACCTTCACGTTCTCGATGATTGTCGCGCCGCGCTGGCGGGCGCCCTTGGCCAGCGCCATTGCAATGTTGGCCGGATCGCACTGGCCGTCGAGCGGCAGGTGCACGGCGCCGACGACATCGGACACATTGAGATGCGGATACATCTCCTTGACTTCGCGCGGCGAAATCTCGCGTACGTCGACATCGAAGGCGCGGGCGAGCGAAGCCTGCCGGTAGATTTCGTGCTTGCGCTCCTCGGTCAGCGCGACGGTGATCGAGCCGACCTGGCGCATGCCGGTGCCGACCTCAGTCTCGGCCTCGAGCTTCACGTAGAGGTCGGCCGAATATTTCGCCAGCCGCGTCATGTTCTGGGAGCCGCGCAACTGGCCGATCAGGCCGGCCGCATGCCAGGTCGTGCCGCAGGTGAGCTGCTTGCGTTCGAGCAGCACGATGTCGGTCCAGCCGAGCTTTGCCAGGTGATAGGCAACCGAGCAGCCGGAGACGCCGCCGCCGATGATGACGGCGCGGGCCTTGGTGGGAACGCTTTTAGTCATGCGGCCTCGCGGCGATAGCTGGAAGCAAAGCGGCGCAGGCGAAGCGCTGCCTCCCCGAGCACAGGTTCCGGCTGGCAGAGGCTGACGCGGATGTGGCCGGCTGCGGCCTCGCCGAAGCTCGAACCCGGCATGACGCCGACCTTTTCCTTCTCGAGCAGCGCCCAGGCGAACTTCTCGTCGTCGGGCTCGATGGCCGAGATGTCGAGCATGACATACATGCCGCCTTCGGAGCCGCGCACGGTGACGTGGTTCATGCCGCGCACGGCTTCGAGCATTGCCGTGCGCCGCGCCGCGTAGCGCGCGGCGATCTCCTTGACGCCATAGTGGTTTTCGAGTGCCTCGGCGCAGGCGATCGAGATGAAAGCCGGCAGGCCGTAGGTCGTCACCAGATTGAGATCGGTCATCAGCGCGATCATCGCCTTCGGGCCGGTCAGCCAGCCCATGCGCCAGCCGGTCATGCCGTGACTCTTCGACATCGAATTGATCACCAGCGTGCGCTCGGCCATGCCAGGCAGCGAACGCGGCGAGACATGCTCGCCGCCGCCGAGCGTCCAGTAAACCTCATCGGACAGCAGCCAGAGGTCGTGTTCCCTGCAGATTTCGGCCAGTTGTTCGAGGCGCTGGCGCGAATAGACAGCACCTGTCGGGTTGTTCGGCGTGTTGATCAGAATGGCGCGCGTGTTGGGTCTGAGCGCGGCACGGATCATGTCCGCGCGGGGTTGAAACCCATCTTCGGCGGGCGTCTCGACCACCGTGAAGCTGGCGCCGGCGGCGCTGAACGTGTTCGGGTAGGTGGCATAGTAAGGCGCGACGACGATGGCGTGATCGCCGGGATCGAGCACGCCCTGCACAGCGGCGTAGAGCGCGCCTTGGCCACCAGCCGTGGCGATGATCTCGTCCGGTTCCGTCGGGATGCCGGCGCAAGCGGTCGAGGCGGCGGCCATCGCCTTGCGCAGGCGCGGCAGACCGGGCAGCGGCGTATAGTGATGATTGCTTCCGCGCACGGCATTGACACAGGCCTCGATCGTTTCCGACGGCGTGTCGAAGTCGTGGTCGCCGACCGAGAGCAGGATGATGTCCTCGCCGGCCTGCTTGCGGGTCCAGGCGGCGAAGTGGACTTCCCAGCCATCCTTGCCCGAAGGCACGATACCGGTAATGCGCGATGATGGTTTTGGCATCAGGCTCTCAACCTCTCGTTTTTTGGATCCCACAGTGGTTCGTCCTTCTGCACCACCGCCGTGAAACGGTCGCCGAAGATTTCGACTTCGACGGCGGTGCCGGGCTCGGCAAGATCGGCGCGTAGCATGCCGAGCGCGATCGACTTGTCGACGCGATGGCCCCAGCCGCCCGAGGTCGTCTCGCCGACGATGCCGCCGCGGTGCCAGAGCGTCGACATATAGGGCGCATCGCAGTCGCCGGGGTTCTCGACAACAAGCGTGACGAAGCGCTTCTTCACGCCTTGCTGTTTTTCGTTCTGAAGCGCTGCCTTGCCGCGGAAGTCCGGCTTGTCCCATTTCACGAAGCGCTCCAGCCCGCCCTGCAGGATCGAATAGTCGGTCGACAGATCGCCCTTCCAGGCGCGGTAGCCTTTTTCCAGCCGGAGCGAATCCAGCGCATACATGCCGAATGGCTTGAGGCCGTGCTTCTGGCCCGCTGCCCAGACGGCGTCGAAGACCGCGCCGGTATCAGCAACCTTGGTGTGAATTTCCCAGCCGAGTTCGCCGGCGAAGGACACGCGCACCAGTTTCGTCCAGCGCCCGGCAATGGTTGTTTCCTGATGCGTCAGCCAGGCAAGGGTCAGGTCTGCATCGCAGACCTCGGCAAGGATTTTTCGCGAGTTCGGACCGGCGAGAATCTGCGTTGAATACTCGTCCGTGCGATCGGTCAGCATGAAAGCCGCATCGGCGGGCATACGCGATTTCAGCCATTCGAAATCATGCCATTGCGCAACCGCTGCGGTGATCAGCGTCATCAAATCCTCATCGTGGCGCACGACCGACATTTCGGTGACGATGCGGCCCTTGTCATCGGCGAAGTAGACCAGGCCGATGCGGCCTGGCTTCGGTACGAGGCCGGTCACCTGCAGCGCCAGCCAGCCGGCGGCGCCCGGACCTTCGAGATTGAAGCGCGAGAAGCCGGGCAGGTCGAGGATGCCCGCGGCATCGCGCACTGCCAGGCACTCCTCCCGCATGCGGTGCTGCCACGGCCCATCACGGCGGAAGGTCAGTGTCGCTTCCTCCGAAATGTCGTCGCCGGGTTGCGCATACCAGGTGGCGCGTTCCCAGCCATTATAGGCGTCGAATTGAGCGCCAAGCGCCTTGATGCGATCATGCAGCGGCGAATGCTTGCGGTCTCGTCCGGCCGGCCAGGCGTGGCGCGGGAACTGGATGGCGTATTCGTTGCCGTAGATCTCCATGCCTTTGGCAACGCAATAATCCGGCGCCGAAGCAAAAGAGGTGAAGCGGCGCGGATCGCAGGACCACATGTCCCACTCGGTCTGGCCTTGCGTCACCCATTCGGCCAGCACCTTGCCGGCGCCGCCGCCCTGCGCGATGCCGAAGGTGAAGACACAGGCCTCGAAGGCGTTCGGCAGGCCCGGCATCGGCCCGATCAGCGGGTTGCCGTCCGGCGTGTAGGGAATCGGCCCGTTGATGACCTTGGAGAGCCCGGCGGTACCGAGGATCGGCACGCGGGCGACGGCGTCGGCCAGATAGTGCTCCAGCCGGTCGAGATCGTCGGGGAAGAGCTGGAAGGAAAAATCCTCCGGCATCGGATCGTTATGGGTCGCCCAATGCGCGCGGCAATTGCGCTCGTAAGGGCCGAGATTCATGCCGGTCTTTTCCTGCCGCAGATAATAGGACGTATCGACGTCGCGCAGCAGCGGCAGTTTCTTGCCCTGTTCCCTGGACCAGGCGGCGAGCTCGGGGATTTCCTCGAACAATATGTACTGATGGCTCATCACCATCATCGGCACTTCGCGGCCGAACATTTTTCCAACTTCCGCCGCGCGGTAGCCGGCGGCGTTGATGACGATTTCGCAGCGGATTTCGCCCTGCGGCGTCGTGACCACCCATTCGCCGGCCTCGCGGCGAACGCCGGTGACCGGACAGAAGCGGATGATTTTCGCGCCCATGTCGCGCGCGCCCTTGGCCAGCGCCTGCGTCAACTGCGCCGGGTCGATGTCGCCGTCGCTCGGGTCGTAGAGCGCGCCTTTCAACTCATGCGTCTCGATGAAGGGATAGCGACGCTTGATCTCGTCGAGCCCGACGACGTCGATGTCCATGCCCTGATAGCGGCCCATGCCCCTGGCACGCTGGAACTCCTGCATGCGCTCCTTGGTGTGGGCGAGCCTGAGCGAGCCGGTGACATGGTAGTTCATCGGATAGTCGACCGCTTCGGCCAAGCATCGGTAGAGCTCGGTCGAATAACGCTGCATGTTCATCAGCGACCATGACGAGGAAAAGGTCGGCACGTTGCCGGCGGCATGCCAGGTCGAGCCGGAGGTCAGCTCGTTCTTTTCCAGCAGCACGCAATCGGTCCAGCCCGCCTTGCAAAGGTGATAGAGCGACGAGGCGCCGACGACACCGCCCCCGATGATCACCACGCGCGCCGTGGTCGGCAAACCGGCCATTTTGTTCCTCCCAACTTAACTCAGTAGACCGGTGGCGAAACCACCCAGATGACGACAGCCGGCTCGGTGCCTGGGTTGCGCCAGCGGTAAGGCTTGCCTTCGAAGCGAAACGAATCGCCTTCGCCAAGCCGATGCCAGACGCCTACGATTTCGATGTCGAACAGCCCGGATGCGATATATCCTGCCTCCTCGGTCGGCCGAAGCGCTGCGGTCTTCAACTCTGCCCCCGGCGCGAAGACCGAACGCACCATCTCGAAGCTACCGCCGAGGTCCGGCGACAGAAGCTCCTCCACCAGCCCGGATTCGCTTGTGCCAAGCGTGCGGCGCCTGCCGGCGCGCACGATCACACCGCGCTCGCTCTCGACCGGCACCTCATGGCTGAAGAACAGGCTGAGCGGCACGCCGAAGAGTTGGGCGAAGGCCCTGAGGTCGCCCAGCGAAGGGACTGAAAGGCCACGCTCGACCTGGCTGACCCAGCCGACCGAGCGGCCGAGCCTGAGCGCGATCTCGGTTAGCGTCAGCCCGCGCGCCTTGCGCAGCGCCCGGATATCGCCGGCTAGCAACCGCTCGCCATTATCCTGCTCCGATCTGACGGCAATGGGGGCCAATTCGCGCTCTGTGAAAAAATGCGGATAAATTTCATGAGACGGCAAGCGCATGAAAAAATCAAGAGCATTTTCATGAGCCACAAGATTTGCTTGCGCCGTTTTGGCGGTTCATGCAAAGGCTCGGCCACGAACGGCGGGTGGGGACGTCCGGTTCGGGGACCAGGTTTTTGACGAGTCTGCGCGTGGTCGGTTTCGGGAACCGGTTCCCGGTTCCGGACATGCGCAAAGGGACGGCCCATGCTGGAACACAACACCCGGATCGCCAAGGATGCGGCGATCGTCGACGAGGCGATCATCTCGCGCCGTTCGGTGCGTGCGTTTCTTCCCAATATGGTCGACGACGACACGATCCGCGACATTCTCGCCGTGGCGGCACGGGCGCCTTCAGGCACGAACATGCAGCCCTGGCGGGTCTATGTGACCAAGGGCGAGGTCAAGCAGCGCATCAGCGACGCCATTCTCAACTCGGGCATTCGCGCCGAGAAGGCCGAGTGGGACGAATACCGATACTATCCCGACCAGTTCTTCGAGCCTTATCTCAGCCGCCGCCGCGCCAACGGCTTCGGCCTATATGGCGCGATCGGCATCGGCCGGCGCGAGGTCGACAGGATGCGCGCGCAACACGACCGCAACTTCGTCTTCTTCGACGCGCCGGTCGGCATGATCTTCACCGTCGACCGCCGGCTGAACAAAGGATCATGGATCGACTACGGCATGTTCCTGCAGAACATCATGGTCGCGGCACGGGGCAGGGGACTGCATACCTGCCCGCAAGCGGCCTTCGCGCCTTATCACCGGCAAATCCGGCCGGTGCTCAACATTCCGGATGAAGAGATCGTCGTCTGCGGCATGGCGCTCGGCTACGAGGACAAGTCCAAGCCCGAGAACGAATTCCGCACCGACCGCGCGCCGATCGAGGATTGGGTGACGTTCGCCGAATAGGGCGGAGCTAAAGCATGTCGCGTGAGAAGGAATCACGCGACATGCTTTAGCTCTTTGGTTTTAAGCATGTCTTTGTCCCGAAACCGCTGCACACTTTCGGGAGACATGCTTTATTCCGTATTCATCTGCGCGCCATGGCCGCTGACATGGGCGCCATCCTGCGGCGTCAGCCTGAGATACGCCGATAGTGCGCAGAGCGTAATCAAGCCTTCGATGATGAACAGCATACGGAAGTCGTCGACACTGGCCTTGCCGCCGCCGGCAAGCAGGGACAAAAGTGCCGCCGCCAGACCGACGCTGATCGCCACCGCCAGCTGCCATAGGATGTAATAGAGCGCGCTGAAGCGGGCGAGCTGCTCGGGCGCGATGTCGGAATAGGAGAGATTGCCGGTCGAGGCCCACTGCACCGAGCGAACGAGGCCGAAGGCGAAAATGTAGGCAAGAACGATCCAGGCCGGCAGGCTGGCCTGCATCAAGGCAAAGCCCGCGACCAGCAGAGCGGCGATCGGCGTGTTGGTGATCAGCACGCGGCGGAAGCCGAAACGGTTCAGGATCCGCGGCATGAAGAAGCGCATCAGCAGCGACCCGATCGCGGCGATGAAGGTCAGCGATCCGGCCTGCACTGCGCTCATGCCGAAGCCGAGCTGGAACATCAGCGGCAGCAGGAAGACGACCGAGCTCAGGCCGATCGTGTCGAGGGCCCCGCCGGTAAGGAAGCTGATGCGGAAGGTACGGATGCGCAGCAGCTTCAGATCGAGCAGCGGATTGCGGGCGCGCAAGCAATAGAAGGCGGCGACGGTGAGGATGACGATCGCCAGCCCGAGTTCCGCCGCGATGCTTATGCCGGCGGCATCCTTGGCGGCGAGCGAGTCCATGCCGAAGACGAGCAGCGCCATGCCGCTGCCGACGAGCAGGAAGCCCGGAAAATCGAACGGCGTGCGCACCGGCTTGGTCGTCGAGGGAAACATCGAGGCCGCAAGCAGGGCGGCGGTCAGCGCGAACGGCACGTTGATGTAGAAGATCCAGCGCCAGGACACGTAGGTGGTCAGCGCGCCGCCGACCAGCGGCCCGACCAGCGGCCCGGATTGGCCGGCCAGCGAAATATACATGTTGATCTTGAGCGTGCGGTCGCGCGGAAAGCTCGACAGGATCACGACTTGGCCGAGCGTGCCCATCAGCGCGCCACCGAAACCCTGTAGCGCGCGTGAGGCGACCAGCATCCACAGATTGCCGGACAGCCCGCAAAGCGCCGAGGCGCTGGCGAAGACAAGCAGCGCAAAGCAATAGACGTTGCGCGGGCCGAAGCGGTCGGCCGCCCAGCCGCCGAGCGGCATCGAGACGATCAGGCTGGCGACATAGACGGTGATCAGAAGGCCGAGCTGGCTCGGCGGACGGTCCAGGCTTTCACCGATACCGGGGAGCGCGGTCACCACGACATTCTGGTCGAGGCTGGTCATGAAGACGCCGCAGGCGACCGTTGCCGGCAAAAGCATCGACGCCTCGCCCGCCGGAGCAAAGCGGGTTGTGGCCGTCGCCGAAGTCTCTGCGGTCATGGAAGGACAGGTCGAACTGGTTGCCTGGACAGGCGCCTAACCCGACAAGCGCCAGTGATTCCTTATGTATCGTCGCTGCTGGCCCAAGGCTCAAGCGGCAGTTGTGGCCGTCCATAGTGCCAAGCGCTCGCTGTGCCAATCGCCTGGTCCACAGCTTCGCACCGTTGGGCGATCTGCTTTACTGCACCTCGTAGCCGACTTCCTCTGAGGCGTGGCACAAGGCCTTCCAGAACGAGCGCGCGAAGGAGCGGAAAACGTAGATGTCGAACTGGTCGGCGCCGGTGCGCTGAATCTGGGCGAAAACATCGTGATGATTGGTCGAGCGGCCGGCGCCCAGCGGGAAGGCCGGCAGGGCGAAATCGATGGCGAAGAATTTCGCCATCACCCATTCGGCTCTCGGTCCGGCGATGCGGATCGCGGTGCGGCCATGCGAAAGATCGGTGAGCGTGCCGATGGCCGGCGTGACGACGCCGGCGAAGGCCGCTGCCAGATCCTCTGCCTCGTCGACTACGGTGAATTTGCCCGGCGCGAAGCCGAATGCCGAGCGCGCCCCATTGGTCACGCCACCGCCGGCGCCGTCCGGCAAGGTAAGACCGGTGACATTGCGGATGACGTCGATCAGCCGCTTCTCTTCGCCCGGCCATGCGGCGAGCTGCAGGATAGAGCCCGGCCGCGTTTCGGACAGGATGACGTCGACGCCATGCTCGAAATTGCCATGGGAGCCCGGATGGAACACCGGCTCAAGCGGTGACTGGCGCTCAACCATGCATGCGGCTCCCGTCCGGATCGTAGAAATGGTTGGAGACGATCTCGATCGGCCCGAAGCGGTTGCGTAGTGGATCGGAGACGAATGCGCGCGTGCCGTGCCGCGCCTTGCCGCCCTCGACCAGCGCCAGCGCGATGTATTTGCCGAGCGCCGGCGAATAGCAGCAGGCGGTGATGTGGCCGATCGAATCGCGGGGATTTTCTTCGTCCAGTTGCTCGACGATGTGACCGCCGCCATTGAATGGCCGGTTGTCGAGCGAGACCAGGCCGACCAGCTGCAGCCGGCCGGGCGCGATCAGGCCCTCGCGGTCCATCATCGCCGAGCCGATGAAAGGCTTCTTCTTCGACAGCATCCAGTCGAGATGCAGGTCGCGCGCCGTGGTGCGGCCGTCGATCTCGGCGCCGGTGACGTGGCCCTTCTCGATGCGCATCGTGCCCAGGGCCTCGAGCCCGTAGGGCACCAGGCCAAAGGGCTTGCCGGCCTCGATCAGGGCTTCCCAGACGCGGGTGCCGTAGCCGGCGCCGGAATAGACCTCGAAGGCCATTTCGCCGGAGAAGGAGAGGCGGCATATCATGACCGGCACGCCGGCGATCTGGCCGTGGACGATGCCCATGAACGGAAGCGCCGCATTGTCGACCGCGGTGCCGGTGACACAGGCGGCAAGGATAGTCCTGGCTTTCGGTCCGCCGATCGCGGCGCCCGCCCATTCGTCGGTGACGGAAGTGACCGTGACCTTCAGCTCCGGCCAGATGACGTCGAGGAAATATTCCAGATGCTGCATCACCTTGCCGGCATTGGCGGTGGTGGTGGTCATCAGGAAGTCTTGTTCGCCGAGCCGCCAAGTGGTGCCGTCGTCGAAGGCAAGGCCGTCCTCGCGCAGCATCAGGCCATAGCGGGCCTTACCGACGGCGAGGTTCGAAAACATGTTGGTGTAGACGCGGTCCAGCAGCTCAGCCGCGTCGGGGCCCTGCACGGCGATCTTGCCCAGCGTCGAGACATCGACGATGCCGGCGCTTTCACGCGTTGCCCTGGCCTCGCGCACATAGGCCTGCTCGATCGTCTCGCCGGGCAGGCCATAGATCATCGGCCGGTACCAAAGGCCGGCCGAATACATGGTGGCGCCGTTGGCGATGTGCCAGTCATGCATCGGCGTCAGCCGCTCGGGCTTCAGATCGCCGAAACGTTCCGCCGCCAGCGAGCCGATCGACACCGCGGTATAGGGCGGACGAAAGCGCGTCGTGCCGACTTCCGGGATCGGCTTGCCGAGCGCCTCGGCCATGATGGCGAGGCCCGGCACGTTGGAGCTCTTGCCCTGGTCGGTCGCCATGCCGAGCGTGGTGTAGCGCTTCAGATGCTCGACCGAGATGAAGCCCTCGCAATGCGCCAGCCGCACGTCCTCTGACGTTACGTCATGCTGGAAATCGACAAAGCTCTTGCCCTTGGCCTTGATCTCGAACACCGGCGCGGGATCGGGATCGCCCGGGAACGCCTCGACAACGGGCAGGGGAGCGGGCGGCGTTTCCCGGCCCGCAGCCGAGAGACCGGCCGCCCGGCCTTCTGCAATGGCTTGCGCGGTCGAAAAACTGCCGGTGAAGGCGCCGGCGCCGATCCAGCGCTGCGTCGGCTTGGGCGGCAGGAAGGCCTGCGTGGCCGGATCCCACTCAGCCCTGGCGCCGGCCTGGCTGGCCAGATGGATGGTCGGCGACCAGCCGCCGGACACAGCCAAGCAGTCGGCATGGATGCTGCGCGTGTCGCCGCTCAACGCGCCGCTCAGCATGTCGAAGCGCTGCACCTTGAGCCCGGAGAGCGCCTTGCCGCCTTCCGTGGCGATCACCGCATGGCCGGCAAGCAGTTCCGCCTCGGCTTCGCTCGCCAGCTTGCGCATCTCGTTCGAGACGTCGGCGCGGACGTCGATGATGGCAACGACGGCGGCGCCGGCCCTCTTCAGCGCGATGGCCGAGCGGTAGGCGCTGTCGTTGTTGGTGAACAGCGCGATCCGCTCGCCGGGCAGCACGCCATATTCGTTGGCGTAGTGTTCGGCCGCATGCGCCAGCATGACGCCCGGACGGTCGTTGCCGGGAAACACCAGCGGACGCTCGAAGGAGCCGGTGGCGAGAACCACCGTCCTGGCGCGGATCGCCCAGTAGCGCTGGCGCGGCTCGCCCTTGGCCGGCACCTCCTTGTGATCGGTGACGCGCTCGAGCGCGGCAAGGGTGTTGCCGTCGTAATAGCCCCAGACCGTCGTGCGCGGCAAAAGCCGCACATTGTCGTTGCCTTCAAGCTGGCCGGCAATGCGCGCCGCCCAATCGGCCGCCGGCGAACCATCGATCATCTCGCCCGACCAGTTGGCGGAACCGCCGAAACGCGGCTCGAGTTCGGCCAGGATGACGCGCGCGCCCTGGTCGGCGGCGGCCTTTGCCGCCATCAGCCCGGCCGGGCCGGAGCCGACCACCAGCACGTCGCAAAAGGCATTCATGCGCTCGTAGCGCGAGGGATCGGGCGCGACGCCCGCTTTGCCGAGGCCCGCGGCGCGGCGAATGAAATGCTCGCAGAACATCCAGAAGCGCGTGCCCTTAAGCGGCCCGATCACGGGCCCCATGAAGGTCTTGTAGTAGAAGCCGGCCGACAGCAGCTTGCCGCCGAGCTGGTTGACGGCGCTCACGTCCCAGGCGAGCGAGGGGAAACGGTTCTGGCTGACGGCAACAAGCCCGTCATAGATCTCGACCATGGTAGCGGCGATATTGGGTTCGCGCACCTCGCCGCGCAGCACCGTGACCAGCGCGTTCGGCTCCTCGACGCCGGCGGAGAGCAGGCCGCGCGGGCGATGGTATTTGAAGGAGCGCCCGAACAGCGTGACGCCGCTGGCGAGCAGCGCCGAGGCCAGCGTGTCGCCGGCATGGCCGGTGTAGGGCGCGCCGTCGAAGGTGAAGCGTATGGTGCGCAGCCGGTCGATGCGGCCGCCGGTCTCGGTGCGGCGCGGGCTCACGGCTTGCCCTCCGTCTTGTGAGACGATTTGTGGTGGTGACCACGGGCGAAAGCGGTGCTCCGGATCTCATGCGTGACCGTGTTGCGCACGACGCGGAGATGCGCGCGGCAGCCGCCCGAATGCTGCCAGATCTCGTTGTGGTCGCCGGCCGGGTTGAGCCGGTCGTAGACATAGGCATTCCATGCGTCGAGGTTTTGCGACGCCGGCTGCGGCCGCTCGCGATTGCCATCACCCTGATAGGTGAATTCGATGACGTCGCGTGGGCCGCAATAGGGGCAAGTAATCAGCATTCTATCAAGACCCTAGTGCAACCTGGGCGTCGCGCCCTGGCCTTTGTCGTCGATGACGAGGCCGCGGTAGAAACGGTCGAGCGTGAAAGGCGCGTTGAACTGGTGCGGTTCGTCCTTGGCAATGGTGTATGCAAAGCACCAGCCGGAGGCAGGCGTCGCCTTGAAGCCGCCATAGCACCAGCCGCAATTGAGATACATGCCGGGCAGCGGGCCGGTGGTGATGATCGGCGAGCCGTCCATCGTCATGTCGCAAAGCCCGCCCCAGGAGCGCAGCATGCGCACGCGCGCCAGGCCCGGGAACAGCGCCAGCATCTCGCTCATCACCTCGTCGACGATCGGCAGGCTGCCGCGCTGGGCGTAGCTGTTGTAGCCGTCGAGGTCGCCGCCATAGACGAGGCCGCCCTTGTCCGACTGCGACATGTAGAAATGACCCATGCCGAAGGTCAGGACCGTGTCGACGAACGGCTTCAGCGATTCCGTCACAAAGGCCTGCAGCACGTGGCTTTCGATAGGCATATGGTCGATGCCGGCAAGCTGCATGACCTGCCCCGTGCTGCCGGCAACGGCCAGGGCCACCTTTTTGGCGCGGATCTCGCCGCGCGAGGTCGAGACACCGGTGATGCGGTCGCCGTCGCGCAGGAAACCGGTGACCTCGCAATTCTCGATGATGTCGACGCCGCGCCGGTCGGCGCCGCGGGCATAACCCCAGGCGACAGCGTCATGGCGGGCGGTGCCGGCGCGCGGCTGCATCAGGCCGCCATAGATCGGGAATCGCGCCGAACCGGAAACGTCGAGCGCCGGGACCAGCCGGGAAATCTCGGCGGTCGTCATCAGCTCGGCATCGACGCCGAGATGGCGCATGGCGTTGCCGCGCCTGGCGTAGTCGTCGAGCTGGGCAGGCGTATGGGCAAGGTTGAGGCAGCCGCGCTGCGAGAACATGACGTTGTAGTTGAGATCATGGGAGAGGTTCTCCCACAGCTTCATCGAATGCTCGTAGAAGCGTGTGTTTGATGGCAAAAGGTAGTTGGAGCGCACCGCTGTGGTGTTGCGGCCGACATTGCCGGAACCGAGCCAGCCTTTTTCCAGCACCGCGACATTGGCGATGCCATGCTCCTTGGCGAGATAATAAGCCGTCGACAGACCATGGCCGCCGCCGCCGATAACGATGACGTCATAGGAGGCCTTGGGGTCCGGCTTGCGCCAGGCGGGCTTCCAGTCCTTGTTTCCGGTCAGCGCGTTCTTGAGCAGCGAAAAGGCTGAATATTCCGCCATTCTTCCTCTCGTCCTGTGGATGCGATGCGGCAGACTATAGAGCAGCCCATAGGCGCAAAGCCAAGATTGCGCCATGGCTTTTCGACAGGCCGACTCGCTTTCGTGCCGCCGGCTCCAGGCGGTATGGCTTGCCGCCCGGTATGGCGGTCTTTATCAAAGGGCGGAATTTTTCCAAGGTTTTCCGGCCGCGAGTCGCAGCGACGTCATGTTCTTCCGATTGCTTCGCCTGATACTGGTCGTCATCGTCGCCGCCGCGGCGCAGCCGGCGTTCGACGCGATGGCGCAGGCGATCGGCCAGGGTTCCGCCCAGCTGATTGCCGACCAGACCAAGGTCATCCAGGACCTGACTGCCAAGACCGACGGCCTCGAGAAGAAGATAGCCGACAATGGCGAGGACGATGCCGGGCTGGTCGACATCCGTCTGCAACTGGAGGATATGTCGCGAGCGGCGCTGACCAGCGCGCTGGCGTTCCGCTCCCGCATCAACGACATCAACAACCGCATCGAGGTTCTAGGGCCGCCGCCGGCGCAAGGGCAGCCGCCGGAGCCGGCGATCGTCGCCAATGAACGCGGCGCGCTGACATCCGAAAAGGCCGAGATCAATGCGGTCATCGCCAGCGCGCAGAATTTGTCGATCCGTATCAACGGGCTGGTCGACAGGATCGGGGCCATGCGCAGCGAGCTGTTCCGCAGCGTTCTGACCAAGCGCTACGAATTGTCGGATGCGCTCAGCCCGCAGACGTTTTCCGATGCCCACGATCAGTTCGCCGGCCTCTACAAGGCGGTCGCGTCATGGTTGACCTTTGCGTTCAGGTACAAATTCGAGGCCATCCTTGCCGCAACGATGATGGCGCTGGTGCTGGCGGCGGTGCTGCTGGTTGGCGGCCGGCGCCTGTTCGGGCGTGTCTTCGAGGCCGATCCCTCGGTCGAGGAGCCTTCCTATCTCAGCCGGCTTTCGGTGGCGTTCTGGTCGACGCTGCTGCCGACGCTGGCGCTCGGCGCCTTCCTTGCCTCGACCGTGTTCTTCTTCAACTATTACAATGTGCTGCGCGGCGACATCGGCATTTTCCTCAACGCGCTGCTGTCCGTGATCGCGGTGGTGTTCTGCGTCAACAGGCTGACCAATGCGGCGCTCGAGCCGCGGCTGCCGAACTGGCGCCTTATCCCGGTCCAAACCAGCCCGGCGCGCTGGCTGGTGCGGCTGACGACGGCGATGGCGGTGGTCATCGGCTTCAACTATTTCCTGACCGTGGTCAACGACAAGATGGGCTCGCCGCTGTCGCTGACGGTTGCCAGAAGTTTCATTGCCACCATCATCGTCGGCGTCATCCTGATCCTGATGGGCCTGCTCAGGCCATTCAGAGCCGGGGACGGCTCCTGGCGGCCATGGCCGGCATGGCTGCGCTACACTGCTTTCGCGCTCGGCCTGTTCACCATAGCGGCGGCGTTTCTCGGCTATATCGGCCTTGCAATTTTCGTCTCGGTGCAGGTCGTGGTCACAGGCACCATCCTGGTCACCGCCTATATCGGCTTCCTGTCGGCGCGGGCGATCGGCGAGGAGGGCGGCTTCGCCGACACTTCGGTAGGGCGCTGGCTGTCAGCCAATTCCAGCTATGAGGAAACCGCGCTCGACCAGCTCGGCCTGGTCGTCAGCATCGCCATCAACGTGATGATCGTGCTGGTGTTCCTGCCGCTGATCCTGTTGATGTGGGGCTTCCAGCCCGGCGACATCCAGGCCTGGGCATACAAGCTGGCGACCGGTGTGACGATCGGCTCGGTGACCATCTCGGTCCTCGGCATCTTCACCGGCATCGTTGTCTTTGCCATCGGCTATTTCCTGACGCGCTGGTTCCAGGGCTGGCTCGACGGCTCGGTGATGGCGCGCGGCAAGGTCGATACCGGCGTGCGCAACTCTATCCGGCTGGCGGTCGGCTATGCCGGTGTAGCGCTCGCCGGACTGGTCGGCATCTCGGCGGCCGGCATCGACCTTTCCAACCTGGCGCTCGTCGCCGGTGCGCTGTCGCTGGGTATCGGCTTCGGCCTGCAGAACGTTGTCTCCAACTTCGTCTCGGGTCTCATCCTGCTTGCCGAACGGCCGTTCAAGGTCGGCGATTGGATCGTCGCCGGAGAGGTTAGCGGCACGGTCAGAAAGATCAGCGTGCGGGCCACCGAGATCGAGACGTTCCAGCGGCAGGCGGTGATCCTGCCCAATTCCAGCCTCATCAACAACGCGGTCGGCAACTGGACGCACCGCAACAAGCTTGGCCGCATCGACATAAGGGTCGGCGTCGCTTATGGCAGCGACGTCAAACGCGTGCATGCGCTGTTGCTCGATGTCGCGCGCTCGCACCCGATGGTGCTGAAGAATCCCGAGCCGTTTGTGCTGTTCGTAAATTTCGGGGCTGCAGCGCTCGAATTCGAAATCCGCGTCTTCGTAGCCGACGTGATGAACGGCAACATCGTCCAGAACGATATCCGCTTCGCCATCTTCGAGACGTTCGAGGACGAGCATATCGAAATTCCCTCGACGCCGCGCGCCGTCGTCGAGACCAAAAAGCACGAACCGTGGCCGATCGACGACGACAAGACGGAAGTCGAGACCGCCGAGCAGGAGCGGCTGGAGGCGGAGGCAGCGGCCGAGATGAAACGCCTGGCGAAAACCCGACGCAAGGCGCCCAAGCCCGATCCCGACTAACCTTTGCAGGCCTCAAGCCCGCTTCCGCGAACCAATTGCGGCATGAATGCGGCATTCAGTTGCGGTTCAGCTTGCAAGTCATATAAGCTCCCGTGCAAAGGGCGGGAATGCCTTGCGAAAATGCAACAGAGGCGGTGTGGATACACCGGAATTGCAATGTGGAAGTCTGTCGTTACCGCCATCGCTTTTCTTGCCGTGGGCGGTTCGGCTTTCGCCGCCAGCGCGGTCAATAAGGACGCCCAGACCCGGACGCTGATCGTGACCGAAGGGGGCGGCAAGACGGAACTGGCGCTGGCCGCCGGCGAGACGGTGGAGTTCTGCCCGAACGGTTGCTTCGTCACCTTGCCCAATGGCGACCTCGAAGCCTTGACCGGTTCTGAAACGGTCGAGATCTCGGGCGGCGTCGCCCGCATCAAGTAAACGCAAGCAGCAGATTGGCAAAGGCCGGGCGAATGTCCGGCCTTTTATCGTTTCCGGTAGAAGCTGCTTAACGATGACGCCGGAAATACCGCCCCGACAGCCCGCTACAACCGGGCGTTTTAACGTTCACTCCGCCGTTCCCCGCTATACCCGATGCGCAGACGCCGAAACGCGGCGCAACGGGTTAAGGCAGGGCAGGAAAAATGGACGCGCGGTCGGACAGGAACGCAATCCCGTTTGCGGTCGACCTCGACGGCACGCTGATTGCAACCGACCTCCTGTGGGAAGGCCTGTTCATCCTGCTCAAGAAGAACCCGCTCTATCTCTTTCTCCTGCCGCTGTGGCTGACAGGCGGTCCCGCGCGGTTGAAGCAGGAGATCGCCGATCGCATCGACATCGATCCGGCCTCGCTGCCTTACCGGGTTGAATTGCTCGAGCGCCTGCGCGCCGAACACGATGAAGGCCGCAAGATCGTTCTGGCGACGGGAACGCCGCGCAAATTCGCCGAGGCGATCGCAGCCCATCTCGGCCTCTTTGACCATGTGCTGGCGACCGACGGTCCACACAACATGACTTCGGGCAGGAAGCGCGCCTCGCTGGTCGCCGCCTATGGCGACGGCGGCTTCGACTATGCCGGCAACAGCCGCCACGACCTCCAGGTATTCGACGCCGCGCGTACGGCAATCGTGGTCGCGCCGGACCGCAGCGCCGCGCGCTGGCAGGCGGCGCGCGGGGCCGAGAGCATGGCGGCGCCGAGGCCGAGTTGGAAGACATTGGTCAAGATGCTGCGCGTGCATCAGTGGCTGAAGAATTCGCTGATCGCGGTGCCGATGGTGCTGTCGCATGAGTATTTCAACATCGGCATGATTTGGCAGTGCGTGGTGGCGTTCGTTTCCTTCAGCGCCGTGGCGTCCGCCATCTATATCATCAACGATTTCTTCGACCTGGCGCTCGACCGCAAGCATCCGAGCAAGCGCAACCGGCCCTTCGCCAGCGGCGCGCTGTCGATCCCATTCGGCTTTGGCGCCATCGCCATGCTGCTGGCGACCGGCATCGCCGCGGGCTGCCTGCTGCCGATCCAGTTCCTCGGCGTGCTCGGCGGCTATATGGTCATCACCACCGCCTACTCGCTGTCGTTCAAGCGCATGCTTTTGATCGACGTGCTGACGCTTGCCGGCCTCTACACGGTTCGGGTGATGGCGGGCGCCGCGGCGACCGGCGTCGACGTGTCCTTCTGGCTGCTTGCCTTCTCGATCTTCTTCTTCCTGTCGCTGGCGCTGGTGAAGCGCTTCGTCGAATTGCGCACCACCGCCATTGCGCCAGGCGAACGCATTGCCGGTCGCGGCTATCGCACCGAGGACCAGGAGATCGTCGCCCAGGCGGGCATGGCTTCGGCCTTTTCCTCGGCGCTGGTTCTGGCGCTCTACATGGACAGCCCGGCGGTGCGCGAGCTCTATCCGCATCCATGGGTGATGTGGCCGCTGGCGCCGATCGTTCTCTATCTCACCATGCGCGTCTGGATTCTTGCCCGCCGCGACGAAATGAATGACGACCCGGTCGTGTTCATCATCCGTGACTGGCGCAGCCAGATCGTCGTCGCGGTCGGCGCGGCCCTGCTGGTTGTCGGGGGTTGGTGAGGATGGGCGGCGAACGCTTCGGCAGCTTCGGGCTGGCGACGCCGCCGGCGCGCCAGGCGATTGCGGCTGAAGACGCGATTGCCTTGCTGAAGATCGGCGCGGCCAAGCCGGGTTCCCTGCTTGGCTACGGCAATGGCCGCTCCTATGGCGACAGCTGCCAGAACGACGCCGGGATGGTGATCGACATGCGGCCGCTCAACCGCATTCGCGCCTTCAATGCCGAGACTGGGGTGATCGAGGCGGACGCCGGCGTGCTGCTTAGCGACATCATCTCCCATGCAGCGCCTTTCGGTTTCTTCCCGGCGGTGGTTCCCGGCACGCAGTTCGTCACGCTGGGCGGCGCCATCGCCAACGATGTCCACGGCAAGAACCACCACCGGCGCGGCACTTTCGGCTGCCACGTCGAAGCTTTCATGCTGCTCAGGTCGGACGGCAAGACATACCGTTGCTCCGAGACGGACAATGCGCGCCTGTTCCGCGCAACGATAGGCGGCATGGGGCTGACCGGCCTGATCCTTTCGGCCTCGATCCGGCTGATGCGGGTGCCGTCGCTCGATATCGTCGAGAAGGCGACCCGGTTCAGCGATCTCGGCGAATTCTTCGAGCTCGCCGAGGCGGCGGACCAGGCCAATGAATATGCCGTCGCCTGGATCGACCAGCTTGCCGGCGGTCATGGGCGCGGACGCGGGCTGCTGTTTACCGGCAATCATGCCGAGCATGGCTCGCACGCCGCCGCGCGGGCCGGCAGCCGGCTTGCGGTGCCGGCGCAGCCGCCGTTCAACGTGCTCAACCGGCCGTTCCTGACTGTCTTCAACGCGGCCTACCGGTGGAAAAAGGCACGCTCTGCCGCGCCCCGCCAGACGGGCTACCAGGGCTTCTTCTTTCCGCTCGACGGCGTTCGCGACTGGAACCGGTTCTATGGCCCGCGCGGGCTTTTCCAGCACCAGAGCGTGGTGCCGGAGGCCGCTGCGCGCCGCGCTATTCCCGCGCTGCTCGAAGCGGCGAGGCAAGCGGGGCAGGGATCGTTCCTGACGGTGCTGAAACGCTTCGGCGGCGTCCGCTCGCCGGCGCTGCTGTCGTTTCCGCGGCCCGGCTACACGCTGACGCTGGATTTCCCCAACCGGGGCGAAAGGACGTTGCGGCTGCTCGCCGAGCTCGACCGTATGACGGTCGACGCGGGCGGGGCGGTCAACCCTTACAAGGATGCCCGCATGGGCGCCGAGACCTTTGCGGCGTCCTTTCCGGAATGGCAGCGGCTGGAGGCGCTTCGCGACCCGGCATTCCTATCGAGCTTCTGGGCTCGAACGGCGAAAAAACTGGACGCAAGGCGCGGAACGGCGGAGGCGGCAGAGTAGATAGAATTTGAGTAAGTCATGGTAAATGAAGTGTTAAATCCATGGTTTACTCAAAACCTTCTTGTGACTTCACGAAACGTTTGCAGGTTTGTAGTAGGACTGCTGCGGGGCAGGGTGGCAATATGAAATACATCGTCTTCATTCTCTTCACGGTCATGACCAATGCCGCGGCGCAGCTGATGCTGAAGCAGGGCATGATGTCGCTCGGGCCGATCTCGTTCGAGGGCACCAATCCGCTCCTCAAGCTGCTGCAGATCGTCTTCAGCCCATGGGTTTTCGTCGGTCTGTGCACCTTCGTCATCTCGATGGCCTCGCACCTCTATGTGCTGTCCAAGGTCGAGCTCAGCTTCGCCTATCCGTTCCTCAGCCTGGCCTATGTCGCGGTCGCGATCTTCGCCTATTTCATCTTCCGCGAGGATATCAACGGCTGGCGCATCGCCGGCATCGCCTGCATCTGTGTCGGCACCGTGCTGATCGCGCAAAGTGGCCGGGAAATGGGCGGGCGCGGGCATGAGGACCAGACCGCTTCGATAATTCCCGACAAGATCGGCAGCAGCGAGATCGTTCGATGAGACATGTGATTTTCGGCGGCGACGGCTTCGTCGGCCGCCATCTTGCTCCCAGGCTCGTCGCGGACGGCGAGGAAGTTGTCGTCGCCGATGTCGTCAAGAGCGACCTGCCGCACTACCGCTCGGTCCGTTTCACCACATGCGACGTAACCGATCCGGCCTCTGTCGCCGCGGTCGGCCTCAGGGCCGACGACATGGTCTACAATCTGTCGGCCAAGATGCTGTCACCGATCCAGGTGCGCGCCAAGCGGCACGACTTCTTCTTTCCGGTCAATTTCCACGGCACCGAGCACATCATGCAGGCCATGGACAAGGCCGGCGCGCCAAAGCTCGTCCATTATACGACCGACATGATCTACGGCCACACGGTCACCTTGCCGATGACGGAGGACCACCCGGTCGCGCCGCTCGGCGAATATGGCTGGTCGAAGCAAAAGACCGAGGAACTTGCCGCCGAATGGCGCAAGCGCGGCATGTCGATCTCGCTGTTCAGGCCGCGCCTGATCATCGGACCCGGGCGTCTCGGCATCCTCGAAAAACTGTTCAAGCTGATCGACTGGAACCTGCCGGTGCCGATGATCGGCTCCGGGCGCAATCCCTATCAGTTCATTTCCGTTTTCGACTGCGCCGAAGCCGCGCGCGCGGCCTGGAAGGCCGGGGTGCCGAACGAGGCCTACAACCTTGGCTCGCTCAATCCGCCGCCAGTCAGGAAACTGCTAGGCGATCTGATCAAACATGCCGGCTCGAAGTCGATCCTGATCCCGACTCCCGGCTGGGCGGTCAAGCGCACGCTCGACCTGCTCGATTTGATGAACATGCCGATCATGGATCCGGAACAATATCTGATCGCCGATGAGGAATGCGTGCTCGACGTGTCGAAAGCCGGGCGCCAGCTCGGCTGGGTGCCGCGATACCGCGACGAGGACATGCTGATCGCCGCCTACAGCGAATACCGCGCCAAGAAAGACGGCCATGCCGTCGCTACGAAACATGTGCCTGCCGAGTAGGGCGCGAAGGGAGATTTCGAGATGACCGTAATGGCCAAGCCGGAACAGACAGGCACGCGCACGCTGGTCAACGCGCCGGCGCTGTCGCCCGCAGCAACAGCCAAGCCCGACCTGATCAGCGTCGAGCACGCCAAGGCGCTCGACGTCGCCCGCATCACCGACCTGTTCAAGGCGCATCTCAACCCCGGCCAATTGCATTTCATGAAGCTGCTCGGCTTCCACAAGATCAAGATCGAGCGCGCCGAGGGCATGTTCTACATCGACCAGAACGGCCGCAAGATCCTCGACTTCTTCGGCGGGTTCGGCTCGCTGGCCTTCGGCCACAACCATCCGCGCATTCTTGAAGCGCGCAAAAAGTTCCAGGAGGAAAAGCGCCAGGAAATCGCCATCGCCTTCATGTCGCAATATGCGGCGGCACTGGCGCACAACATCGCCAAGTGCTCGCCCGGCGATCTCGACATGGTGTTTTTGGGCTCCTCCGGCTCGGAAGCGATGGAAGCGGCGGTGAAGCTCGCCGAGCGAGCCGCCGGCCCGAAGCGGCCGAAAATCGTCTATGCCGAGAATTCCTTCCACGGCAAGACCAAGGGCGTGCTGGCGATCACCGACGGTTCACTCTACCGCGCCGATTTCAAGGTTCCTGAGAATGTCGTGCGGGTTCCCTTCGCCGACATCGATGCGGTCGAGCGTGCCTTCCGCAACGACCCCGAGATCGGCGTCATTGTGCTGGAAACCATCCAGGGCGGCGGCGGCATCATCCAGGCGCCGATCGAGTACTGGCAGAAGCTGCGCGCGCTCTGCGACAAGCACGGCGTGCTGTGGGTCGCCGACGAAGTGCAGTGCGGCTATGGCCGCTCCGGCCGCTTCTATGCTTTCGAGCATTACGGGGTTGTGCCCGACGTAACGGCGCTGGCGAAATCGCTAGGCGCCGGAAAAGCTGCGGTCGGCGCCATGATCGCCAAGCGCGACGTCTACATGAAAGCCTATGGCACGCCGAAGACGGCGATGATCCATGCCATGGCGACTTTCGGCGGCATGGGCGAGGCCTGCGTCACCGCGATCGAGGGGCTGAACGTCCTCTATGACGAGGGCCTGATCGACAATGCCGCCGCGACCGGCGATTACCTTTTGCAGCGCCTGCAGGCGCTGAAGGAAAAATATCCGAAGATCATCAAGGATGTGCGGGGCAAGGGTTTGATGGTCGGGCTCGAGTTCCACGATTTCTCGCAGACCTTGCCGATGGTTTTGCGGCCGGTGGTCAGCGTGCTCGACGACAAGCTCAAAGGTTCGCTGTCGGGCTTCGTCGGCTCGCTGCTCTTGCGCGATTACGACGTGCTCGTCGCCTTCACCGAGTACAACCGCAACGTCATCCGGCTGGAGCCGCCGCTGATCTGCCAATGCGAGCATGTCGACCGTTTCGTCGACGCCTTCGACAGCCTGCTCTCGCGCGGCATCGTGGCGATCGTGAAGGACTTCGTCAAAAGCCAAGTCGGCAAATAAGGCCGTTGAGCGAGACGATGCTGACCAGATCGCCGCCACCGAACAACCCGATCGACCGGCTCACCGAGGCCGGCCTGGCGTGGGGTGAGGGGACCTATGCGCGGCTGGCGGTGCCCATCGGGGCTGCGGCCTTCGCGCTCTACATCCTTTTGACCGCGTTTACCGCCTGGTTCATGCCCGACGCCAACTGGGACATGCTGCCTTATCTGGCGATCGCCGAGGAAGGCACCTATGCCGATCCACAGGCGCTGCATGATTATGCCTATGAGACGGTCAAGGCCGGCGTGTCGGCCGGCGACTACAAGGCGCTGACCGACGACGGCGGCGGCTTCCGCAGCCACATGACCGAAAATGCCGCCGACTTCCATTCGCTGCTCGGCATGTACCGGATCAAGTTCCTTTATGCCGAGGTGTTGTCCAGCCTCAGCCATATCGTGTCGCCGGTCGAAGCGATGCGGCTAGTGCAGGTGTTCTCGGTGCTTTTGTTCGGCGCCATCACGCTCGCCTGGCTACGCTCGCAGTACGCGCTGGCGCTGGCGCCGGTTGCCGGCGCTGTCCTGATCATGGCTGATTTCGGCGACGCGACACGCGCATCGACGCCCGACCTGTTGTGCTCGGCGCTGTTCGTCGGCGGGCTCTTTGCCTATGTACGCAAACGCGAGGCGGCGACCGCGATCCTGCTCTTCCTTGCCTTCATGGCGCGGCCGGACAATATTGTCTTCCTTGCCATTTTCGCCGTGCTGCTGGTCGTCTTCCGGCAAAGGGCATGGGGCGCGCTGGCCGGCTTCGCCGCCTCCTTCGTCGCCTATTTCGCCATCTCGCACTGGGCCCAGCATCCGGGCTGGTGGCCGCATCTGTGGTTCTCCAGCATCGAGCAGCACTACAACATGGACGGCTTCGAGCCGCCTTTCTCGGTGGCTGCTTATCTCAAAGCCTTCGCTGCTTCGGTGGTGCGCTCCGTCAGCGTCAACAGCTGGGTCGGCGTCTCGGTGCTGGCGCTGGCCGGATGGTATGGGCTTGACCGCGCCGGCTTCAGGCTCGACCGCCGCGCAGGTATCCTGCTTGCAGCACTTGTGCTCGGCGTGTTGGCAAAGTTTGCCGTCTTCCCGATCCACGACACCCGCATCTACTTTCCCAATCTGTTGCCGCCGTTCCTGTTGCTCGCCGCGCCCTTGATGGCGCTGTGGGGGTCGGCGAGCCATGGCGCACGCCACGCGGCACCGCAGGCCACTTCCGGAGACAAATCATGAGTTCGGTTTCCAGCCTGGCGCGCGTTCTTGTCTCGCTCGGCCTTCCCGCCGGCCTGCTCGACCGCGGCCCGGCGCTGCGCGGCACGAAGTTCCTCGCCAAGGCTGCCCTGGAGGCGCGTTTCAGCGGCGGCAGGCCGTTCCAGATGGTCAATGTCGGCGCCTGTGATGGCGCGCTGTTCGACGACGTCACACCCTGGCTGCACCGCATTCCGCGCGCCCGTGCCATGCTGGTCGAGCCGATCCCCTATAACCAGAAGCGGCTGCGCGCCAATTATCCCGATGCCGAGCGCTTCGTCATCGAGCCGGTGGCGGTGACCAGGACCAAGGGTACCATCACCGTCCACACTTTCGATGCCGCGGCGCTGGAAGCCGGCACGCTGCCGATCGAGTTCATCGGCTGCTCATCGGTCACAGACACCAATCTGATGTCGGGCAAGAATGCCTGGGGCGAGGCCGACGCCAACTTCAACAAGTTCGCGCCGCACCTCAAGGACATCGAGGTGCCGTCCGAGACGCTGCAGACGCTGCTCGACCGCAACGGCATCACCCATATCGACGCTTTCCTGGTCGATTGCGAAGGCGCCGACTGGATGGTGTTCGAACAGCTCGACCTCAAGCGCTACCGTCCCGGCATGATCAAGGTCGAGGTTGGCGCGCTGCCGGCCGCCGAGATCGGCCAGGTCGTCGTCAAGCTGAAGACCGCCGGTTACCAGGTCGGATTCCAGGCCGAGGATGTCTGGGCCTTCGCCTGAAAAAACGCCTTCCACAGCGAGCCTGCAGCCATGGTCGCGCCGCACCTGCGGCGTGTCGCAAACAGGCGGTAGCCGGGTCACTGTCCTCTGCATATTGTGCGCCCATTAAACGGGCGCCAATTTGCCCGCTTGTCACTTGGAGTCGAGGGCAATGGCAGAGTTTCCGAAAAAGGCGAAGGTCGTCATCGTCGGTCTGGGCGGTATCGTCGGCGCATCCGTCGCCCATCATCTGATCGAGCGTGGCTGGGACGACATCGTCGGCATCGACAAATCGGGCATCCCGACCGATATCGGCTCGACCGCGCATGCCTCGGATTTCTGCTACACGACCAGCCATGACTTTCTGTCCTGCTGGACGACGCTTTACTCCATCGATTTCTACGAGAAGATGGGCCACTACGCCCGCATCGGCGGCCTCGAGGTCGCCCGCGTGGGCGATGATGGCCGCATGGCCGAGATCAAGCGCAAGATCGCCTCGGCGAAATCCTTCGGCACCCGCGCGCGCCTGATCGAGCCGGCCGAGATCAAGCAAAAATTCCCGCTGATCGAGGAGCACCTGGTGCAAGGCGGCCTGTGGGATCCGGATGCGGGCCTTGTCATCCCCCGCTCGCAGACGGTGGCTGGCAAGCTGGTCGACCAGGGTGTCGCCTCCGGCAAGCTCCAGGCGTTCGCGAACACCTCTGCCAAGTCGCTCATCATCGAGGGCGGCCGTATCAAGGGCGTGGTGACCGAGCGCGGCACGATCGAAGCCGACTATGTGGTCGTCTGCACCGGTATCTGGGGACGTTTGACCGCAGCACTGGTCGGCGAGGACCTGCCGGTCATGCCGATCGACCATCCGCTCACTTTCTTCGGCCCCTACAACGAGTTCGCCGGCACCGGCAAGGAGATCGGCTGGCCGCTGCTGCGCGATCAGGGCAATTCGGCCTATATGCGCGACACCGGCGATCCGAAGACCGCCGAGGGCGGGCAGATCGAATGGGGCTATTACGAGGAAACCAATCCGCGCCTTTGCCATCCGCGCGACCTGCTGGAAAAGGACCAGGCGCGGCTTTCGCCGTCGCAGCGCGACCTCGACATGGAGCAGATCATGGCGCCGCTGGAGCGTGCCATGGAGCTGACGCCGATCCTCGGCGAGCTCGGCTACAATGAAGGCCATTCCTTCAACGGGCTGCTGCAGGTGACCACGGACGGCGGACCCTCCATGGGCGAAAGCCAGAAGGTGAGGGGGCTGTGGTATGCCGTCGCCATCTGGGTCAAGGACGGCCCCGGCATGGGCAAGCTGATCGCCGACTGGATGACCGACGGCCGCACAGCGATCGACCATCACGCCATCGACTATGCGCGCTTTTATCCGCACCAGATGCAGGAGCAGTTCATCTGGGACCGCTGCACCGAAACGGCGATGAAGGTCTACAATCCGGCGGTGCATCCGCGCGAGCCTTTCTCCAAGGGCCGCAACATCCGCCGCTCGCCGTTCTGGGAGCGCGAGAAGGAGCTCGGCGGCTATTTCA
Organism: Mesorhizobium sp. B1-1-8; assembly: GCF_006442795.2. NCBI lineage: Bacteria > Pseudomonadati > Pseudomonadota > Alphaproteobacteria > Hyphomicrobiales > Phyllobacteriaceae > Mesorhizobium > Mesorhizobium sp. B1-1-8. Next base: position 2,875,254 of record NZ_CP083956.1, read on the forward strand.
TGGAGCTGGGCGGCTGGGAACGCGCGCATGGCTACGCCGCCAACGAGCATCTGCTGGAAAAATATGGCAACCGGGTGCCGGTGCGTGAAGACGAATGGGACAACCGCCATTTCTGGCGCGTGTCGAATGCCGAGCACCTGGCCATGAGCGAGGATTGCGGCATCGTCAACCTGTCGCATTTCTCCATGTATGACGTCGAGGGACCCGACCATGTCGCGCTGCTGGAGTGGCTGTGCGCGGCCAAGATCGGCGGCGACAACAACATCGGCAAGGGCATCTACACTCACTTCCTCGACGAGGAAGGCATGGTGCGCGCCGACTTTACCGTCATCCGCATGGCCGATCGCTGCCGGGTTATCGACGGCGCCGACGCCGGCCCGCGCGACTTCCGCTACATGCAGCGCACCGCGCAGGACAAGAGTTTTGATGTCACTATCACCGACGTGACAGAGAAATACGTCACCATCGGCATCTGGGGACCGAATGCGCGCACGACCCTGCAGAAGGTGGTCGAGGATCCAAACGGGCTGACGCCTGAGAATTTCCCCTTCGCTGCGATCAAGCCGATCCGGATCGGCGGCAGGGACGTCACCGCGTTCCGCATCTCCTATGTCGGCGAGCAGGGCTGGGAACTGCATATGCGCTACGAGGACGGCCTTGCCGTCTGGGACGCGCTGCGCTCGACCGGAGTCATGCCGTTCGGCGTCGAGACCTATGCCAACACGCGCCGCATGGAAAAGAGCCTGCGGCTGCAGAACGCCGATCTTCTCACCGAGTACAACCTGCTCGAAGCCGACCTTGCCCGCCCGAAGGTCAAGGAAAACGATTTCTGCGGCAAGGCCAAACATTTGGAATATCGCGCCCGCGAGCACCAGCCGGCGATGCTGTGCACGCTGGTGATGACCGACAACAAGGACTCGAAGGGCGTCGCGCGCTATCCGGTCGGCACCATGCCGGTGCTGGATCCGGCGACCGGCGGGACACTGGTCGACGAACTCGGCCGCCGTTCCTTCACCACCTCGGTCGCCTATGGTCCGACCATCGGCAAGAACATCGCGCTCGCCTATCTGCCCTGGGCCTACTGCCAGGAGGGCCGCAAGCTCAATGTGGAGTATTTCGGCGAAACCTATCCGGTCGAGGTGGCAAGCGTCGGCTACAAGCCGCTCTACGACCCGGAGAACCTGAAGCCGAGAAGCTGAGGCTCCACGTGTTCGCAGAAGGCCTGGTTTGCTCCGGGCCTTTTTACTTTTTCCGGCGGCGATTTTCACTTACCCTTCCGTGATGTCCGCTTCCGGCCGTGCAGGTCCTTGGCTTTCGGGCGCCGCCGCGTTGGCGATGCTGTTTGGCCTGACCACAGCATCGGCCGCCGCCGAGCCGGTCGATGTCGAACTGGTGCTGGCGGTCGATGTTTCGCTCTCGATGTCGCCGGCTGAGCTGGAGATCCAGCGCCATGGCTATGCGGCGGCGCTGACGCACGACAACGTGCTCAAGGCCATCGCCGACGGCACCTATGGCAAGATAGCGGTCACCTATGTCGAATGGGCCGGCACTAGATGGCAGCGGGTCATCGTGCCGTGGACGGTGATCGCCAATCGCGCCGATGCCGAAAGGGTGGTCGCGCAGCTCAACGCCCGTGCGCCGGACAGCGCCCGGCGCACGTCGATCTCCGGCGCGCTGACCTTCGGCAGCGACCTGTTCGCCGAGAGCGGCTTTCAGGGAACCAAGCGCGTCATCGATGTTTCGGGCGATGGGCCCAACAACCAAGGTCCGCCGGTCAACCTGACGCGCGACGAGGTGGTCAGGCAAGGCATCACCATCAACGGGCTGCCGTTGATGACGCGGGGTGGCTTCAGCGGCGCCTTCGACGTCGACAATCTCGACCGCTATTACAGCGATTGCGTGATCGGCGGACCCGGCGCCTTCATGATCCCGGTCAACGACTGGACACAGTTTCCCGAAGCCATCCGCCGCAAGCTGGTGCTGGAACTTGCCGGTCCGGCGTCGCGACAATGGGCTGCGGAAGAGATGGCTCACCCGCCGGTCGTCCGGACCGATGACAGGCCGCCCGCTGATTGCCTGGCTGGCGAGAAGATGTGGCGCAACCGCGGCTGGGGCATGCCGTGACGGATCGAGAAGCCGCTCCTCCGAAAACCGGTTCCCACTTTTCGGGATCATGCTCCAGTTTGGATCATGGCCGAGTGCGGCGTCAGCTTCATTGACAAGCCTTTTGGCGTCTGTGAGACAATTCTGTCTCACCACACAAAAGGGGAACCACAATGAAAAGAACCACCATTTTCGCGGCGGCGCTAACGGCCGTTGCGGCGTTGTCCGCGCCGGCCATGGCCGCCACGTCGCTCACCATCGGCATCAGCGGCTGGACCGGCTTCGCGCCGCTGACTTTGGCCAAGCAGGCCGGCCTCTTCGAGAAGCACGGCCTCGACGTCACGCTGAAGAAGGTGCCGCAGGCCAGCCGTCCGCTCGCCATCGCTAGCGGTGACCTGCAATGCGCGGCGACCACGGTCGAGACGTGGATGGTGTGGAACGCCAGCGGCGTCACCACCAAGCAAATTTTCCAGCTCGACAAATCCTATGGCGCGGACGGCATCGTCGTGCGCAACGACATCAAGACCGTCGCCGACCTCAAGGGCAAGACCGTGGCTTCCTCGGCGCCCGGCACCTCGCCCTATTTCCTGCTTGCCTGGGTGCTCAACAAGAACGGCATGACGACCAAGGACGTCACCGTCGTCAACCTGGAGCCGGACGCCGCCGCACAGGCCTTCCTTGCCGGCCAGAACGATGCTGCCGTCACCTATGAGCCCTTCATCTCGGCTGTGCGCGGCAAGGCCGACCAGGGCCATATCCTGGTGACCACGCTTGATTATCCGATGGTGCTGGACACCGTCGGCTGCACGCCGGACTTCCTCAAGGCCAATCCCGATGCCGCCAAAGCGCTGGCCGACAGCTATTTCGACGCGCTCGACATGATCAAGAAGGATCCGCAGAAATCCTACGAGATCATGGGCGCCGACGTGAAGCAATCGGCCAAGGAATTCGAGGATTCCGCCAAGTACCTGAAATGGGCCGACAAGGCCGAGAACAAGCAGTTCTTCACCAAGGAGTTCCAGGATTTCTCCAAGACCGCGGGCGAACTGCTGCTGCAGATGGGACTGATCAAGCAAGCGCCTGATGTCACCACGCTGGCCGACACCAGCGCGGTGGCCAACTGATCGCGGATCGTCCCGTCGACGGCGGCGATAACACGCCGCCGTCCTTCCTCCTCAAGGACCGTTCCTGATGCCGCGCCCCTTGCATCCCGTCCCGCCGGGCACGCGAACCGTGCTCGGCATTTCCTTCTTCGTGCTGTTCGTCTGCTTCTGGGCGTGGATCACGCTGGGCGGTCACGTCAACCGCATCTTCCTCGCCGATCCGCTGTCGATGGTGAAGGACGGCCGGCGGCTGCTGGTCGAGGACCGTTTCTGGCTGGATATACTGATCACCATCTGGCGGGTCTTCGGCGGCTTCGTGCTGGCCTCGGTCATAGCCGTGCCGATCGGCATCGCCATGGGCGCCTGGAAGCCGGTGGAGGCTTTTCTCGAGCCGTTCGTGTCCTTTGCCCGCTATCTGCCGGCCTCCGCCTTCATCCCGCTGCTCATCCTGTGGGCTGGCATCGGCGAACTGGAAAAGCTTCTGGTGATCTTCGTCGGCTCGGTCTTCCAGATCATCCTGATCGTCGCGGTCAAGGTCGGCAGCACCAGGCGCGACCTGGTCGAAGCCGCCTATACGCTCGGGGCAACCGACAACGGCATTGTCAAACGGGTGATCATGCCGGCCAATGCGCCGGAGATCGCCGAGACGCTGCGGCTGGTGCTCGGCTGGGCCTGGACCTATGTCATCGTCGCCGAGCTGATCGGCTCGTCTTCGGGCATCGGCTACATGATCATCAACAGCCAGTCGCGGCTGGCGACCGGGCAGATCATTTTCGGCATCATCGTGATCGGGCTGATCGGACTGTTGTCCGACTTCGCCTTCAAGGCGCTCAACCGCTGGCTCTATCCGTGGAGCCTGGCGTGAGCAAGCTTGTAATCGAAGGCGTTTCGCGGACCTTCGCCGGGGTGCGCGGCGGCAGCCCGGTCCAGGCGCTGCAGCCGGTCGACCTCGCCGTCGAGGCCAATGATTTCATCACCATCCTCGGGCCTTCCGGCTGCGGAAAATCGACGCTGCTGAGGATCGTCGCCGGGCTGGAGGCGCCGAGCCAGGGCCGCGTGCTGCTCGACGGCAAGGCCGTCATCCGGCCAGGTCCGGACCGCGGCATGGTCTTCCAGTCCTATACGCTGTTTCCGTGGCTGACGGTGGCCGAAAACATCGCCTTCGGCTTGCGTGAGCGCCGCATGCCGGAGCGCGAGCGCAACGAGATCGTGGCTTCCTATGTCGATCTCGTCGGGCTCAAAGGTTTCGAGAACCACTGGCCGAAGCAGCTTTCCGGCGGCATGCAGCAGCGCACGGCGATCGCGCGCGCTCTCGCCAACGATCCGGAAATCCTGTTGCTCGACGAGCCGTTCGGCGCGCTCGACAACCAGACCCGCGGACTGATGCAGGAATTGCTGCTCGGCATCTGGGAGCGGCGCAAGAAGACGGTGCTGTTCGTCACCCACGATATCGAGGAGGCGATCTTCATGGCCTCGCGCGTGATCGTGATGACGGCGCGGCCGGGCCGCATCAAGTCGGACGTGCCGGTCGAGCTGCCGCATCCGCGCCACTACACGCTGAAGACCAGCCCGGAGTTCTCGGCGCTCAAGGCGCAACTGACTGAAGACATCCGCATCGAGGCGATGCGCACGGCGCAGGGGCAGCCCGCCTAGGATTCGACGACGCTTATCGGCTCAAGCCGCCAGCAGCTGCTTGCGGTCGACGCGCTCCTGCTGCGGCGAGCGGGCGTAAAGCTCACGGTAGCACTTCGAGAAATGCGAGGCCGAGACGAAGCCGCAGGCCACCGCCACCTCGACCACCGGCATAGACGACTGGATCAAGAGATGCCGGGCACGGTCGAGACGGATCTCCAGATAATAGCGGGCAGGCGAGCGGCCCATCTCGGTGCGGAACAGGCGCTCGATCTGCCGGCGCGACAGGTCGACATGGTCGGCGATCTCAATCAGCGACAGCGGCTCGGAAAGGTTGGCTTCCATCAGCTCGATGATGGTCAGCACCTTGGAATTCTGGACGCCGAGGCGGGCGCGCAGCGGCAGGCGCTGGCGGTCGGTCGGGCTGCGGACGCGGTCGGTCAGCACCTGCTCGCAGACGCGGTTGACGAGGCTTTCGTCGAAATCGTCGCCGATCAGCTTCAGCATCATGTCGAGCGCAGCGGTGCCGCCGGCGCAGGTGTAGACATTCTGGTCGATCTCGTAGAGATCGGCAAAGACGTTGGCCTTCGGGTAGGCTTCGGAGAAGCCCGGCAGGTTTTCCCAATGGATGGCGCAGCGCTTGTTGGAGAGCAGCCCGGCGGCAGCCAGGATATGCGCGCCGGTGCATAGACCGCCGACGGCAACGCCGCGATTATATTCCTCGCGCAGCCAGGCGAAGGCCGACCTGTTCTGATAGCGCTCGACATTGATGCCGCTGCAGACGATGGCCATGTTGGGCCGGTCCGGCCCGGCCATCTTCTTGCGCTCTTCCTCCAGCGAGGTGTTGACGGCGCATTCGACACCGTTCGAGGCGCGCACCGGCTTGCCGTCGATGCTGGCCAGACGCCAGCGATAGGCCTCGTAGCCGAGCATCCGGTTGGCCGAGCGCAGCGGGTCGAGCGCCGTGGCAAAGGCGATCATGGTGAAATCGGGGACGAGGAAGAATACAAACGATCTTTTGATCGGATGCTTTACGGCATTCACGGGGGAACCTCACGCGGCCATGACGCGAACAGAATGTCGCGAACAGCATAGCGACATCAGGAAAAATCATTCCTGTCAATCGGGTAGGCGGCTAAGTGAAGACTAAATTTGCGACATGGGTCGCAAATGGGCAATTCTGCCCGTAAAGTGAGTGCAATTGGCTGAGCGCGAAAATGAAAACGCCGCCTCGGCGAAACCGGGCGGCGTTGCACGCAATTCAGTGGAACGGCATCAAATGCCGTCGGCAAGCGGCTGGCTCAGGCAACAAAGCCGAGACGGGCAGCAGCCATGGCGCCGGTCTGGCCGGGCATGGTGTTGGCGAGGCGCTGACGCTCGAGAGCGGTCGTCAGGTTCATTTCGCGGCGGGTGAACAGGCGGGCAAAAAGCTTCATTGTCATCTCCATTCGGTTGCTCAGACGGGTCGCCTTCGCTTGATGGAGTGGGGCAGCTCGTTTGCTGACGTGGATATAGGCTTGCTTCAGCAGAAACTAAATCGCAAAAACGAAGCGCTTGATATGAAAAGCGACATGGATTGCGACGTCCTTGGGCAGCTTGCCCGAAATTTGTGATTATCTACAATGACTTAATCTGAAAATTAACCCGCTATGCAGCTTGTTCATATGCGTCATGCAGCGGCGGCATGGCTCTAAAAACTCGTTTGATCACAAACGAAAGGCCTGCCGAGCTGACGCGGCAGGCCTTCAGTCCCGAATGCACACTTTGTTACTTCGCTCCGGCCCAGCTTCCAACGCCGAGGCGCGTACCGGTCTTGGCATCGGCGGCTTCCGGCCAGCCGATATCCTTCTGCAGTTCGATCGGCAGCGCATGGATGGCGCGTTCGGTCTGGTAGCGGGCGCGAGCCGCGCTGAATTCGGTCGCGAGCCGACCGATGGATGACAGGATAGACATTCTCTTTCTCCTCGATTCGGGCAGGGAGGCGCCCGGCAATGCGTTACGTCAGTTCTGTTTCAGCTTCATTTCACGTCGATTGCAGGTTTGTGTCGTGTGGTTTCATGGCTGCTTTTGGCAGCATCCTTAATCGACCGAGTTGACTATGCGCCCGGAGTGATGTTCAATCAAACGAAATGGAATGATCGTTTGCATCAGAAAAATTGAAGGCAAGCTCCGATGAACGCCCCGCTCAATCACCCCTTGCCGCTGCTCGATCTCGACGTGTTGCGCACCTTCGTGGCGATCGCCGAGACCGGCAGCTTCACCACCGCCGCCAATGCGGTGTTCCGCACGCCGTCGGCCGTCTCCATGCAGATCAAGAAGCTGGAGGATATTCTCGGCCGCTCGGTCTTTGCGCGCGACGCGCGTTCGGTGACGTTGACCACGGATGGCGAAATGCTGCTTGGCTATGCGCGCCGGCTGCTTTCGATCAATCGCGAAGTGGTGTCGAAGTTCATCATTCCCGACATTGTCGGCGTGGTGCGGCTGGGCTCGCCTGACGACTATGGCGAGCGTGTGCTGCCGCATGTCCTCAAGCGCTTCGCGCAGTCGCATCCTTCGATCGCCGTCGATGTCACCATCGACCAGAGCAGCAATCTGCGCCGGCGTATGGACGACCGGGCGCTCGACATCACGCTGCTGACCAATTCCTACAAGACCAGCGCACTGGGCGCCGAGGTGCTGCTCACCGAGCCGATCGTCTGGGCCGGCGCTAAGGGCGGCTGTGCGCATCTGCGCGAACCGCTGCCGGTATCGCTGTGGGAGGAGGGCTGCGCCTGGCGGGCCGGGGCGCTGGAAGCGCTCGGCCGCGAGGGCCGCAACTACCGCATTGCCTATATGAGCGCCCACACGGCCGGCCAGCGCGCCGCGATCATGGCCGATCTCGCGGTCGCGCCGCTGCCGAAATCGTTCCTCGGCGACGATATGGTCGAGCTTTGCCCGAAGGACGGCATGCCCGACATCGGCACCTACAATCTCGCCATGGTGGTGGCGCCGGACGCCAGCGCGCCGGTGAAGGCGGTCGCCGACCACATCAGGGCGACGTTCGAACTGTTCCGGGAAACCGGAAAATTCTGACGGGCGTCATGGACCGGGTTTCGGTGCTCAGCGACGGTTGACCGAAATGATTGACGAGCTTGGCTGGTCGGACACGCCAGTCATTGGGCGAACTTGCCGCTTCCGATGTCGAGCAGTGGGCAGACCTGATCGAACTCAGGGACGATATCAACTACCAGCCGGACCTGAGCGAGGAAATCGTGGCGGCGATTTTCGTGCTTGCCAATCCGCTCATCAACGGAACTCTCGACAAAACCCTGGCCGTCGAATTGACCGTCTCCCTTTCAGCCTGACTGTACGCTTCACCCTTGAGGAACGATGCGATGCGTTCACGCGCGCGCCGCGCCTCCGGCATGTCGATCAGCGGCCAGACATGGAACATGCCTTCCTCGTAAACGACCTCCATCTCGACGCCCGCGGCGCGGGCCTTTTCGGCAAAGATCAAATTGTCGGGGCTGAGCAGGTCGCGCGAGCCGGTGAGCAGCAATGTCTTCGGCAGCACCGAGAGATCGCCATAGAGCGGGCTGATGCGCCAATCGGCGCGATCGATGCCGGCACTGTAGAGCCGGATCGCCTCCATGCCGCCCGGAATGCCGAGCCAGGGATCGTTGCGCTCCGCCTCGAACACCTCCGGATTGGAAAGCGACATGTCGAGCCCAGGCGAGATCAGCACGTGGCGCGACGGCGAAGGCAGGCCTTCCTCGGCCGCCATCATGGTGAGCACGACCGCCATGGTGCCGCCGGCGGAATCGCCCATGAAAATGATGTCCCCGGCGTCGGTCTCGCTGAGCATGCGCCGGTAAACGTCGCCGACCATGCCGAACATGGCGTGGAAATCATGTTCCGGCGCAATCGGGTAGATCGGCACCGTGACGCCGAAGCCCAGTCGCTCCGCCATCTCGGCGATCAGCACCCAGTGATAGGAGGAGATCTCGAAGACGAAGGCGCCGCCATGCAGATAGAGGATGCGCCGCTGCTCGCCAGGCTTGGGTGCGATTTCATAGACGGGAAAGCCGTCGACGCTGCTTTCGGTGATGTCCAGCCGCGCCTTGAGCAACGCCGGCGGATGATGGTCCTCTGTCTTGCGGGCATAGGCGATCCAGCGCTGCAGGTTTTCAGGACTGGAAAAGGCCTTCTTGCGGCTGTGCCTGAGGATGAACGAGACGACGTGGCTTTTCAAACTGGGCATGTGAATACACGAACTTCGGCGGAGCCGACTAACCCCCCGCACTCCGAAGATTGTGCCTCAGTTAAAAATGTCAAGGTTTTCCACGGGCACATCGGCGTGAAGCCGGCGGCGCTCAGCGCCGTGCCGGCAGCAGCGCGGCGCGCAGCTTGTTGTCAGCGGCCGCCTTGGCCACACGCTGGCCCCGGCGCTTGCCGAGCAGTTTGCATTTGTCGGCGAAACTCATCAGCGCGGCGTTCCCAAGAGCAGCGCGGCAAGCGTTGCCTGCGGGTCGACGGGCGGCGAAGCCGGCCAACCGATATCCTTCTGGACATGCGCCGGCAGGCTGTTGAGCGCACGAACCGCCCTGTCCCTGGCGTGGGCCTGCCGGATGGACACACCGAAGCGGCCGAGATTTTCGAACATCGACATTTTTATCTCCTTTGAAGAGCAGCGGCGGCCAAAGGGCTATCCTCCGCCGCCGTTCGATGTCCGTTAAATGCTTCACGTATGTATCGGATGGATTTCGCGAAATGAGCGTTTCGGTTTCCGGATGGCGTGAATCCGGAAACATTTGCATACAAATGAAATGGAAAGAGCGAGTCCGCCTGGAGCGTTTCACCGTTTCACGGAAACGGCGAACCGCTCTATCTCTTTGTTTTTACGCAATTCCGGACGGAAGGCTACGGCGAAGTCGCCGAGCCTAACCGTGCCAGACTTTTCCTGGAATTGCTCTAAGGCCGGCTATTCCCGGCCGCGCCTTGCAGCGCGCTCTTCGCGCGAGCGGCGGCGCGGGGTGGCGTCGCCGGCGCTGCCGTCCTCGCTTATCGCCTTGCGCGGCGGCAGCTTCACCGCGGCCGCCAGTTTCGGGAACGGGTCGACCTTGTTCGGCAGCGCCATGGCGTAGACGAAGTGCTCCTGGAATTTCGGCTCCAGCGCCGTCTCGATCTTCTCGATCCGGCTGACCGTCTCCTCGATCTCGCGGCGATAGCCGCGATTGAGGAGCGCCATGCGGGCGCCGGCGCCGGCGGCATTGCCGACCGCCGAGACCTTGTCGAGGTCGCAGTCCGGGATCAGCCCCAGCACCATGGCGTATTTCGGATCGATGAAGGAGCCGAAGGCGCCGGCGAAATGGATGCGGTCGACATGATCGGTGTGCTGCTTTTCCATCAACAGCTTGGTGCCGGCGTAAAGCGCTGCCTTGGCGAGCTGGATGGCGCGCACGTCGTTCTGGGTGATGGTGATCTTCGGCTCGCCGTCCTTCAGCACATAGGAGAAGGTGCGGCCATTGGCGACGATGCGCGGCGAGCGCGCGCCGAGCGAACCGTCGACGACGCCGTCTTCCGAAATGATGCCGGCGAGATACATCTCGGCCACCACCTCGATGATGCCCGAGCCGCAAATGCCGGTGACGCCGGTCGCCTGCACGCTGTCGGCGAAACCGGGCTGATCGGACCACAGCTCCGAGCCGATGACGCGGTAGCGCGGCTCCAACGTGTCAGGATCGATGCGCACGCGCTCGATGGCGCCGGGCGCGGCGCGCTGGCCGCCGGAGATTTCCGCACCTTCGAAGGCCGGTCCGGTGGGGGAGGAGGCGGCCACCACGCGCGCGCTATTGCCGAGCACGATTTCGGCATTGGTGCCGACATCGACGATCAGCATCATCTCTTCCTGACGATGCGGGCCTTCCGACAGGGTCACGGCGGCGGCATCGGCGCCGACATGGCCGGCGATGCAAGGCAGCATATAGAGGCGGGCGCCCTGGTTCAGCTTCAGGCCGATATCGGAAGCCTTGATGCGCACGGCGCCCGAGACGGCGAGCGCGAACGGCGCACCGCCAAGCTCCGTCGGATCGATGCCGAGGAACAGGTGATGCATGATCGGATTGCCGACGAAGACGGAATCCAGGATGTCGTTGCGCTGCACATTGCCTTCGGCGCAAACCTTGTCGACGAGGCCGGAAACGGCCTCGCGCACGGCGACCGTCATGCCCTCGCGGCCATCCGGGTTCATCATCACGTAGGAGACGCGGCTCATCAGATCCTCGCCGAAGCGGATCTGCGGATTGGACGTGCCGGACGAGGCGGCGACGCGGCCCGACAGCAGCGACACCAGATGCATGGCGATGGTGGTCGAGCCGATATCGCAGGCGAGCCCGTAGGCCTCATTCTTGAGGCCGGGCCAGAGCGCGATGACACGCGCGATATCGCTGTCGGCATCCTTGTGGATGGCGGCGGTGGCGGTCCAGTTGCCCTTGCGCAGGATGGCCTGCACCTGCGGCAGCAAATAGAAATCGAATTCGAGGCTCTTGAAGCCCCAATCCTTCATCAGCGCGATCTTCAGCCGATCGAGATCGCCGAGCGGCTTGTGCATGTCGGGTTCTTCGATCTCGACATAGCACATGCGGATCGCCGTATCGCGGGCGATTACCCTGGTGTCGGCGTCCTTACGGATAGTCTGGGCGTTGATGACTGTGTCCTGCGGCACGTCGACGACGAGGTCGCCGAGGATCTGCGCCGAGCAGGAGAGGCGCCGCCGCTCGGGCAGGCCGCGCACGCGCTCGTAGCGCTCCTCCTTGGCGCCCTTGGGCGAGATGTGGTCGTTGGAGGAAACGATCTTGTGCTTGGCGAAATTGCCTTCCTGCACCTCGATCTGGCAGCGCCCGCAGGTGGCGCGGCCGCCGCAGACGCTTTCGACATAGACGCCGAGCTGGCGCGCGGCGTCGAGCACCGGTGTGCCGATCGGAAACCGCCCGCGCTTGCCGGACGGCATGAACAGCACGAGCGGATCGGTGATGTTGGGCGGCGGGTTCATGCTGGTACTGGTCTCGATGGCAATTGCCGATGCCGTTTAACGGATCGTTTTACTGTTGGGTGGAGTGTACGTTGGTCCAGAGGCCAATCATGTCGGATCTCCTCCTGTCCGCGATATTCACGACTTTCACCATGGTCCGCCTGCTGCGAGGCCCATGGCTGCGAAATCCGCAATATCTGGCATCCGGCATCGTCGGGGCGATTGTCGGTATCTTGCTGCTGCACGGATTCTGGCCAGGATTCGACGATGACTTCATCGTCGGCGGCGTGACCGGCATTTTCGGGTCGTGGGCGGGAATGGCGCTGTTCGACACCTTCGTGGGCATGGCCTGATCGCAAAGCAGAGCTGTCCGACCGCATTAACGATGCGATCGGTTCAACGTGGTTTGCCATGCGGCTCACGATTGCGCGCTTACCCCCGGGCCATCCGGGCTTCACGGCCGCCGCGACGACGTCCGCCATTGTTGGCGCCTTCGCCAGGAGTGGTCACCGGCGTCGGCGCGGCAACGGCCTGGCCGCCTTCGGCCGGCTTGTAGTCCTTGTAGGTGCGGATCCAGTTGGTGCAGTTCTCATCGGTGCCGTTGAGCACATTGGCGCCGCGCACGGCTTCCATTTCCTGCGGCCGCACCGGGTTCATGATGGCGCTCGTCATGCCGGCGCCGATCACCATCGGGATGAAGGCTGCGTTGATGCCATGACGATGCGGCAGGCCGAAGGAGATGTTGGAGAGGCCGCAGGTGGTGTTGACCTTGAGTTCCTCACGCAGCCGCCGCAGCAGCGCGAACACCTGGCGGCCGGCATCGCCCAGCGCGCCGATCGGCATCACCAGCGGGTCGACGACGACGTCATGGGCGGGAATGCCGAAATCGGCGCAGCGCTGCACGATCTTCTTGGCGACGGCGAAGCGAACATCCGGATCCATCGAAATGCCGGTCTCGTCATTGGAGATGGCGACCACCGGAACGTTATATTTCTTGATCAGCGGCAGGATGGCTTCGAGTTTTTCTTCCTCGCCGGTGACGGAGTTGACCAGCGGGCGGCCCTTGGCGACCTTCAGCGCCGCCTCGATCGCCGCGGTCACCGAGGAGTCGATCGACAGCGGCAGGTCGACGAGACCCTGCACGATCTCCAGCGTCTGCACCAGCAGCGCCGGTTCGGTGGCGTTGGGGTCGACGGCGGTGACGCCGGCATTGACGTCGAGCATGGTGGCGCCGCAGGCGGCCTGCTCGAGCGCGTCCTTGATGACGGTCTCGAAATTGCCGGCGACCATTTCGGCGGCCAGCTTCTTGCGGCCGGTCGGGTTGATGCGCTCGCCGATCACGCAGAAGGGCTGGTCGAAGCCGATGATGATTTCACGGGTTGCCGAGGCGACGATGGTGCGGGTCATGGATCTCTCCGTCGGGATATAAAGAGTTCTTTATATCGTTATCTGATTTCGTTCAAGCAAATGAGTGACGGCTGCGTCTTTCAATGCGCGGTCTTCACCATGTCCACCTGGGTTTCGGTAATCTCGTCGTGCAGTATGTGTTCGAGCCGGTCGGCGACCATCTGGTCGTCGCGCCGGATTTCCCGCTTCCATGGCTGGCGGCCTTTCAGGACGCCCGATTCATCGACGATCTCGGCGACATATTCCTCCTGGCGGTAGGCCATCACATGGACGCCGGCGACGCCCGGGATTTCCTTCACCTCATTGATGATGTCGATGCAGAGTTGCTTGCCTTCCTTCTTCTGGTCCTGCGCGCCTTCAAGCCGCTTGATGATCGCATCGGGGATGTGGATGCCGGGCACGTTGGAGCGGATCCATTTCCCCGTCTTGGCGGAAGCCAGCGGTCCGACGCCGCACAGGATGAAGACCTTTTCGGTGTGGCCGAGATCACGCGCCTTCTGCATGAAGGTCCTGAACATCGGCACGTCGAAACAATACTGCGTCTGCACGAACTGCGCGCCGGCGGCGATCTTCTTGCCGAGATGGATCGGGCGGAAATCATAGGGCGGCGCGAAGGGATTGACGGCAGCGCCGAGGAAGACCTGCGGCGGCGTCGTCAGCTTGCGGCCGGACAGGAACTTGCCGTTGTCGCGCATGATGCGGACGGTTTCGAGCAGCGACATGGAATCGAGGTCGAACACCGGCTTGGCGCCGGGCTGGTCGCCGGCCTGGACGCCGTCGCCGGTGAGGCACAGCATGTTGGCCACACCCATCGCCGCCCCGCCCAGCACGTCGCCCTGGATGGCGATGCGGTTCTTGTCGCGGCAGGCGATCTGCATGATCGGGGCATAACCCATGCGGGTCAAAAGCGCGCAGATGCCGACCGACGACATGTGGCAATTGGCGCCCGAGGCATCGACCGCGTTGATGGCATCGACCCAGCCGTCGAAGATCTTGGCGCGGTTGTAGACGTCTTCGGGGTCGGCGCTGTCGGGCGGGTTGAGCTCGGTGGTCACCGCGAACTCGCCACGGCGCAGCACGCGCTCCAGCCGGCCGCGCGAAGAGTGGCCGGGCAGGGGATCGAGCGGCAGATGGATTCCCGCCGGATTCTCGTCGCGCTGGCGGCCGATCATGCCGGGGCTCCGGGCTTCTGCGCGGTTTCGCGCGCGGCGGCCGCCTGCGCGGTCACCCTGAGCCAGGCGGAGGTTTCGCGCAGCGACTGATCGACCGGCTTCTGCACGGTCAGGATCCTCTCACCGTGCACCATGTTCTGTGAGCCTTCCCAGGCCTTGACCCAGACGCAAGGCATGTCCGGCTCGACCTCGCAATTGCCGTTGGCGCGCACGCCGCCGCAAGGGCCGTTGCGCAATTGCTTCGGGCAGTTCATCGGGCACGACATGCCGGTCGACGACAGGATGCACTGTCCGCACATGCGGCAGTCGAACATGAAGCCTTTTACGCGCTTTTCCACAAACTTGACCGGCGCCTCGACGCGGCCGTAGCCGATACCCTTCCACAGCGGATGCAGCAAAAGGAAGGTGTCGGCGAACCTTGCGTAGAACCACTCCAGAAGGCGCGAATGGCGGATCGACCACAGCCGCACGGCAAAGGTGCGCTGGACGCGCCGCTGCGGCGACACGTCGGCCGGCTTGTAGTCGGATTTCGGCGCCGCCTTCTTGACCAGCGTGGCCTGGGTAACCCCCGCGCCATCCTTGGCAGGAACAGTCTCAGACATTTTCTTTCCCACCCGCCTTGACCAGGGCGACCAGCCGCTCGCGGTCGTATTTCGCGTCGAGATCATGGAGTGCCTTCTCGGCCTCGGCCTCGATATCGTCGCCGACCGGAACCGGATCGGCCTTGCGCCACTCGGCCAGATAATCGTCGGTGCCGCCTGCGCCGGTGCGCATGGCGCACATGTCTATCGCCTCGGTGAAGCGCAGCGGCAGCTCGCGCTTGGCGTTCTGCCGGCCCTTCTTGACGATGACCTGGGCGGGGATGTCGCGCCAATAGACGACGATCAGATCGGCCATGAATTCTCAACTCCTCGATGTTTGGAGCATTGCCGCATGCGTCTTGGCGCCGCTTGTTATGGGACGACGCGCGCGCCTTCAAAAGCGACGCTGGTGGCGCGGCGAAGCAAAGGCCAAAATTCGCCGCCGGCTTATTACCAGACGCCGCTTGTCACACCCGTCCAGAGATAGAGCCAGATCGTCGGGTGAAACCATTGCTTCGAGGGCAGAGCGGGATCGATCGTTTCAAGCTTGCCGGCCAGCGCATTCTCAACCGCCTCGACGCAGATGTCGCGCGAAAAAGCCGCCTGCCGCAACGCATAGCTGGAGATGGTGTCGCCTTGCCGGGGCTTGCCGCGCGCCTGCTTCAGCACGCCGCCGGTGTCGACGCCGGCATCGACCAGATGCACGGTGGTGCCGAAATTTTGCGGATCACCGGAAGCCAGCGCCCAGTAGCCGCCATTCATGCCGCGATATTTCGGCGCGATGCCGGCGTGGTAGTTGAGCACCGGGCAAGGCATCCTTGCGAGCGTGCCCTTCGACAACAGCCTGCAACCGGCTAACAGCACGACGCCAGGCCTGATCTCGTCGATCGCCTGCAGGCATTCGGGCCCGTCGGCGGAAGACACATGGACGATCGTTTGGCCCTGGCGCGGCTCCGTCTCGAGCTTCTCTTCGGCAATCAGCCGCGCGGCATGGCCGGCGAACAGCCGCTTGCCCAGCCTGGTCAGCACCATGGTGCCGAGCTGGCCGATGGCCGAAATCCAGCCCTGGCGTCGGGCTCGGCCGAGCAGCAATCGCTTTTTGGATTCAGGGGTTTCGAGGATGACGTTGACCGGGCCGACACGGTCGGCAATGGCATTTACGATAGCCCAGATATGCGGGCCGCCTTCGGTGACGACCACGATCGGCCTCAGGCTGGATTCCGACGCCGCCATGGCAAGCACCCGCTCTCAAAAATCGAGGCCCATGCTAGGGAGGGCGGGTTAATCCTTGGTGAGCCGGAGCCGTCGATCAGGACATAAGAGGCTCTGAGTCAGCGCCTGAACTCTATGATGTCGAGCTTCGATTCGTAATAGGGCGCCGGGAATTCGATACGCCATTCGCCGGCGCCGTTGCGGAAGGCGTAGCCGACCTGGTCGGTCTCGGGGCCGCTGCCATAGGGCCTGGCCTTGTCGTCATTGACCGAAAACGAGCCGAGATAGATGGCGCGCTTGTCGCCATCGTCGAAGAAGCGGCCCACGGTGCGTTGCGAGCCGCTGGTCTTTTCCAGCCGCCAGCCGGAACCGTCGTCGCTCACCTTGCATTTGAACCAACCATAGATGACGAGCGGGCTCAGGCCGCCTGCCTTGATGGTGCGGCACTGCCAATTGCCCGTCAGGTCCTTGTCGGAGAACGCCACCAGCGGCTTGGCAAGCAGCGTATCGAGCTCTCTGACCTCGGCCGGATCGCCGGCCTTTGCCTCCTCGAGCGCGGCTTTGCGCGTCTCGCCATATTTGTCGAGCCGCGCCCTGTCGGCGGCGGTGATCAGCTTCTGCACCTCGCCATCGGCATGGGCCGGCAGGGCGAGGCAGGCGAGACCGATTGCGGTAAGCAGGAGGCGAGGGGTCATTGGCATGCTTTCCCTGATCGACGGCTGGAACAGCCGGTTCCATCTTCTGGTGCACAACTTACCCATTCGCGGCTGGCTGTCATCCGTGCTTGACAGCACCGGATCGGAAATTACGGTTTTGATCGATGCGGATCTTGCTCACGGGATCGTCCGGCTGGCTGGGCAGCGCGCTGGCGCCCCGGCTGAAGGCGCTTGGTCATCAGGTGGTCGGTCTCGATCCCGTTGCGTCGGCGCAGACGCAGGTGGTCGGCTCGATTGCCGATCGCGATTTGGTCCTGCGAACGGTTGGCGACAACCGCATCGAGGCCATCATTCACAGCGGCGCCCTGCACAAGCCGAACATCGAGCACCATGAGAATGCTGACTTCGTCGCGACGAATGTGCAGGGGACGCTCAACCTGCTCGACGCGGCAGTAGCATCCGGCGTCCAGCGCTTCGTCTTCACCTCGACGACATCGTTGATGATTTCACGGGCCATCCGCGCCGGCTTGACCGGCGGTGCGCGCAAGGCCGCCTGGCTGACGGAGGAGATGTCGCCGGAGCCGCGCAATATCTACGGCGTGACCAAGCTTTCGGCCGAGCATCTTTGCCGCCTTTATCATATCGAGCACGGACTGCCGGTGGTGGTGTTGCGCACCGCCCGCTTCTTTCCGGAGGCCGACGACATGGCGCACGCGATCGAGCAATCGGACGCCAATACAAAGGCGAATGAATTGCTGTTCCGCCGGCTGACGGTGGAGGATGCGGCGGAGGCGCATGTCGCCGCCTTGGAGAAGGCACGGGGCCTTGGCTTCGACATCTTCATCATCTCTGCCCCGACGCCGTTCCGGCCGGAGGACTGCGAAGCGTTGATTGCCGACGCGCCGTCGGTGGTTGCGCGTTATTTTCCGGA
The DNA here is from genome assembly GCF_006442795.2 of Mesorhizobium sp. B1-1-8. Classification (NCBI taxonomy): domain Bacteria; kingdom Pseudomonadati; phylum Pseudomonadota; class Alphaproteobacteria; order Hyphomicrobiales; family Phyllobacteriaceae; genus Mesorhizobium; species Mesorhizobium sp. B1-1-8. Next base: position 2,893,060 of record NZ_CP083956.1, read on the forward strand.
TTATCCGAGGCTTTATGCCAGGCAAGGCTGGACGAGGTTTTCCTCGATCGACCGGGTCTACGATCCGTCGCGGGCAAAAGAGAGACTGGGCTTCGTCTGCAGAACGAGTTTTGCCGATGTGCTCGCGGCGCTGGCGGTCGAGTAGAAGCGCCACTATTGTCGCGAAGGTTCCGCGGGAGGTGCGCTTGGGTGTCACGATTCATTTTGAGGGACAGCTGTCCAGCGAAGAGCAGTATGCCGCGCTGTCACAGGAAGTCGAAGCGTTCGCCGTCACCCGAGGCTGGCCGATTCGCGAAATAGAAGAGGCTGAAATGGCTCTCAGCCGGGTCATTGATGAGCGCGAAGTGGATTATCTTGGCCCGGTCATAGGAATAAAAGTTCTGCCGCACCCCAGGTCGGACCCATTGCGGTTCGAATTCGACCGACATCTCTTCGTGCAGCAGTATTGCAAGACCCAGTTTGCCGGGTCTGGCGCCCATATCGAAATCATCGAGCTGCTTCGTAAAGCTGCCCCTCTTTTCGACAAGTTCGATGTTTTTGATGAAGGCGAATACTGGGAATCCGGCGACCGCTCAATTCTGCAGCGAAATCTCGACACTGTCGAAGCCATGATTGCTGAGGGTATGCGCAAGGATCCAACGGCAAGGGGGCCAATCCGACTTGAAAGCGGCCGCGTTATCGACTTCGTGTCGGATCCCCCACCGGGAGCCGAATAAGCCGAAGCCGAGCGGCTAACGCATGTCCACCGGATGTGCCGCAGCTCGCGCCAGCCCTGCCGTCAAATCACCATAGCCGGTCCGTCGGCGCTCATAGGCGAGGCCGAGCATCGCCGCGGCCTTCTCGGCGACCTTGTCGAGCTCCGGATCGTCGGTCTGGGCGAGATAGACCAGCTTCTCGTAATTGCCGAAATAGTCCTTGATCAACTCCGGATGCCTGTCGAGGCCGAGCGGCTTGATGAAAAAGGCCTCGAACTGGCGGCAAAGGAAATCGGTCATGTAGAACGACATCATGTCGTCGTCGGCGACCTTCGCATAGGCGTCCATGCCCTGGTAAAAGGCAAAACAGTGCGGCCCGGCCATGCGCTCGACGCCGTGCTTTTCGATCACGCGGTCGAGCAGGCCGCCGGTGCCGCAATCGGCATAGCCGACGAAGATGTGCTCGTAGCCTTCCGCCTTGGCCTTCTCGATCGCCTTGTCCATCGCCGGTGCGATGCGGTCCGGATAGAAATGGAACTCTGCCGGTAGGCAGGTCAGTTCGAGATGGTCGAGCTTTAGCTGTTGCTTGACGGCCAAAACTTCGCGCGCAATCATCCCGCAGGCGATGACGAGCAGCCTGTCTGTTTGATTCGGTTCCGTTTTTTGCGTCTTGACCAAGTCGGGCCGGCTTTCGCTGCGGGGCTTAATATCTGTCGAGGGAGACACCGTCCATGAAACTGCTACGCATCGCGCCGATCGCCATCCTGGCCAGCGCGCTTGCACTCACCGCCTGCGCCAACACCATCCGGGGCGTCGGCAAGGACGTCAAATCGACGGCAAGGGCGGTCAAAGACACTGTCAACTGATCGGCAGCCTCGCCTATCATCTGGGAACAAAAAAGCCGCGCTGCAAGGCGCGGCTTTTCTTGTCGATCCATCCTGATGCCCTGGTCAGGCGGAAGCGCGAACGTTGTGCTTGCGCTTCATGTAATCCTTTGCGGTCTCGACCGCCACCGCCGCGTCGCGGCAATAGGCATCGGCGCCGACGGCCTTGCCGAATTCCTCGTTGAGCGGCGCGCCGCCGACCAGCACGACGTAATCGTCGCGGATGCCCTTTTCCTTCATCGTGTCGATCACGACCTTCATATAAGGCATGGTGGTGGTGAGCAGCGCCGACATGCCGATGATGTCGGGCTGGTGCTGCTCGATGGCATCGAGATATTTCTCGACCGCGTTGTTGATACCAAGATCGATGACGTCGAAGCCCGCACCCTCCATCATCATGCCGACGAGGTTCTTGCCGATGTCATGGATGTCGCCCTTGACGGTGCCGATCACCATCTTGCCCTGCTTCGGCGCGCCGGTGGCGGCGAGCAGCGGGCGAAGGATGGCCATGCCGGCCTTCATGGCGTTGGCCGAGAGCAGCACTTCCGGCACGAACAGGATACCGTCGCGGAAATCCTCGCCGACGATGCGCATGCCTTCGACCAGCGCTTCGGTCAGCACCTTGTAAGGCGCCCAGTTGCGCTCGAGAAGGATGTTGGTGCCTTCCTCGATCTCTTCCTTCAGCCCGTCATAGAGATCGTCGTGCATCTGCTGCACGAGCTCGTCGTCGGAAAGCTCGGAAAGGATGATCTCGTCGTCGGCCATTTTTTCTCGGGCTCCTTGCCGCTCGGAATGAGCGCGGCAGCTTAAAATCGATGCGCCAATACCTAACCCGCGAGGGCCGGGTGTCCATAGCTGATTTGCGACTTCCCGCAAAAGGAAAACGACCGCAAATCTATTGGAATTCTTGTCGATTTTGCGACAGGCGTTGGCGCTGGCGGGCCGTTTCCAATAAGGTGCATGGCTACGATCCGGCGAGCAGTAGCGGTGTGCGGCCGCAGGCGAATTCGTCGAACAGTTTCAGGGAAGAACGATCATGAGCGAGAACGCGGCAGTCGACCAGGAAGCGTCAAACGCACGGCGTGGACGTGGTGCCAGCGGCGGCGCGGCGGCCAGGCGCGCGGCGCGCTCGGGCGGCGGTCCGGGCACCCAGCTCACCTACATCAAGCGCAAGATCAACGTCTATGAGGTCCTCAACGAGGAAGGCCTGGCGCTGATCGAGAAGAACACCGACACTGTGCTGGAAGAGATCGGCATCATTTTTCGCGATGACGCCGAAGCCCTGCAGTTGTGGAAAGACGCCGGCGCCGAAGTGAAGGGTGAGCGCGTGCATTTCCCGAAGGGGCTCTGCCGCTCGCTTCTGAAGACCGCACCGCCCATCTACACCCAGCATGCGCGCAACGCCGAGCGCTCGGTGCAGATCGGCGGCAATGCGACCGTGTTCGCGCCGGTCTATGGACCACCCTTCGTGCGCGATCTCGACGGCAACCGCCGTTACGCGACGATCGAGGATTTCCAGAATTTCGTGAAGCTCGCCTATATGGCGCCGTCGATCCACCATTCGGGCGGCACGGTGTGCGAACCGGTCGACGTGCCGGTCAACAAGCGCCATCTCGACATGGTCTATTCGCATATCCGCTATTCGGACAAGCCGTTCATGGGCTCGGTCACGGCGCCGGAACGGGCCGAGGACACCGTGGCGATGGCCAAGATCGTGTTCGGCGACGATTTCGTCGAGAACAACACGGTGCTGACCAGCCTGATCAACGCCAACTCGCCGATGGTGTTCGACGAGACCATGCTCGGCGCGCTGAAGGTCTATTCGCGCCACAACCAGGCCTGCATCGTCACGCCCTTCATCCTGGCCGGCGCGATGAGCCCGGTGACGGTGGCCGGCACGCTGACGCAGGTGCTGGCCGAAGTGCTGGCCGGCGCCTCCTTCACTCAGTTGATCAGGCCGGGCGCGCCGGTGCTGTTCGGCACCTTCGCCTCCTCGATCTCGATGCAGTCGGGCGCGCCGACCTTCGGCACGCCGGAGCCGTCGCTGGTCTCCTATGGCGCAGCGCAGCTCGCGCGCCGGCTCGGCCTGCCGTTCCGCACCGGCGGCTCCCTCTGCGCTTCCAAGATACCGGATGCGCAGGCGGCTTACGAGAGCGCCAACACGCTGAATTCGACCATCCTTGCCGGCACCAATTTCGTGCTGCATTCGGCCGGCTGGCTCGAGGGCGGGCTCGCCTCCTGCTACGAAAAATTCATGATGGACATCGACCAGCTCGGCATGACGCAGAAATTCTCCGAGAGCGTCGACCTGTCGGAAAACGGACAGGCGATGGACGCCATCCGCCAGGTCGGTCCAGGCAGCCACTATCTCGGCTGCGACCACACCCAGGCCAATTTCCAGACCGCCTTCTACCGCTCCAACATCGCCGACAACAATTCCTACGAGCAGTGGCTGGCGGAAGGCCAGAAGACGGCGCCGCAGCGCGCCAACGAGCTCGCGCGGCGCTGGCTGGAAAGCTACGAGGCGCCTCACCTCGATCCGGCCATCGACGAGGCGCTGAAGGACTTCATCGCGAGGAAGAAGGGTTCGATGCCCGACGCCTTCACGTGAAAGGAGCCCGAGTCAGGCGGGGCTAAAGTCGCCAACATCATCCACAAGGAAGTCTGGCGGAGCGCATTCTCCGACCCGGACAAGAAGGGATGATACTTGCGCGCGGCTCGGCCGAGATAGCAGCCGCGCTTGCCGGCGATGGTCTCATCCTGCGCGGCGGGTTCATTTTTGCCGAGGGCGAGGCAGCGCCGGCCGGCATTTCGGGCGCGCAGGCCAGATCGGTCCTTCTGGTCGGGCAGGCGGGTGCGGCACCCTGGCCGCATTTCCAGCGCTGGCTGGAACGGCAGGCGAGTGGGATCGCCAATCCGCTCGATACATGGTCGCGGCAGGTGATCGGCGCTCTCGCTGATCAGTTCGGAGCAAGAGCTGTTTCCCCCTCCGACCGCCCCTACCTGCCGTTCCAGCAATGGGCGATGCGGGCGGAAGGGCTGAAGCCGTCGCCACTCGGCATCCTTATGCATCCCGAATACGGGCTGTGGCACGCCTATCGGGGGGCATTGCTCTTCGAAGACGAGCTTGCGATCGCCGATCCTTATGTAGCGGTTCACCTTTGCGATACATGCATCGATAAACCCTGCCTGAAAGCCTGCCCGGTCGATGCCTATTCCGAGCAGGGCTTTGGCCATGAAGCCTGCCGTGGCCATGTGCGCAGACCGCGCGGCGGGCCCTGCCGCACCGGCGGCTGCCTCGACCGCAACGCATGTCCTTACGGCACGGAATATCGCTATCCGCCGGAGGTGCAGGCCTTTCACATGGCGGCCTTTGCCCGGCTTTGAGTGAAAGCCGTTAGTCGCACGAAATCTTGAACGACAGGTTTGGCGATTCTCTTGCCCAACCAGCCTCAGCCGATATCTATCGCGCCACAGCGGAGGGCAGGATGGCTAAGCAAGACATCGGGATCGAAACCAGGGACGGCAAGGCGAAAGCCGGATTGTTCCGGCCTGCATCAACAGCCAAGGCCGGCGCCATCCTTTACATGGACGCCTTCGGGCCACGCCCGGCGCTCGATGAGATGGCGGAGAGGCTCGCTGGCGAAGGCTATGCCGTGCTGGTGCCGGACCTGTTTTACCGCGATGCGCCCTATGGTCCGTTCGATGCCAAAACCGCCTTTGCTGTGGAGGAAACGAAAAAGGCGCTGATGGCGCTGGTCGCCGGCACGACGCAGGAGATGACCATTCGCGACAGCGCCGCCTTTCTCGACGCATTTGCCTCCGAAGGTATTGACGGACCGATTGGCGTCGTCGGCTACTGCATGGGCGGCGCGCGGGCGCTGAATGCTGCGGGGACCTATCCCGACCGCATCGCCGCCGCGGCGAGCTTCCACGGCGGCAATCTGGCAAGCGATGCCGCCGACAGCCCGCACCGCAAGGCAGCCTCGCTCAAGGCGCGCGTCTATGTCGGTGTCGCCGGCGTTGACCGCAGCTTCCCGCCGGAGCAGTCGGCCAGGCTGGCGGAAGCATTGCGCGTCGCCGAGGTCGACCACACGATCGAGAATTATGTCGGTGTCGGCCATGGCTGGTGCATCAAAGACCACAGCCTCTACGACGAGGCCGGCGCCGAGCGGCACTGGAAAAGGCTGACGATGTTTTTTGGTGAGGCGTTGGGCTGAGCCACTTTCTCGCGCCGTCGCGCTGCCCCTGATCCGCCCTTTGGGCGTTCGTCGTTCGAAAAGCCAGTCAGTTGGCTTTTCGCCCGCTGCGCGGACCACTCCTCACCTCTCCCGTGAACGGCAGGGCTGTCCGGGGAAAGTTATTCATAATCGAAGCCCAACTGGTTTGGGGATGTTCGATCCCTTCGGCGGCTCGAATTGATCGGAGGCGGCTTGTTGATGGCCTCGATTCTTCGGCGCTCGAGCAGGCATTGGCTAACCAGATCGGTGAAGCGCAGGATGGGCATGGCGATGCGGTAGGTCCGGGCGGCGATGCGCAGCAGCGCATAGGCGATCATGGCGGCGAAGAGCTGCAGGCGGATGGCGTTGTCGTTGTTGCCGAGGAACCTGCGTATCTTGAGATGCTGTTTGATCCAACGGAACAAGAGTTCGATCTGCCAGCGGCCCTTATAGAGCGCGGCAATCTCAACGGCCGGGCGCTTGAGATCGTTGGTCAGCAGCGTGATGGTGTCGCCGTCCTGGCGCTTGACGATCAGGCGGCGCAATTTGATCGGCAGCTTGCAGTGGGTTTTGCCGGCAAGGCTCACCTCAGCGTCGTCGAGAACGGTGAAGCCGTCGCCCCGCGCGACCTTGACGGGACGTTCGGAGAGCACCTCGAGCCCCATGTTGGATTTGGGTCGGGTGACGAAGAAAGCTTGGGCTGCGGCGATCTGCGTCCACCAGCCGTAATGGCAATAACCCTTGTCGAACACATAGGTCGCGCCCTTCTCGATGGCGATCGTGCGGCCGACCTGGGCATCGTTGACGTTGGCATCGGTGATGTCGAGGATGCGCGGGCAATCGGCGTTGGGATCATAGACGACGTGCATCTTCATGCCGCGGATGCGACCGTTCGACTTGGCCCAGCCGCACAACTTGCCGAGCGGGATCGGTGTGGAATCGATCAGCCGCAGCATAGCGGTGCCCTCACGGCGTGTCTGCCGGTCGAGTTGGTTGGCGAGCAGGCCGAAGATCTCGGCAAAGACGGCGACGGGGCGCCTGCGGCCGGCATCCGACAAGGTCGAGCGCCGCAACACGTCACTGCCCAGATGGTAATGATGCTGGCCGTTGGCGTTCCAGCCGGCTTCCAGGCTGCGAAGGCTCGCACTACCGCTGAGCTGGGCATAGATCAGCACCATGAGATGGTCCCAACTTCTGAACGACTTGTCGTAGGCGTCCCCGCCATGGCTATCCACAATCGTCTGGAAGCGGCGGCGATTGATCGGTTCAACCAGCTTGCCAAGAATGCTAGGCGTAAAGCGCATGCCCCGTCCCCTTTCTGAGTCTCGACAACCAGAAGGTAGACGGAAAATCCCCGTCTTACGGGGCATGCGCCTGCGGCATTTCGATTCACCAAACACTTTCCCCGGACAGCCCTGCGTGAACGGGGAGAAGGAAGAAGCTATAAAAAAACTTTCCATCACCCCAAGGATTAGCCATTAGCCTTCGTCCAATAGGCAAATGACGGCGATGATGCTGGACGACAGCGAAGCCTCCGATGCCGATTTGGTCGGGCGGGCGAGGGGCGGAGACAGGGGGGCTTTCGGCAAATTGCTCGAAAGGCACTATGGCTTCGTCTATCGCGCCGCCTATCGCTGGTGCGGCAGGAAGGCCGACGCCGAGGACATCGCCCAGGACGTCTGCGTGAAGCTCGGCCGGGCGATCCGCGACTATCAGGGCAGCGGCGCCTTCACGACCTGGCTCTATGCCATGACGCTGAACGCTTCGCGCGACATGATGCGCAAGCGCGCCCGCGACACCGCTAAGGCCGACGCCTACGGCGCCTATGCGCTAATCGCGGGCGAAGCGTCGGCGGAGAGCGATGATCCGACTGAAGCGCTATGGGCAGCGGTGCGGCTACTGCCGGACAAGCAGCGCGACGCGGTGCTGCTGGTCTATGGCGAAGGTCTCAACCACGCGGCGGCGGCGGAGGTGATGGCGCTCTCGGAGACGACGGTTTCCTGGCACATCCATGAAGCGAAGAAACGGCTGAAGGTGCTGATGCGTTCAGCCGGGGAAGTGTGACCATGGTCGACGACAACGAACTCGAAAGGCTGCGCGACATCACAGCACCGGCGCCGGACGACGAAGCCAAGGGGCGTGCCCTGGCTGCCGCGATGCACGCCTTCGATATGGAAGAGGAAAAAATTTCGACGGCTGCCCAAGGAACGGCGGCGGGCCTTCGTCTCACGGAGCGAGCAAGAAAGCTCTGGAGAGAAATCATGCAACGCAAACTCATTGCCACGCCGGCGATCACCGCGCTGGTTGCCCTGCCTATTGCCGGTTATGCCGCCTTTGAGATGCTGAAGGAACAGCCGCCCGTCGGCGGCAACGACACGGTCACCGAGACCTTGGCTGACATGCCGGCGGCGCAGAAGCCTGCTCCGGAGCAGCCCGCGATCAACGAGCCGCTGGCAGCGGCGCCCGCAAATGAAAAGAAGACAGACGCCGACGCCGAGACCCGGGCCAATTCACAAGTGGCGGCGCCGAAGCCGGCGACAGAGGTCGACGGTCTGCTCAAGCAGGAGGCTGCGCCGGAGGCCAAGCCTGCTCTGCAACCTGCGCCAGCAGAGAGTGGCCAACTCGCAGCCGGCGGCAAGGGCGGGTCGTCCAAAAGGGTGATCATGTCAATGACACCGCCGCCTAGCGTCGATGAGGCTGAGCGGGCCGACAAGGCGCCGGCAGGCAGCGCGGCCGCCGTTCCAGCGTCTCCGCCAGCCGTCGCCGATTCCAAGCTGATGGTGCAGCATGCGCCAGTACCTGTCGATCAGATCCAGCCGCAAGAGGAAAACCGCGACCGCGTCGAGACCTTCAAGACCAATCCGGTGCACGAAACCGCCCAGGATCCGGTCTCGACCTTCTCGATCGATGTCGACACCGCTTCCTATTCCTTCGTGCGTCGCTCGCTGAAGGAAGGCACGCTGCCGCAGGCCGATACGGTCCGCGTCGAGGAGATGATCAACTATTTCCCCTATGGCTGGAAGGGACCGGACTCGGCTTCGACGCCGTTCAACTCGACCGTCACCGTCATGCCGACGCCCTGGAATGAGCACACCAAGCTGATGCATGTCGCGATCAAAGGCTTCGACGTGAAGCCGGCCGAGCAGCCCAAGGCCAACCTGGTCTTCCTGATCGACGTGTCGGGCTCAATGGACGAGCCGGACAAGCTGCCGCTGCTGAAGTCGGCCTTCCGGCTGCTGGTCAGCAAGCTCAAGGCCGACGACACCGTCTCGATCGTCACTTATGCGGGCGACGCCGGCACGGTGCTGATTCCGACAAAGGCGGCCGAGAAGCAGAAGATCCTTGCCGCCATCGACAATCTCACGCCGGGCGGATCGACGGCCGGCGAGGCCGGCATCAAGGAAGCCTACAAGCTTGCCCAGCAATCCTTCGTCAAGGACGGCGTCAACCGGGTGATGCTGGCCACCGACGGCGACTTCAATGTCGGCCAGACCGATGACGAGGATCTCAAACGGCTGATCGAAAGCGAGCGCAAGACCGGCGTGTTCCTGTCGGTGTTCGGCTTCGGCCGCGGCAATCTGAACGACCAGATGATGCAGACCATCGCCCAGAACGGCAACGGCACGGCAGCCTATATCGATACGTTGGCCGAAGCCGAAAAAGTGCTGGTCGAGGATGCCTCCTCGGCGCTGTTCACCATCGCCAAGGACGTCAAGATCCAGGTCGAGTTCAACCCGGCCAAGGTGTCGGAATATCGGCTGGTCGGCTATGAGACGCGGGCGCTCAAGCGCGAGGATTTCAACAACGATCGCGTCGATGCCGGCGATATCGGCTCCGGCCATTCGGTGACAGCGATTTATGAGATCACGCCGAAGGGCAGCGGCGCCGAGCGGGTCGATCCACTGCGCTACGGCCAGGCGACGGTCGACAATGGCGGCGTCGCCAATGCGGGCGAATATGCCTTCATCAAGATCCGCTACAAGCTGCCGAACGAGAACGTCTCGAAACTCATCACCACGCCGGTCACTGCGGCTAACGAGGTCTCGTCCTTCGACGAGGCGGGTGCCGACCAGCGCTTCTCCGTCGCGGTTGCCGCCTTCGGGCAGAAGCTGCGCGACGAGGACCAGACGGCGAATTTCGGCTACGACCGCATCCTGGAGATCGCCAGCGCGGCCCGTGGCGCCGATCCCTTCGGCTACCGAGCGGAATTCCTGTCGCTGGTGCGGTTGGCCTCATCGCTTGGCGGCAACAAATAGCTTTCGCATAAGAATGCAAAAAAGGCCGGCAGGGAGTGTCCAGCCGGCCTTCTTACGATCGTTAAATTGCGCGGCTTTTCCCAAACTTCATCGCAATGAGCTTTTGTTAGTCGAAGCTGATAGAGGGGCTGAGGGCTGGAATTGCATATCACCACAATTGGGACCGCTGGCTGGACGGCGGGCAGCGCGCCGACACGGGAAGCGACCGCTCCGTCAGCCGAATCCGCGCGCATCAGAAATGATGTCGACGCCGCTCGCAACACCGCGCTTTCGGCGCTGAACAACGACCGCTTCCGCGTCATGCTCGAACAGATCAGCGATCCGCACGCATCGGATGCGTTGATGACGATGGGCGCTCATGGCCAGGATAAGGCCGGCACCGACATCAACACGGCCCTGTCGCGCTACGCCGAGAGCGGCGACTAAGCAGACATTCTCAGGCGCGGCTGCGCCGGCGCTCGCGCCGGGCTTCGCTGGTCTCGGCGCCATTGGCCGTCGCCACCTTGTTGCGCATCGGACCGATGCGCTCGACGATCGTCTCGACGGTCGGGCGCGCCGACTTTGTGTGGGCGTCGAGCGCCTTGCGCATGGCGGCGAGGTGGGCGAACGAGGTGCCGCAGCAGCCGCCGACGATTTTCGCGCCGGCATCGACCGCCAGTCGTACATAATCGGCCATCAGTTCGGGCGTGCCGGAGTAATGGATCTCGGTGCCGCGGAATTCGGGGATGCCGCAATTGCCCTTGACGATCACCGTCGCTTCCGGCTTTGCCGCGGTCATGTCGAGCAACGATGCCAGGATGTCGGCGGCGCCGACGCCGCAATTGGCGCCGACGCCGAGCGGCCTTTCGGAAAGCCCTTCGGCAACGCCGTGGATGTCCTTCGGCAACAGCCCCATCATGGTGCGGCCGGCGGTGTCGAAAGAACCGGTATAGGTGTAAGGCAAGCCGACGCGGATGGCGGCTTCAGCGGCGGCGCGGATCTCGTCCGGCGCCGACATGGTTTCAATCCAGGCGACTTCGGCGCCGCCGGCCTTGAGGCCTTCGATCTGCTCGGCAAAGGCATCGACCGCCTCGTCATAGGTCATGGCGCCGAGCGGCACCAGCAATTCGCCGGTCGGGCCGACCGAGCCGGCGACGATCACCTTGCGGCCAGCCTTGTCGGCGACGGAACGGGCGATCTCGGCGGCGCGCTTGTTGAGGTCATGCACGCGGTCCTGCGCGTGATGCAGCTTCAGCCGATGGCGGGTGCCGCCAAAGGAATTGGTCAGGATGATGTCGGCGCCGGCATCAACGAAATTCTGATGCAGGCTGACGATCGTGTCGGCCGCCGTCTCGTTCAGCAACTCCGGCGCCTCGCCGGCCTCGAGGCCCATCGCGAACAGATTGGTGCCGGTGGCGCCGTCGGCCAGCAGCACGCCCTTTTCGGCAAGCAATGCGTCGATGGGATTGATCGTGGTCATTGGCTTGGCTTTCATGTCCTGAATTCGAATAAGGATATAAAGAAGTCTTTATGTCCAGTCAATGCGTTTGCAGGCGCGCAAGCCGCATCAGGCAGCGCTTGACGGGAAGGACATTCCAGCCAGCTTTTGGGTGAAGCTTGCCGCCTCATGCGCGTTGATGTCGGCGGCGCGGATCAGATTGTCGAAATGACTGGTCAAGGTGCGGACCGGCTGGGTGGAGTTCAGCACTATGTACATGTCGCCGACATAGATGGCGGCGCGATAGGGACCGAAGATGGTGTAAGGGATCGAATAGCGCATACGCCCGTCATAAAGGAACAGGCGGAAGGTCGGGTAGAGGTCGTCCAGCAGGGTCGCCATGTGCAGAAGCTGCTCGCGACGGTCGGCTTCAGGAAAACGGTCCCAGATGCCCAACCCGCGCGCAAAAATTTCCAGCGTATGGCGCGGCATGCAGACTTCCATGTCGGTCTCCGGCCGCCGGTTATAGTCGATGCGGTATTGCGTCTCGCCGGCCTGCGCCTCACGGCTTTTGTTGGCGATGCGGGCCTCGTAGTCGACCAGCGCTTCGGTGCGCAGCAGATCCGGAATGCCGGCCGGCACGTAGCGGATCTTCGTGCCGGCCGCCTCGGCGTGCCATTTGGCGAGCAGCGTGCGATCGAACCCGTCGGGCGCCTCCTCGATCTCGAGGCTCTCACGGATTTCGCCGGTGACGCCCTCGTCCTGAGAGAGCCCAAGCAGCCAGTCCAGCGACACTTTGAACTCGGCGGCGATGTTGAGAAGCGTCTCGGCGCGGGGCAGGCGGGTCGAGGCGCCGGAAAGCAATTGCGACAGTGCCGAGCGGTCGATGCCGACCGCGGTGGCAAAGGCCGACTGGTTCAAGTCGGAACGTGTCAAGAGCAATTTCAGGCGGTCTCGGAAGACCGTCGATAGATCGCGCTTGTCCATCACGTCACTCCTTCTTCGGAGAGGAAAAATTTGCGCTGAGACCATTCCAGTCACGGCTCAGGCGTAAATAAATCCCCGATACTGTTTACAATGTATAACACATGCGGCCAGGAATGCGCATTCGCAACAGTTTGTGCGCTTTGTCGCGTTGCGGCAACGCGATGCTCCTGACACAATGCTGTCAGGAATCAAAGTGGTTCCGGCGACTGGAAGGCAGTGGTCGATAGCATGACGAGCATGAAAAAGAGACGTAGCAGTGCACCGGCAATCGAATGGCCGACAGTCTTCCTCGCACTCTTCTGCTACGGCGCATGGCTCGCCGCCGGTTTCCTGCTCTGGCCTTCCTATCCGCTGATCGCGCTGGCTGCCCTGGCGCTGATCGCGGCGCTGCAATCCTCGCTCATGCATGAAGTGCTGCACGGACATCCGACCCGCAACGCCAGGATCAACGAAGCTTTCGTCTTCCTGCCGATCGGCATGGTCTGGCCATTCCGCCGCTTCAAGACGATCCATCTGCGTCACCATGCCGATGAGCGGTTGACCGATCCTCTGGACGATCCGGAAAGCTATTATCAGGCGCTCTGGATGCATGAGGAATTGCCTCCGGCGATGAAATTCCTGCTGAAGATCAACAACACCATGGTCGGCCGCTTGTTTCTCGGCCCGTGGCTGTCCTCGATCGGCTTCTTCATCGATGACGCCAAGCAGATCGCTGCCGGCGACAAGGCGATCCGCAACGCATGGCTGCTGCATGCCATCGGCCTTGCCCTGTTGGTGCCGATCGTGACCTTCGGCTTCGGCATCCCGCTCTGGCTCTACATACTGGTGCCGGTGTGGTTCGGCCAGTCGCTGATCTCGATCCGCACCTATGCCGAACACCAGTGGTCGGAGCATCCGGAAGGACGCACGGTGATCGTCGAGCGCTCGCCGCTCTCCTTCCTGTTCCTCAACAACAATCTGCATTTCGTCCATCACAAGAGCCCGACAGTTGCCTGGTACAAGCTGCCGAAACTGTTCCGCGATCGCCGCGACGAGTGGCTGCGGATGAACAATGGCTATGCCTACCCGAACTATTTCGCGTTGCTGAAAGCCCATGCGTTCAGGGCCAAGGAGCCGATCGTGCATCCGGTGCTGCGGCGCACGCCCGAGCCCGGCCGCGCCTTCAAGCCCCGCATCAGGGCGCGCAACGTCAATGGGCTTGGGACGGCTCCGGTACCCGCCGAGCCCCCCAAAGAGTGATTTGCGCGACAGCACTTGCGCGTTAGGCTGGCGATATTTCAACAGCTCGTCCATCTTCGCACATAATGGTCAGACTTACGGCATGAGCGAATTCATTGCAGGCTTGCCGATGTATGACTGGCCCGAAGCGCGCGGCGAGGTCGACGCGCAGTGGGCGCAGCTGCGTGACGCGTTCCGGCAGAGAGGCGTCGATGCGCCGGACATAATCGTGCGCCGCAATGGCGACCTGCCGCCGGTGCCGGGCGGCATTCGCAATACCGCAGGAGAACCGATCGCGCCCGATCCGGCAACGCTGCTTGCCGACGACCTCGATTTTCATCATCTTTGGCTGCATCCCGCACTGCTGTTCGCGCAGGCCTGCTGGGGGCCGATGGAACTCGGGCTCGCCGAACATGTGCAAGTGGTCGGCCAGCCAAGCTACGACGGCTTCGAAGGCGGGCAGGGCGAGCTCTATTCCAGCGCATTGGTGATGCAGGCCGACGGCACGGCGTCGGTACCATCGCCGGCGGACGGCAAGTCGCTCATCCCGCTCGACCTCATGCGTGGCAAACGCTTCACCTTCAACAGCCTCGATTCCATGTCGGGCATCATCGCGCTGACGCGCGATCTGGCGGCAATGGGAAAGGGCCTCGACATCTTCGCTTCGCATGGCGAAAGCAGCGGTCATCGCGCCTCGATCATCGCCGTCGCCGAGGGCAAGGCTGATGTCGCCGCGATCGATTGCGAAAGCTGGGCGCTGGCGCAGCGTTTCGAGCCGGCGGCGCAGAACGTGAAGGCCGTCGGCTGGACGGCAAGGCGCAAAGGCCTGCCTTTCATCACCGCCAGGACAACGCCGGCAAAGATCGTTGCCGCTATGCGTGACGCGGTCGCGGCTGTTGGCCGCGACAGATCAGAGCAGCCGCTGATCCAGCGGATAGGCTGAGAGCTTTTCGTTGCCGGTCCCGGTGATCAGGATCTGCTCCTCGATCTTGACGCCTTCCTGCCCGCCCAGCCTGCCGATATAGCTCTCGGCGCACAGCACCATGCCGGGTTCGAGCACGCCGTCCGGCGTGTCGTCCGTCCAATCGCCGGCATGCGGCAGCGTCGGGTATTCGTCCGCCAGTCCGACGCCGTGATAGAGCACGCCGTATCGTGCCGGAAAGCAGTCGCCGGGCGGCACCGCCGAGCGCTCGACGAGGTCGCGGAAGGAGATGCCCGGCCGTATCAATTGCGTGTTATGGGCGATCTGGTCGGCGGCGATGCGGAAGAGGCCGCGCTGCTCGTTCGACGGTTTCCCGTCGCCGCAGAGCCAGGTGCGCGAGAGATCGGCGCAGAAGCCATAGGGACCGATCAGGTCGGTGTCGAAGGCGACGAGATCGCCATCTTCGATAACGCGCGAGGAGCATTCCTGGAACCAGGGGTTGGTGCGCGGTCCCGACGACAAAAGCCGGGTCTCGATCCATTCGCCGCCGCGCGCAATGTTGCCGCGATGCAGTTGCGCCCACAATTCGTTCTCGGAGATGCCGGGCTTGAGCGCTTGTTCCATCTCGCCCATCGCCGCCTCGCAGGCGACGATGGCGCGGCGCATGGCCAGGATCTCGTCCGGTGATTTGATCAGCCGCGCATTTTCCATCACCGCCTCGCCATTGCCGATGGCGATGCCATGGCGGGCGAGCTCCCCGACGCCTTCTGGATTGATGTGGTCGACGGCGATGCGGCGATTGCCGCCGCCATGCTCCGTTACCAGATCGGCAATGCCTGCGGCCCAGCGGCGGACTTTGAGTTCGGTGAGCTCGCCACTGTAAAGATAAATCCACGACACGGCCGGACGCACCTCGTCGACGACGCCGACATGGTCCGACAGGTGCTCGCAGGAGAAATAGTCGAACAGCACCACCGGACCTTCCGTCGCGACGAAACAGTGGCGGGTCCGGTTGTGCGCCACCCAGGGCTGCATATTGGTCGAGTCGGTCGCGTAACGGATATTGACCGGGTCGTAGAGCAGGGCGCCGGCATAATCGCGGCGCTTCAGCTCGGCGCGGATGCGGTCGAGCCGGTATCTTCGCATTGCAGGCAGGTCGGGCGCGGCGATGCCGGCCGCTGCCCACTCGGCTTCCGCTTGCGCGCCGTAGCCCAGCACATGCTGGTTGAGCGACGCCGCCTTCCGGCGGGAGGCGTCGCGCAGCGCATCGACGGAGCCGGGTTCGAACGGCATGATCTTGCGATGGCGGCCGAAGCTTCCCCTGGGTGCCGCGCTGTCCATCGCGAAACCTTAGGTCCGCATCTTCTCACCGCTCGGGTCGAAGGGTGGTTCGACATTGATGCGGGCCGGGCGGCGATGGCCGAGGATCTCGATCTCGAACAGGCCGGCGCTTTCGTCCTCGGCAAGCGCTGCCGGCACATAGCCCTGCGCCATCGACTTCTGTACATAATGCGCAAAGCCGCCCGATGTGACCCAGCCGACGACGCGCCAGTCGCCGTCGACGATGCCGCGCACGGCGGACGCGCCTTCGGCGGCCTTCGATCCGCGCACTTCCTTGCCGGCCGTGTCGAAACGCGGCGCGCCATAGCCATGCGGTTTTTCCACCGTGCCGTAATCCTTGCTGACCTTGGCCCAGATCG
Organism: Mesorhizobium sp. B1-1-8; assembly: GCF_006442795.2. Lineage (NCBI taxonomy): Bacteria > Pseudomonadati > Pseudomonadota > Alphaproteobacteria > Hyphomicrobiales > Phyllobacteriaceae > Mesorhizobium > Mesorhizobium sp. B1-1-8. The sequence goes on from NZ_CP083956.1 coordinate 2,909,359, forward strand.
GCTCGTCGCCCATCACGTCGGCATCGGCGGCATCGACGACGAAGGAGACACGGCGCAGTTTTGGTCCGTCGGCCTGTTCTTTCGCCGCTGCCTCGCGGCCGATAAAATCGTTCTTCTCGAGCTTGATGAAGCGGTCCATCGAGCCTTCGAACGGCCCGTAGATCGGGCGCAGTTCGCGGAACCAGGTCGGGAAGTTCTTTTCGAGGCGCATCGACAGCAGCGCGCGCATGCCGAAGTCGACGATGCCGAATTCCTCGCCGGCTTCCTTGATCGCTTTGTAGACGAGGCGCTGATAGGTCGGCGCCATCCAGATCTCGTAGCCGAGGTCGCCGGTATAGGTGATGCGGTTGACCATGCAGGGCGCGCCGGCGACCGCCATCTCGCGGAAATCCATGAAGCGGAAGGCCTTGGTCGAGACGTCTACGTCCACTAGTTTCTGGAGCAAATCCCGCGCGCTCGGGCCGGCGATGGACAGGCCGACAAGGGTCTGATCGAAGCGATGGATGCGCACCGATCCGTCCTTGGGCAGGTGCTTCTCGAACCAGCGCATATGATATTTCTGCGCGGCAGACGAGCCCCAGATCATGAAGCGGTCTTCTCCATTCCTTGGGCCGGCCTTGGCGATGGTGAAGTCGCCGATCAGCTTGCCGAACTCGTTGACCATCGGGGTGAGCACGATACGGCCAACCTTCGGCATGCGGTTGGTCATCAGCCGGTTGAGGAAGTCTTCCGCGCCCGGACCTGACACTTCATACTTGGCGAAGTTGGCGATCTCGGTGACGCCCACCTTCTCGCGCGTGGCGCGCACTTCCTCGCCGATCGGGCCGAAATCGTTGGAGCGGTGGAAGGAAACGATGTCCTTCGGCTCGGTGCCCTTCGGAGCGAACCAGAGCGGGGTTTCGAGACCCCACGAATCGCCCATGACGGCGTTGTTGGCGAGCATGGTGTCGTAAAGCGGCGTCGTCTGCGCCGGGCGCGCGGCCGGCAACTCTTCATTGGGGAAGCGGATCGAGAAGCGCCGCGAATAGTTTTCGCGCACCTTGGCATTGGTATAGCGCAGCGTCGCCCATTCGCCGAAGCGCGCCACGTCCATGCCCCAGACGTCGAAGCCCGGATCGCCATTCACCATCCAGTTGGACAGCGCCAGGCCGACGCCGCCGCCCTGGCTGAAGCCGGCCATGACGGCGCAGGCGCACCAGAAATTGGTCAGGCCCTGCACCGGGCCGACCAGCGGGTTGCCGTCGAGGGCGAAGGTGAAGGGACCGTTGATGATCTGCTTGATGCCGGCCTTCTCGATGCCGGGGAAATGCTTGAAGCCGATCTCCAGCGAGGGCGCGATGCGGTCGATGTCGGGCTGCAAGAGCTCATGGCCGAAATCCCAGGGCGTGTTGACCGGCGACCACGGCTTGCAGGCCTTCTCATAGGTGCCGAGCAGGATGCCGTTGCGCTCCTGGCGGGTGTAGATCTCGCCCTTGAAATCGAGCACCCCGATCATCTCGCGGCCGGTCGATTTATTGAAAGCCTCGACCTCGGGCATCGGCTCGGTGAGCAGATACATGTGCTCCATCGCCAGTACTGGCAGTTCGACGCCGACCATGCGGCCGATCTCGCGCGCCCATAGGCCGCCGCAGTTGACGACATGCTCGGCGTGAACCGTGCCCTGTTCGGTGACGACGTTCCAGGTGCCGTCGACCTCCTGCGTCAACTCGACGACGCGGTTGCGCAGCACGATCTCGGCGCCCAGTTTCTTGGCCGCCTTGGAATAGGCGATGGTGGTGCCGGACGGATCGAGATGGCCTTCGACCGGATCCCACATGGCGCCGACGAAGTTGGTCTCGTCCATCAGCGGGAACATCGCCTTGGCTTCCGAAGGCGTGATCAGTTCGGTGTCCATGCCGAGATAGCGGCCTTTGGCGTGGGCAAGGCGCAGGAAATCCATGCGCTCCGGCGTATCGGCCATCATGACGCCGCCGGTCAGGTGCAGCGAGCAGGACTGGCCGGAAATCTCCTCGATCTCCTTGTAGAGCTGCACCGTATAGGCCTGCAGCTTGGCGACGTTGGGGTCGCCGTTGAGCGTATGGAAGCCGCCTGCCGCGTGCCAGGACGAGCCGGAGGTTAGCTCCGAACGCTCGATCAGCATGATGTCCGTCCAGCCGGCCTTGGCCAGATGATAGAGCACCGAGCAGCCGACGACGCCGCCGCCGATAACAACCGCTTTTACGTGAGATTTCATTAGAGATAGGTCCGTTTTCTAAGAGATTGAATCGAAAGAGCGGATGCCATTTCTCCTCCGTCGATTGGGGGAGAGGTGTCGAGCGCAGCTCGACGCAGTGGGGGTCGACCGTTTGCCAGCAACATGGATCAGAAATCGGTCGGCGCGCCGCCTTCGGCGGTGCGCTTCTCGACGAAGGCGTTGAGTTCCTCGCGGATGGCGGGATCGATATAGGGCTCCTCGTAGGAGGCCAGCCGCTCTTTCCACACCCGGTTGGTCTTTTCCAGCGCGGTCGGCGAGCCTGCCTCGGCCCAGGTTTCGAAATTGCGCCAGTCGGAAACGATCGGCGAATAGAAAGCGGTCTTGTAGCGGTCCTGGGTGTGCTGGGTGCCGAAGAAATGACCGCCCGGGCCGACCGACTGGATAGCGTCGAAGCCGAGCGCGGCCTCGGAAAGGTCGAGCGGGGTCAAAAATTCAGCCACCATCTGCAGCAGGTCGATATCGAGGATGGTCTTCTCGTAGGAGCAGCGCAGGCCGCCTTCCAGCCAGCCTGCCGCGTGCATCATCAGATTGCCGCCGCCCTGGATGGCGCCCCACAGCGAGAACACGCTCTCGTACGCGGCCTGCGCGTCGACCGTGTTGGCGGCGCAGGTGTTGGAGGTGCGGTAGGGGATGTTGTAGCGGCGGGCAAGCTGGCCGCCGACCAGCTGCGCCTTCATGTATTCGGGCGTGCCGAAGGCCGGCGCGCCGGACTTCATGTCGACATTGGAGGTGAAGCCGCCATAGCCAACCGGCGCGCCCTTCCTGACCATCTGGGCGAAGGCGATGCCGGAGAGCGCCTCGGCATTCTGCTGCACCAGCGCGCCGGCAATGGTAACCGGCGCCATGGCGCCGGAAAGCGTGAACGGCGTGACGATCACCACCTGGCCCATGCTCGACATCTGGATGATGCCTTCCATCATCGGCACGTCGAGCTTGAGCGGCGAATTGGTGTTGATGATGGTGAAGACCGACGGCTCCTGCATCAGCTGCTCGCGGCTGATGCCGCGCGCGATGCGGGTGATCTCGATGCCGTCGACATTGCGTTCCTTGCCGAGCGAATAGATGTGGAAGACCTTGTCGGTCAGCAGGCTGAGGTCGCGGATGCATTCGAGGTGGCGGACCGAGGGATGGATGTCGATCGGCTCGACCGGATAGCCGCCGGTGCAGTTCAGGATGTTGTGCATCTGCGCCAGCCGCAGGAAGTTGCGGTAGTCGGCCTGGTTGCCCGGCCGGCGGCCGCGATCGAGGTCGGAGCAGTTGGGCGCCGAGGCCATCATCGAGATGATCAGATTGTTGCCGCCGAAGCGCACATTATGCGCCGGGTTGCGGGCATGGATGGTGAATTCCGAGGGGCAGTGTGAGACGAGCTCGAGGATCATGTCGCTGTCGAAGCGCACCCGCTCCGAGCCTTCGCGCACGTCGGCGCCATGTTCCTTCATGATGCGGCGGGCTTCATCGTGCAGCACATCGACGCCGATTTCCCTCAGCACGCGCAGCGAGGCAAGGTGGATCGATTCCAGCTCGTCGTCGGAAACCAGCCTGGTCGGCTGCAGCGGGTTCTTCAGCTGCCGGAACGCCGGCTGCTCGAACGCGGCCGATCCGCCGGCGCGCTTTCCCGCGCGGCCGCCGCGGCGGGCGCGATCGGTAGCCAGTGCCGGTTCGGCGGGTTGAAGGGCAGCGGTCATGAAAGGCCTCGTGAGATGCAAAAGTGGCCGGCATAATGGACCGGCGGCAATATTGCCGGTACGGAGGTGGCGACCACTAGAGCGAGGGAAGCGACATGCCGGAACGGCAGCCGGGCGTTGCCGCGGCTGCCGTGTGAAGCGCGTTACAGTTCTGTCTTTTACTTCCGCTATACCTGCACGTTGAGCATCCAAGGGGATAACGATGCCCGATGTCATCAAGGTGCGCGCGGCGACCAACAACGAGGTGGCGTTCCTGGCATGGGACATTGACGGGATGATCCCGGGCTGTCTCGGCTTCGAGATCGTCCGCATCTATCCCGATACTGGCGAAGAGCGTTGTCTGGCGGCGTGGGTGCCATTCAAGGGACAGCGCAACCCAAGATGGATACCTCAGGATACCGGCGTTTGGCCTGTCCAGAAGACTTTCTGGCGCGATCTTACGGTGCGCCGGCGCCGCGACAGCATCGATCTTAGGCCGGCCGGTGAGATGATTGCCTACCGCGTGCGCCCGGTGGGCGACATGAGGCCCGGCCTCGATCCGGTGCCGGTGCGTCCGGAGCAGATCGTGGACGGCGAGCCGGCCTACACAGGCACCCCGCGGCCGCTCGGCTATCTTGGCAAGGGCGCCGTCAGCGCGCCGATCTTCCTGGGACAGATGTTCGGCAAGGCGCGGGTCGCCTTCACCAACGGCGTGCTCTCCACGCAATGGATGTCGCATGCACTCGCGGAAGCCGGCATCAAAGTCGGGCAGCGCGACAAGATTGCGGCCGAGCTTCAGCGCCCCGGCAGCAAGATACGCGCCTATCTGCATGGCGACGTGCCCGACGTGCTCACCAGCCTCATGAAACGGGCCAAGAGCGAAGGCGGCACCGTCAGGCTGGCGCTTTACGAGCTTGGTGATGAGGAGCTCTGCGACGCGATCATCGACGCCAAGGACGTCGTCGAAGTGATCCTGTCCAATTCCGCCAAGGACGATCAGACCAAGCTCTGGGATGCCGGCAACGCGCCGTTCAGGAAGCGCCTGCGCGACGCGGGCGTGGTGCTGACGGATCGCCTGTTCAACAACAACCATATCGGCCACAACAAGTTCGCCGTCTACCGCGATGGCCAGGGCAATCCACAGGCGGTCATGACCGGCAGCACCAACTGGACGGCGACCGGCATCTGCGGCCAGTCCAACAATGCCTTTGTCCGCGATGATCCGGTCATGGCGGAGGTGTTCAATGCCTATTGGGAGCGGATGAAAGCAGATGTTTTCCCGCCGCCGGCCAATGAAGGAGCGGCCGGACACGCCGTGCAGACGCAAGGCGTGCCGTTCCGGACGGAAAACCACAGGCCGAACCCGTTGAACGGCGCCTCGGCGCAGCTTGACGGCATGACAATATGGTTTTCGCCGAATGATCCCCAGCGAAACAAAAAGGACATCACGGTGCGGCCGGTCGACCTCGAAGACGTTTTCGCCCGCATCAAGGCGGCGAAGGACTGCGTGCTGTTCCTGGTGTTCAATCCCTCGCTGCTTGGCGACAATTCGATCATCGACCAGGCGGTCGCGGCGGCGAAGGCCAATCCGAAGCTGATCGTTCAAGGCGCGATCAGCGACGAAACCGCCATGCCCAACTATGTCGCCCCGACCAGGGATCCCGTCACCCACAAATCCAACAAGGATGGCAAGTCGCCCTTCGTCTATCCCGAAAAACTCTGGGAGGCGCCGAACGTCTCGATTGTCAGGGCGGCCAACCTGACGGCTGCCTCGATTGCCAGGGATTTTCAGGCGGAGGTGCTGACTGTCGGCCATGCCATTGTGCACGACAAGATCGTGATCATCGATCCGATGGCAGACAACGCCACCGTGATCACCGGCAGTCACAACCTCGGCTACAAGGCTTCCTATGAGAACGATGAGAATCTGGTGATCGTGGAAGGCGACAAAACGTTTGCCGCGGCCTATGCCGTGCACATGCTCGACGTTTTCGATCACTACAAATTCCGTGCCTGGCGCCGGACAATCGGCAAGGGTCCCGCGGACGATGACGGAATTTTCATCGACGACCACTGGCTCGCGCCCTATGCCGAAGGCAAGAAAGGGGCGATCGCCCGCTATTTTCCATAGATGTCTTTCCGGCGACGGACAAAATTCAGCTCATCGGCCGCGCTTGCTGGGCTGCTGATCGCCTTCGCGCTCTCTCGTTCGGCCAAGCGCAAAAGCGCCTGACAGGATCTGGCTGGAGCAAGCGCTTTTTACCGCCGGGACTTACGGCCATCGAAGCGAACCGCTAAGGCTGCCCGACGGGAAGCAGATCATGGACATGGCGCAAACGAACAGGGATGAGCCGATGCAGTGGGCGGCGATCACCGGCGTGATCGCTACCGTCTCGGTGTTCGCCATCGCGCAGGGACTGTCCTATCCGCTGCTCAGCTTCATCCTGCAGCGCCAGGGCGTGTCGCCGGCGTTGATCGGCCTGTCGGCGGCGATGACGCCGATCGGCTTCATCCTGTCCTCACCGCTGATCCCGGCGCTGGCGCGCCGCTTCGGGGCAGGGCGCACCGCGCTCACTTGTGCCGCGCTTTCGGCGCTGGTGCTGGCGATGATCGGCTGGACGCAGGATCTCTATCTGTGGTTTCCGCTGCGCTTCCTCATCGGCGCCGTGACCAACCCGCTCTATGTCTTGAGCGAAATCTGGGTGATCGCGCTGGCGCCGCCATCGCGGCGCGGCCGCGTCATGGGCGTCTATTCGACCATCATCTCGGCCGGTTTCGCGGCCGGTCCGCTTTGCCTGCTTGCCGTCGGCACCGAGGGCTGGCCGCCTTTTCTCGTCGGCATCTTTGCTTTCCTGTTCTGCGGCGCCTGCCTGGCCATCGTCGTCCGCCGGCTGCCCAAGGTCGACGAGGCCGGCAACAAGGTCTCGGTCATGGGCTTTATGCCGCTGGCCTGGCTGCTGCTCGCCGCGGTCGTCGTCGCAGCGGGCTTCG